>NZ_JCATIF010000003.1:0-321418 GCF_059693765.1 Psychrobacter sp. CR212 | reverse complement strand
AAAATCGTGGCTCATAAATATCGCAACCGTCGTCAGCGCTATGATCTTAGAATGAAGCTGTTTGCTGGTATCATTAATTCCGAGCTTAACCTATGACTTTTGCAAGAGGTCTAGTAATTAATAAGTAACGACCCAAAAAGTAGGTCAGGCTAAACAGCCGACCTACATTACATGATGATTCGCATCTGATAATGACAGTTGTCATTCTAAAATCTGTCAATAATGTCCCATTGAGTAGCCCTTCATGAACAACATGTTATTTCAAGTTTTTGATCTGGTCACCACATTCGCTATGATGCTGGTGTTTATTCGTTTTATGCTGCAATTTGCAGGAATGGATGCGCGCAACCCGATGATTGCACCTGCCTATAAAGCGACCCATATCGTCGATGTGTTTGGGCGTATCTTCCCAACGGTCGGACAGGGCCGTATTAGCATTGCTGCTATTGTCTTAATGTTTTTGATTCGTCTGATTGATATCTCTGGAAAAGCGGCCTTGACGCATCAAGGGATTGCCCCTGTGCCGCTATTTTTCACGGGTACGATCAGCCTAGTGTTAGATTTTTTACGCATGTGTCGCTACTTGGTGATTGGGTCTATTATCGTCAGCTGGATCGTGGTGTTTACCCAATCCCAGCATCCTATTATTGGTATTATTATGAGCTTAGCGGAGCCGATACTAGAGCCGTTTCGTCGTATTACGCCAAACTTAGGCATGCTGGATTTATCACCGATGATTGCTTTTTTTGTGTTCTATCTGCTTGAGATATTTATCGGCGGCTTGTCGGCGAATTTTATGCCAATGCTAGGATAATTGGTGTCTATAAATCACAGAGAATCAATAACGCATCCCATGCCAAAAGGCGCTCTATAAAATATAGAGCGCCTTTTTTATGATTGTTATTATCAGCTCTTGATACACCTCATGGGTTTATGCAGTGGTTTGATAAAGACGTCAGAGACGTACAAAGCGATTGGGTATTAATTGCGCCTGAGCATCTTCAGGATGCGGTATGTCAGCCGCGCGCAATGTCTGGGTAATCCAATTATCTGCGGATTTTACCGCATCAATCAAATCATCTTCCATCGCCAAACGCCCAGCGATAAAGCTGGCGAGCGAACACCCTGAGCCATGAAATTCACCTTCTAAGCGCGGTAAGATGCTTTTGTGTACCATCTCGCCCTCTATATATAAATACTGCTCGATATCACCGCTGTCAAAATCATGAGAGGTTTTTACCAACACCGCATGAACGCCTTGCGCGCATAGTTTTTTCGCACCACTGTGCAAATCCTGCTCGCCGCTCAGCGCGCGCAATTCATGCGTATTGGGTGTAATCAAGGTGGCATAGGGTAGCAGCTGCCTAAACGCGCGCACCAGCGTTTTCTCATCGCCCAAACTGCCACCGCTATTGGCGACCAATACAGGATCCAATACAAATGGTGTGTCCTTGCTGATCTTTTGCTCAGCAAACAACTGGGTTAGCATGGCGATATTGTCAGTGGTACCAAGCATACCAGATTTGATGGCTGTAACAGGTAAATCGTCAAGCACCGCAGTGGCCTGTGCTTGCACTAAGGAGGCAGCGCACGCCTCAAAGCCAAATACCTGCTGTGAGCTTTGAATTGTGACTGCCGTACACGCGATGGCAGCATGCGCACCAGATTGACCGATGGCTTCAATGTCCGCTTGTAATCCAGCACCGCCTGAGGGATCCAGTCCAGAAAAACACAGTACGACAGGTCGCATAACCGCTCCTTTTAGGTATTTTATAATCAGTGATAAATACTATAGCCACCTATCATCAAAAAATCTATCACCGTCTGATACCGATAGACTCAGTTAACGTATTAAAAAAACACAAGCTTGTACAGATGATGAATAAAAAGGTGGTGTTTTTCTAAAATATGGCGTGATTTTGAAGATTGAAACGTCAGAAAAGCCTTTATAACTATAATTATCAGAAAAGCCTCATTAAATCGGCAGACAAGGCTTGCAATTCGTTTTGGCTTTGTTATAATACTCGCCCACGACATAAGACGTATTGCTAGCATCAATACTGTGTTTATTTTTATAAATGTCTTAAATCGTTAGGTGAAGTGGGTGAGTGGCTGAAACCAGTTCCCTGCTAAGGAACCATACGTGTAAGCGTATCGAGGGTTCGAATCCCTCCTTCACCGCCATTTATTCAGTTATTATTAGAGTAGTAACGCAGTATATTGCGTTAAACATTCTTAATAATTAAATCAAAAAATATTTTGTGTTTAATTAAAAAAGATGTTGACACAAGCGATATTATCTATATAATAGCCAACCTAATTTACTGAAATTGTTTTTAACAACTCGGTAAATGATTTGCAAAGTACGCGCTTGTAGCTCAGTTGGATAGAGCACTTGGCTACGAACTAAGGGGTCGGGAGTTCGAATCTCTCCAAGCGCACCATTTGCATAATCAACTAAATCAATCGCCTGTCTTATGACAATTGGCGATTTTTTTATGTCTGTCATTTTTGTAATCTATCACGGGGCTTGATGGCTTTGTACTGGTGACTTGCTGTCAATCGCTTTGCAACTATAGTCAATATGATTAGACGGTCATCTAGGATAATGTACGATAGACCAGTCATTTACGGTACAATAGCGTTATTATTCACTGCTTGCTATGAGCTTGTACCATGCCAAAAAGTTCCTCTAAACGCCCGTCAAAATCTGTCAATAAATCAAAGCCGCAACCGAGCGCTTTTGTGCAGCAAGATCCTAATGAAGCGCCCACCATTGCCAAGCCCATGGTTCGCGTCGTGGCCATTCTTTATGATGGCATGTTGATTTTGGCATTGTTGTTTTTGGTCGGCACGATATTGACCGTAGTTGGCACGCTGCTAACGATGGAGACGGGTACCGAGTCTTCACAGGCCCAGTCACTACCGCTTTGGTATCAAAACGCCATTATGACGCCGTCGTTTGTACTGACATTGGTGGCATTCTATGGGATATTTTGGCGCCGTGGTGGTCAGACATTGGGGATGCAAACGTGGCGATTGAAAACCATCAATGATGCTGGTCAGTGGCTCACGTGGGGGCAGTCTTTCAAACGTATCTTGGCGGCGTGTTTGATGCCGCTGATTTTTGGTATTATTGGTAGTCTGATCGATGGGTCACGCGCCGCCTTATTGGCCAGCGCGTTTCTTGGATTGGTATTCAACTATGTGTTTTGTCTGTTCAACCCTCGTGGTCTCGCAGTACAGGATATGCTATCCAACACCATTACCCTAAAAATGCCAAAAGTAGCACATGAAGGGTTATGGCGCGGTTTTAAAAATCGTAAGAAAAAATCTTAACCTTATAAAGCAGTCAGTTATGCTCAAAAAATAAAAAATAAAAAATTATATACTAACGCTTTGAATCAGCCATGCAGTATAACCGACAAAGAAAAGCACCAAAGTAGCGCCTGACGTACGACCGAACTGGCGCTTTGTTGTAAAGGCAAACACACACAGAGCAACGAGTAATACCGTCAGTACCCCCATTGCCATCACATCACGTGACAAGATCACTGGATCAGCAGCAATCGGGGCAATCACCGTAGCTAGGCCTACGACCGCCAATGTATTGAAGACATTTGAGCCAATGATATTACCTAGTGCCATGTCGTGCTCGCCTTTACGCGCTGCTGACAAGCTTGATACCAGCTCAGGCAGTGATGTACCAATCGCAACAATCGTCAAGCCAATGATGAGCTCACTCAGCCCCCAGAGCGTTGCCAATTCAACGGCTCCCCAAACGATCGCCCGCGAGCTAAGTACCAGCATCAGCATACCGAGCAGTAAGCTACCAAGTCCACGCGCTACGCTTGGCTCTGTCGCATCTGAATCTGCATTATCAATGTCCTCTTCATGCTCATGATAGCCCTCACGAATGCTCAATACGATCTGTAATCCCAATACCGCAATCAACAATACAAGCAATATCAGACCATCCACTTGGCTCAATATGCCGTCACGTAGCTGCCATGCAGCGATGGCGGTGATTAGCAGTAGCAGCGGCAGGTCACGCTTTACGATACCTTTACGGATGATAATAGGGCTAATCAGTACGGTTGCACCGAGTACTAAAGCAATATTAATAATATTTGAGCCGTAAGCATTGCCCAAAGCCAGCTCAGGACTGCCTTCTAACGCTGCTAATACTGACACGACCATCTCAGGTGCTGATGTGCCGATGCCCAATATTAATACCCCAATTAAGAAGCTAGGCACACTAAACTTTTTTGCCAGTGCTGTCGCCCCATCAATAAAGACATCGGCACTCCAAACCAAAATTGCTAACCCAATCAGTATTGCAAGCACGGCCAACCACATCAGTATGTTTCCTTGTATATGATGAAAAAAATGAGTTTAATAGAGAAAAATGGCATAAAAAAAGCCGAATCTTGATTTAGATTCAGCTTTCCTAATAGCATCGAGATTTTTAGTAATAATAGCAGCTAATTCAAAGATGTAACTTTGTGTTTATCTTAAATTTACCAAAACCTCACCATCCTGTCATATTAAGCAACTTGTACAGGAATGATATTTGCTGTGTCTTTAACTGTGTTGTCTTCGTTGCAATAGACCAGTTTTGGCTGATACGTCGATGCTTCAACTTCATCGAAATGCGCGTAAGCACAAATAATGACGATATCGCCCAAGTCTGCCATATGAGCCGCAGCACCATTTAATGAGATAATACCAGAGCCCGCCTCAGCACGGATAGCATAGGTGCGAAAGCGCTTGCCATTGGTCACATTATAGATATCGATAGATTCGTTTTCACGTAGACCAGCTAGGTCTAGTAGATCACCATCGATACCGCATGAGCCTTCATAGTGAAGCTCAGCATGGGTAACGCGAGCACGGTGTAATTTGCATTTAAGCATATTAAGTAGCATAGGTTGCTTCCTTAGCGTAACTGATATTAAATAACTAAATCAAAAGGTTAATGGGGACAAACCTACCAAAATAAAAGGCTATTATTATAGAGGTAATATTTTATTCAGGCAATTTAAAGCCATTAATTTGTGAACGTGCTTTTTCGATATCACCATCTAGCAATAATGGTAGCGCGTCAAATGCCGCCGTCAATGCGCTGTCAATGGCGATTTGCTCATCGGGAGACGCTTTTGAGAGCACATGTCCACTGACTTTGGATTTGTGACCTGGATGCCCGATACCGATACGCAGTCGATGAAAGTCGTTGCCGATATGTGGGGTGATATCGCGCAGACCGTTATGGCCGCCATGGCCGCCGTCGGTTTTGAGTTTGATGCTGCCAGCTGGAATATCGAGCTCATCATGAGCAATCAATAACTCGTCGTTTTTGATGCCATAAAAATTTACCATAGGCACGACTGACTGACCAGATTTATTCATAAACGTGAGCGGCATAAGTAAGCGCACATCAGATCCATGAATGTGCCCACGTCCTGTCACCCCGTGGAATTTTTTGTCAGGGGAGAGCGTAATGTTGAATTGTTGCGCCAAGTGATGGACAAACCAAAATCCGGCATTATGACGCGTAAACATATACTGCTGACCAGGATTACCAAGACCGACAATAAGCTTTATGGCCATAAAAACACCCTGCTTAAATTTGATAAATAAGGATAAGGTTTGAAATGTTGATAGACAGTATATTCTCAAACCTTAGGGCGTGTTGAACATTCGCAAATAGGCACTGCTGATCGCTAAAATTGTTCCAGACAAGGCACAAAGCGACGATAATGCAGATGCCTTAGCGAGATTTGTAACGCAGTATGGGGCAATTTTAACATCAGCCCCGACGATAAAAAGCAGGGGACAGGACTCTTTTTTGCCGCTTCATCGTTAAAAATAAGCGCTTAGAGTGACTAAACTTATTATTTTTAACATCGAATCGCCTAAAAAATAGTCGCTGTCAGTGCCATGGTCGAATGTTCAACACGCCCTACTTACAAAAACAGCAGGAGATTTCAAATCGCCTGCTGTCTTCTTAACTAAACGAGTCTGTTACTAAGTGGCACAAAATAAAATGCTACCTAGACATAGTATATTACTCGTCGTCTTTGCTTTCTTCAGCATCAGCGCCGTCGTTTTGCTCAGTTGCTGGTACTTCATCAGCATCAACGTCGTCAGCATCTTCGTCAACTTCTTCAACCGTTGGTGGCTGCATGTTAACGATAGTGCGGTCATGGCCGTCTTCTAGCTCAAGCTCATGAATCACAACGCCTTCAGGAAGTTTGATGTCTGATAGACGGAACAAATCACCGATTTCCATACCAGATACATCTACTTCTAGATATTCAGGTAACTGTGATGGTAAGCAGATAACTTCGATATCAGATACTAGGGTAGATAGTACACCAGCAGCAGCAGTACCTGGCGCTTCTTCACGACCAACAAAATGCACAGGAACGTTCATGTGAATTTTTTGACCTTTTACAACGCGCTGGAAGTCAGCATGCATTGGGAAGCCTTTAGCAGGATGACGCTGCAAGTCTTTGATAACAGCTTGATGCTCGGTACCGTCAACATTGATGGTCAAGATGTGTGAAAAGAATGCTTCAAACTCAAGTGCTTTTACTAGCTCGTTGATTTTGATAGAGATCGCTGTTGGCTGCTCACCACCACCATAGATGATAGCAGGAACTAGGTTCTGCTTACGTAGGCGGCGGCTCGCACCTTTACCTTGGATTTCAGCAGAACGATCAGTAGCGTTTAGTTCAAAATGATTATTGCTCATGGATATAATCCTATAAAAAGAATGATGAAGTGTCTGGTCATAAAAAAGTGGATTTGCGACCAATCCACTAATACGTGATGAGAGCTAATATCTATCGTTGCGTATAAATGACACAACTATCGATGTTAGCCATTTGCTTATAACAATGATTTTTATAGTAAAAATTACCACAATAGCCATTATTATTCAGCATGATCAGCACTTTTGATAATGCTGGACTGATTGAATAAAACAAACGGTCAGCACAGGCGCGCATTATACGGGATTTTGTAGTAATAATAAAGACCTACGCAAAGTACCTACATAAAAATAGCGCCAAGTACTGATACTTGACGCTATTATTTTTATGACTACATCTTTATTGTCACTATAATACTATTAAAATTTATAGCAATGACTGTCTAGCATTAGGCATCAAACATCGCACTAATAGATTCTTCATTATTAATGCGGCGTAAGCTCTCAGCAAGCATCGGTGCAATGCTTACCTGACGGATTTTGCTACAGGCTTTTGCTTCAGCAGATAATGGAATCGTATCGGTCACGACAACTTCGTCTAGCGCAGATTCGCTGATGTTTTTTAGTGCATTACCCGATAGAACAGGGTGAGTAATATATGCTAAAACGCGACGTGCACCATTCTCTTTCAGTGCTTCAGCGGCTTTACATAGCGTACCTGCGGTATCGACCATATCATCAACGATGACGCAATCACGGTCACGGACATCACCGATGATGTGCATCACTTGTGACTCATTGGCACGGGCACGGCGCTTGTCGATAATCGCCATGTCAGTATCACCCAACTGCTTGGCCATTGCACGGGCACGAACCACGCCGCCAACATCAGGTGAAACCACCATGATATTGTCATAATCTTGTTTTTGTAGGTCGTTTAGGAGTACTGGCGTACCGTAGATGTTGTCTACAGGAATGTCAAAGAAACCCTGAATCTGATCTGAGTGCAAATCAACCGTCATCACGCGATCGATACTAACGATGTTTAGCATGTCAGCGACGACTTTTGCTGAGATAGGTACACGAGCTGAGCGCGGGCGACGATCCTGACGCGCATAACCAAAATATGGCATGACAGCTGTGATACGACCAGCACTAGAGCGACGCAAGGCATCCGCCATCATCATGATTTCCATCAAGTTGTCGTTGGTCGGTGCACAAGTAGGCTGCATGATAAACACGTCTTTACCGCGTACGTGTTCTTTGATTTCCACGGCAATTTCGCCATCAGAAAAACGCGTGATGTCAGCTTTACCAAGAGGTATGTGAAGATGATCGGCTACGGTTTTTGCTAATTCTGGGTGGGCATTGCCCGTAAAAATCGCCAAATAAGGCATGACAGAAGTCCTATTGATTGACTCAAGCAGCGACCGCTAAGCAGTGACAAACTGCTCAAATTAAGAAAAGAGTGGTGAAAAAGATTGAAGACTACTATTACAGTAAAAAATGGCAGGGGTAGCTGGACTCGAACCAACGGATGTCAGGATCAAAACCTGATGCCTTACCAACTTGGCTATACCCCTGTAATGTCTAGGCTATGAACAACCGAAAGCTAATAGCGACTAATAGTCATTCTTAGAATGGTGTCACGACCTGTCAGTTATCTTATAAACGATCAAGCCGTCTAAAACATAACTTTTCCCTAGCGGTGTTCATTGCGAACTATACCGAAACTGGGATAACGTTGTCAATGACAATAGTATAAGAGGTTGTCTATAAACCTCTTATACTCAATGTATGTCTAACGCTTCGTACTAAAAAATGGCAGGGGTAGCTGGACTCGAACCAACGGATGTCAGGATCAAAACCTGATGCCTTACCAACTTGGCTATACCCCTATTGTGGCGACCTATTATAAGTAAATTTTCAGATTTTGCAAGTCATTTGCGCCTTTTTCTGGTATTTATTCATCATAGGTTACTGCTGGCGCTATTTTAGCAAATTAAAATAGGCAATCCTACCGTTGTCATTATCGTTCTATTAAATTAGAAAGTTTTTTATCTGACATATTAACTAAAGTAATGAATTCATTGTTCTTAAGGTAGAGATCACAAGATTGTGAAACTTTGTGATAATTTAAGCGCCTAATGCTATATTTCATTAAAAATATGCTCTATGCTTTATTAATTCTAGATGAGCTTTCTAACAAACTATTTATGGAAAAGTAATATGACAACAGAGTATGACAAAGGACAACAACTACTAAGGTTTCATTTATACCTAGCTTATCCACACACTCCTGAGGATTATGAAGAATTTGATGCACAATACATTGCTAATGATTCGCATATGGATGAACACGCTATATTTTTTGATGAAGATACTATATTTGAAAGAATAGTTAGGCATGAAGGCTTAGAAGAGTTAGCTAATCTGATTCACCATGTGCGAGAGAATTATAGTGATAATCCTTACATATTTAATGACCAAAAAAGTGCTCGAAATTTTGTTGATACTCTCAAAATGATAGACTTGCAAAGTTTTTGCGTTCATAAATATGAATTGGAGAGCTTTGTTAGTTTAATAAGTTTATATAGCGATATTGCAAACGAGTCGTGTGCTGGAATGTCAATAATAGGATATGCACCTTAACAAAGTTTGAGTAGAGTGCGCCTAGAACACATAGATAATGTGAACTTTTCAAAAAGGGAGCGTTAAACACACCTTAATTCTTAAATAGTATCCTACAAACTCCCAACCATAAACGCTTCACAAGGCGCACTTTCAACCCACTTTGCCAATAGTTTTTTATCATTGGCAATACTTGCATCTAAGGGTAAAAACACCGCGCTACCAGAGCCGGTCATGCGCGCTGTGCCCAGCGCTTGTGTTTCTAACCCTTGCAAATAACTCAAAGCCTCTGCAACAGCGGGGGCAAGGCTCGTTACTACTGGCGTAAACACATTGTGATAAGGCGTATTCAAATTTTGAACATAATCATTGGATTGATTTTTAATCGTATCAATCGATAGAGGAGCGATATTTCGCTGTAGTTTGGGGTGAGCGAATAGTTTGGCAGTATTGACATGCGCATCAGGCGTTAAGACTAAATACTGCTGGTCAGGTAAATTGATGGCAGTTAATTCCTCGCCGATACCCATCGCAATGGCATCTTGACCAAAGATAAAGATTGGCACGTCTGCGCCTACCTTTGCACCGATTATTATCAGCTCATCACAAGTAAAGTTAAGCTGCCAAAGCTCATTGAGCACCAGCATAGTCGTTGCGGCGTTGGATGAGCCACCGCCCAATCCTGCGCCCATTGGCAAATGCTTGTCTAAAGTGACAGTAACTTGTGCCAATTGCTCAGGCAAAGTATCTGACTCTATGGCAAACGCGAGCAATTCGCGCGCCGCTTTAAAGATTAAGTTGTCTTCTATGTCGGTAGTTATCGCCTCGGCACCAGCTAATACCAATAGCTGATGACAGAGGGTGTTGGCATCTGCTTTATTATCAGCCGTTTGTATCACAGCATCATCCATGAGTGAAAAATGCAAGTAATCACCCCAATCAAGCAGGCGAAACACCGTTTGCAAATTATGATAACCGTCAGCACGCTTGCCTGTAATATGCAAAAATAGATTGATTTTTGCAGGGGATAAACGCGTAACAGTAGAGTCAGATGCTTCGGCTATGTTTTCAATCATGTTTTTTCATCATAAGGTACAGTCATAAACGACTATGTTAATGAGCAATAGGGGCTGATTTTTCAGTGGTGATACACTAGTAATGACGGACTAGTGATTAATCGTCATCACAACTTTATTGCCCTGTGGTTGTACAGCGCTGATTTTGGAAGGTCGTTTGTCTGAGCCTTTATAGGTAAAGCTAGCTGTCCACTCACCATTGACCGAGCTTATCAGGCGGTTCTGAGCATCCATTTGTGGAGCGCTATCTGAGGGCGCTGGGCTACCAGAGATCCAATAAGGCATTTGCGAGATAGGCGCTTGCCAGCCAGTGGCTTTTTGTAATAGTTCCTCAGGATCATCGGCGGTCAGTGTGCCTGTCTTTTCACTGACCAAGGTGGCCGTCTGACCATCGTATTCGATATTGGTTTTGCCAATGCCGAGTGCGCCGATGAGTTCAATAGCAAAACGATCGTTTTCTTGTCCCCATGCATAAAACGCACTACCGCCTTGGGTACCTGAGGTGTCATTAGCAGGTGTGGTCACCCCAATTTTACCCGTGATATTAAAGCTCTCTAGCTTTTTGGGCTGATCTGCGTTTTGAGCTTGCATCGTGGTTGGTTGATTGGTCGCATTGGCTGTTTTTAGTGACTGACAGCCAGAGGTAATCACCATTGTAGTCGCTATCGCAGTAAGCAAAGCCAGTTTATTTGGTTTATAAGACATCGTTGATGCTGACATAATGTGCTCTCAAAATGGGTAAATGGATAGGTTAACAAAGATATTAGCTTAAGGGCTATTTGTTGCTCGGTTATGCACGGCTGTTAGCTTCTTATACGTCCCTTGTAATTGATAAGTGCTTTGTAGTATCAAGCTTAATGGCATCACGCTGCAACAGTTATTTTGAAAAACCAATATCAATATAGCTGTATGCTGTCATTGATATTGTGTTGTCCAAAGGAGAAGCGCTGTTGCAAGTCTGCGAGTAGTGCTTCGACTTTTTCGTTATTGCCAAGACCCTGATAAGCACGCAGTAATAGAGTGCCTGAGCGCAGAGTTGGGAGCACATCGTAAGGCGTTTGCAGATAATCGATGACTTGCTTATAGTTTTCTTTGGCCAGTGCATTACCCGCCAGTACATTGAGAGCTTGTAGATGAAGGTCATTATCATAGCGCGGATCGTCATAGCGAATCTGGATAATTGCTGTGGCGAGTGCCAGACCTTGCTCAGAGCTACGCTCGTTGGCCAATAGCAACTGTGCATAACTGAGCTGATAGGATAAATTGGTAGGATCGAGCGCCTGCAAATGATTAAGGAGTGTACGTTTGACGACATAGTCGCTTTTGTCATCTAACAGTTGGACACGGGCAAAGAGTAACATCTCATTATCAGGATATTTACGAGCGGCCCGCGTCAATAGACGTAAGGCTTCTTCTGATTCATTTTGCTGCCACAAAATATCGGCTTGCATCACAAAGGTGTCAGGGGCGAACACCGTAAAGTCTTTGCGTAGCTTTTCTAAAGTAGCAATGGCGGCGTCGACGTCGTCATTGAGCAATTCAAATGCGACCACTTTTCGACGTGCTTCTAATACTAAGTCTTCTTGCATCACGGCATTGAGATAGTATTTGGCTTTATCAAACTGCTGCTGGCGCTCAGCACTGATACCGAGATAGTAATAAGCTTGGTCAAGGTAAGCGGGGTTTTTGGCAAGCATATTGAGTAGATCATCCGCACTCGCATATTCTTCGATATCCAAGCTCACTAGTGCTGCTAGCAAGGTAATCTCAGCATCGTCGTTAAAGCGGCGGTGGGCTTCGAGCAATAGTTTCCAAGCTTGCTCGCTTTGTTTTAAGTCTAATAAGTAGCGAATCTCGTACAGGTACAAACTTTTGCTATCAGGATTGCGCAAGCGTGCTTGGCTTATATAGTTGACCACAGTTTCAGAGGTGACGATTTTGCGCAAGATGTCAGCCTTTAGGGTGATAAAAGGCACATAATCAGGCTGACGCTCTAGCGCGCGGTTGATATGCACGATAGCGATTTCGGGCTCATTAAATTGGTAAAGTAAACCAGCTTTTAATACGGACAGTGAAGCATTTTGCTCACTATCTAGTGGCTGCAAAGCGGCAAGCAGCTCGCGTTTGTCATCGTCATTATTGGGATAAATACCGATAAGGATTTCGCTCAAATCTGCACGCGGATCGTAACGCAAGATGCGGTTTAAGGTCTCGCCAGCTAAGATATAGTCGTGTGCCCGTAGTGCCAAATGCGCCACATAAAACCAAGCAGGTACATGATCAGGATTCTGGTCTTGCCATGATTTCGCAAAGGCTAATGAATCCTCAACCCTTTCATTACGCAATGATAGAGTTAGTGCCCTCTCAAATACCGCTGTGGCATCTTCTTTAAAAGATTGTTGCTTATAGATCGTCATCGCACGTTGTTTGTCATCACGATCCGCAGCAAACTCTGCATCTAATAGAGCATATAAACTGGGTTCGTTGAGTTCAGGCTGCCATAGGCTGGCTGGCGCTAGACCATCAATGTTGGTTACACTATCTGTCATTTGGCTGTTTTTATGAACAGTCGTGCTGATAGAGGTGCTAGAAGTAGCATTATTATTTGCCCCGTTATCGCTAGTAATGACTGCTGCTGGTGGCGTTTTTGCGGCCAATTCTGTATCAGCATGGCTGGCATGCGCAGGTACGGCAAGGCATAAACAGACGGCCAATGACAACGCTAGCTTATAACGCTGGCACAAACGATCGATAACGACCTGCAATAAAGCGCGGAGGCTAGATTGCTCGTTATAAAGAGGTTGTGATCTAGATAATGATCCAAAAAACATCATAGATAGCCGTGTTCGCCCATGGTTTACCTACATAGCTGAGGCAATTTTATTTTAATCATTTCAAATCAAATAGTGGTAATGAGTACCCATGACAAACATTATAAGAGCAGATGAACAGTATAAACAATAGCATCCGTGTTACTCATATCTGAGCAATCATCATTCTATTGATAGGCTATGACTGATACTTGTTTTAAGCATGAGTTATTTTGCTAGAACTTTTATACAAATAGCTATGCTGACCAGAATACTGTGGAAATATAACAAGTTAGGCGACACTAAGCGAATGATTTATGGTGATCTTAGCGACTATTTGCCAAAACACATCCATTGATTTTATCAATCATATCGGTAGTTGATTTGTTACATTTGCGACCAGATACAGAGATATCGCTATCATAGATGGGTGAGTGTTAATTAACGCCAGCAATAATGATATAATAAGCGGTTTTTAGGGTCTTCCTTTCAGCGCTGTCGTCAAAAACTGTCTTTTAAAAATAATAAGATAGCGTGAGTGGGCAGCTAGGCGTCATGTTTATGGTCTATCGATAATGAGATTAGTGGTCATTGGGGTCAATCACAAAACTGCACCAGTCGCTCTGCGAGAGCGTTTGGCGCTGGTGGGTGACGATGTGAATGTCGCGCTTGAGCAAATAGAATCCTTCACGGATGGCAGTGTGATTGTCTCTACTTGCAACCGTACTGAGATTTATGCGCTTGTGCCCCATACGTTGACCCCGCACCACTCACACTCATCAAGCTCGGCAGTCAATGAGCAGACAGATCACGCCATCTCTCATAATGATTTTAGTAGCAGTGCTCATGTCACATCAAGCATGATCAGCGCTCATATCCTCAAGATTAAGACGTGGCTTGCTGAATTCAAACAGCTGCCACTCGTAGATATCGATCCTTATCTCTATGTGCACCGCGACACGCACGCATTGACCCACTGGCTAAGAGTCGCAGCGGGGCTGGATTCTATGATACTGGGTGAGCCGCAAATACTTGGTCAAATCAAGCGATCTGTGCATTTGGCACAAGAGCAAAAAGTATTGAGCAATCAGCTCGGTTGGATCGTTGATCAAGTATTTGCCGCTGCTAAACGAGTACGTAATGAGACGCAAGTGGGTGCACAAGCGGTATCGCTGAGTTTTGCGGCGGCCAAATTGGTCACGCAGATATTTGATGACTTGCCGAGTCGTACGCTATTGGTCGTCGCGGCAGGTGAGATGAATCGCTTGGTTGCCACCCATATCGCAGGACTTGGCGTTGGGCGAGTGATTATTTGTAATCGTAATCCTGAGCGTGCTGAGGCATTGGCGGCTGAACTGCGTAGTCCCAATCGCCGCATAGACGTCAGACCCTTGCAAGATTTGCCGCAAGTGCTAGCAGACGCCGATATTGTCAGCAGCTGTAGTGGTAGTATGGATTTATTGATTGATAAAACCATGACTATGCAAGCGCTTAAGCGTCGCCGTTATCAGCCGATGCTAATGATAGATTTGGCCGTACCACGTGATATTGACTCAACCATCAGTCGCATGGATGATGTCTATCTGTATTCTGTCGATGATTTGCAGCATGTGATTGCTGGCAATATTGAGCAGCGTCGGCAAGCGGCGGTCGATGCAGAACTTTTAGTCAGTCAATTGGTCGTTGAAATAGATCGTCGCTTCCAAGTTCGCCAAGTGGGTAAAGACATCCAGCAGTATCGTACCTGTACTCAAAATCAAGTAGATAAGCTACTGCATGAGTCCATTGCCAAGCTGCAACAAGACGATGTCAGTCCAGAAGACATTCTTATTGAGCTGTCACGGCGCCTGACTCAAACACTGACGCACGCACCATCCAAGCTCATGCGCACAGCCGCCCGCCAAGGCGACAGTGATTTGCTAGATTTTGTGGTCTCTGGACTCCAAAACGCCCACCGCCGCCGCTAAATGTCTTACTCGCCCGTTCACTAAGCACGGGTTGGTTTTTTGGTAGATTACCCCCTATAATCAATGGGGCGAAAAACACAGGTTATACCCATCCAAAAATCCGACAACGAGCAAGGAGCATCCCATGCCTGCATTACGTCAAGATATCGATCCAAACGGCTTATTAGAGTATTCAGTGGTCTACACTGATCGTGCGCTAAACCATATGTCAAAAGCCTTTCAGCAAGTGATGAATGACTTATCTAGTGATCTAAAATCTGTCTACAACGCGGATGCCGTGGCGATCGTACCGGGTTCTGGTACTTATGGTATGGAAGCGGTCGCGCGTCAACTGGCAAATGACGAAGATTGCCTCATCATTCGTAATGGTTGGTTTAGTTATCGTTGGACGCAGATTTTAGAAAAAGGTAAAATTGCCAAATCCTCAACCGTGCTCACAGCCAATCGTGCAGATGATAGCGAGTTACCAAAGCCGTTTGCACCAGTCGATATCGACACGGCGGTAGCTAAAATCAAAGAAGAGCAGCCAGCAGTGGTATTTGCGCCGCACGTCGAGACTTCGTCTGGCATGATTTTGTCAGATGACTATATCAAAGCGTTGAGCGCGGCTGTGCATAGCGTCGGTGGATTGTTGGTTATCGACTGTATCGCGTCAGGCTGTGTCTGGTTAGACATGAAAAACTTGGGTATCGATGTGCTTATCAGCGCCCCGCAAAAAGGCTGGAGCAGTACACCAGGCGCTGGTCTTGTCATGCTAAGCGAGGCGGCGGTCAAAAAAGTAGACAGCACAGAGTCTGATAGCTTCAGTATTGATCTAAAGCAATGGCTAAATATCATGCGCGCTTACGAAAACGGCGGTCATGCCTACCATGCGACGATGCCGACAGACAGCTTACGCCAGTTCCGTGATGCGGTGAATGAAGCCAAAGCGGTTGGTTTTGATAAGCTATGTGAGGCGCAGTGGACGCTTGGCAAACGTATTCGTGAAGTACTAGAAGCCAAAGGTATTGAGAGCGTTGCGGCTGAAGGCTTTCAAGCGCCTGGCGTTGTCGTGTCTTATACCGATCGTGATGATATGCATAAAGGCAGCGCTTTTGCGGCAGCGGGTGTGCAAATCGCCGCTGGCGTACCCTTAAAAGTAGGTGAGCCTGACAGCTTCAAGACGTTCCGTTTGGGTCTGTTTGGTTTGGACAAGCTGACCGATATCGACGGTACGGTCACGCGTTTTGAGTCCGCACTGGATGAAGTACTAAGCCAGTAGAAATAGTAATTAAGAAACCTTTTAAAATGATACCGCTAACTTTATAAGTACTTCTGAAGACGCTTTTATCATCATAAAATACTGAGCCGTTATTATCATCATACGTGCTCAGTATTTTTTTACCCTTTTATTATATTTTATAATATAATGTATTTATATAAATAGAACGTTGAGCAAATACTTAACAAACCTAAATGGGTAGTCCGTTATGAGTATACAAATAGACTGGCAAGCATTTACACCGATATCTCTAGTCGGTGGTCTGATGCTAGGGGTGGCGACGGTTATTTTGCTGCTCGGTATCGGCCGTATAGCGGGTATCAGTGGCATTTTTTCAAGCTTGCTAAAACCCAAGCGTGTAGAGATGTGGCAGATACTGTTTATACTGGGTTTGGTCATATCGCCCGTGCTGTACAGGCTGGCAAGACCGCTACCTAACGTAGAGATTAGCACTTCTTTGCCACTGTTGATTGCCGCAGGGCTATTGGTGGGCTTTGGTACGCGTCTTGGCTCAGGCTGTACCAGTGGGCATGGTATTTGTGGTAATGCACGTCTGTCTCCACGCTCACTGGCCGCGACCGTCACCTTTATGCTGTTGGGTATTGTGACCGTGTATATCGGTCGTCATGTCCTAGGGCTACTATAAATGCTCAACGGCAGATTGCCATGAGATTGCTAGTAGGACTAAAGCGCGCACGACATATAAGAGTTAATAGAAGATAATAATAGCGAGAGACGACGATGCTAAAAAATATAATCGGATTGCTGGCAGGGTTACTGTTTGGGTTTGGGCTGCTGGTGTCAGGTATGACGGACCCTGTAAAAGTACAAGGGTTCTTAGATGTGTTTGGCGCATGGGATATCTCCCTTGCCCTGGTGATGGGTGGTGGTTTGTTCGTTGCATTTTTCGGTGTGCTGTTGGCCAAGCGTCAAGAGAATAGCTGGATTGGCACGCCCATTGATATGCCAAGCAAAACCGTCATCACCAAACAATTGATTATCGGAGCCATGTTGTTTGGTATCGGCTGGGGGCTGGTGGGTATTTGCCCGGGGCCAGGCATCGTCTTGCTCGGGACGGGTCAGTGGCAAGCGTATGTGTTTATCCCTGCGATGGTCGTAGGGATGCTGGTCTATCAGTGGTTTGAGCCAAAAATTGGCTGATATAGTTAGTTCTCTATAAATTGGATACGGTGTCAGCCTCGCTTAGTCTACTATTTGTAGTACTTTTACTTGGCTTCCTTGTCTCCAAATTATATTGAACCAACTATAGTATAAATAGGCTAGCACTCGAAAAAAGGTCAGCCACGTATATGTGATTGACCTTTTTTATGAATGTTAGTTGATGACAGGATTTAATGTATTGTCAGATCACTTAGCACTAGCAGTGACTTTTGACGTTTCATGCGCCAACGATTTGGCTGCTTGGCGTAGCTCAAACTTTTGTACTTTACCCGTACTGGTTTTTGGGATTTCGGCAAAGACGATATATTTTGGCACTTTAAAGCCTGCTAAGTGCTGACTACAATGCGCCATTACCGTATCGCGTTGCAAGGTGCTGCCCTCATGAATCTCGATAAAGGCGACGGGCACTTCGCCCCATTTATCATGTGGCGCGGCGACGACCGCACAGCTCTCAATGGCAGGGAGCTTGTATAAGACATTTTCGACCTCGATACTAGAGATATTCTCACCGCCTGAGATAATAATGTCTTTGAGCCTGTCCATAATTTTGATGTAGCCGTCAGGGTATTTGACACCCAAATCCCCCGTGCGGAACCAGCCATCAGTGAATGCTTCTTCAGTGGCTTTGCGGCTTTTTAGATAGCCTTTCATCACCATATTGCCACGTAGTGCCAGCTCACCCATCTCTTCACCATCGGCGGCGACTGGCTCAGTCGTGCCTTGTTTAAATACCTCAAACCCTGTCATTAAATGTGAGGTCACGCCTTGACGTGATTTTTTTTGGGCGCGGGTGGCGACATCAAGATCATTCCATTCTTCTTGCTCAGCGCAAACGGTCACTGGCCCATAGACCTCAGTCAGACCGTAGACGTGAGAGATATCAAAGCCCATTTCTTCCATTGCTGCTAGCATGGTTTCAGACGGCGGTGCCCCAGCGACCCAGCCTTTGACGGTATGTGTAATGGCTTCTTTATACTCGGGTTTGCCGCCAGCAATCATATTATGGACGACGGGCGCAGAGCAATAATGGGTCACTTGATGTTTGGCAATCAGCTGCAATATCAAATCCGCGTCAATCTTACGCAAGCAGACATTGGCCCCAGCGCGCTCAGCGATGCTCCACGGGAAGCACCAACCGTTACAATGGAACAGCGGCAACGTCCACAGATACATTGGATGCTTTGGCATATCCCAATCCAAAATATTCGACACCGCATTGAGCGTAGCACCGCGGTGATGATAAACGACGCCTTTTGGTTTGCCTGTTGTGCCAGAGGTGTAGTTCAGGGCAATGGCATCCCATTCATCCGCTGGCATCTCCCAATTATCCACGCTGTCTGAACTGGCAACCAATGCTTCATAGCTCATCTGTCCAAACGGCTCGACATCGATAGCATGATCGGTCGCGTGAATGACAATGAGGTTTGGGAAGGTCTCATTGATGATCTCAGCGTGCTCAGCAAACTCGCTATCCAAGATCAGCACCTTGGCCTCTGAATGCTGCAAACAAAAGGTCAGGGCGTTGATATCAAGGCGCGTGTTCAATGTACAGAGTACGCCGCCTGACATGGGTACGCCAAAGGCGCATTCGACCATCGCTGGCGTGTTTGGCAGCATGACGGCGACCGTATCGTTTTTATCGATACCCAATTTACGTAAGCCATCCGCCAATTGACGGCAGCGCGTATAAGTCTGTTGCCATGTCTGAGTGAGATTGTTGTGTGCAAGGTCATCATAAATGATCGCAGTCTTATCAGGATAAACCTGAGCGCTACGGATAATAAAATCAATAGGGGTGAGCGGTTGATAATTGGCAGCGTTTTTGCCGAGGCCAGTATGAAAATCTGTCATGATGATAATCCTTTATCGTATTTTTATAACGCGTCAATAGGGTAACGCAGCACCTTAATTTAACACAGAAAGGGATTAGAATAGTCGATGTTTATCGATTAGTCTAATGGGCGGTGAGGAGAGAGTGATAAAATAGTTGTCTGATTATAAAAAAACATAGTCAACACTGGAACGGGTTTTATCGTAATAACCTAACGATACGCCACCAGCCCGTGTGATAATTGGCAAACTTCACGATCATATTCTGATCGTCGCTAAATAGTGCTCACTCATCAGTCGTTTGTCTGCATAGCTAGTGATAATAGCGGTGTGTTACGATACCAGTAACGCTAAATCCCGTAGCACCACGATTTCTACAAAGCCATTTTTAAGAAGCCGTCTCAAAAAACATTCATAAGGAAAATGATATGACCGCCAGCCGTTCTGCCAATACGATCGAAACTGCCAGCACTAACGAATATTATCCGCATTTATTTGAGCCATTGGACTTGGGTTTTACCACGCTAAAAAATCGCATGGTCATGGGCTCTATGCATACGGGGCTTGAAGACCGTTTCTATAACTACGGTAAGCTGGCGGCGTATTTTGCAGAACGTGCCAAGGGCGGCGTGGCAATGATGATCACAGGCGGTATCTCACCGAACCGCGAAGGTTGGCTACTACCTGCTGGCGGCACGATGAATACCAAAGCTGACGTCATCAATCATCAGCGCGTCACTCGTGCTGTGCATAAGCATGACAGCAAAATCATCATGCAGATATTGCACAGTGGTCGCTATGGCTATCACCCTTTTGCGGTATCCTCCAGCCCAATCAAATCCCCAATCTCGCCGTTTAAACCGCGCAAGATGAGCATCAAAAACATCGAGCAGACAGTCAAAGATTATGCCCGCTCAGCGCGTCTTGCCAAACAAGCGGGCTATGACGGTGTCGAAATCATGGGCTCTGAAGGCTACTTGCTCAATCAGTTCTTATCGCGTCATGTGAACAAGCGTAAAGACATCTATGGCGGTGATATTCAAGGTCGTATGAAATTCGCGGTTGATGTAGTTACAGCTGTTCGTGAGGCCGTGGGTGAAGATTTTATTATCTTGTTCCGCCTGTCAGTGATTGACTTAGTCAAAGACGGTAACGTTATGGATGAAGTCATCACCGTGGCAAAAGCGCTAGAAGAAGCGGGCGTGACTATCATGAATACGGGCATCGGCTGGCATGAAGCGCGTGTCCCGACGATCGTCACCAGCGTACCACGCGCCGCTTTCGTTGATTTCACCGCTGAGATCAAAAAACACATCAATATCCCAATGATGGCGGCCAACCGCATCAACATGCCAGATACCGCAGAAAAAATCATCGCTGATGGTCAGGCAGATGTGATTCAAATGGCGCGTCCATTCTTGGCGGATGCAAACTGGGTCAACAAAGCCAAAAACGGTCAGACAGATCGCATCAATACCTGTATCGCCTGTAACCAAGCGTGTCTCGACCATACCTTTGAAAACAAACGCTCGACTTGTCTGGTCAATCCACAAGCCTGTTATGAGACTGAGCTGGTCTACAAAAAAGCGAAAAAACCGAAAAAAGTCGCCGTCATCGGTGGCGGGGTCGCTGGTATGTCAGCCGCTCATGTCGCCGCCTTACGTGGTCATGAAGTGACCTTGTTTGAAGCCAAAGATGTGTTGGGTGGACAGTTTAACTACGCCAAAGTCATCCCGGGTAAAGAAGAGTTCTTTGAGACTGTTCGCTACTATATCAACGAGCTTGAGCACTTAGGCGTCGAGATTAAACTCAATACCTTTGTGGATAAAGACATGCTGGAAAAAGCCAAGTTCCATCATGTTATCGTCGCCACTGGCGTTGTACCTAGAAGTCTCGCAGGTAAACTGGAAGGGGCTGATCTGCCACAAGTCATCAGCTACGCAGAATTGCTCTCTGGTGAAAAAGCCGTGGGTGACACGGTAGCGGTCATCGGTGCTGGCGGTATCGGCTTTGATGTCAGTGAATATCTGACGGCTAATCACGGACAATCGCTGGATGAGATCGGCCCTGAAGGTCTAAAAGATCCAGATTATCGCCCTGAACCGCAGTCCATCAGCGAGTGGCGCGAGGAATGGGGCGTGACCAACGATACCGATTATCAAAGTGATGGCGGACTGGTCAGACCTAAAGCGATTAAGCCCATTCGTCAGGTCTATCTGATGCAGCGTAGCAAGGGTCGTCTGGGTAGTGGCCTCAACAAAACCTCAGGCTGGGTACATCGCGCGCATATCAAATCGCACGGCGTCATCCAAGTCGCTGGCGTGCAGTACGAAAAAATCACCAACGAAGGTATTTGGGTCACCAACTCGCAAGGTCAAAGCCAGCTACTCCGTGTCGATAGCGTCGTCGTCTGTGCTGGTCAAGAGTCAGTCGTTGAGCTGATGCCAAATGTCGGTGATGCGCCAGACGCGCAATACCATCTCATCGGAGGTGCTAAGCTGGCAGCTGAGTTAGATGCCAAACGTGCGATTCGTGACGGTGCTGAGGTTGCGGCGGGGATTTAGAATTAAATAGAAAGTAATTATGAGCAACTACAAGGCGGCAGGGATACTATTTCCTGTCGTTTTTTTTTTGGCTTATAAGCTATATCATAACCTTAGAACATTAATCCGAAATGAATATTTGTAATTCATAATATATAGCAACGGGGTAAAAAATTTATGGACAAACTCAGAGATACAATTAATGCATTCAATAACTCAATCACGATTTTAAATAAGGCCTGCTATGATAAACAGAGTTTGTTTTTGTTTTTCACTTTTATAGATCAGCTAGGATGGTTAAGCTCATCGACTGAATTTTCAGATGGGTCTGACTTTCGCAATTGGCTCGAAACTTACTGCGACTTAACTAAGTTAAGATGTACTTCAGTTGATCTATGGAACACTAGATGTTCATTTTTGCACATGGGAACTGCTGAACATAAGCACTTTAACAGTAAAAAGCACTTTAGATTGGCTTTTTATCAAAATATAGATTTTTCTGATCAAGAACTTGTTATTGAAGAAAGAAAATACCAAAATCCAACCAAACTGGTTGATGTATTCGACTTATATAACTGCATTAATGACGGAATTAAAGAGTTTATCCAAAATGTAGAAAGTGATCCTTATTTAAAGTCGTCTGTATTGGGTAAATGTGAAAAAATGAACAATTTATATATTCTGTAAATAAATAAGCATAAATTTAGCAAATGTAAGTTGAGTTAGAAAGTTGTAACTTGTCTTATAAGTGCATTGAAGAATGTCCTTAACCTTCCATCTCACCAACCAACCACTGCTCAAAATCACTAACTTGTGCCGCTAGTTCAGGTTGTGCTTTTGCTAGTTCGGCGAGCGCACCTTGAATCTCATGCTTATTATATTTCACACCAGTCAATGTCTCTTTGAGCAAATCAATCAGCTCAATATTTAACGCATCAGAGAAGATAACAATCTCTGAAATCATGGCCTGTTTTACATCCATATGCACATCCATGATGCCCCACTCAAAGCGTGTCTCGATATGATGGCTGAACTCAGGCGTCTTGCCAAAGCGCCAATCCCAGTCCGCCATCTGCTGGTAGTAAGCGTTTAGCGCCGGCTGCTTGGCAAGGCTGGCTTCATCCAACTGCTCAACTGGCGCAGTCTCTCCATAATACTCACAAAACGCCTCGATAATCGCATCAGACAAGGTCTCATGATTGATGGCATCATTGAACTCTACCAAGTTTGCCACACGCGCACGTACCGATTTGATGCCTTTTGCTTTGAGCTTTAAGGGATGCGGATTGAGATAGTCGCCAAGCTTTTGCATGTTGGCATTGACTAGTAGTGTCCCATGATGAAAACTGCGATCGGCGGCGTGTTTGAAGGCGCTGCCTGATATTTTTCTATCGCCGACTTGCATGTCATTACGACCAGATAAGGTGGCGTCTATACCCAGCTTTTTTAGCGCATTGATGATAATGGTAAAGTTGGCCGTTTGGTCGTACGCGTGTTTTGGGGATAAAAAAGTAAAATTGGTATTGCCCAAGTCATGAAATACCGCACCGCCACCACTTTGACGCCGCGCCAAAAAAACATCGTCTGCTGCCATCTTATCCGTCTTGCATTCTACCCATGGGTTTTGTGAGCGACCAATGACCACGGTCTCAGAGTTGCGCCATAAGAAAAGCGTGTGCGAGTCGGGATTGAGCGTATTAAATATCCAATCCTCGGTGGCAAGATTGAACCAAGGGTTGGTCACCGCAGACTTTAAGATGCGCAGTTTCATGATGGATCCTTTTTTAATCGTTTTTATAGGGGAGTGCTACAAATAGATACTGATATTCTTACTGATACAGAGCTGGAGTTCAATGAGTGTGGTAGGGAGTAGGAAAGGTTATTTGTAGTTTTAGAAGAGTAAAGAGTGTTGATGGGATAATTAGAGTTGGGCTGATAAAGGTAACCCATTAGTTCTTGGTTATACTCATCATAAAGCTGAGTATAATACTTAGCTTTATGATCTTTTAAATCTCAATAATATCTCACTCTATTCAGCACAAATCTCCCACTGTGATTTGGTACTAAGATAACACTGCATCACCGCTTTGCCAGACTGCGCATAGGCATCACTGACGATACGCTGATTGCTTGGCAAACGATATCTGATAATGGCTGGCTCATCATTGACGGTGGTCGTCCATCCAGTGATCTCATTACGGTCATTGTAGTTTGCTTGATTAGATGTGGCCATTTTGCCAAGTCCTGGCAGGTTATAAGAGACCTGCCTAAAGCTATAACTCATCGCTGCACCTTCAGCGCCCTCATACTGACAGTTTAGCTTTTTGTGTAATTTGTCTTGTTTATAAACGTAGCAGGTGGTCTCATCTGAGAACTGACCAACCCCGCAAAATCCTGCCGTTGCAACTGACATAGCACTGATGCATAACGCTATCCTTTTCATCATCATTCCTCAATAATTTATAAATCTTACTAGGGCGTGTTGAACATTCGACCATGGCACTGACAGCGACTATTTTTTAGGCGATTCGATGTTAAAAATAATAAGTTTAGTCACTCTAAGCGCTTATTTTTAACGATGAAGCGGCAAAAAAGAGTCCTGTCCCCTGCTTTTATCGTTGGGGCTGATGCTAAAACTGCCCCATACTGCGTTACAAATCTCGCTAAGGCATCTGCATTATCGTCGCTTTGTGCCTTGTATGGAACAATTTTAGCGATCAGCAGTGCCTATTTGCGAATGTTCAACACGCCCTAATCATATTTGTCATCTATTTTTGTATCGCCAGATACGAGCCAGTACCTCTTAGATAGTAAAAAATTAGCAAACAAATATCAATTATTATATTTTTAAGGAAAACTCCTACTGATTAGATGGTATTGGTTATACTTTGATATTATTAAGATTATCTATCGATGAGTCTTATTGTTAGAAAGCTTCGATATCAAGATAGGTTCTATTCTTATACATACTGATGAGAGTAATGACTCAAGAGTGACTTTGGAGTTTGCCAGTATATGAATAATGAGGCGCTAAAATAGGCTAAAGTAGACAAATTTTAGGGTAGCAGCGTCTACTGGTTTTTCGCTCGATAAAGTATTTTACCCAGTTATCTAAGATATAGAAAAGCTAGGCATCGTGAAATGACTTTAAATAAGACAGGTTAATTCATAAGAATGCGCGATAACACCTATAAAAAGCAATATACAAGGTGGTTATAGATTTACCATCATAGTGCCTTATTAGCACATTAACCTCCACCACATATCAGACGGTTATGACCGACACGAGTTGGCAAATGCAGTCTAAGCACTTAATAGGATTACCTAATGACCAACCGTGACCTCATTATCTTTGTGACGCTCTCTTTTATGTGGTCGCTCTCCTTTGTGTTTTATCGGGTTGGCGTGCCTGAGTTTGGGTCATTGGCTTTTGCCAGTTTGCGGGTGATATTTGCCGGACTGGTCATGCTCGTCTTTGTACTACTAAAGAAAAAAAACAGAGACGGTATCAAACAGCACTGGAAAATGCTATCGCTCGTCGGCATATTTTCGGCAGCGTTGCCTTTTGTGTTGTTTTCTTTTTCTGCGCAGTCAGTGAATGCAGGGGTACTCGCCGTACTAAACGCTTCCGTACCGATGATGAGCGGCTTTATCGCTCGCGTCTTCTTTAAAGACAGACTGTCCAAAAAACAAGCGCTTGGATTGGTGATTGGGGTAGTCGGGGTGATTATATTGATGAGCGAAAGCTTATTTGGTGGTGGCGATCAGGGCAAAGGCTTGGTCGAGGGATTATTACCGATGGGCTACGCGCTATTCGCTTGTGTTGGTTACGCGCTTGGCGCAAACATCACCAAAAACTACTTATACGATGTCTCGCCCGTTGCGATCACGGCAGGCTCACTGATTATTGGTAGCCTTATCATGCTGCCGGTGGCTTTTACTGAGTTTCCTTATGGCAAAGCGATCAGCATAAAGGCATGGGTTTCGGTTATCTGTATCGGTGTGTTTTCAACCGCCATTGCCCTTATTTTTATGAATCAGTTGATCAAAAATATTGGGCCAACGCGTGCCACGAGTATCACGTTAGTCATTCCAATTTTTGCGATTATTTTGGGCTATCTATTGCTTGGCGAGGCGCTAAATATACAAGCCATCATTGGTTCGATTGTGATATTGATCGGCACGTATTTGTCATTAGAGCTGTCAATTAAGAAAATGCTAAAGCCAAAAGACAAGACCCAGACGAACAGTATTTAAGGCTTAGTAAACAGTCTTCGTAGTAAACAAATACGAAGATTTGTATAGGTGAATATTGTTGTATCTGTTTGTAAATATTGCTTGGAATAATGAAATCTATTCCCTATAAAGGTAGGCGCTAAACGTAGATTTACTAATGATATTATAAGTTTTTCTAAACAGCATGCGATAATAATTAGTATGATTGATGGTTGCTATAACTAAAGATCATAAATAGCAACAATAACCAATAGGACAGATTATGGCACACGATATTTTATTTGAGCCTGTAAAAATGGGCACACAAACGCTAAAAAACCGCGTTATAATGGCCCCACTGACACGTCTGCGTGCCGTTGAGCCAGGCGATATCCCTATCACATGGGCAGCAGAGTACTACTCGCAGCGTGCAGGGGCGGGCCTTGTCATCACTGAAGCGACGCAAGTATCGTTTCAAGCAAAAGGCTATGCAGGCGCACCAGGGCTACATACTCAAGATCAAGTCACTGCATGGAAAGCCATCGTTGACAATGTCCATGCCAAAGGTGGCAAGATTGTCGTCCAGCTATGGCACACAGGACTTGTCTCACATGAAAGCGTACAACCTGAGCGCCGTGCGCCAATTTCAGCCTCAGATGTCGATGTAGGTATCCGTACCTCATTGCGTGATAGTGACAACCAAGCCATTCGCGCGGATGCCACGCCGCCGCGTCCAGCCAGTCTTGATGAGATTCAGCAAGTGGTTACTGACTTTGCGCATGCAACCAAGTGCGCGCAGGAGGCAGGGTTTGATGGTATTGAGATTCATGGCGCGCATGGTTATTTGCTGCATCAGTTTTGGGCCGAGCATACCAATCAGCGTGACGATGAGTACGGTGGCAGCCGCGAAAACCGCGCGCGTCTAACCTTAGATGTTATCGATGCATGTGTGGATGCTTGGGATGCAGATCATATTGGTATTCGTATCTCGCCACTGGGCACATTCAACAATGTTGAGGGAGGCTACGAAGAAGACGATAACATTTGGCTGATTGAGCAAATCAATAAGCGTGGTCTAATGTATTTGCATCTGTCAGAGCCAGATTGGGCAGGTGGTACGCCTTATAGCGATGAATTCCGTCAGCGTGTCCGTGATGCGTTCGATCAGACCATCATCGCGGCGGGTGGCTATGATGCGGACAAAGCTGAGAAGAACATCAAAGCAGGCTATATCGATGCGGTAGCATTCGGTCGTGATTATATTGCCAACCCTGATCTCGCTGAACGTATTCAAGAGGGTGCACCGCTCAACGAGCAGCATCCAGAGAGCTTCTATGGTGGCAGCACGGTTGGCTACACTGATTATCCGTTTATGGATCAGGCGCAATAGTTTATTTGTCGGTTCTGCTGACTAAATAGCTAAATTATGCTTCATAAAAGCCCTTTGACTATCGGTAGTCAGAGGGCTTTTTTGTGCTTCTATTTTCATTATGTACCAAAATTGCCTGTTTGATAATCACGGAACGTTTGTCGTAGCTCATCTTGGGTATTCATCACAAAGGGGCCGTGACCTGCGATAGGCTCTCCGATAGGCTCACCACTTAACAACAGTAGTTTGGCAGGAGTGTGTTCATCGTTATCGGTAGAATAGGTGAGCTCAATAGTATCGGTAGCAGCATCAGATAAAGGTACAGGTTGAGAATCTACAGATGGTTTAATCGGCGCTGCAAACTGAATCAGATTGCCTGCACTGATAGATGTGCCATTGACCAGTACTCGGCCTTCCTGTACGAGCAGTAACGTATTGTGCGTGCTAGGTACTTCGAGTATCGTTGTGCCTACGGTATGCAGCGCGATATCCCATAGGTTAATGGGCGTAAAGGTTACCGCATTACCTGTGACGCCATGCCAGTCACCTGCAATGATGGCAACTTGACCGATGACCGTTTGTTTGTCAGCGCTTTGAGCAACAGCATCTTTAGTAAGATTATCTTGAGAGTCGGCATCGCGATTGTTCATCAATTCTATGATAGGCATCTCACCACGTTTGATAAATTGATATTTAGGATCAGTCAGCTTGTGCGCGCTTGGCAGATTGACCCACATTTGCACCATACTAAACACACCACCGCGCTGCCCAAAGCTTTCTGAATGAAACTCTTCGTGCAGAATACCGCGACCAGCGGTCATCCATTGCACATCGCCTTCCAAAATATCCCCACGCCCACCGATTGAGTCAGCATGACTGATCTCACCTGAGTACGCGAAGGTGACGGTCTCAAAACCTTTATGAGGGTGTTTGCCAATGCCATGTGGCTGCGTCTGATAATCAGGATTTGGTGCAAATGTCGTCGGCTCGCCATAATCAAATAGTAAAAATGGATCGGTATGACTGTAATTGAAGTCTGGTTGGTCATCGACATAATTGATCAATGTTTTCACAAAAAATCCGTCACCGACCCAATGTGGTGCTTTATCACCATGAATCTGTTTGATTGGACGCATGGATTACCTCATGATTTTATCTAGCATAAGTCATATTAGTTATATATTATACCGCAATTTCATAATAAAATGAACTTATGTCGTGTTTATTTTATGCTATCAAATGCGATTGCTTCTTAAACGACCTCGCCACTGACAAAACCACTGGCCCATGCCCACTGAAAATTATAGCCGCCAAGCCAGCCTGTCACATCAAGTACCTCACCAATGAAGTACAAGCCCTCTTGCAAATTGCTTTGCATGGTCTTTGAGGATACCTCATCGGTTTTTACGCCGCCGCGGGTGACCTCGGCCGTGCGATAGCCTTCAGTACCAGACGGCTTGAGCTGCCAGCCATTGAGAGTAGCGCCAAGCTCACTCAGTCGCTCATCTTTGATATTGGCAAGCTCAGTATCTTTGATATCGTCCCAAAGCTGGGTTTGTAGTGCTGCCAATAGTTTTTTGGGTAGTGCGTTGTCTGTGTTTTCTGCCAATACAGTACGGATCAGTTGGCGTGGGTGTGACTTTTTGCGGGTGAGTAAAATATCGGTGACATCTACATCGGGCAGTAGGTTAATGCTGATCGTCTCACCACTGTGCCAATAGTTCGATAGCTGGAGCATGGCAGGGCCAGAGAGCCCGCGATGGGTAAACAGTACAGGCAGTTTAAAAGAGATACGCTCGTTACTGGCAATGACTGGTAGGCTGATGCCTGCTAAGCTACGAATCAGCTCGCCTGTTTTGTCCGTGAAGGTAAATGGTACGAGACTGGCATCGGTTGCTATCAGTGTATGCCCAAACTGCTGCGCTAGTTCATAGCCAATGCCGCTTGCGCCCATCGTTGGAATAGACAAACCACCAGTGGCCACGACTAGCGACTCACAGCTATAGCGCATCTGTGAAGGTTGACTTTCGCTTGCGACGTCTTTTTTGCCAAGCTTTTTGCTGGTTATTAGCTCAAACCGTTTTGCTTTATCATGGTCAGTCGTCTGTACATGATTGATTTGGGTATTGAGCTTGATTTGCACACCGACAGCCGTACATTCATCAAGGAGCATAGTGAGGATATCTTGGGCAGAATCATCACAAAATAGCTGCCCGTGTTCACGCTCATGGTAGGGAATCTGATGCGCCTCTACCATGCCGATAAACTCCCAGCTTGGATAGCGGCTCAGCGCCGACTTACAAAAGTGAGGATTGGCACCGATAAAATGCTCAGGCTCGACGAAGTAATTGGTAAAGTTGCAGCGGCCACCACCTGACATCAAAATCTTTTTGCCCGCTTTATTGGCGTGATCTATGACTAAAACGCGACGACCACGGCGACCTGCGGTGAGCGCACAATATAATCCTGAAGCGCCAGCGCCGACGATGATGACGTCATAGTGAGTAGAGGGTTGTGCATTGTGGTGATTAGTCATTGCGGTCTCGTAAAACAATCATTTAAAAAAAGGAGATAACAAAACCAATTGTATGTGTTAATAATACAGATCGGCGGTGTTGTCTAAAGCAGTATCGGTAGGGTAGCTATTGTCCATATTTCATTTGAGGTTACAAGGATTAAATGTGATATCCGATGAGCTGTGACATGGCATCTGCACATCAAGAGCACTCTTGATTGCGATGTTGCAATAATCCTTACTAATAATTCTTCAATAACCGCTGCTATCAATCACCAAGTATACAGATGTACAGCGAAATTGTTATGATTGGCTGATGATGTCTTGCAACCGACACGCTTATTTGTCAAACTATCGCTGAGTGTCACGCATTATGGAAGATGACTCTTATTGCCTGCATGGTTAGTCGTTATAGACGACTTTTTATGTAAGTCATGATAATTAAAAGGACCAATACTATGACCCAGAAATCATTTCCAATCTCAGCCGAGTTTATGGCTGCTGCCAATACCACCCCTGAAAAGTATCTCGAAGACTACAATCAATCTATCGAATCAACCGAAGCAAATGATGCGTTTTGGGCGAAGCGTGCTGAGCTGATCGACTGGATAAAAAAACCGACCAAAGTCAGCAATGTTAATTATGACTTAGACAATTTTAATATTAAATGGTTTGAAGATGGTGAGCTGAATATCTCCGTCAACTGTCTTGATCGTCACCTCGAAAAAGATCCATACAAGCCAGCTATTATTTGGGAAGGGGATCACCCTTCACTACACAAGATTATTTCTTTTAAAGAATTACATGAAGCAGTCTGTCGTCTGGGCAACTCGCTACGCAAGCTTGGCGTTGGCAAAGGCGATCGGGTCACGTTGTATATGCCAATGATACCAGAAGCCATGGTCTCGATGCTGGCATGTGCGCGTATTGGTGCGGTGCATTCTGTGGTATTTGGTGGGTTTTCTGCTGAGAGTCTGGGCAATCGTTTGATAGACAGTCGCTCAAAAGTTGTGATTACGGCAGATGAGGGTTTACGCGGCGGCAAGCACACACCGCTCAAAGCCAATGTCGATCATGCTCTTGAGATGGATGGCACAGACAGTGTCGAAAAAGTCATCGTCGTCCACCGCACAGGCAACTCTATACCGATGAGCGGTCGCCGCGATGTCTGGTATCACAATCTCGTTGATGGGCAATCAGAGATCTGTGAGCCTGAAGTGATGAATGCCGAAGATCCATTATTCTTACTGTATACCTCTGGCTCAACGGGTAAACCCAAAGGCGTTGTGCATACCACAGGGGGTTATATCACTTATGCCTTGTCTACCTTCCGTGATGTCTTTGATGTCAAAGAAGATGACGTTTATTGGTGTACCGCAGATGTGGGCTGGATTACTGGTCATACCTACTCAACATATGCACCGCTCGCCAATGGCACCACGACAGTCATTTTTGAAGGGGTGCCAGAGTATCCAACATGGGCACGTATCGGACACATCATCGACAAGCACGACGTGACCATTTTATACACCGCGCCAACGGCGATTCGAGCGATGATGAAAGAGGGTGATGCTTTTGTGCGTGAGTCGGATCGCTCAAGTCTACGTTTGCTGGGTTCAGTCGGTGAGCCAATCAACCCAGAAGCGTGGGATTGGTACTATCATGTCGTTGGTGACAGCAAGTGTCCCATTGTCGATACGTGGTGGCAAACGGAGACAGGCGGTATTTTGATGGCACCGATTCCGGGAGCGGTCGATCTCAAGCCGGGTGCCGCGATGACGCCGCTATATGGTATTAAACCTGAAGTCGTCAATGCTGAAGGCGCAATCATGGAAGGCGCTGCCGAAGGCAACTTGGTCATCAGTAGTGGTTGGCCTGGGCAAATGCGTACGATCTACAATGATCATCCGCGCTTTTTGAAAACCTATTTTAGCGATTATCCCGGCTATTACTTCACAGGTGATGGTGCGCAGCGTGATGAAGACGGACATTATTGGATCACAGGCCGCGTGGATGACGTGCTAAACGTCTCAGGGCATCGCTTGGGTACGGCAGAGATTGAGAGTGCATTGGTTGCTCATCCGGCTACTGCCGAGGCCGCGATTGTTGGTATGCCGCATGAGATTCGCGGGACAGGTATCTGTGCCTTTATCATTCTAAAGTCTGGCGAAGAAAAAACAGACGATCTAAAAGCGGAGCTAAAACGTCATGTGCGTGCCGAGATTGGGCCGATTGCGACCTTAGATGCTATTTATATGGTGGATGCGCTACCAAAGACTCGCTCAGGAAAGATTATGCGTCGCATCCTGCGTAAGCTGGCAGAAGGTCAGTATGTCGGATTGGGCGACTTATCTACACTGGCGGACAGCTCAGTGATCAATGATTTGGTAGAAGAAGTCAAAGCGAGCCGCGGAGAGTAGTTGCGTTAGCCCGTCTATCGGGCACGCGAACGGTGCTATTTCAACTTTGATATCCGTTCAGCAACGTCAAATAAAAGCCATGTTATCGTGAATAGCATGGCTTTTTTACGCAGACGATATTGATATTGCGGCGTTTTGACGATTCAATATCAATGGTCAACGAACATTGCTACCTACTAGTTGCCCGCCATATAACAGATCGTTTTGCTATTTATAGATGGTAGCGACTCATAAATACTCGATAAGGTTTCCTGTCATTATGACTGATCATACTTTGCTCTCAACAGAAAAATCCTCACCAAAAATCGCGGTCATCGGTGGTGGTCTGACAGGGCTGCTGACTGCCACATTGCTAGAGCGCACCTTGGACACTGACAATGTGTGCTCAAATGCACCGCACATCACGATATTTGAAAAGTCACGCAGTGTGGGCCGTCTAGCAACGCGCTATCGCACTGACAGTGAGACGGGCCGCAACTGGCAATGGGCGTTTGGGGCACAGTTCTTTACGGCAAAAACCGCTGAGTTCCAGCAATTTATTGCCCCTTGGCTAAAGACAGGGCTGCTACAGCCATGGTGTGCCCGAGTGGTTGAGCTGACACCCGCAAATGATAATGGTCAATCGCCTGATATCCAAAGTAAAGAGCAGTGGGATACCGTGCACGCGCGCTATATCAGCACGCCAAAAATGACCAGTTGGGGACGTGAATTGGCCGCTGGGCTCAAGCACACAAACATAGTGTTTAAGACGCGTGTGGCTCCGCTTGGTAGGCATACCACTCACTCAGATGATAAAAAAACTGAGCTATTTGATGAGACAGGGGAGAGCCTCGGTTGGTTTGACTGGGTCATTTGTACTGCACCAAACGGTCAGGCAGTAGAGCTGATGGCAGACAGTGGATTTAGTCAGCAAGTTAACATCACCCAGCCGCAGATGCAGGCCTGCTATACGTTGATGCTCGGTTGGGACAATGCCCAAGAATTACCTGAAACATTGAACTCTCAAACAGCACCGCAATGGGATGTTGCTTATTTAAATAGTGAGGTACTCGATAGAATATTTATTGAGCATCATAAACCCGTTCGTGATGAGCTATTACCAAGCATCACCATTCATGCGCGTAATGACTGGTCACAAGTCCACGTCGATGATGATTTGGAGACAGTCAAAGCCACGTTATTAATGGCAGCGCAGCAAGCCTTAAACTGGGACAAAGATAGTGCTCCAAGCCAAACAGATTGTCATCGCTGGCGCTATGCGGCTACTATAATAGATACAGATACTAAAGAGCTAGGTATCTTAGTCGATGAAACCAGACAGTGGATTGTCAGTGGTGACTGGTGCGCACGCGGCAATATCGAAAGCTGCTATCAGGTAGCTCGGCAGACAGTAGAGGCAGTCTGTAGGGCACGATCTATATGAGTTGATTGCTGGCTGGCTGAATCTATCGGCTGCCAGTCCCTAGAAAGGTTTTTACGTATTTATAGCGATAGGTATCGAGATTTGAGCCTGTTATAAATAGCGAGGCAAAAAAAAGCCCACAGAGGAGGTGCTGTGGGCTGAGGAAAACGGGCTGTGCAGATTGATCACAAGTTCCGTGGTCGTGATTTATTATAGTTATCGGCTTTCTATACACTCATTTATTAGGGCAATAATAACCAATACAATAGGTACATATATTTGCTTACATATTTAAGTGTACAAGTGTTTTGTGACAGTTGCTATCATAACCCGACTGACTCCTATTTGGCTGTTTTGGTTACAGTATATTACTTTGTAAAAATACTCGGCTGCACGATCACAGCATAGACTCTGTCATTGGGAAGTAAGAAGAAAGACGCAGATAAGTAAATAGCCTGTGACCAACTATCGAGCCCTATACATAATAGGACGTTACATTAAGTAGCAGATTGTTTTTAAGAATTTTATGATGCTTTTAATAAAAGATACAAATGATTTCAATGGGTTATATCATTATGAAACGAATGACTCGATGTTGATAGTTTGAATCATTTAATCATTAAAGAGATGGCATGACGGCATGACGGAAAAATGCTAAGCTATCTGCCATTATTATGTCGATATTACACTGGGTTTGCCATGACTGAGAGCACGCATTTGCATACGCAGGAGCCGTCAAGTTCGCAAAATACTAAAAGTATTTTTAACTTGCCCAACAATCTTACGATTGCTCGTATCTTGATGATTCCGTTGTTTGTTGCGATTGCGTACTGGCCACCTGCTATGGGCATCGGTATGCCTGCAATCTCAGACAACGTCATTGCGCGAGTGGGGATGAGTGAGTTTAGCGATAGCCTATTGCGCCATTTATTATTAACCAGCGTCTTTATTATTGCAGCAATTACCGATTGGCTAGATGGTTACTTTGCTCGTAAGCTGAATGTCATGTCAGCGTTTGGGCGCTTTTTGGACCCAGTTGCTGACAAGCTGATGGTGGCAGCGGCCTTGATCGTTTTGGTGCAATGGCATCCCAATATTATTATGGCAATCGCTGCGATCGTCATCATCTCACGTGAGATCGCTGTATCCGCATTGCGCGAGTGGATGGCAGAGCTTGGCAACCGAACCAGTGTCGCTGTGTCCTATGTGGGCAAATTAAAAACGACCTTTCAGATGATAGCGATTACAGTACTGTTATTAAACTGGGAGTCGCTTGAGACGGTCGGTTATGCGCTGATGGTCGCCGCTGTTATATTGACGCTTTGGTCAATGATGATTTATCTCAAAGCTGCGTGGCCTTATTTGAAGCAAAGCGGCTAATAGTAAGACAAACAATCGTAACCTGCATAAAAAACGCCAGTCGCTTAATGCAACTGGCGTTTTTTATTTGTCTATTCTTACTGTTTTAACGACTGAAGCATTACAGCTCTATCGAAAAATTCTCACCTAAGCTTTTTTCAATGGCAGTGTCAGTGACTGCCGCCGCCGCCATTCTGACAGCACTAGTGATGGCATTACCATTTGCCCAGTACTCAGCACCATGAGGGACGACTTTGATCAGCTGTACTTTTGGGTCTTCTTTACCTTTTTCAAAGTAAGCGTTATAAGTCATTGACCAAAGCTCATCTAACTTGTCTTTATCATCTACCAGCTCCGCTTTACCAGTGATAGACAGATATTGTTTGTTGTCTTGGCTGACATAGGCCAAATTGACTTGTGGATCGTTTTTGATGTTATCGATGGTCTCACAAGGGCTGTGACCGATAAACCAAATTTCTTTGGCACCAATACTGGTCTCGGTGGTATTCATGGGGCATGAGTAAAGATGGTTCTCACTGGTGCGCGTGGTCATCATCGTATATTTGATGTCTTTTACCATTTCTTGGATGGTGTCCATTTGTTGTTGCTTGCTCATCGTAGTTATCCTTTACTATTTAAAATTTGGAGTAAAAATTATTATTCGGTAAGAGTAATCTAGAGTACTGATAGGGTGGTCAATGACGCCTATTAACAGTTATCAATATAGCGATATCACCTAATAGAACGATACAGCTGGTCTGTAATACCCTGTGAAAGTTTGTAATTATCTGCGTGATTTTATTCAGTAGATGATTTATCAATCAAAAAATACTGTCTAAAAATAACCTTACCAAAAATAAAGCAATAAAAAACGCCAATAAACCGAGGCATATTGACGTTTTGGTTTGTAATGTATGGCTTAAAGATTACAACGTGACTTCAAATTGCTCGCCGATATCTTCGGCGGTTTTGCCATCTTGTAGGGCTGCTGCTGCCATTTTGAACATATTAATAGTAGAGCTGCCACCTAACCAGCACTCGACGCCATGTGGGACGACCTTGATTAACTGTACGTTTGGATCTTCTTTACCATGTTCAAAAAACGCATTGTAGACTGGTGACCACAGTTCTTCTAATTTGTTTTTATCCGTTGGTAACTCAGCATTGGCGCTGACAGAGACATAGTCTTTTTCATCTTTAGAAGCATAAGACAAGCCAATTTTTTGGTTGTTCTGAATGTCTTTGACCACATCTGAGGTTTTATCACCGATGAACCAGATCTCTTTACCACCGATACTCGCTTCGCTGGTTGTCATTGGCCACGCATGTACGTCACCTTTACTATTGACGGTGCTTAACATTGCAAATTTTACATCTTTAATAACGTCTTGGATTTTGTCGATTTGTTCTTGTTTGTTCATAGAGGATTCCCTTTTCTTTATAGTGATTAGATGATTCATTGTTTGTAGTAATCATTTTTATTCAAGGTAGATGTAATTCATCTTTTAAAAACACCCCCTTAACAACTGGAACTAGAATACCGAGTAGCAGCCCTACATTTATATAGGTGCCCAGTAATGCGATGTGAGTGTTTGTAAGGAGTATGAGGGTTAGGTAAAAATTGCGACGCCGAGTGTCGTCACTGTATTTGAATGCTATCTAAACATTCATGGGCTAAACACTCATGGGCGGATTATTGAATTGATTGTGTTATTGAGCATGTAGTTAGCGGCGACACCGTATCAGTTATCAGCAATTTATCTTGGTTTAGACCTGCTTATTATAGGTCTTCTTGTTATAATACCCAGACCATTTACTTAGCATGGCAGAGATGCCTTGATCTTACGGATTATGCCTTTATGATGACCATCGCCGGACAGCCGTTTTTGACCGATTTTCAGACCCAGCAATTGATCAATCAGTTTGCCCAAAAAACCGATCTAAACGTGACCCAAATCAGTACTCAGCAGGTTTTTGTACTCTCAAGAGAGCTCTTAGGTGAAGAGCAAAAAAAGGCTTTGGATCTTTTAGGGGTAAAAGAGCAAACCTCGCTAGAAGCTGCGACAGAGCGTCATATCCAAGTCATCGTCAGTCCGCGTTTTGGCACGATATCGCCATGGGCGAGTAAAGCCACCGATATTTTTAATAACTGCGAGCTGAAGATCAATCGTATTGAGCGGGTGATTGTTTATACGCTGACGCTAGAAGGTGCTACCGAAGACAAGCTGCCAACGGCGGCTGAGCGTTTACTCTATGACCGTATGACCCAAAGCTTGGTTTATGATTTAAACGACGTGAATAAACTGTTTGACGATGAACCGCCAGCGTCATTGAATCATATCGATGTCATGGGAGCAGGGCGCAGCGCATTAGAGTCAGCGAATACGACATTTGGTTTTGCGCTATCGAGCGAAGACATCGACTACTTGATGAATGCTTATGTCAATGACCTACAGCGCAATCCAACCGACGTTGAGCTGATGATGTTTGCCCAAGCCAACTCAGAGCATTGCCGCCATAAAATATTCAATGCCGAGTGGACGGCTAACGGTGAAGTACAGCCAAAGTCCTTGTTTCAGATGATTAAGAATACTTATCAATCAAATCCAGAAGGTATCCTCTCCGCTTATAAAGACAACGCGGCGGTGATGGCTGGCGCTGAGGGCATGCGTTACTATCCTATTCCTGAAGACGCTAAAAACCCTAATGCTGCGCATCCGTATGGCTTTCATCAAGAAGCTATCGATATCCTGATGAAAGTCGAAACGCACAACCATCCAACCGCCATTGCCCCTTATGCCGGTGCAGCAACAGGCGCGGGCGGTGAGATTCGTGACGAAGGTGCCACCGGCCGCGGCGGTAAACCCAAAGCGGGTCTCACAGGCTTCCACGTGTCGCACTTGCATATTCCAGAGCTTGCCGAGAAGTGGGAGCAGTCAGGACAAGTGAGCACGCAGGACTACGGCACGCCGGAGCGCATGGCGACTAGTCTTGAAATTATGACGGAGGCGCCATTAGGTAGTGCCAATTTCTCTAACGAGTTTGGCCGTCCCAACCTTTGCGGTTATTTCCGCAGCTTCCAGTTAGATACCTCAGCCGCCAAAGACGGTAGCGAGATGCGCGGCTATCATAAGCCCATCATGCTGGCAGGTGGTTACGGTAATATCAAACGTAACCTGATTGAGAAAAATCCGATTCGTGAGGGGGATTTACTGATTGTACTTGGTGGTCCTGCAATGCAAATCGGTCTTGGCGGCGGCGCGGCCTCTTCTGTCGATAGTGGTGAGTTGGATGAGGGCCTAGACTTTGCCTCGGTGCAGCGCGATAACGCGGAGATGGAGCGTCGCTGTCAGGAAGTCATCGATCGCTGCTGGGCCTTAGCGGGTAACGATGCTGAGGTGAGCAATGATAGTCAAGACGGCAACCCCATCGTCTCTATCCATGATGTCGGCGCAGGCGGTCTGTCTAACGCCATGCCTGAGCTGGTCGATGATCACGATATGGGCGCGGTGCTCAACTTGCGTCATATTCCATCGCTTGAGGCGGGCATGTCACCGATGGCGATCTGGTCAAATGAGGCGCAAGAGCGTTATGTCCTTGCCATTCGCCCAGAGAGCAAAGCACAGTTTGATGCGATCTGTGCCCGTGAGCGCTGCCCATATGCGATATTGGGAGAGGCGACTGAAGTGCGTCAGCTTAGAGTCGATGATGAATTGCTCGATGATCAGCCTGTCGATATGCCGATGCAAGTATTGCTTGGTGGTACGCCAAAGATGCAGCGCAGCTTCGAGGTGCAAGCCAATGAGCTGGCGCCGTTAGTGCTCAATGATTTTGACCTGAGCGAGTCGGTCAAAGACGTGCTGCGTCATCCGACTGTCGCGAGCAAGTCGTTCCTCATTAGCATTGGTGACCGCTCAATCACTGGTATGGTGGTGCGCGATCAGTATGTTGGTCGCTATCAAGTGCCTGTGGCAGATTGCGCGATTACCGCTTCAGGTCTTATAACGCTTGATGGTCAAGCGATGACCGGTGAAGCGATGAGTATCGGCGAGCGTACCCCAGTGGCACTCATTGACCCAAAAGCCTCGGCAAGATTAGCGGTTGGTGAAGCCATTACCAATATCGCAGGCGCGCGCATCTCCCAGTTATCTGACATTACTATGTCGGCGAACTGGATGGCGGCTTGCGGTGATGATACGGAAGACGCCGCATTATTTGACGCGGTCCATACTGTCGGTGAAGAGCTGTGCCCCGCTTTGGGGATAGCCATTCCAGTCGGTAAAGACTCGTTATCGATGCGTGCCAATTGGACAGATGATAACGATGCTAAGGAGGATAGCCAAGATAAATCTGTGGTCTCACCCATGAGCCTTGTGATTACGGCCTTTGCCCCAGTCGTTAATGTGGCAAAAACGCTCACGCCTGAGCTGATCAACGGCGATAGCGCGTTTTACCGCCTCGATCTCTCTAGAGGTAAATTGCGCCTTGGCGGCTCTATCCTTGCGCAAACGGCAAGCCAGCTTGGTAACGAGTGCCCCGACCTTGATAAGCCTAGCGACTTAGTCGACTTCTTTAATTTCATCCAAGCGGGTAATGAGCAAGGCATCATCAGTGCCTACCACGATATCGGTGATGGCGGCTTGCTTGCGACCATTGCAGAGATGCAGTTCACTAGTCGTCAAGGCATTAAGCTATCACTCAGTGATGATAATCTACTCGGTCAGCTATTCAGCGAAGAGCTGGGCGCGGTCATCCAAGTCATGCCAGAGGACGTTGCCGCTTTAGTGGCGCTAGCGGATGAATACAACGTCAGCGATATGCTTAGCCTCGTCGGTCAAAGCACTGAGGAAGATAGCCTCATTATCCAAACGCCGCTACATCAAGGTGATAAAACGCTTAGATTTAGCCGCAGCGAGCTGCAACAGCAGTGGAGTCAAGTCAGCTATCAAATCGCCCGTCGCCGTGATAATCCAGAATGCGTGCAACAAGAATATGACTTGATTGCCGATACTAATCATAAAGGTCTTATCGCTGCGCCAAACTTCGATCTCAATCAAAAGATCGAGACGCCATATCTGAACAGTCGTGAAGACAAGCCAAGAGTCGCTATCCTGCGCGAGCAAGGCGTCAACGGACAGCTGGAGATGGCAGCAGGCTTCACTCAAGCAGGCTTTGAAGCGGTCGATGTGCACATGAGCGACTTGCTAGAAGGCCGCATCAATCTACGTGACTTCGACGGTTTGGTCGCTTGTGGCGGCTTTAGTTACGGTGACGTCCTCGGCGCAGGTTCTGGCTGGGCCAACTCTATCTTGTTCCATGACGAACTGCGTATGCAGTTCGTGCGCTTCTTCGCCCGTCCGAATACGTTCTCACTTGGCGTCTGTAATGGCTGTCAGATGATGGCGCAGCTTAAAGACCTGATCCCAGGTGCGGAAAACTTCCCACGCTTCATTGCTAATAAATCCGCGCGTTTTGAAGCGCGTACGGTCAACGTCAAAGTTGAGCGTACCAAGTCGATTTTGTTCAAAGGTATGCAAGACAGTATCTTACCTATCGCTGTCGCGCATGGTGAAGGCTATGCCACACTAGATAATACCGAGATCGACGGTATGGCAAAACACGGTCAGCTTGCGATGCGTTATGTCGATAGCCAAGGTCATCCAACTGAGACGTATCCGCTCAATCCAAACGGTTCGCTCGGCGGTGTCACGGGCCTGTGTAGCACCGATGGTCGCGTCACTATTATGATGCCGCATCCTGAGCGTAACCTAAAAGCCTACAATCATAGCTGGAAACCTGAGCAGTGGGATGAAGATGGTGCATGGATGCGAATGTTCCGTAATGCGCGGGCTTGGTTGCGTTAAGATAATTTGAATTAGTTTAGATAATAAGAAAGGTGGGCTTTGGCTCACCTTTTTTGTGTTTATGATATTTAGCTTAATTAGATCCAGAAAAAACATATAGATAAGTACTTCAATGACGTATATAATAAGAGATAAAGATAAAGGATATTGAATGTTACATTTCATCGAAACGCCAATATTTACTAAGCAAGTACTGAAACTATTAGATGATGAAGCTTATAAAGAGCTACAGGAAAATCTAATCAATAATCCAGAACAAGGTGATTTGATTCAAGGTACAGGGGGCGTTCGAAAAACCAGATGGGCACTTAACCAAGGTAAGAGTGGCGGTATTCGGATTATCTATTATTTTGTGAATAGTCAAGGCATATTTTTTATGCTGCTCGCTTATCCGAAGAATAAACAAGCCTCTCTATCAAGCGAAGAGAAGTCTGGTTTATACAAACTGACTCAACAAATTAAAGAGGTGTATAGCCATGAGCAATGAATTTTACGATGATTTATCTACATCACTAAATCAAGCATTGGCGATTGCTAAAGGACAGGCTCAGCCTAGCCGCCAGTTTACCCATGACGTGCCTAGTATTAAGGAAATAAGAACTAAGACAGGGCTATCGCAACAGCAGTTTGCCGATAAACTCAATATCAGTTCGCGTACCTTACAAAATTGGGAGCAAGGTACTAGAAACCCAACAGGGGCTGCCGTCACATTAATGCGCTTATTGAATAAAAAGCCTGAGTTAATTGCCGAAGCTTAATTGATCAAAAACAGTCAATCTTATCTTGGTCACGCACTCGGTGGGATTATGGATGTGTGTGAAAGCGATGACGCCTGGATGCGTATGTTCCGTAATGCGCGGGCTTGGTTGCGTTAAGATAATTTGAATTAGTTTAGAATATTGTGTGAGGTAATAAAAAAAAGGTGGGCGTAATGCTCACTTTTTTTGCTCAATCTTTTACAGCTATATGGATTTTTTAATATTGGCTTTAGATAGAGTGAATTGTCTGATTTAACTTCAATGCCTATTATCATTTGGTAACTTATAATCCATAAGAAGCATAGAAAAATTGTCATCAATCATACGTATTACTTTCCTATTTAGGTACATAGTTTTACTGTGTTTCTTAACTTTATCTAAACTTAGCCATTCATAAGAACGTTCACCTATATGGAATGTTTCATCTTCTAAATGAATATTTTTTTCTGAATCATATACAACGAAGTAAACGTCATAACTGTACTGTGTCAGTTTTCCAGAAGTAGCAGAGCTTTTCTCTTCATCAAAAGTTAAAAAATCTATTTTATCCAAACTTACAGAGTTTTTTTCTAATGATAGCTGACTTTCTATGAAATTGGTTAGTTGGGATAAAGTATGGTTATCATGTTTTTTACAGAAAGGTAGTAAATAACTACTCCATTCAAAATCATCTGAAAAAAGAAATTTTATCTCTTTAATATCTTCTTTAATGAAAGTTTTCATAAATACAAATAAAGCGACATTCTTAGTAATATTTAAAGATTCTTTCTCTATCTCAGATATCACAGTTTCCTTACTGTAAGGAGGTTTTTTGAAAAACTCCCGTATTGTAAGAATTAAAAAGATGCAAGCTAAAAACCAAAGAATGATTTTTATCTGTAAACTCGATAAGATATCTCCAAAATCTTTGAAGGTCTCTATTGTAGTCAATGTGACTAATAGTGTAATAAATAGAGAGAAATAAGAGAAGGTGTTTTTGTTGTGTCTAGGATAGTTGTTATTTATTATTTCTCTAAGTTTGCTTGAGTCAATAATTATTCTTTTATAGTTCATTTTAAAATAGATTCCCTAGTAAGTATTTTTTCTGAAAAATATTCGGTATTACTAGTAGTTGATATAAATGAGTCGTTTTCAAAGTCTGATAAACAGGAGTAGGTTTCTCCATGTTTATGAAATTCTTTAATATTACTATCATCTCTCACTTTGCCTATAATATGTAAGCCATGTTTATTTACACGATCTTCTAGAGCAAGAAAATTTTCTTCAGAAATAGTGAATATAGAATTCCAGTCACCAACATAAAATGCAAAATTTTCTAATGGTATACTGTATAATTTTGCCAACTCTCTTGAGTTGTCACTAAAAGGTATAGAATCTAAGTATATTTCAAAACCCAAATTGTTTTCAGTAAACATTTTATAAAGTAAATTATTTATCCCATCACTATTGTCCATAGAAGATGAGAACAAATCAATATTATTACTAACTATTTCACATTGCTTTATATCGAATTTTGGGTAAGTTATATATTCAATCTCTTCCTTATCTAGCTCTATAGAGTTAAGTAGTTTATAATAAGCGGTAGCGAATTTTCCAAATTCACCAGTACATACTATAAGTTCTGATGGATTAGAGCTATTTCTAGTTAAATAGTTTGAACCCTTAATTATACCATTTGCAGCACCTACAACTGATAACTCATTTCCTTTTTTAGTATCTCCACCTAAAAAAGAAATACCGTAATGTTTACATGCTTCTTGCGCACCTTTAATGATTTTCAATATCTTTTCAGAATGAATATTAGATGGCGCGGTTATTGATATTAAAAATGATAATCCTTTAGCTCCTACAACTGAAATATCGCTTAAGCTACTTGTTACTGATAAATAGCCCCATGTCTTGTATGTATCGTAATTTTTATCAGATAGTATGACAGGAGTTTGTGCTTTATCGATGTTAGACACTAACATTATTTCGTTATTTATTCTTAATATACTTGAGTCTTGATTTATTCCATTAACAAAATTTTCATCATTATTATCAATTATTTTAAAAACTTCATTTAAAAAATTTTTCTCACCAATTTCGCCTATTTCTTTATTTCTGACATCCATATTTTGTTCCTATAGTGAATTTTTTTTGATTTCCAGTATTTTTCCCAGCATTCTTCAATGCTTTTATTGAAACAGTTTCCTACAATATCATAAATATCATTTCTTGGTAATATTATATTTCCTCTGTGGTCTATTAAGAAGCAAGAGTTTATCTCTTCTTCCTTGGAAGCATATATTTTTAAGTCACTAAAAAATAAATTCAGCTCATCGATAGACTTGGAAAAATCATTATCACTTATTTCGTATATTCCTCTATTTAAGCTCCCTTTCATTCTTGGTACAAATTTAAGAATTCTCCAGATTTTTGGGTTGTATTCTAAAATAAAATTTCCTATATCTACCATACTATTAATATTTAAAGATGAAAGTACTGTAGTTATTTTTAATTTATTTGGATTTTCAGAACTAATAATTTTTATAGATTCAATTACTTTATCAAAGTCTGATAAGTTACCCCTGATTTTCTCAAAATTTTTTTTATCATAAGAGTCTAATGATATACTAACTCCTGAAAGCTTATCTAAAACTCTGAGTATTTTGATAGGGAAGTGACCGTTGCTAGACACATAAACATTTTTTCCATTATCTATTAATATATCTATAATTTCAAAAATATCTGGGTTAACAAACGGTTCACCACCACATAGTGTTACGTTAGCTACATTGCTTTCTGATATCTTGTATGCGATATCTTTTATTATCTTTCTATTTTCTATTTCGGGATAGGGCCCATAACAAAAGTCACATTTCAAGTTGCACTTAGATGTTACAAACCAATCTATAGTTTCTGGTGTATTCAATTTACAGTCCTATGAGTACTTTTAAGTTTTTAAAAATCAAGTATAGTTTGAATATATTGATAGCGACTTGTATTTTTTATACTACTATATAATAAAGAGCGTTTTTGACATCCTGTAAGTGTATTTTTTATATACTCATTCAGAACTAATATAACTTAGTATTTTGATATTAACAATTTCTAATATCAACCCCCATACTTCCTATTCAACGCCTGCAATATCGCATACGTCTCCGCATCCATGCCCCCTGTCAGCTGTTCTGGGCGAAAGTGCAGCTGAAAGGCGTAGATGACATCGCGGCTGGCTTTGTCCCATGTATCGGTGCCGTTCATCGGGTAGCCATAGTCCCGAAAGGCTTGCTTGATCTCCTGCACGCTGGGCGCGACCAAGGTACGCCGATTCATAAATGTTTGATTAGTCCTGCGCTCATAGTAAGCCCTACTTGTCATATATATTTAGTATGGGGCTGTAGTAGATAAGCACTATGCTAGACTACTTTTATGAAGATAACCCATTGTAAACTAAGTAAAAAAATACAGCGAAGGCTGTTAGAGTTTTTTACGGCTGAAGTGACTGCTAGAACAGCCGCAGATTTGCTTAATATCCAGCCTAACAGTGCTGCACTTTTTTATCATAAAATAAGACTTGTGATAGATTACCATCTCTCATTACAAGCTGATGAGCTTTTTGATGGTGAGGTCGAATTAGATGAAAGTTACTTTGGCGGTGTACGCAAAGGCAAAAGAGGTCGCGGGGCTGCTGGTAAAACCGCTGTATTTGGGATTCTAAAACGAAACGGTAAGGTGTATACCATTGTCGTAGCAGACACCAAACAGACTACTCTAATGCCTGTTATTAAGCGTAAAATCAAGCCTGACAGCTTTGTTTATACGGATAGCTATCGAAGTTACAATGCACTGGATGTGAGCGAGTTTAAACATTTCAGAGTCAATCACTCTAAAGAGTTCACTTGCGGTAAAAACAATCACATCAATGGCATTGAGAACTTCTGGAATCAGTCTAAACGAACACTCAGAAAGTATAATGGAATCGATAAGAAGAACTTCCATTTATTTTTAAAAGAATGTGAGTTTAGATTTAACTATGGTTCACCATCTAATCAGCTAAAATTCCTGAGAAAATGGTGTGATATTTAATCCTTATCTACTACAGCCCCTTTAGTATTGCATTCTTAAATTTTACAAACTTAATTCTACCCTAAACAAAAGAGCTAAGGAGAAAGGATATCTCAATTATTTATCTTGAGCTTTGTTCCGAGCCTCAGCCATCAACTCCTTTACCCGAGCACTCTCCCTAAGCACACAAGCCTCATATTCAGACAGCGATTCACCTTCTTGTTGTTGCTGATTTTCCTGCTCTTCTTTAGCTTTGGCTTCTAGATACGCTTCAAGTTTTTGTTGTTCATCTTGCTGTGAATGACTCATGACTGACTCCTTATACTATTTATTTGCTGACGATGCTATTCGATTAAACATAGTGGCAAGTCTGGCGTTATTTTCTTCAACATATTTATCGCCTAGCGCTAATATCTCATCCGGTGCTTGTACCGTTTCGGGATAGTCTTTCAGTCCACTTTGAATAGCCGCATTACCATTGGAGACCATCTTCGGTAAGCTCTCTTTGGTGACTTCAAAGTGACATTGCCAAGCGAGTACCCAAGTGCCACGCGCTTTATGTTTTGGCGTTTGATAGATAAAGCCTTGATTCGGCCAAGCCTGCGTCTCCGCAATAATGCTTGCGCCTTTGGGACAGTCAAAACCTTCGCCGTGCCAGTGAAACACCGTAAAGTCTTTGGGTAGATCTTGTAATAATGGATGCGCTTGACCTGCTTCGGTCAATTGCATCGGTAACCAGCCAATCTCTTTAACTGCAGACGGTTTCACCTCAGCGCCCAAACAATGCGCGATGATTTGCGCACCTAAGCAAATGCCAATGACTGTTTTACCGGCATCAACGGCTTGTTTTATCAGCCGCTTTTCTTTAATGAGCCAAGAATATTTATCCTCATCATGAACGCTCATTGGCCCACCCATCACGATGAGCCAATCAAAGCTATCCAGCGTTGGCAGGTTGTCGTTATCGTAGGAGCGACTAACGGTGATCGGATGATTATGCGCGCGCGCCCACTGTTTGATAAAGCTTAGATCCGCATAATCGGTATGAAACAGCGCGTGAATACGTAAGCTCATAACGTACCTCTTTTATCAAAACGTTCTATCCACAAATCTGCAAATACTGACGCACGACGTTATCCATGCCTTGCTCTAGCGATTCAATAGTAAAGGCATGACCAATCGACACCTCCGCGATATCACCAAGGCTTAGCAAATCGGCTAAATTGTCTAAATTCAAATCGTGTCCGGCGTTGATGCGCATACCGTTTTCGCTAGCGAGGTTAATACAATCGTCAAAGCGCTGTTTGACTGCAGCAAAGTTACTGTCGTTATTACTGCTGTCGTTATCCTTCTTATCTTCATAGGCGCGCGCCCATTCTTCGGTGTACATCTCTATCGTTTGTACGTCGCTTGCGATGACCGCTTTTATTTGCTCGATATCAGGGTCGATAAATACGGCGCAGCGTGTGCCAAAGCCTTCAAGCTCATGGCTGAGTTTGGACAGCATGTCGCTATATTTGATAATATCAAAGCCGTGGTCAGAGGTCAGCTGGTCTTCACTATCGGGTACGAGGGTGCATTGATGCGGTTTGACCTCGCGAATGAGTTTTAAAAATTGTTCATTCGGATTGCCTTCGATATTAAATTCGATATCTTGATAATCTTTGAGATACTCACTGATATCATAAACATCTTGATAGCGGATATGACGCTCGTCGGGCCGTGGGTGCACGGTAAAGCCTTTAACTCCTAGATCAATCAGCTTTTTTACAAAGTACAATAGATTAGGGTAGTCGGTGCCACGCGAGTTGCGGATTAAGGCGAGTTTGTTTAAATTGACGCTAAATAGGGTGCTCATAAGATGTCCTTTTTCGTTATTGTTATGGTTTGAGTGTCCGTGATTAATAGTTGATCACTCAGGCTAGTAAAAATCGTCACGTCCCGCATACTTTTTATTGAGTGCTTTTAGGATAGCATAGGTCTCGATATCCATAATGCCTGTTGGCGTTAGCGGCCGGAAATGCAACTGAAAGGCATAGATGACATCGCGGCTCTCTTTATCCCACACATCTGTAGTATTTATCTGATAGCCATAATCACGAAAGGCCTGCTTGACCTCCCGTATCGTTGGGGTAGCTAGCTGAACTTGCTGCATAAAATATTGCTTATCGGCTTCATCATACCAAGCGCCAATACCGTACTCGCTGTACAGTCGCTGCCAAGGGAACTTAGCTCCTGGGTCAATCTTGCGTGAGGGGGCAAGGTCCGCGTGACCGATGATGTTTTTGGGGGAGATGTCATAACGCCCCGCAATATCTTGCACCAATTGTGCGACTTTTTTGATTTGTAGCTCATCAAATTCGACGAAATGCGAGTAGGGATGATAGTCAAGCTCGCTATTTTTGAGGGCGTTTCGATATTGAGGTTTGATACCTTTATTGACGATCTCAATACCGATAGACGTGTCATTCAGGATCGTTCGACCGGCAAAACTGCCGTCGCCGGCGTGCCAAGCGCGCTCAGACTCTGGTAAGAGGTTATAAATTTTATCATCGTTCTTGTCCAAGATTAAGTAATGCGCGCTCACATTGCCCGTGGTCAATGTTTTGATTGAGCGCTCATTATCTGAGACGGTGTAGTGTAGGACAATGGTTTTGATACGCTGGCTTTTGCCAGTCGATTGATAGGTATCGCTGTCGACGCTATAATTTTTGGTCGTTGCGACTGGTGAGGTCGTGGTCACGCAGCCAATTAAAGGCAGAGTTAAGCCAAGTGCTAAGAAGATGTTTTTTACCATGAAATGCTCTGTGTAGATAAAGGGTATATGTCGCTGTCCACTTATATTTTAAGCACCTATTATTATCAGATGATGTCTAGAGATTTTGCTGATTGTATTCAGCCTCTTTTAATTTTTTTTGCCAACACCTTTTTCCAACTCGCCTCCAAACACTCAATCGCGAGCCACGGCTCAATCACCTCAGCGTCAAACTTTTCTTTTGAATTAGACAACTGCCACAGTGTCTCAAGCGTGGCAAATGGATAAGGACGTTCTATCAGGTAGATTGGCAAATCAGCGTTAATGATGCCATCACGCACCACTTGAAAATACCAGCCTGAGATACCTTGCTTGCTGACCCATGCTGCAATATTGGGCACTTTGGTAAATTGGCCGATTTGGTCGTTGATTTTGTAGCACGGGCGGCGCGGCTGCACGATGCACAGTTGTACGCTATCTTCACCGTTTATTTTGTCGTCGCCATACTGATAAACGTCGCCAATACAGACGTTAGACTCATTCATCTCAGGCAAGCCATCAACGGCTTCAGTGGTGAGGTTTTCTCCGAGCGTACCGACACGTACTTTTAGGTCAAACTCTGTATTGATTTTTTCATAAGTGGCCGTTGGCAGTTGATGCACGGCTTTGAGCGGGCCGCCATGATGTTTGCGGTCGGCTTGCTCGTCCGTGGTCAATCCCATAAAATTGACGGCGACAGGTGCTGTAATGGGCGCTTTATCGATGGCGCTCATTTCTTCACGAGTGAACGGCATGGCTTTGCCTGCGCGGACACATACTAAGTTTGCCACATGCAAGGGTAGGTTAATCTCAGGGTTTGAGCGGTGAGTAGCAGACATGGGCAATCCTTAATAGTAGGCGAGCGCAGGACAAAATTTGCGCAGCAATAGTGGTAAGGATGATAGCAATCTATCCGACAATTATCCATTCTAATGGCTGTTTATCATGACAGATATGTCTAAATATCGGCACAAAAAAAGACCAGAATAACGATTCTGGTCTTTTTGGTCTCATGCTTTTAGTATGACACGATCATTGTACTCAATAATCTTATTTGTTCTTGTTGCGACGACCTGCGGTTTTCTTTTCACGCGGTGTGGCGACCAGCTCAGCCAACTGATCCGGTGATGACCATAGGCCTTCTAAGTCATAGAACTCACGCGCTTGCGGGGTCATGATATGGACAACAACCGCGCCCAAGTCAATCAACGTCCAGTCAGAGTCGATACCGCCTTCACGGCCAAGCGGCATAAAGCCCGCTTGTTTGGCTTCAGCGCCGACGCTATCCGCCATCGCGCGTACATGACGTTTTGAGGTACCATCAGCGATGACGATACGCTCGGTGACGTCAGTTAAGTCTTCTACATTCATTACAGTGATGTTCTTTGCTTTCATATCATCTAGCGCGCTTTGTATAATGTTTAAGCACACGGTTAAGCGTTCTTCGGTCATGGTGTTGATCATAAATTTTAATCTCTTCAATCGTAACTATTAAAAATAAAGGGGTAAAACGTCAATTTGTCTGATTCGACTGATCATATGTCGTCAGTCACGTATAGAGACAGGATAGGCAAAATGACATAGATAAGGCGATTTTAACGGAATTGAGCAGCAGAATATAGCTGATGGGCGATAATATAGTGATAAACGGCAGGATTGAGCCATTTAGCGAATGAATTGGGGGGAGTATTGCTCATAATATCATTTATTGGTGCGATAGATGCGATTTGCCTGTCAGTGACGGGCATTTTATTTGTTTCAGTCGCCAATATGTGTAGTTGTTCACGTATTTGCGTGCTTGATACGGCAGTGATCGGTCGCGTATCTATATAAATGTGTCCTTTCATAGCGCTTTTCAAGTCAGTGCTATCTGTTTCTAAGCTATCTACCAAGCATCGAGCAATTGGAGTGAATAGCTCAATCGGTGAGTCGGTTACATGTGATTGTAAAGGTAGCGGCAGTTGCGATTGCAAGGTTGCCAGATATTGCGAGGTCGATATAGGGTTTTCAAATGATGTCGCACTGTCAGAAACTCCACCATTAATATGATCGCTATCCTCACGATTAAACACCCACAGATTGACATAATCAGTGAGTCCTAACCCGTCTTTCCATTTATCCAAACTGCGCGCGCTGTCCATACCCATGATAAATATTAAACTATCATGAGGGTACTGCTGTCTGAGTGCGCGTACAGTGTCGATTGTATAGACAGGCGGCGTTTGCCATAGCTCAAGCTCATTGATTTGTATCGGTGTGTCTTGTACTGCCAGCTTTAGCATGGCTAAGCGGTGTTTAGGGTCAGTGCTCTGCGTTTTAAATGGCGAGCGCGCATTGGGTAATAATGAAACGTGCAAGGGGCGGTTTTGCTGCTTTGAGATTGGCAACAAGTCCTGATAGACGTGTAGAGCCACTTCTAGGTGACCATTATGTACCGGATCAAACGAGCCGCCAAGATAGGCACGGATGGCAGGGGCAGAGATCTTTTCGTGAGAGTTATTGCTCGTATTTGGCATAAATAAATGCGTAAAAAGAAATGAAGTATCTGTTGGTATCAATACACCTTACTCTTTTATCCGCTAACCTTTTTATATTAACTGAATCATAGCGTTATTGTAGAGGGCGGGCGAGTATCTGTCATCACTATCTATCACCACCTATAGTCAGTGAAAATTAATACCGCTACATTATGCACTGTTAAATCAATTTTTTTTGCTTGCTGTGCCTGCGCAGACAGAGGCTACAAAAATTGATATTAGCAGTACCGTATCGTTTTTGAGATACTTTGACTATACCACCACAGCACCAATAAAAAACCGACCATCATGATGATAGTCGGTGGTATAACGGACTTTGATTGGCAAATCGTATAGCGATTAAATCAAATCACTATACGCTTGGATAGCAGTTAGCGCGATGGTATAGACGATATCATCAACGAGTGCGCCACGTGATAGATCATTGACTGGCTTATTCAAACCTTGCAGCATCGGTCCAACGCTGATGACATTGGCGCTACGCTGCACTGCTTTATACGTGGTGTTACCAGTATTGAGATCAGGGAAAATAAAGACGTTGGCTTGACCTGCGACAGGAGAGTCAGGCGCTTTTTGTTTACCCACACTCATGACCGAGGCGGCATCATATTGTAGTGGGCCGTCGACTTTGAGGTTCGGCGCACGCTCACGGACGATTTGGGTGGCACGAGCGACTTTTTCGACATCCGCGCCAGCCCCTGATGAGCCCGTAGAATAGCTGATCATCGCGACTTTTGGATCGATACCAAAGGCAGCAGCAGACTGTGCCGATTGAATGGCAATTTCTGCCAACTCTTCAGCATTCGGATCAGGATTGATCGCACAGTCACCATAGACAACCACTTGCTCAGGCAACAGCATAAAGAACACGGACGATACGAGCGAGTACTGCGGCGCGGTTTTGATTAATTGAAACGCTGGGCGTACGGTATTGGCAGTGGTATGAATCGCACCTGAAACCAGACCGTCGACCTCATCTAGCTGTAGCATGATGGTGCCAAGATACACCGTATCTTTTAGATATTCAGCGGCGACGTCTGCGCCAGTCTTGCCTTTACGGCGTTCAACGACAGCAGCGATATATTTGCTCATATCAAGGGTGTCAGGGTCGATGATTTCTAGACCTTCTGGCAACGTCAAATCGCGATTTTTGGCGACTTGCTCGACATCGCTACGCTTAGCTAACAGCACGCAGTCGGCGATACCGCGGCTCTGACAGATACAGGCCGCTTCGACGGTACGTGGTTCAGAACCTTCTGGCAATACGATACGTTTTTTAGCGTGCTGTGATTTTTTGACCAACTGATGGCGAAAAGCCGATGGGGACAAGCGCGGTTCATGATTACGGCTAAAGTATTCTTTAATCCAGCTCAAATCCAAATGGGCAGCGACATAACGCGCTACTTCTTCCGCACGCTCAGTGTCATCACTTGGAATCTCTGAGCTCATATGGACAAGGCTCTGTACCGTTTGATAGCTGTCACTCTCGACGCTCATGATAGGGATGCCCGTTTTGAGCGCCGACTGCCACAGCTCCGTTACGGTCTCGCCTGGTAGGATACCACCTGTCAAGACCAATCCTGCCAGCGGAATACCATTGATACAGGCCAATCCTGCGGCCAGTAGCAAGTCATCGCGGTCACCAGGGACCACCATCAACGTACCACGTTTGAACACTTGATTGACACGAGCGACTGAGCGCGCCGTTAGACTGATGCGATTGATACGACGTGTTTTTGCTTCACCAACGTTAAGCCAAGTGGCATCAAGCTCGGTGGCAATGTCCCAAGTGCGCGGTACAGACAACGAATCGCTAAAGGGCACCACGCCGATGAGGCGAAACGCGTCGGTATTGAACGAAGGCGATAGACGCTGCACTTCTTGCAAAAAGGTTGGATCTAAGCTGACGACCGCCTCACCCGGAGCGACTGGTTGATTTTCAAAGGTATTAGGCACGTCTTGTACCCGCATCAATATCACGCCTAATGTACGTGCATCCATGACACCGCCGAACTCGCGCGCATGCACATCAAGCTTGTCCGCCAACGCCGCTGGTTGACCGATATCAGCGGCACCAACAAATATAATCTTGGCATCTAAAGCATGGGCGAGGGCGCGGTTGATTTGTGAGGCGTAAGAGGTCTCAGTGGTCGGCACCAGACCTTCACAGATGATGACGTCAGGACCATCATCTATTGTGTGATAATTGGCAATCACTTCTTCCATTAAATCATCAAGGTTGCCATCGCCCAACATCCGCTCGACGTGCTGACGGCTGATCGATTTGGGCGGCTTTAGACCAAAGGCATGCATGGTCAATGCGCTTGAGCTGTCTAAGCTGTGCTGCTTATCTAGGGTATCGTCTTGCAAAAACGGCTTCATAAAGCCCGCTTTGATACCGTTATAATCAAAGGCGCGAATCAGTCCAAGCGCGGCTGATGTCACACCGATACCGCGGCTAATGGGAACAAGTAAAATGGTCTGCATAGTGTATCCTACGGTTTATTTTATTATTAAGTTCAATTCATCCTTGGCAGAATGAGCAATGTGCTGAGTATGTACGCCATAGCCTTATAACAAATGTTAATTATATAGATATGGCGTATCAAACACGCTCACGCTTATATTAAATTCAATGCCTGACGAGTCTCTTGAGCAATACGGCACTCTTCATCAGTTGGGACGACCCATAACTCGATACTGCTGTCATCTGCGTGGAAGCTGCCTTCTTTACCACGAACCAAACTGGCATTTTTGTCAGCATCTATTTTGATACCGAAATGACGCATCACTGCCAGAATTTTGGTACGTGTAATGTCGGAGTTCTCACCGATACCGCCAGTAAAGACAATACCGGTAAACTCTGGTAGCGCACAGCTAAGGCTGGCCAGATATTTACCAGCACGATAGCAGAACATCTCGATAGCGAGCTTGGCATCTTCGTGACCTTCACTGGCTGCTTGCTCGATGGTACGCAAGTCGTTAGACAGTCCTGAGATACCAAGTAGACCGCTGTCATTATTAAGCATTTTGTCGGTCTCTTCTAAGCTCATACCGAGCTGACGCTTCAGGTGCATGTGCAAGCTAGGATCCACATCGCCACTACGCGTACCCATCATAAGGCCCTCAAGTGGGGTCAGACCCATGCTGGTATCGAGACTTTTGCCATCGTATACTGCGGCGGCTGAGCAACCATTGCCTAGATGTGCTGTTAGCCAGCCATGTGGGCCTTTTGCCTCAGTGATTTGGCTGGTGCGTTCTGAGACGTAAGCATGTGATGTGCCATGGAAGCCATAGCGACGGATTTTATGTTCTTCGTATAGATATTTTGGTAGCGCATAGCGAAAAGCAACGGGCGGCATGGTTTGGTGAAAAGCGGTGTCAAACACCACCACTTGCGGCATATCAGGATAGATCGCCTGAACCGCTTCGATACCCAGTGCATTTGCAGGGTTGTGTAGCGGAGCTAATATTTTGAGACGCTTCACTTCTTCTAACGCATGCTCATCAACGCGAACGGCTTTGGAGTATTCGCGGCCACCATGTACCACGCGGTGCCCAACGGCGATGAAGTGGTACTGCTCTAGTAGCTCAAGGATTTTTTGTAGCGCCAGCTTATGGCGACCACCAGGAATAGAGATTTCAAGTTTTTCACCGTTTAAGGTCGTGTGCTTAATACGGGCGGTATCGAGACCTAGGTTTTCGGCAAGACCGGTGATACGAGTAGAGTTGTCATCACTAATCAACGCGTATTTGATGGAAGACGAGCCGCAGTTTAAAACCAAGGTTGGGCTGGTCAGGGTTGATGTTTCAGAGTTCTTATCATCAAAAGTGGTGGTTAGGCTGGCGCTCATACTCTATCCTTAGATTGGTTTTTATAGGTGGGTTTTTGTAGGTCGAAAATCATCATATCGTCAGATTACTATGATAAAAACGACACTGACATCGCATCGTGCTCATATTAAGGTGATGATAGATTGATCGTATTTAACACAAAATTAGCCATATCCATGCTGATCTATCAAACAAGTATATGATCGATCTTAGTCATACTGAGGCTGATGGTTGTATCTTATTACTATATAGCAGTACCGCTGAATCGTAGGCCTGAGCCTCAGCATAGCCGTAAGGCCGCGGTATAATGTAACATATTTTTGTAGCTATACCGCGATAATGGTAAGGTTTAAAATTGGTGTCTATCAAGCGTTCAAAATATTGGTACATCTGTTATAGCTAGTGGCTCCTAGGTACTTTAGCCATTGATGATTGGCTGTTGTAGAGCTGCCTTATGAATATCAAAAATTGTAAGAAATATTGTCCAAATTCCTATCAGACATGTTTTTATGCGCAAATTATCAAGCGATACCGTCAGTAAATTATGATGAAAGCATCAAACCAATCCCCACTATGAGCCAAATTTATTGGCCAATGCTGTTCAGTATGCGTACAGCTTTGTGTCATAATGCTATGATTAAAACTTTGATATTGGCCATTTTTGAGCTGCCTTTTTCGCTCTTTATTTATTACAATTTTTAATCGCACTTACACCGCTACACGCTCACAGGTGATCCACTCTATGTATACTATACTTCGCTCATCAGAAACTGGGCATATCGCCTTATGGAGACTTGCCAGTCGCCGCGCCATTATTACTTTAGTCATTGGCAGTGCGATGATGGTAGGGTTGTCAGGCTGCGGGCAAAAAGGCGCTTTGTACTTACCAAAGTCCAGTAGCCAAACGGTAGAGGGTAGCCCATCTGTACTAAATAGTACGAGCCATCCACAAGATGCCGCTTTTGCTGGTATTGATGATGATACCTATCAAAAAAATGACTATCTAGATGAACAGCAAATACTGCCCGAGCCGAGTACAGATCCTAACGATTATTAATGTTTATTCTTACCCTTGATACCCTGATTATATTAGAGATGTTTATATGAGTCATTCTGAACTACCTGCTGACGTAACCGATGTTGCTACTGGCGAATCTGTCACTATCCAAACTGAGCACGGTCTATATGTTGATCCTAAAGCGTTAAGCGCTCATCTGCCCGCGCTAAGCTATCGCGACGACGCGCTATATATGGAGCAGGTTAGTGTTGATGAGTTGGCAAAACAATATGGTACGCCATGCTATGTCTACTCAAAGCAGGCGATACTGGATGTTTATCAAGCCTATACCGATAGCTTTGCCAGTCTCGATCATCAGGTATGCTACGCGGTAAAAGCAAACTCGAATCTTGCGGTGCTTGGAGTGCTTGCGCAGGCAGGTGCTGGGTTTGACATCGTCTCTCGTGGTGAGCTGATGCGTGTATTGGCTGCAGGTGGCGCCGCGTCGCGCGTTGTATTCTCAGGTGTTGGCAAAACATATAGTGATATCGAGTATGCACTGACCCAAGGTATTGGCTGCTTTAACGTCGAGTCGATCAGTGAGCTGACCTTGATCAACGAGGTAGCGGCAGCACTGAATAAACGTGCGCCAATCTCATTACGCGTCAATCCAAATGTCGATGCCAAGACGCATCCGTATATCTCAACAGGTCTTAAAGACAACAAGTTTGGTATTACCCACGAAGACGCCTTAGCGGTCTATCAGCAAGCGGCAGATCTATCACATATTAATATCGTGGGTATTGACTGTCACATTGGCTCACAGCTGACTGAGGTGGCACCCTTTGTTGCCGCATTAGATAAAATCATTGAGCTGATACATAGCCTGCGTGACCATGGCATTGAGCTACGTCATATTGATTTGGGTGGCGGTCTAGGCGTGCGTTATATTGACGAGACGCCTGTGTCTATCGATGAGTTTGCCGAGGCGTTATTGCCAAAGCTGAGCGAGCTTGGTTTGACCGTATTCTTTGAGCCAGGTCGTAGCATCGTTGCCAATGCTGGCGTGCTATTGACACAAGTCGATGTACTTAAGCCGACTGAGCATAAGAACTTTGCGATTGTCGATGCTGCGATGAATGACTTGATTCGTCCTGCTTTATATCAAGCTGAGATGGCCGTGATTCCAAGTACCTTGCCGAGCGATGGTATTGATACAAATGGTACAAAGCCGTGGGACATCGTTGGCGCGATTTGTGAGACAGGGGATTTTTTAGCAAAAGATCGCTTACTGTCATTAGAGGCAGGAGCTGTCTTGGCAGTGACGGGCGCAGGGGCTTATGGCTTTACCATGAGTAGTAATTACAACTCGCGTCCGCGTGCGTGTGAAGTGATGGTGGATCATGACCGTCATCAATTGATCCGTCAACGCGAAACAATTGAGTCATTATATGCTGATGAGATATTATGGCAGGATCAGTAAAGCTGCCTAACATGCGTATAGTATTTGAGCCTTAGAGACAACCCACTGTGATGCGAACGGTGGGTTTTTTTTTGGCAAATGCAAACGGCGTCTATCGAGATTTAGGTATAACGATAAGTTAGTATTTGATAGCGGTGATAATTATGATTGTATCTGACAGCGTGCTAATATAAGCCATACATAAAAATAGGATAGGACATCAAAGATATGCTAATAGAATTTACTAAAATGCATGGGCTGGGCAATGATTTTATGGTTATCGATTTGGTGACCCAGCGCTTAGATTTGACCAAGGAGTTGGTAGCGTTATTGGGAGATCGCCACCTAGGTATTGGCTTTGATCAACTGCTTGTGGTCGAGCCACCGATGCGCCCCGATGTTGATTTTAGTTACCGTATTTTTAACACGGATGGCACCGAGGTGGAGCAATGCGGCAATGGTGCGCGCTGTTTCGCCCGTTTTGTGCAAGCACGTAAACTGTCATTTAAGCAGCGTCTACGGGTTGAGACGGCGAGCGGCATTATCTCTTTGACCACTGATCGGTTTGGTTGGGTAGAGGTTGATATGGGTAAGCCCAAGTTTGAGCCAAATGAGATTCCCTTTAGCCCAAGAGCCACGACCAAAATCCAAAACACTTATCACCTCGATGTCAATGGCACACCTGTACAGCTATATGTCGCCAATATGGGCAACCCACATGCTGTTATCAAAGTTGATGACGTGCTGGACGCTGAGGTTGAGACGTTGGGCAAGGCCATTGAGTCCCATCCAGCGTTCCCAGATCGCGTCAACGTGGGCTTTATGCAAGTGATGAACCAGCGTCATATTCGTCTGCGTGTGTATGAGCGCGGCGTGGGCGAGACGCAAGCTTGCGGCACGGGCGCCTGTGCAGCAGTTGCAGTCGGTGTAAGAGAGGGCTGGCTCGATGAAGGCGAAGAAGTGCGCGCGCAGCTCTATGGTGGCAGCATGATCATCAAGTGGCAGCCTGGCTATTCAGTTATGATGACAGGTCCGACTGCTTTTGTTTATGAAGGAGTCTTTAGTCCGGATGGTTTGATGGCGCAAGCAGGTATTAAGCCAAGTTCTGAAGGCTAATATCTGTCGTTAGACAAATGATATCAATAACATGGGTGCTTCTGATATGGTTATGTCCACTCATCAAGACGGTCAGACAACGCAAACGGCACCTTGGCTATCAGCTGAGCTGGCGGCGAATATAGAGTCAGATGCCGCGCTACGAGCGTTATTAGCACCTGTCCATCGTTGGCTCAATACGCTGTCTGTGCGTAATCACTCGCCGCATACGCTGACCGCTTATTTTGCTGGCTTAAACCAACTGGCACTGTTCTTACGCGGTAAGCGTCTGACGTGGACGCGTTGTGATAAGCGCCAACTGGCTCAGCATATTAGTCAGCGTCTCGATGAAGACAAGCTTGCGCTTGCTAGCGTTCAGCAAGAGCTGTCAGCGATTCGGCATTTTTATGGTTGGCTCATAGAGGAGGATTTGGCGCGTATCAATCCAACGACCGGCTATCAGCTCAAGCGTAGCCCTAGACCATTACCCTCTATCGCTGATGTGGATTTATTGACGCAGTTACTCGATCAACAAATCCCTGATACGCCAGAGCAGGCGCGCTTGTGGTTGCGTGATAAAGCTATGTTTGAGCTGCTCTATAGTAGTGGTCTACGTGTTGGCGAGTTGGTCGCACTCGATATGGCTGATGTGGACTTGTCTGATTTACGGGTGCGAGTCACAGGTAAAGGCAATAAAACTCGTCTCGTGCCATTAGGCACAAAAGCAGCAGAAGCGATTAAACGCTATTTGCCGCACCGTCATCTGTGGGTAGAGCAGATGGACAGCGCCTTGTTCATTAGCGAAAAACTCGGCACCAGACTATCGACGCGAGCAGTACAGCAGCGTCTAAAAGTTGCGGCGACTCGCGCAGGTATTGCGCAAAACATGTATCCACATCTACTGCGTCATTGCTTTGCCTCACACATGCTGTCAGGTAGTGGTGACTTGCGTGCCGTGCAGGAGATGTTAGGACATAGCGATATCAGCACCACACAGATTTATACTCATGTTGATTTTGCCAAATTAACACAGGTCTACGATCGCGCCCATCCACGAGCCACCCACACTCAAAATGATGAAAATCCTACCTAATTGAGTAATCTACGGTTTAAGCAATCTATGTTACTTCTTAAGTTATGCCAAACGATGACAATCAAAGATAGGTAATTTCTGTCGACCTTGCACTTGAGCTTGCTTGTCTAATGATGCCATGACGATGGCGTATCCTTTATCTATGTCAGATGTCGTAGACAGATTTAGCTCACTGCTATCATGGCTCGCAATAACGCTGCCATCAAAAGCAGTAATGGTAGTATGTCCCCACGTCTGGCGAGTATTGCCATCTTTATATGCATGATCGCCGCCCTGTGCTGCACCGATCACCATGCACTGACTGTCCAAAGCACGTGCCTCTAACAATAGCGACCAATGCGCTTGTCCAGTCAGATAAGTAAAAGCAGACGGTGCACTTAATATATCAGCACCTGCTTGACGTAAGCGCTGTCCTAGAGCAGGAAAGCGCAAATCAAAACAGACCATCATACCCAACTGATAGACAGCGTCGCCGGACTCAAGAGGCGCAACCACGGTCTGCGTGCCCGGCTCAAACGTCGCCGCTTCATTGTAGCTGCCTTGCTTGTCGGCCACGGTCGCGGTGAACAGATGAATTTTATCGTATCGTGCCACTCGCGACCCGTCTGGCGCAAACAACTGACTGACTTGGCGCAGCCGACCATCAGGAACGACCATGCCATCAGGCCGATAAGGGCAAGGCAGTGAGCCTGCCAGTAGATATATATTATGAGTGCGGGCATACTCTGCCATCGTCGCTGATAGCGCGTCAAAACGCTCTGCAGTCGCAAACTGCTGGCCCATGCTACAGCAGTTTTCAGGTACGACAACGAGTTCAGCACCTTGCGATTTGGCATCAATGATCGCCGCTTTTATATTCGCTAAATTGCTATCGATGTCTTGCTGGCTATTCATTTGAATGGCAGCTGTGCTAAATTGAGAGGGCATTGTTGTGTCAGTCATGACAATATTCTCCGTGACGGGTAAGTCTTGATGGCTGCTCATGACAATTTTTTATGACGTTTTTTATTATAAAATGTTGATGATGCTGAACAAACCATTCATAGTTATCGGTTGGTTATTAAGGCAAACATGCTAAATTTGTATCACAAACATACCAATCGTATCTGGATAGGATATAAATTAACGTAGCAAAATTGTGATAAAAAATGCTATCGTCATGTCCTGTTAAGGTGACATCATCGCCTTAATTGGCAAAATAAAGACAATATGACCAAGACTGGAGTGTAATAAGCCGCCCATGAGTATGTCATTCGGATTGGCGAGCACGCTAAGCACCTCACAAAAACTGACACCGCAAATGCAGCAAGCCATTAAATTGCTGCAGCTCTCTAGTCTTGAGCTCGCACAAGAGGTTCAAGCCAAACTGGATAGTAATCCGCTGCTTGAACGTATCGAAGAGGATGATGACGAGTACGAGAATAACCGTGACGATAGAGCAGATGAGCTAAGCGAGTCATTAACACTTGATAGCTGGAACCAAAGCAGCAGTGACGCATCTAGCGCAGGATCTGATAACCATACAGACTATGGTGACGATAGCACTGACAGCTGGGAGAAACTGCAGCAATCTAGTATTGATGATGGAGCGATGGATAGTGATAGCAGCTTTGATAAAGAGAATTACGCTTCGACATCAACAGGCGCAGGCAATAATAGAGGCGATGAGGATTTTGATAGTTATCAGGGCGGTACTTCGTCGACTATCCAAGATCACGTACGTTGGCAGCTCAACTTTAAGCGCCTATCAGAAGCGGACACCCTGATTGCAGAGTATTTGATGGACTCTATGGATGACATGGGATTCATACGAATTGATATCGATGAGCTGCTACAGAGCTTTGATACCATGGCCAACTTTTATCAGTGGGATGAACGCGTTGAGTACGACGAGGTCATGGCCGTATTGCGTATGATCCAATCTTGCGATCCGATTGGCGTTGGCGCACGTCATTTGAGTGAGTGCCTAGCGATTCAGTTATCCAAGCTAGACGCCAATACTGCATATCTCAAAGAAGCAAAAGCGCTGCTAACAGCGGGCGAGCATTTAGTCAGTAACAATATCAAAGCGCTTACTGAACGGACAGGCCTTGCCCCTGAGAACATAACCCCTGCGCTTAACTTACTGCGCACCTTAAACCCTTCACCCGGATTACTCTTTCAGATCAACCAGCCTGATTATACCCAGCAGCCCGACAGTTACGACATTCCAGATGTATTAGTCACACCCATTAGGAGTCGTAAAGCCACTGCCAATGCTGAGGCATTAGAAGACGGTTGGCATGTACGCCTCAATCCTGACACCTTGCCGAAGCTGCGAGTAAACCAAGAATATGCCAATTTAGTCAAACGCGGTGATGACAGTCCTGATAATCAATACCTGCGTGAAAACCTCACCGATGCGCGCCTCTTTATCCGCAGTATTGAGGAGCGCAATCAAAACCTATTAAAGGTAGCCACTAGCATTGTACGTTATCAGCAGGAGTTTTTGCAGCACGGTGCAACGGCCATGCAGCCCCTTATTTTAAAGGCAATCGCAGAAGAAGTAAATCTACACGAGTCCACCGTTTCACGTCTCACGACCAGTAAGACGATTTTGACACCGCAAGGACTATTTTCACTAAAGCACTTTTTTTCTTCTCACGTCAGCAGTTCGGATGGCGATATCTCATCAACGGCCATCAGTGCCATGATTAAAAAGCTCATCGCTGATGAAGATCCCAAAAAACCGCTATCGGATAGCCGTATTCAAAAAGAATTATTGGCAGATGGTATCGATATTGCCAGAAGAACTGTTGCCAAATATCGTGAAGCCATGAATATTGGCTCATCTACTCAGCGCAAACAGAAGTATTAATCGTTTAAATACAGCCATCTGCAACAATTTTGAGTAATCATTGATATTTCTGTGGCAAGATATAAAAAATAAAATTTTTTGATTATATAGAAACATGATGGAAACAACAGCTATTGTTACACTTAATTACAATTTAACGTCTTGCTACTATCTCTCTTTCATGACAAATTAGAGTCATACCAACAACGAAATCTAAGTGCCAATCTATAGTATTTACTTGTAATGAATAAAGGAGACGATAAAAGGATACGTCGAAATCTTACTAGAGGCATTGGATAAGTTATTGGTAAGGCAGGATGATAAGAGCAGGAATGCGACTTCATCTGTTGAATGTAAGTTACAAATACAAGGACAATAATATGAATGTTTCTATCAGTGGTCACCATATCAGTGTTACCGAAGCTATGGACACAGTAGTTCGTGAAAAGCTTGAAAAAGTAGAGCGACACTTTGATCAGATACAGAGTATTAAAGTGATATTATCGTTAGACAATAGCGGCGCAAGTGATGGCGGTAAAAAAAGCCATAAAGCTGAAGCAATTATGCGCGTCTCAGGTCAAGAAATGTTTGTCCAAGCCTTAGAAGATGATATGTATAAAGCCATTAATGAGATGGCAGACAAACTTGATAGACAAGTACGTAAGTACAAGACCCGTCAAGAGCGCAAAAAGACTCAGGGTGCTGGGCGTGAAGATCGCTATCAAGACACCACGCCTGCTGAAGCAGTACCAGCAGCTTAATCATAGGTTTGAATAACGTTGATTAAGTGGGCAATCAGATCATCAAGAGCGTCTGAACAAGCTAAAAAATAAGAAATTTGACAAACAGCTATTTCATTCATTGGTGATCTATAAAAGAAAAAAGACCTCGAACGTTTGACACGTTGAGGTCTTTTTTAGTACGTCTCTAATGATGCGGTTAAGACTTGATAATTAATAAAAACTAATGACAGACTGAAATATAAAAAATTAGCCTCCGCCCACAGCCTGAACGACTTCTATATTCATACCTTCTACAATACGCAATTGAGCCAGCTCACTCTTTGGTGTTAGCTCACCATCTACTTCAACGGCATAGCGTCCTTGACTGAGTCCAAGTTCATTGATGACTAATTGCACTGTCTGATGAGTGGTTTGTAAGTTTTTACCATTAACACTAATGGTGCTCATATAAAATCCTCCTTAATAATTTGAGATTCCTTGTATTAACCGCAATATAGATGCTTTTAATCTTATAGGCGACTATTTGTATCTATACTCATAATATCAATCAATTTTCGGCAAGTATGAGTAGAATGGATTAATCCATTGAGTTCTCAAGTCGAAATGTAGAGATAGCAAGCCATAACCAACCTGCAATCATAAGAACCCCGCCAATGGGCGTAATCGCGCCAAACCAGCGCGGTGCTCCAAGCGTCATGGCATATAGACTACCGGCAAATATAATAATACCGGTTTGCAATAACCAAGCCGTAGCTGGAGTGGTATATTTTAAGCGTATCAGTAAGCCCACAACTAATAGACCCAGCGCATGTATGAACAAATAAAGCGTCGCGGTATGCCACCATTCAAGCTGTTGTGCGCTGACAATATTCTCCAAACCATGAGCACCAAATGCACCCAAAGCGACAGCAATAGCCATATTAATCGCAGCAATACCAATCCAATTTAACATGACAACACTCGTCTTTTTTTGATGCTATTGAATATCATCAGGTAAGATCACGCTATCAATGGTCATGGCATCACGAATTTTGTCCATCGCGTTTTTTTCGATCTGACGGACACGTTCAGCGGATATAGAGTAAACCGCGGCCAGCTCGTGCAAAGTAGATTTTTGCTCAGAGAGCCAGCGCTGCTCGACGATATCGCGTGAGCGATCGTCTAATGTCCCCATAGCAGCGATCAACGCTGACGAGTTGTTTTCTTCCCAGTCTTCTTCTTCCAACTGCTCAGCAGGATCGATGCCATCTTCCAAAAACAGCTGCGGTGCATAACGACCATCATCATCGTCACTGGATTGCGCTTCAAATGAGGCGTCATAAGAAGTCAGGCGTGACTCCATCTCGAGCACTTGCTTGCGCGTAACATTCAAGTCTTTGGCAATCGCGTCTGCTTCTTCTAGCGTGAGCTGATTGTTGGTTTTTTTTAGGCTGCGCAAGTTAAAGAACAATTTACGATGCGCTTTGGTGGTCGCAACTTTTACGATACGCCAGTTACGGATGACAAATTCGTGAATTTCAGCTTTGATCCAATGTACGGCAAAAGACACTAAGCGCACACCTTTATTGGGATCGAAACGTTTGACCGCCTTCATCAATCCCAAATTGCCTTCTTGGATTAAATCAGCTTGCGGCAGTCCATAACCTGAGTAGCTACGTGCAATATGAATGACAAAACGCAGATGTGACATTACTAACAGACGTGCTGCTTCGACATCACCTTCATCATAATAGCGATGGGCAAGTTCTTGCTCTTGTACAGTAGTCAAGATAGGGATTTGATGAACGGTATTGATGTACGCACCCAAATTGACCCCTGGCGCTGACAAATGGGTTGGCATTGCTGGCACCAAATCACGCGTACTGGTATTGCCTAACGTACTGGCGTCATAAGGTGGGCGCTGTGCAGCTGCCTTTAGTGCAGCATCGCGCGCATCGTTTTTTATAGGAGCTGTGCTGTCTTTTTTATTCGCATTCGCAGCATCAGAAGTAGTAGTAGCCATATTCTTGACCTTGGTTAAATAGTTAAGCAAATAGTCAGATAAAAATCTCTATAGTTGTAATTGTAAAGGACAGCAGCGTTTAGTTGCTATCAGTTTTGGTAATGATGAAGTGATATATTGTAGCGAAACGCTGCAATGATGTGCTACTGCCTGACAAATCAGTAACTTCGTTGACGATTAACGCTAAGTAGTCGCTCGTTTGTGTTTGCTGACTCTGACGACAAAACGCTGTGATATCAGCTTGTGAGTTGGGATCAGTCGCGACCACATATAATGAGTCACCAGCGGCTACATCGCGTAACGCAACCTTGGTTTTCAGCAGTGGCATGGGGCATGCAAGCCCGCGACCATCGACGAAACGCTTGATATTTAGTAAAGGTTGCTCTTCATCTATTTTCGTCTCAGTGCCAACATCTGGGCCATCATTCTCTACTGGCAACAAGTCTAACAGATGACTGAGCTCTTGCTGTTCTAGATCGGATAAGTTCGCTGATAAGCAAATAGAGTGTGATGCGCGTTTGATGGGTGATTGGCTATCAGCGGACATAATACAAACCTTACAAGTATCAATATTTCGGTTTCTTTATTAAAAAAGGCTCAAACAGTTATTTTGATTATCGTCAATCTATTTACGGCAACCATGAGCTTACTATTATTGTGTTTAGCCATTATACCAAATAGCCGATGTATAATTGCATTTGAATATAATCAACGCCATGTTCGGTTCATTAGAATCACACAGTCATGTTGCACAATCGTGACGGGTGGCTGAGTGATTGGTAGCTAAGCACATAGTAGAATTGACCTTATACAAACAAGCTCGTATAGTCGAAAAGACGTCGTCAACAATCTGATAGGATACGAATTTGTACCACGCTAATAGACCGCCACGACTTATTAAAGCCACCAGCCATTCGATGAATAAGCTGTCGGAAAGCTCGCTATCTAAACTATTTGGGCAAACAGATAGCCGCAACTCTGTGGTTTTATCTTTTTCAAATAGTATCAAAATCGGACTGTCAGTGACACTGCTGGTAATTGCTACAAGTGCTCATAGCAAGGATGGTGATGATAGCCAAGCTATGCCATTTGCCAATCATTCATGGCAAACAGTAGAGTCACAATCGTTAGAGCTACCCAATTTGCGCGGGCAAGGACTGAGTTTTGCTGAGCAGTATCAAAACAAAATGCTGGGTGAGTGGTCATTACAGAACATCAATGGTCGGGTCAAAATGGAGCACGACCCTTGGGTGCAAGAAACGGTAAAAGACATGACGTGGCGATTGAATGCGCAAGCCCGTCAGCAAGCACCACTTGGCTTAGTTATTCTTGATAATCCCAGCATCAATGCTTTTGCGGCACCTGGTGGAGTCATCGGGATCAATACAGGGACGATATTGGCCGCCAAAAGTATGGATGAGCTGGCAAGTGTCATCGCCCATGAAGTCGCGCACATCAGTCAACGTCACTATGAGCACAGCGCAGACGAGCGCAAAAAAGCCTTACTGATGCAAGTAGGCGGTATGTTGGCTGCGATTGCCGCATCAGCAGTCGATGGTGATGCGGCGGCGGCTGTAATGGCGGGTAGCCAGACAGCCTCTATGAATAGCAGCATGGCTTTTAGCCGTAACAACGAGCGCGAGGCCGACCGAGTAGGGATGCAAATCATGACTCAGGCAGGCTATGACCCTCGGGCAATGCCACGGTTTTTTGCCACGATGAATCAACAAAGCCAGCTCAATCAGGTTGAAAATCGCTTTTTACCAAGCTTTGTGCGCTCGCACCCGCTCAGTGATGAGCGACTGAGTGAGTCGCAGAGCCGTGCTGGGCAGTATCCCACACTGTCATTGAGCCAGCAGCAGCGCCATCAAGCCTTGTTTGATTTGCTCTATTGGCGTGTACAAGTTACTGGCAAACATGCTTCTGAAGTGACGCTCACAACCGCTGCTAAAAATAGTCTGGGTGCCAAACTTGCCTTAGTGAGTTGGTACGGAGAACAGCAGCGCATCAAAGAGGCTAATGAGGTATTGGCACAGATTAATAAACTCCCAAATACGCAGCGTCAAAGCCTAGAACCTTTACTATCGATTACTTATAGTCAGCTTTTAAGCGAACAAGGCAAATGGCAACAAGCTGCAGATATTTTAGAGAGTCAGCAGCGTCTGTATCCTGAGCGCCGTGACTTGCGTCTGTATTTGGCGGAAGCGCTGACCAATAGCAATCAGCCATTAAGGGCACAAGTACTGCTAAAACCACTCACAGAGCATCAACCAAGCGATCGCTACGCATGGCAAAGTCTGCAGCTTGCTAATGAAAAGCTCGCTAAAACCGCAACGTCACCACAACTGGCTAATATTGCAACGATTAACGCATTGCGTTATCGCAGTTATGATCAACTTTGGAATGGGCGCTATGAGAGTGCGTTGACATCACTGACGCAGGCCAAGCAATTGACGGAAAACCTGCAAGCCACAGCACAAAGCAATAGTGCGCGCCCATTGCTAGCCAATATCAACGCAGAAATCAAAGCAATAAAAACCGCCAAAGACTTTGAGCCTTAGGCGGTTTGTAAATAGTCAGTTTTTCGTACAACAACGGGTGCGCTTGAGGACATTATTTTCAGTAGTAGCAGCTCATATGCCGGCTTGCTACCCAAAATGAAAAATTAGCCTTGTAGCGCATCTTTAACCATTTTAGAGATCAACGCAGGATCAGCACGACCAGCGGTCTTGTTTTTCAGTACACCCATCACGCTGCCCATATCACGCATAGAAGTGGCACCTTGCTCTGCGATTTCCGCGTTGACCAATGCCATGATTTCATCCTGATTCATTTGCTGCGGCATAAACTCATTGATAATATCAATTTCAAACTGCTCTTTGGCCGCCAAATCATCACGGCCATTTTCAGTAAAAATAGTGAGCGACTCTTGACGTTGTTTTAGCTGTTTTTGTAGCACTTCTAATACTTGCGCGTCATCAAGCTCTGTTTGACGATCGATCTCAATTTGTTTGACCACTGATTGTACGTTGCGCAGTATTTTGACACGCTCAAGCTCACGAGCTTTCATAGAAGTTTTGATGTTGTCTGATAACGTCTGTTTAAGTTGGCTCACTGCTATTATCCTTATTCGTTTGTTAAATGCTATTTGTTAGGTACTGTTTAATAAGTTTTTTTGGGGTAAAACCTGCTGAGAGCGGGCTTTGATAAAAAAATGCGTCAGCAGTAACAACGAAAATTGTAGCATAAAAAACGCCACTGATATCGATGGATAACAGTGGCGTTAGTGTAGCACTGGTACTTAACTAATCAGATTATTGATTAGTACATACGAGTAGTACGAATAGTTTCGCGTTGTAACTTCTTCTTATAACGCTTTACGGCAGCAGCTTTTTTGCGCTTACGTACTTGCGTTGGTTTTTCATAAAACTCACGCTTACGTACGTCTGATAATACACCAGCTTTTTCACAAGCGCGCTTGAAACGACGGATAGCGATATCAACTGGTTCGTTTTCTTTAACCTTAACTGCAGGCATGAAGACTCCTCGATTAGGATGAGATATAAGGGCATTAGTTTGGCTGTGTATTAGTATTTAGCCGTAATATCTCAAGATTACTGGCATCAGCTCAAACTAGGACAATTCTCACGCATTAGCGTAAGGGCAGGTATTTTAATAAAAAATACCAACAAAGTCAATGATTTTAACGGTTTATTGTCTATTTATACTTTGTTTAAAATGTATCCAAGCTAAGCTGTCAGGTTTTAGGTGAGTTGGAGCACAAAGTTTAGTGTTAATAAAAAATCCCTACGGTCTATAACGGTTTAGTGGGAGTTTATGCTATGATATTTCCCATATTGTAGGGTCTATGAACCGTTTTGTGCGTATTTTATTGAGGATGTTAGAATGAAAAAAACAGTATTGAACACGGTGTTAAGCGCAGCTTTTATCGTAGCTTTGGGTGCGGGCGTGAGTGCTTGTAGCGGCGGCGAAGAGCACGAAGAAGTATTGGCGATTGATATGGTAGATGAAGCGGCTGAGCTGGCACGCGCAAACGCCCCTGAAGCAGAAGACATGGAGTTTCCAGAGACGGCACCGATGCCAGCGGCGGATGCAACAGCTGCAGATGGGTCAGAAGCTGATGCCACTGCTGAAGCAGGTACGGCGGATACAAGCATGGCAGACGCGACCACCCCAGCCACAGAGAATGCTGATACCGCGGCTGCGCCTGCTGCCACTGACAGCGCCGATATGGCAACACCTGCTGAATAAGCTTTTAATTAGACTCGTAATATAATATTGTGAGTCTATGAACTGCTACAAAAAATTTGGCCACAGACGCATCAAATAAAGGTAAGGTCATGATCGACATACAGCAGCATATAAAAAGACTGAACTTATCTGTTATCAGTCTGAGTGTGTTATTAGTATTGAGCGCTTGTAGTGGTGATAACGCGACTACGGAAGAGTCCAGCGCAGCCAACGAACCTGCTGCTACGAGTGTTGAAGAAACAGTTGCAACAGAATCTGAAACTACGGTGCCTGAGCCTATGGCTGAATTTGAGACTACCGACATGGTGGTTGAAGAAAAGACTGCTGTTGTCGCTGAGCCTGAAGTGCTCGCTGCAGATGCTGGTGCTAAACTTTACGAGTCAAACTGTAAAGTCTGCCATACAGCGGGTTTATTGAATGCACCGAAATATGGTGACACAGCCGCTTGGGCGACTCGTCTGACCAAAGATAAAGAGACACTATATATGCACTCCGCTAAGGGCTTTAATAAAATGCCAGCACAAGCGGTAAATGGTGTCAGTGAGGCACAAGTCAAAGCCGCTGTTGATTATATGCTCGTGTCAGTAAGCTGATGTAGTATATATAGAGTATACCAGTCATTGAAATTTGTTAAACTGACCGTCATTGTGACTGACAATGGCGGTTTTTTTATGCGCGTTTTCTATTACTATCGATTTTAAAAATATGACTGGCTGTGCGAAGCGGATTTGATTCGCTATTCAAAATTTTAAAGCGATATACAATAAAAACGCGGCAAAAAATAGTCCGAAAACAAAAGCATAAAGGCAAAAGTATGAAGGTATTGGGTTTAGAGACGTCTTGTGATGAAACTGGGCTGGCGATCTTTGATAGCGAGCAGATCAATAATGACAATCAAGGGTTGGTCGGGCAAGTACTGTACTCACAGATTGAGCTACATGCGCTCTATGGCGGCGTTGTACCTGAGCTTGCCAGTCGTGATCATATTCGTAAGCTCGTGCCCTTACTCAACGAGCTGCTTGAGCAGTGTGATATGAGTAAAAACGACATCGATGCGATTGCCTATACTAAAGGGCCAGGGCTGATCGGTGCGTTGATGACCGGCGCATTATTTGGCCGCAGTCTGGCGTATGGTTTGGATATTCCTGCCATTGGTATTCATCATATGGAAGGGCATTTGCTCGCGCCGCTTATGGGTGCCAATCCGCCCGCTTTTCCTTTTGTTTCGCTGTTGGTCTCTGGTGGTCACACTTTACTTATAGCCGCTCATGGTGTGGGACAGTATGAAATCTTGGGTGAGTCGATCGATGACGCGGCGGGTGAGTGCTTTGATAAAGCGGCTAAGATGCTAGGCTTACCTTATCCGGGTGGGCCTAATGTTGCCAAACTGGCAGAAGCTGGCAATCCTGATGCTTATGCGCTTCCAAGACCGATGCTACATCGAGGTTTGGACTTTTCATTCAGCGGTATGAAAACAGCGGTACATAACCTGATTAAAGACACTGCTGGCTCTGATAGTGATCCGCAAATTCGCGCGGATATCGCCGCGAGCTTCCAATATGCGATGGTCGATACGCTAGTAAAAAAATGCGTCAAAGCACTCAAGCAAGCAGGTATGAGCCGTCTGGTCATTGCAGGTGGCGTCAGTGCCAACACACATCTGCGCGAGACGCTAGAGACGGAGCTAGCAAAAATCAATGCCTCGGTACATTATGCACCGCCCGCGCTGTGTACAGATAATGGTGCGATGATTGCTTATGCAGGGTTTGAGCGCTTGCAGGCAGGACAGTCTGATGATCTGGCCGTTAGCTGTATTCCGCGCTGGCCAATGACAGAATTACCAGCCGTATAATTGAGCCTTTTGTCCACCAAACCTATTTGAACTAAGGACAGTCTATGCAGTGGCTTGCTATTGGTCTGGGAGCAGCATTCGGTGCTTGCCTGCGCGCGTGGCTATCGCGTTTCAATGCCTTGCACGGTTGGGTACCACTTGGGACTCTGAGCGCCAACATACTGGGCGGGCTTCTAATTGGGCTTGCGCTGGTGTGGTTTGAACGTATGGGAAGTAGTCTATCTGATCATGTGCGTGTCTTTGTGATTACCGGATTTTTGGGCGGGTTAACTACCTTTAGTACGTTTAGTGCAGAAGTATTTGGTTTTATTCATGATGGGCGGCTGCTAGCAGGCTTAGCGCTCGTTGGTTTGCATGTTGGACTGACATTATTAGCAACCGCGCTTGGGTTTTATTTCTTTAAGTGCGTACTTTGAGCTTGTATCGATATCACCTGCTTAATGAGTGGTCTGATTTAAGTGGTTATCGAAATACAGTCTGTTTTAAATGGTCTGTTAATGAGTCTAGAGGGCATAATGACTGGTTCCGCTGGGGTATACCGCAACATTACAAGATGACTAGGTAACTAGGTTATATCTCTAGTTTTGACGGCATAGTTTGTGTCAATATGACAGTGTCAGGTTTTTAACAGATAGCTATACGTCTCTAGATAGCTCTGCCAGTGATTATATATTAGGTTGCTCCTTCCTTTATCGCCACTTTCTTTAGTAGGCATATAACTGATAAACCCTACCATATCAGAAGGATAGCCAAAATCATCATAAACGCTGTTTACCTTATTAAAGTCAGCATCACTGTTAAGTCTGTTCTTAAATAACCAAAGTAAGATAATATATCGCAATCTATCATTTACACGTTCATCATCTATAGTTATGGTGCCATTCTCTCTACTTACACCACTGTCATCTATCTCTAAATATTGAACATGAGGGTTCAGATAGCTGCCGTTCAATAAAATATCAAGAGCAATTTCAAGTAAGTATTTACTGTCAGGGTAGTTAATTAGGGAAACGTCAACTATCTTTCCTAAGTCTTGTAAATCTATTATCTTGCGACTGATAGCAGAATCGACTTCCTTCTCAGATAAGACAATATCGTTTTCTTTTAAAAAAGAAAATGGAATACTAATATTTTTCACGTTTAGTTTCTCTATATCTTGAATGATACTGGTTACGGCTGCCAGTGCGATGCCTGTATAGCGCACCGAACTATAGGCTAATTCTTTATTAATTCTTTATTAATCCATCATTACCATCATTCTTTAATGTAGGAACACGTTCTTGTATTGCATGATAAAACCCATCTTTGTCTTTTGGTGATATCACTATGCTACCCCCTTTATATATTATCTCAATCCTATCTAAGGACAGTGCTGGAGCAGATAACGTACTGTTGGTAGGAGTGATTTGGGTAATATCTTTCAATGAAATGCTTCGAGTAGAAAAACCATAATTCACTAACAGTTCGTCATCTGACAAACTGTACTTTACGCTGAAAAATATTAATAAGAGTAATATTGCACCTGGCATAGTAAAAAGACTAATAAATATTGTTCTTTTAATTGAACTATTGTTGTATATCCATTCTCCTACAGGCACCAAAATGAGTAATAAGCTAAAACCTAATATTAAAAAAGCTAACCAGAGATCGATCTTTGATGCAAATACAGTATTTATCATAATTTATTAGCAGAAAGCCCTTAGTTAATTTTATATTCGAAAAGCTCAGTTCATGTACACCATGAAGTACATTGTGACTGTTTCAGCGAGATAAAACATTGATACCAGTAGCCCACAGCCAAATATTTAAGTCCTCGCTAGGGAACCATTATTTACCATAACATTCATTACGATATGAAAAGGTAAATAATATTTCATCACTATAAAAAAGTAATTAGTAATGAAACTACAACGGCTTCACAATTCCATCAAGTAAACTCGCAAACCCCTGCATATAAGCCATATCTTGGCTCGCCGTGCGCGTTGCGGCATAAAGCTGACAATACACGCCGTCCCCCAATGGACGGGAGACCACCCAGCCTTTTTTCTCATATTCAGCCACCACCCAATCAGGCAATGCCGCTACGCCACGTTCACTGGCGACCAACTGAATCAGCATCGCGGTCAGTTCTGTGGTACGAACACTCTCAAAGCTCACTTGTGCTGGCGTCATAAAGTTGGCAATGATATCGAGGCGTTTGGCTTCTACCGGATAGGCAATCAATGTCTCATTAACCAAATCATTAGGTTCAATAAATTCTTGCGTCGCTAAATCATGCGTTGGCGACAGCACCAAGCGACTCTCATACTCAAACAATGGCTGATAGCTAATACCGTCGAGCGGTAAATCACTGGTGGTAATAAGCAAATCGATATCGCCTTCCATCAAGAGATGATGCGGCTCAGGCTCAAAGCCCGTGGCAAAGTCTAGCTCGACATCCGACCACTCGCGGCGATAGTGATTGAGTATCGGCATCAGCCAATCAAAACAGCTATGACATTCAGACGCTAAGCGCAGGCGACCGGCTTGCCCATGCGCTAAGCGCTTTAGATCGTTTTTGGTACGCGTGACTTGCGGCATGATATTATCCGCTAAGGCTAGCACGGCTTTACCTGCTGGCGTGAAAGTGAGCGGGCGGGTGCGGCGATTGACGAGGCTGACGTCGTAGTAGTTCTCTAGCTCTTTTAGTTGATGTGAGACCGCAGAGGCCGTCACATGTAGCTCATCGGCCGCTGCCGCAAGTGAACCATGCGCCCGTAGCGCGGTTAAGGTATTAAGATGACGAAGCTCAAGCATGATAAGACCTAACCGCTAAAGTGAGAAAAACTCATTATAGTGGATACTGTGTTGATTTTCACTCATAGATGTTGTCAATGAGTGATTGCTGCTAGCGTTTACGTAGCAATAGCTGTGAGATGACCACCAATACTAGCGAGGCGACCAGCAATAACGTACCTATCGCATTAACCTCAGGCTTAAGACCGACACGCACCATAGAATAAATCCGCAGCGGCAGGATCTCATAGCTTGGGCCAGTCACAAAGGTCGATACCACCACATCATCGAGTGATAAGGTAAAAGCCAGTAACCAACCTGCCATGACCGCAGGCAATATTACCGGAATCAATACCGTGCGGATCATCGTCGACTCAGATGCGCCCAAATCGCGCGCTGCCTCCATTAGCCGCTCATCTAAGCTGCTCAAGCGCGCAAACACAGTAATGACCACGAACGGCAGGCAAAAAGTGATATGCGCTATCAGTAAAGACACAAAGCCTAGCTGTAAGCCTATCAATAAAAATAGCGCGAGCAAAGAGATAGCCAACACAATCTCAGGCGACATCATCAGCACAAACAGCAGCCCGTTTAGTAAGCCTTTACCGCGAAAGTTATAGCGATGTAAGGCGAGGGCAGTGAGCGTCCCTATAAGAGTCGAAACGGTAGCCGCGACTAACCCCAAGACAATAGAGTGCCAAAATGCATCGAGCATCGCTTGGTTATTAAATAATGACTCGTACCACTTTAGGCTAAAGCCGCCCCAGTTATAGCCAATTTTTGACTTGTTAAATGACATCACCACCAAAACAATAATGGGTAGATATAACAAAGTATAAATAAGACCGAGATAGCCTTTGGCAGCGATACTGCCAATTTTAAGCGTACGCGAATAAGACATTAGGCCACCTCGTTAAAGTCAGTCTTGCCAATGCGGCGACTACTGGCGCGATAAGCCAGTAATAATACCGCCATTGCCACTGTCAAGAGCACACTAGCAGCAGCACCAAACGGCCAGTCACGGGCGTCTAAGAATTGGTTTTTGATGATATTACCGACCAATAAATTGCGAGAGCCGCCCAAAATATCCGCCACATAAAACATACCCATCGCAGGCAACAGCACGAGCAGTACGCCAGAGATAATCCCTGGCGTCGTCAGTGGTAGTACCACATGCCAAAAGGTCTGTGTTTTTGATGCACCCAAATCCTGCGAGGCAAGCAGCATGTCATTGCGTAAATCAGTAAACACTGCATATAACGGCAGTACCATAAATGGGAATAGCAAGTAAGTTAGGCCAGCAATGACCGCGCCTTGCGTATATAAAATATCGATAGGAGCATCAATGGCACCGATTGCCAGCAGTGATTTATTAATCAAGCCATTATTCGCAAAGAGCAGTTTTAGCGCATAAGTACGTACCAAAGAGTTGGTCCAAAAAGGTAGTATTAACAGTAGCATCAGTAACGGCTGCCACCGCACTCTTACCTTGGACACGAGCCATGCAAAAGGATAGCCAAGCAGTAGACAGATAACCGTCGTGATACTTGCCATCCACAATGAATGAACAAAGACCTCAAAATATAACGGATCAACCATGCGCACATAGCTGTCAATATTGACAGGTAAGCTAATAAAGGCGCTGCTATCTCGGGTTAAAAAACTGACCGCGATGACCAATATGTTTGGTAATAGCGCAAATATCAGTAGCCAACCCCAGATCAGCCAGAGCGTTGCCGTACGAAACGGACTTTTGCTGCCTAAGTGGTTGCGGGCCATCAGCTACCATCCTTTTGTGCAGTCGCCTTGTTTGTATGGTCAGCGTCTTCTGGCAATACCCACTCCCAGCCATCAACCCATGAGACCTTGACGCCTTCATTTAGTTTGTAATCAAAGCTTGGGTCATCTTCATCAAAAAACTCAGAGGCCTTAATGATATGGCCATTTGCCAATTCAATAATCGAGTCTAACGTACTGCCTTTATAATTACTCTCGATAACCCGTCCCAATAGTCCGCTATGCTCGTTATCTTTTGGATCATATATTCGTAGATCTTCGGGACGAAGTAGTAAATTAACGATGTCGCCCACTTGCACATCATTGGCAAAATTGGGTCGACGCAAGTTACGTAGCGTTGTTGGCCCTTCTTGCGCTTGAGCCTCACAGACTTCAACTTCGATGCGTCCATTGGTCACGTTGCCATCACGATCTGGAAGGTCTGGATAGACACCCTTGACCTCAGCTCTAAACAGATTGGTCTCGCCGATAAACTTGGCAGTAAACAAGTTGGCAGGAGTCTCATAAATCTCAATAGGCGTGCCGATTTGCTGGAACATGCCGTCTTTCATCACGGCAATGCGGTCTGACATCGACAGCGCTTCTTCTTGATCATGCGTGACAAATACAAAGGTAATGCCAAGCTCACGTTGCAGACGCTTGAGCTCAGACTGCATTTGCAAACGCAGTTTGTGATCAAGCGCGGATAGTGGTTCATCGAGCAGGAGGAGCTTGGGGCGATTGATCACCGCGCGGGCGATCGCCACGCGCTGCTGCTGCCCACCAGATAAATCCTGCGGTTTGCGATTGGCCAAATGCTCCAACTGCACCATGGCCAGCATCTCGCTGACGCGAGCTTGAATCTCAGCTTTTGGCACTTTTTTTAGCTTTAATCCATACGCGACATTTTGGGCGACGCTCATATGTGGAAACAACGCGTACTGCTGAAAGACGGTATTGACCGGACGTTTATCAGCGGATAAGCCTGCCATCTGTACGCCATCTAGATAGATTGTCCCCGCATTGGGTTGCTCAAAACCTGCAATCAAGCGCAGCAAGGTTGTCTTACCACAGCCTGAGGGCCCAAGCAGGGTCAAAAACTCGCCATGCTTGATATCAAGGTTGATGTCTTTTAGAACCTCGGTTTGATCGTAGGTTTTTTTGATACCATTTAATTGCAGCAACGTCTTGTCATTTTGAGGTGACGCAGAGGTTTTGTGCGTGCTTGGCGATGGGTCGGTCATAATATCTGTTCCTAAGCGTCCAATAGATCAGAGCAGTAAATCAATGCAGCCATCAAGGTATCTCGATGTCATCAAAAAACTGGCAAGAGCGTAAGCACGATTTGATTGCTGCCTGATAGCTGTCTGATTGCTGCGTATTATAACAAACCCGTGATATAAATCAGTGCAAGTTCGTTATAAGTTACGCGAGTCGTACCGTCATAGCAGCGCTAGATACGGCTATATTTTTACAGTTGTAGGTTGGTGTATAACGACATTTAAACAAAATTTTTTACCGTTTTTTGGCGTCTATTCCTATACAATCACGATATGGCTGACAAACATAAGGCATCTGATGGGTGAGTGTGAATAGTCAATAGTCATCTGCCCATTTATGTTTGCATACAAGTATATAAAGCCGTTTATAACTCTCATATTATTGATAATAAAGGATCTCTCATGCCTACTGATATACGTCCAACAACAGGTCAAGAAGCCCTTGAGCTTTTAAAAGAAGGTAATGCCCGTTACGTGGATAGTCTCACCAGTACCGATGAATATATGCAGCGTCGCCCAGAATTGGTCAAGGATCAAAATCCATTGGCGATTATTTTGGGCTGCTCGGATGCACGAGTACCTGTTGAGATTGTCTTTGATCAAGGCTTGGGGGATTTGTTTGTCATACGTGTGGCCGGCAATGTGGTGGCGCCATCACAGATTGGCTCAATCGAGTTTGCCGCCGAAGCCTTTGGCACACAGTTGGTGGTAGTCCTTGGACACTCAAAATGCGGCGCGGTCACGGCCTGCGTTGAGACCTTGATCAATCCTGATCAGAACTATTCTCCTAATTTGCAATCGATCGTTGATCGCATTCGCCCAAGTGTCTATAACTTGCATGAGCTGGCAACGGCCAATGGTCAAGACGTCGATGCCGATGAGTTGGTTGATCGCTCTATCCGTGCCAATGTGCGTATGTCAGTGAGTCAGCTCAGACATGGTTCGCGGGCACTAGAGGACTTGACCAATAGTGGTCAACTGCTTGTTGTGGGCGCTGAGTATGACCTAGAGACAGGTAAGGTGAGGTTCTTAGACAGCTAATATATATCTAAACATGAACATACTTTGTTCATATTCTTACAAAACCCTATCAATTATTTTGCCAATTTTTATTATGATGAGAGACAGCAGTGAATCATGACAGTCGTGATTCGCTTATTTATAACACTCTTTTTTGAATAACCTTAGGATAACTATGTCTACTAACGATAATAATGCGACCATCGCACAGCCTGCGAGCAGTATCAGTACAGATGGCGTCCAGTCAATCTCTACGCAAACGACAGGTTTTACGTTTAACCACACCATGCTCCGCGTCAAAGATCCTGCAAAATCATTGGCGTTTTATACTGGCGTGTTGGGTATGACGTTGCTGGCGGTCAAAAAATTCCCTGATATGGAGTTTGATCTGTATTTCTTGGCAAAGCTAACTGAGAGCGAGCGCGACAACTTGCCAGCTGGTGATGATTTAGAAATTTTTGCTTTCCGTCAGCGCGGTATTTTGGAGCTGACCCATAATTACGGCACCGAGACAAAAGCTGACTTTAGCTATCATGATGGCAACCAAGACCCTCAAGGCTTTGGACACATTTGTTTTAATGTACCGAACTTGGATGAAGCCATCGCTTGGTTTGATAAGAACGATGTTGAGTTCAAAAAACGTCCAGAAGACGGCAGCATGAAAAACATTGCCTTTATCAAGGATGTTGATGGCTACTGGATTGAAATCGTACAAGCTGATTTGATGTCATAACTGGCAAAACAGTAGTGAGATGTTCATTTATTTATCCCCTTAAACACGCGCTAAGACAGCAATAGGAGCAACCTTTTATGCCCACCCCTGACGTGAGCCGCCTATCGAACACGCTAACCGATGGTGTGACCGTCTATCAACAAGTGGTCTATACCACGCAAGACTTGGCAAGTGGCTTTATCGAGCGCATTCCATATTTTATAGCGGCGCTCATTGTGTTGGGGATTTTTTGGCTGTTGTCGATTATTTTCAAAAAAGTCGTGCATAAAACCTTAGGCGCGCGCGTGCGTCATCAAAACTTGGTGAAGGTGTTTCAGCGCATAGGCGGGGCACTTATTCTGTTTATTGGCTTTATGATCGCCATGGTTGTCGCTATTCCAGGATTTACACCAGCCAAATTAATCGGTGCGCTGGGTATTGGTTCGGTTGCGATTGGTTTTGCTTTTAAAGATATTTTTCAAAACCTACTCTCTGGTATTTTGTTGCTGATTTCAGAACCGTTTCGTATTGGCGATCAAATCGTCTCAGGGGACTACGAAGGAACGGTAGAAGATATCAAAATCCGTGCAACGACCATCAAGACTTATGATGGTAGGCAAGTGGTTATTCCAAACTCGGAGCTATATACCTCGGCATTAACCGTCAATACCGCCTACAAACAGCGCCGCTTACAAGTGGCGGTGGGCATTGGTTATGAAGACGATATCGAAACAGCAAAGGCTGAGATTCTACAAGCTTTGGATAAAGTTGAAAGCGTATCGAGAAAAGCGACGCCAAGTGTTATTGCGACAGGGTTTGGCGGCTCTTCTATGGATCTGACAGTACGTTGGTTTATTGATAACGGCACTCAGGCTAATAAAGTCGCTTCTATTCATCAAGTCATCGTAGAAGTCAAAAAAGCGCTGGATGCAGCAGATATCAATATTCCATTCCCAATACGTACGATAGATCTAAGCGATCCTTCGGTGAAGTCTATCGTTAAGCAGATAAATAAGCAGCAAGATGAGGACGTTAATGATGATGATAATGCCAAAAAAGCAGAGACAGAGCAATTTGCTTAGAGCGTTATTTCAAAGAGCTGTCTTCACGTAATGTTTTTTGAGCAATAAAAAACCGCCATATTCAATGATATGGCGGTTTTTTTGTCTTTCTACAAACTATAGTGAATTCAGTATAAAAACGATACAGTGGGACTGGGATAAATTTTTCGCAGCCTCTGTCTGCGTAGGCACAGCACGTAAGGAAAATTTAGACCAGTTCCACCTTGATATATAATGTATCTGTTTTATTTAGGATTGATTATACTAGGCCAGTACAAAAAGTTAGTCATTCTTTGCTCTAAATTCGGTATGGCACGATTTACAACTTGCACCCACTTCACCAAAGGCAGCCTGGACGTCTTCGACACTAGTAGCCGACTGTGCAGCAGCATTTAGCTCAGCCGTCACTTTTTGAAAGTTGTCCGCTTCAGCACTGAAACCATCAGCATTTGACCATACGGCTTCAGTCGCGTTGCCCATGGCTTCTTGGTTTTCAAAGTGACTCCAAGGGTTTGCCGCATCTTCTGCCAAGAATGATGCCTGCTCTTTGAAAACCGCCGCATCAAAGGTATCAGGGGCTTTGACCATATCACCCATGACGCCCATCGCATCGCCCCAGCTTTTCATGCTGTCTTGGCGCGCTTTGATATCAGGATCGTCGCCTGCACCGCTACACGCTGTCAAACCCAGCGCCGCTGCCATTAAGGTGATGCTAAAAAAAGATTTCAAAGATTTTTTGGTATAAACCTGTGCCATATGACTTACTCCTTTAAACGTGGCTAATAGTAGGCATCGCTATCACGCTCGCCTTACCTCAAATATTATTATAAAAATATTTCTTAAGATTCTTTTGCGCACAGTGGCTGCGAAAGAGTCTCTACTATTGTAGCGTTTATCGGCAGAATGGGAGCAATATAATGTTATATCCTCGTAATCATCGGATGATATAAAACCCCTTTAGCAAATCGTTTGTTAGATATAAAAAAGGCCAACGATAATCGCTGACCTACACTCTCAAACCTAACATTCTTGAGCTTTAAAAAAGCTTAGAGAGCCAACCAATCACGCGGCTTGAGATAATAATCAGTCAACTCAAACTCAGGTGTGCCCTCAGCCGGCTCAAACCGATAATGCCAGCTGGCAAGAGGTGGCATACTGACTAAGATCGACTCGATACGGCCGTTACTTTGTAGACCAAATAATGTGCCACGATCGTAGACCAGATTGTACTCTACATAACGGCCACGGCGATAGAGCTGAAACTCACGCTGTGCTTCGGTATAAGGCATATCTTTACGCTGCTCAAAAATCGGCATGATACCGTCAAGGTAACCATTGCCAACGGCTTTCATAAAGTCAAAACACGTCTCAAAATCCCAACCGCGACTCTCCGTACTGACGTCGTCATAAAACAAACCACCGATACCACGCTGCTCATCGCGGTGACGCAGATGAAAATACTCATCGCACCACTGTTTGAAATCAGCATAAATATGGTCACCGAAAGGCGCGCATAGATCATGACAGACCTGATGCCAGTGTATACAATCAGCGAGTACGGGGTAAAAAGGTGTCAAATCAAAACCACCACCAAACCACCAAATCGGCGCTTCGCCTTCTGCTTCTGCCACGAACAAACGTACGTTGGCGTGGCTGGTTGGGACATTTGGGTTTTTGGGATGTACCACTAAGGACACGCCCATGGCTTGCGCTTTGCGACCAGCGATATTGGGGTGGCGTGCAGTGGCAGAAGCAGGCAAATTGTGGACATGGATATGACTGAACATCACGCCTGCTTTTTCGATGACCGTGCCATCTGTCAATACGCACGAACAACCGCCGCCACCCTCTTTGCGCTCCCAATCGTCAGGGACGAAAGTTGCATTGCCGCCGCCATCGCGTTCTTGTGCCTCTAAGGCGTCGCAGATACGAGCCTGCAGGTCCACCAAAAACGCCCGTACGCGCAGGATGTCTTGATTGGTTGGCGTGGTCTCTGACGCTACGGTTGATAGGTCTGCTTGGTTATCTATATTTGAAATACTCATAAGACATCTATTTATTTAGGTGTATGGCTGTATTAAAATCTTTATCGAGCATGTGCCCCATACGATCGCGTTTGGTTGCTAGATATTCAGCGTTCATATCGTTGACACCGACCAACAATGGCACCCGTTCGACAACGTCAATACCATGCTCAGTCAAATAAGCAACTTTGTTTGGATTGTTAGTGATGAGTCTGACAGCGTTGACACCGATATGGGCAAGCATCGGACCACACATATCATAGATACGCGCATCAGCAGGCAAGCCTAACATGAGATTGGCATCCAGCGTGTCGTGTCCCTGATCTTGGAGGGCATAAGCGCGAATCTTGTTGGTCAGACCGATACCGCGACCTTCTTGACGCAAATACAAAATCGCACCGCAACCTGACTCTTGGATGGCTTGCATGGCAGTATTGAGCTGTGGTCCGCAGTCACACTTTAATGAGCTAAACGCATCGCCTGTTAGGCACTCAGAATGAATCCGAACCAGCGGAATTGGTCTTTGCGACGACGTGTCATCTGAGCTAGGTGCTGTCGTTTGATCGACCACAGACAGACCGACGGTCAGCATGACATGCTCTTGGCCTTCGTCGTTTTCAAAGATATGAATATCAAACTCGCCATGACGAGTGGGTAGTTTGGCACTAGTGATAAATTGATATGACATTACTGTCCTGCATAAGCCTAAAGTCGTGGCGGTGAAGGGTTTGTGATAATACTATTAAACCCGCAATAACATTCTAGCCTGAACGATAAGGCCAAGATGATAGCAGTATAACCCTTTCATAAAGAACGCGTGCTTATTGTATTTATTATAAAAACACACAAAGTTCACAGACGACGCACGATGATTAAAGCGACAATTAAAAAAAAATGCTATTATGCCATACTATTTTGGTGGATACAGTGACAAGTCTTTATCCTTACATTACTATGTCGTCACTAACATCCGATATTGATGCAAAATAATAGGGCATAATAATAGTCCTTGGTATTAAAGCACGTAGTTTTGAGGCACGATCTACTGTGGTAGCGTGTTCATATGATACGTAGCGCAGCTATATACACGTAAAGTTGCATGAATAATTATATGGTCGATTACATCAATAATGATGTAGATATTATTGACGTCTCTCAATTGTAGCTATTGCTATATTGGAGACACGTCTTGTCAGCAGATTGGTAGGTATCGTACGGTTTATGCAGCAGTCACTTCATTCCCCAAAGTCTCAGTCCTCATCTGCATCAGTATCTGATTCTGCCGCCCAGCTATCGAGCTTACAGCAGACTTATACTGTGATTCCTCGCGTGCGTCCGCATACGCCATTGCTTGATGCCATTAACACACCTTCTGATATGAATACGCTTTCAACCACTCAGCTGATTACGCTGGCTGATGAACTGCGTCTTTTTTTGTTGTATTCAGCAGGACAAAGCGGTGGGCATTTTGGCGCCAATTTGGGTGTGATTGAGCTGACGATTGTATTGCATTATCTACTTGATGCTCCGCAGGATCAGATAGTGTGGGATGTGGGTCATCAGGCCTATGCACACAAAGTCCTGACAGGTCGCCGTGAGCAGCTGGCAACGATCAGATCAAAAGATGGTCTGACTGCATTCCCAGAGCGTGCAGAGTCTATCTACGATACATTTGGCGTTGGGCATTCATCAACCTCTATCTCAGCCGGTTTGGGCATGAGCTTGGCGCTGCGCTATCAAGGCCTCGCGCAAACGGTTGCTTGTATCATTGGTGATGGTGCGATGACTGGTGGTATGGCTTTTGAGGCCATGAACGATGCAGTCCAACAAGATGCCGATCTACTAGTCATTTTGAACGACAACGATATGTCGATTTCTTGTTCTATCGGTGGTTTTTCGCGGCATTTAGCGATGCTTTGGGAGTCGGGCTACCAAGTCGATATCTCTGAGTCAGGTGAGCCTGTGCTTTGCCAGCGTCCTGATATGCAAGCATTTGATCGCCGCAAACGTCACAAAGAGATGCGTGATGTACCGCAATTAGAAGATAACTTATTCAAAGCGATTGGCTTTACCTATTTTGGTCCGTTTGATGGGCACAATATCCCTGAGCTACTACGTGTGTTGTCAATTGCCAAGCAAGTCAAAGGGCCTGTTTTGGTACATATCTATACCACCAAAGGCAAAGGCTTTGCACCAGCAGAACTAGATCCGGTCGGCTATCACGCGATTAGTAAGCTAACAGCAGAGATTCATAATGAGTCTCAGAGCAAATCTGCAGAAGCATTAAAGCAAAACACAAAACCTGCGCTAAAATACTCGCAAGTATTTGGTAATTTCTTATGCGATAAAGCGGCCGAAGACGATAAGTTGCTCGCGATCACTCCTGCTATGGAAGAAGGCTCGGGCATGATTGACTTTGCTCGTCATTTTCCAACACGCTTTTTTGATGTGGCTATTGCCGAACAACATGCGGTCACGCTAGCGGCCGGTATGGCAACGCAAGGTGTCAAACCTATTGTGGCGATTTACTCGACGTTCTTACAGCGCGGATACGATCAGCTGATTCATGACGTGGCGCTACAGAATCTCGATGTCATGTTTGCAATTGACCGTGCAGGCCTCGTTGGTGAAGATGGTGCCACGCATGCAGGCGTGTTTGATTTTAGCTTTTTACGTTGTATCCCGAATATAGTGATTGCTGCGCCAAAAGATGAGAATGAATGCTACCATCTGCTCAATACTTGCTATGAGTATCAGGGATGTACGGCAGTTCGTTATCCGCGTGGTACCGGTACAGGCGCAGCTATCGAGCAGCCAGCACAGAATTATACAATCGGTGAAGCCGTTATTGAGTCAGTATTGGGCAGCAATGATGCGCCTTATAAGCTAGCGATATTGGCTTTTGGTACGATGGTTGCGACTGCTCAGCAAGCGGCCGAGAGCTTAACCAGTGATGATACAGCGTTAGAGTGTCAGGTACATGTGGTCAATATGCGCTGGGTAAAACCGCTAGATACAGCTATGCTTGAGAGTTTACTGGCGCAAGGGGTGACGCATATCGCAACCTTAGAAGAGCATATGATTATGGGTGGCGCGGGTAGCGCAGTGAATGAATACTTGCTCAATGAATCGGCTGCTTTTAAACGTCAGCGTCCAGCTGTTGGCAACATAGGTATTCCTGATCGCTTTATCGCGCATGGCTCACAGGCAGAGCAGTGGGCGGATTGTGGTTTAGATATTGCAGGTGTTATTAAGCAGCTTAAGCAACTGTTGTCGTAAATTTTACTTTTTAGATTTGCAGTATTATTTACAAATTATTGTTTTAAAAGCTATTACTGTAAACAGATACTCGCTCTTTAAACAGAGCAAACGCCTGCTAGCCGTAGGTGCTGACTTTTTTACAACTTGCGCAGTTTGTATGACCACCAAAATACTGGCTTGGTCAGCGTGACGGTTTTTTCGTTTTTATCGAACAATTTTAGTATAATGCGGTTGCCTGTTATCAATTATCATGGATAACAGGCAGGTGTTTAATCGCATAGATGTGGTGTGATGCGGCGGCTGTTTGGCATGTTGTGGGCACAGAGTTGGTTTTATTTTTTATATTCATTCATCAAGCAAATAGGTTATTTATGGAACCCATGGTCGTCATCGCAGCGCGTACTGCTGAAAAAGTTGGTAAAGAGATTTTATATGCGCATCAAAACCGTCACAAAATCGAGTTAGATATCGAGTCTAAAGGACTTGATGGTCTGGTGACGCGCATCGATCGCTTTAGCGAAGAGCTCACGATTGAAACCCTAAAAGCCAGCTATCCGAATCATTCGTTTTTGGGTGAAGAATTTGGTATGCAAGAAGGTCGCGGCGAAGACGCTGACTGGTGCTGGATCATCGATCCGCTAGACGGTACTAAGAACTTCGTTCATGGTGTACCGCAGTTCTGCGTATCTATCGCTGTACAGCATAAAGGCGTGACGCAGCATGGTGTGATTTATGATCCAATCCGTGATGAGATGTTCTCTGCTAGCCGCGGTAAAGGCGCACGTTTGAACCAACGCCGTATCAACGTCAGCGAACGCAAAACCATCGATGGTGGGTTTTTTACCACAGGTCATCCGCTTGAGCGTAAGCGTAATGGCGAAGTGATCTCTTATGCCAAGCAGCACTTTGAGAGCTTACAAAAGATCTCTGAAGCTGGTGGTCAGGTACGTCGTCTGGGTTCAGCGGCGCTTGATTTGTGTTATGTTGCTGCTGGACGCTTTGATGGCTATTTTGAGATGTCGATTAAGCCTTGGGACATCGCAGCAGGTGAGCTTATCGTCACCGAAGCGCGCGGCGTTGTTGTTGATCACACGGGCGCGCACAACTCTATGACCTCAGGCTCTATCTTTGCTTGTAACGTCAAACTGCTCAAGCCATTGATGCAAACCGTCGTGCCAATTTGGGGCGATGTGATCTAATTATAAAATAAGCAGGCTTAAACGCTGAGCGAGTCAAATATTAAAAAGCTGGTTCCGTTAAGGAGCCAGCTTTTTTGTTTTTTTAACAGGTTTATCTTCAACGGTGATACCTTCAAACGCCAACTCTTGACTGACAGTTTCTAACAACTGTAGCTCTTCTTCTATCAGCATGAGCATGTCTTGGACACGCGGTAATGCTTTACTGCAAGCAGTGATGCCAAACTCAATTCTATCTAAATAACTGGCCAAAGTAATATTCATGGCTTGACCGTTGAATACGATAGAAGCGGGATACAGTGATTGTAAGCGTGCACCATTCCAATATAGCGGCTTCTCAGAACCAGGAACGTGAGAAATAATGAGGTTAAAGGCTTGCTTTTTTGGAAATACGCCAGTCGCCAAGTTGATACCTTGCCATGCATAGGCGATGACGCTGTAATTAATGACTTGCGCTTGATTCATGCGGCGAAAGCGACGTTTGCCATTATTCATACTGCGATGGATAAGCTCTATCCTGCGTAATGGGTTGTCTAAATGTGTGCCCAAATTCGCTAGTACAAATGATAGCTGATTGCCCGATATACTATCATCAGTACGCAGTGACATCGGTACAAACGCAATCAGCGGCTTGCTGGGTAGCGCATCCATTGAGATCAAATAACGACGAATAGCGCCAGCACAGACGGCTAATACCACATCGTTTCTACTGATTTTTAATCTTTCGGCAATTTTATTAAAGCGCTGTATGTCATAAGACTGCGCCGAGATACGACGCGATGCGGAAATGCGCCTGTTCAAAATACTCATCGGCGCGTCAAACGTACCGACATAGCCTTCATCACCATAGTTTTTCAGATTGTCTATCAGTTCTGTAAATACCGGTTTGATGGTAGATATTTGCTCTTTCATGATGCGCCTGATAGATCTTTCGGCAGGCAAAATAGCATTCATTTGATTACGGTGACGCGCCATCAGTGACCATACTGGTAGCGAGACGGGTTCGGTAGGGGATTGTGATAAGGATTTTTTTACCAAACGCATGGCAGCGATACCATCAACGAGCGAGTGATGAATCTTAAAATACCAAGCAAAACGTTCAGGCCCACCTTCTACTTCCGGCTCAATTCCTTCTATGACGTGACATTCCCAGAGAGGCATCGCACGATCCAGCAGTCGACCGTGTTCTCTTGACACGTACATCAACAGCTCACGAATACGCCCAGGACTCGGTAGCGCCAAATGATGTAAATGATGCTCTACATCAAAATCTTTGTCTTTTTTCCAAAACACCAAATGCTCTAGCACCTGATTGAACGGAAAGCTCGGCGGTACATCGGACTCTTGCATTTGTTTTACCAGCTGATAAACAAAGTCGCTATCAGCACCCTCGGGTAATTCAAATAAAAATAATCCCCCAACGTGCATTGGTTGTTTACGCGACTCAAGAAGTAAGAACAACTGGTCGACTGCTGTGAGAAGTCGCATAATAAATCCTTTTATGACGAGAATGAATAAACGATAATGAATAAAAATGATAGCTGACGGCGTGCTGACCCAACCAGATTTCCGTCTTATTATTTTATAATCGGTTTTTTGTTAGGGGTGACTCGAGCAAGCGCTTACTGGAAAAAATAGCCCGTCTGCGGTGAGCTAGCAGTTGCCATCTTACGCATTGGCATACGACCTGCCAAAAATGCGGCGCGGCCTGCCCATACGGCATGTTTCATGGCATGTGCCATCATCACAGGATTTTGTGCATGGGCAATTGCTGAATTCATCAGAACGCCATCACAGCCAAGCTCCATGGCAATTGCAGCATCAGAGGCAGTACCGACACCCGCGTCAACCAATACGGGCACTTTGGCGTTTTCGATGATGAGGCTGAGGGTATGGCGATTAAGCAAACCAAGCCCAGAACCAATCAAGCTACCAAGTGGCATAATAGCGACGCAGCCCATGCTCTCTAACTCTTGGGCGACGATAGGATCATCTGAGCTATAGACCATGACTTCAAAGCCATCATCGACCAGTACTTGAGCCGCTTTTAAGGTCTCAGTGATATTAGGATAAAGGGTTTTTTCATCGCCCAATACTTCAAGCTTAACCAGATTGTGCCCGTCCAATAACTCGCGCGCAAGTTTGCACGTACGAATGGCAGTTTCGGCATCGAAGCAGCCAGCCGTGTTCGGCAAAATCGTGTATTTGTCAGGACAGATGACATCGAGCAAGTTTGGCTCATCACTGTTTTGTCCGATATTGGTACGGCGAATAGCGACGGTCACGATTTCTGCTGCCGAAGCGGCAATGGCTTCTCCAGTCTCGCTCATGTCTTTATATTTGCCCGTACCGACCAGCAGGCGAGAGGAAAAGGTACGACTACCAACGGTAAAAGTATCTTGCAAAAGTGGTGTCGGGTGAGTAGCAGTGCTAACGGTCTCTGACATAACTAAAAATCCTAATGGCGAGCGGGCAAGGTGGACAGAAAAAATATAACGAGATTTCTAAGTAATATTAAAAAAGTGCAGTAGACAATAATAGCGCACTGTTAGCAAAATAAAAAATCGCATGATAAGTTGGCTATATATACCGTAAAAATAGGCGAGTGGCGATACATAAAAAACGCCGACCACATAAAATAATACGCGTCTAAAACAAAATGTTATTATAACAAACTCATGCAATCTTACTTGCAATCTTTTTGGGCTTGGTCAGTCAAGCTCAGTGTATTTACAGTGCTTTGGTGTGATTGTCTATTTGACACTATCTCTATTTATCAGGTTGTCTTTATGATGCAGTTGCCGTACAGCTTTGCGAAACGCCATCAGATTTTGGCCATACTCGCCATTGATCCTGAGTTGCCGCCAACTTTGGTATTGACGAAAGCCACCCCATTATCCGCAATCAATGAAGCGGTGCGGTTTTTACAGCAGCAAGGTAGTCGCGGCGTACCAACTTACGAAAGTGTCAGCTCGGATGATTTTGAAAAACGTATGAACGCGGCTTACGCTGGTAATACCGGAGAGTCGCAGCATATCGCTGCTGGTCTTGAGGATCATCCGGATCTTGATAGCTTAGCAGATAGCGTCCCTGAGACTGAAGACTTGATGGATCAGCAAGATGATGCGCCCATTATTCGTCTGATTAATGCACTGTTGTCAGAAGCCATTCGCCTAAATGCCTCAGATATTCATATCGAAACTTTTGAAAAACGCTTGGTGGTTCGCTTTCGTGTCGACGGTGAGCTCAAAGAAATTATCACGCCAAAGCGTCAACTCGCGCCATTACTGGTATCACGTATCAAAGTCATGGCCAAGCTGGATATCGCAGAAAAGCGTGTACCGCAAGATGGGCGTATTAGCTTACGACTGGCAGGGCGAGAAGTCGATGTGCGTGTATCGACACTACCGTCGAGCTTTGGCGAGCGCGTGGTGATGCGTCTACTAGACAAGCAAGCGGGACGTCTTAACATGACGTATTTGGGGCTGTCTGATAATGACTATACTGAGCTGAAGCGCTTGATTCATCGTCCGCATGGGATTATTTTGGTCACAGGGCCGACGGGGTCAGGTAAGACCACCACGCTATATTCGGCATTGACTGATTTGAATGACCAAACGCGCAATATCTTGACCGCCGAAGATCCGATTGAGTTCCAGCTCGACGGTATCGGACAGACACAGGTTAATAATAAGGTGGATATGACCTTTGCCAAAAGTCTGCGTGCGATGTTGCGTCAAGATCCAGATGTGGTGATGGTGGGTGAGATTCGCGATTTAGAGACGGCAGAGATCGCTGTACAGGCGTCTTTGACAGGGCATTTGGTTTTATCAACGCTGCATACCAACACCGCGATTGGCGCGGTCACTCGATTGCAAGATATGGGTGTTGAGCCATTTTTATTATCGTCGTCACTGATCGGCGTGGTGGCACAGCGCTTGGTGCGTACTTTATGCTCACATTGTCATGGCTGGCAGGCAGCGGACACCGAACAAGCCAAGCTTTTTACCGAAATTGGTATTGAGAAAGTATTGGACAGCGATATTGAAAATGCAGCAAGTAAGGCGATTCGTCTACCCAAGCCAGTAGGCTGCGATAAATGCAATCAGTCAGGATTTAAAGGACGTACGGCGATATATGAGGTCGTACCAGTTGATGATACGCTGCGCCGTATGATTCATAGTAATACCGCTGAGTATGAGTTAGAAGCGTATGCTCGCCAGCAGACACCATCGATTCGCGCGGATGGTCTACGTAAAGTGATGGAAGGGCGAACGACGCTAGAAGAGGTACTGCGAGTGACGAAAGAAAGCGCCTTAACGGATGATACGATACTGGTATAAATGCTTAGCTATAAATGATGAGAAACGGTATTTGGAGAACAGTATTTGGAGAGCAAGGTCTGAAAAATAGAAAAAGATAACTGAGCGAAATAGTCAGTTATCTGGTCTTTTTTCTGAAATTAACGGGGTAACGTTTTCAACTGCTATTACTTGGCAGCGATGCATTCAATCTCAACGCTCGCTCCTGCGGCCAACTCCGATACGCCAAACGCTGAGCGTGCAGGATAAGGTCTAGACAGTTCTGCCTTATAGACTTTGTTAAAATCATCGAAGTCGTCCATATCTGCCAGCATAGCTGTGCATTTGATCAGGTCGGATTTTTGATAACCGTATTTGGATAGCGTGTTCTGGATATTATCTAATGTTTGCTTGGTTTCAGCGTCGATACCGCCTTTGACCAACTTGCCGTCTTTAATACCAATTTGTCCCGACATATATAATGTATTGCCAACACGTACGGCTTCTGAGAAAGGGTAGGGACCGCCATCACCCAAAAAAGTTGGGCTAGATTTAATATTAGCGGCAGGAGCTGTCGCCGGATTGGCGTTAGCACCAACAGCCAAGCCTAATGAGCACATAGCAACCAGTGGTACGATAGATAAATAGGTGCTAAGTTTGGACATCCTTGTCTCCTTATTAAGTTGATGGATCATAAACATGCTAGATGCGCCACAAAATGCAGATAGCAAATGTTATGTCGGTTTAATCGATTATTTGTTATTAATAGTCTCGTCATCTGCAGAGAGTGCGTCGTCTTGCTCGTTATCTACTGTAGTATCCGTATTATTTTCTGAGGCATTTTCATGTGCTTTGCCTTGGCGGCGCGCCTCTAGTTCAGATTTTGGAATCCAAGCCCAAGTCATCTCCACTACAATCGGGTCGCGGTCACTATCAGATTCACGGTCATCAATGACGCAAGGGATAACCATTTCACCTTTTGGCGTATTTAAAATCTGCAAGCGCTGCTCATCAGATAGGCTGGCTACGGCTGCAATTTGACCTTTTTTGATCGGGCGATAAAAATTAACGGAATAAGATTTAATCAGTAGTACGCGATCAGAGGGTAAGTTTAACCCCAGAATGAAGCCTGTTGCCGTTTCAGCTAGTAAAGTAATGGCTACCGCATGGATTGAACCAATATGGTTCTGTACCCCTTTGACATTGTTTAGACTGACGATGACTTGATTGGGCTCAACCATTTCATAGTAAACGCCTGTTGTCCCTACGTAGGGTACAACTTTGCCAAAGGCTTTTGAGAGAATACTTGAGCGTGCACTGGCAGGTAGATATTTGGTCACGGATAATAGTTTGGTAAATTGGTTACTGATTGGTTTTAGCGTGCTGCTGGGTTTTTCGATGGATGATCTTGTGCTGTCAGAGACTTTGGCTGGTTTTTTATTGGTCAGTTTGACGGGCAGTTTTTTTAATAATCCTGACATACAAATTTCCTTAACGTAGATAAATCGAATGTTGTTTTTGATAGTGGCAAACAGTAAGTGTTAGCAAGGCCATTACAAACACTATGGTACATTAACCGCTGCTTTCCTACTATTATTAGCATGAACTGCTGCGCTTATAAAACAGCAGTCATCTATATTGTGTTGCTAGGAAATAGTTTTAAATAATTAAAATCGCTCAATGATGATGCACGGATCTGCTTAGTAGACAATCTCTTACGAGACCACCGCGCTATAATAGCGTGATGTTGGTACGTCTTATTTCATAAATTTTCAATACTGGATGATGCTATGTCTGATATGTCTACTCACGAGCCGACCAATATTATTTATACTGGCGTCGCGGGTACTGGCAAAACCTATCGATTGCTCCAAATCGCGAAGCAATATACTGATTGTCTGCCTGAGACAGATAATGAAGCGCTACTTGGGCAGCTGTTGCAAAGCCTAAGCTGGCGTGATGTTGTATGCTTGATATTCTTAGATTTTCAGTCAAAAAAGCAAGATTTGGTAAAAGTACCTGAATTGGTTAATCATATATTCTTTGCTACAAAAGCACTGCAAAACGATCGAGAGAAAAACCTAAGCAATACCGCTTGGTCTGTATTGCAAATGCACAGTCCTACGACGTCAGATACAGTGAGTTATAAAAACCGTGCCAGCCAAGCGTATTTTGATAAAGATAACAGCGGCGCATGGTATTTACTGCCTGAGAGTATGGTGTTGCTAACAGAGTTGTCACAGCAATTGGCGGAGTTTCAGCAGGCACAGCATGATAACCAGTCCAATCAAAACCAAAACTCTGGTCAGCAGCGTTTTAGTATGGTGAGCTTTCATCAGGCTTACGGTTATGAAGAGTTTGTCGAAGGTATTCGTCCTGTTATGAGCGGCTCTATCCACGCAAATAACAGTCACTCGAGTAATACCCAGATGAGCTACGCCGTTCAAGATGGAGCGTTTTTAAAGCTATGTCAGCGTGCCGCGCGTGACTCTCAGCATCGTTACGCGATGTTGATTGATGAGATTAACCGTGCCAACGTATCACGAGTCTTTGGCGAGCTGCTCAGTTTGATTGAGCCAGACAAGCGCGCTGGCAAACCAAATGCGATGACGATTCATTTGGCGTATTCTGGGCGTGCGTTTAGTGTGCCTGCCAATATTGATATCTATGCCACTATGAATACCCAAGATCATTCACTTGCGCCGCTTGATATGGCATTACGTCGACGTTTTCGCTTTATTGATTGTCCACCGCAGCCTGAATTATTACCGATAATTGGTGATATCGCTAGCGCGACTGATCGTGCACAAGCAGAAACGGTAGATTTAAGCAAATTGCTAACAGGCTTAAACATGCGTATCACACAGACGCTAGGAGCCGAGGCGCAGTTGGGGCATGCTTTTTTATTTTCAGTCGATGATTTAGATCAATTACAAACGGTGTTGGTCGAACAGATCATTCCGCAGTTGGCGCAAGCTGCGGGCGGTCAAGTGGTTATATTGCAGTATATTTTTAGAGATGAGCAGCAACCGCTAAGCACCCAGTTCATCCACGACAGCCAAACAATGATAAATAATGATTTGTATGATCCGATGAGTAAGAACCATGCAACGACGCAACATCAAATGTTTGCAGAACAAGGCGCCTTTCTTGGTCAATCGATGAACGTAGGTGGCTATATGATGAATCCTGACCTTATTGCTAAGACTGGTGAGTTTGGCAAGCCCGCTACCTATCAGCGTTTGTACGAGTAAGGTGGCTGTTTAGTGAGAACTCATAATCAATACTATGCGCAAGGAAACTATATTAATGCAGATAATATTAATGCAGACAGTTTTTATGCTCGCATGCCTAACAGTAAGGCTCTCGTAGCAAATGTTATCACGGTATTTGAACATCAACGCCTCACAGCGTACGATTTCGCGCATGTCTCTGACTTTCATTGGCTAATGGCGCAAGAATTTGCCGTGTTTACCATCAAGCGTAAACAAGGACAGTGGCAACTCAAGGTTGGGCATCATATAGGAATTATCCTTTTGCCTAGTGGTATGACACTTGAGCTATTGCCAAAACTGAATCAATCCACTCAATATAATAATATTGCTCAGACTCGTCACTGGGTACAAGGCATGTTATCTGACTTAACTCGTCTTGATGCGCGTCAAAGTCGTAAGCTGCCTAGCATGAAAAATCTAGGTCAATTTAGTGATCAGTCAATGCCATTATCTGTAGAGGCTCCGCCATTGTCAGACTGGCTATTAGAGCAGTTTTTGCAGCGCTTGGTTCGTTATCAGCCAACCCAGCACTATCAGGCGCAGATCAATAACCAATCATCGCTACAAGGGCGGCTGGTCATCAAAGATCAGCTACGACACAACAGCATGCAGCCGCATAAGTTTGTCTGTGAGCGTAGTGTGCTCAGTCAAGATATGTTGGCCAATCGCTTGATTAAGAGCGCATTGGTATGGCTGATGCCGTTACTGCCTAGATCTACATGTACACCGCTCTTACGGCCATGGCAGCCGTTATTTGGGCTAAACCAGCGGGAACGACAGCGGCTAGAGTCAATATATACTCAAGCAAAGCAGCAGTTAAGCGTCCTGCCATTACAAAAACAGCAACTGCAAGCCGCACAGCAGTTGGTAGACCTAGCTTATTGGCTATTACAGCAGTCAAATGCATCGACAGGTTATGGTATTGACCCCACTCGACCAAACCTACCTCAGCCAAGATTGTGTCTATTAATCGATATGAATCAGGCGTTTGAACAGTGGGCGAGTCAGCGTATCGCGTCGATGTTTCAGCAAGTGAGTAGCCATTATCGTCCTTTTTATCAAACCCAAAGTGTCTGGCTCAATGATAGCGAGGGTCAAGCATGCGTATCGATACGACCAGATTTGCTGATATATAAAACGGCTGATAATGATAATAACCAAAATCAGAGTGACACCGCGGTTAGTCAAGAGACAGTAAACGGTTGCTATAGCCACGTCATCGATATCAAATGGAAATACCTGTCTCATGCTGGTGCCATTACTGCCAGCGATGCCTATCAGTTGACCAGCTATGCACAGGCCTATCAAGCAGGGCAAGGTTGGATGGTATATCCTGTATTAGGAGACAAGAGACGACCAGTGGCGCTTAAGCAGCAGATTTATCGTGACAATGGCGATAATAAAAGTAACATTAGCAGTGACATTAGCGATGGTACTAACAGTAACCACTCAAACCATGCGGATTTATGGCTAATACCGTTTGATGTGCTGACAGGTATGGTCAACGGTGATTTGCCTGCGAATTTGAATGAGGAATAATGATTTTATTAATGATAAGAATCATAATTAACGAAGGTTTTTAAAGAGACTATTTTTATAAGAATGCCTTTTTTGAAAGAATTTAGCATTTATTTAAAATTAATCGAAAATAGGTGTTGACACAATCGCCTTTACCCCTTAATATGTGCACCTCGATAGCGAGGAACATTAACAAGTTAGCGGCATTGCCAACAACGAGTTACTCAACAAACTATCGTGATAATAGAGAATTTCGGAGTGTGGCGCAGTTTGGTAGCGCATCTGGTTTGGGACCAGAGGGTCGTAGGTTCGAATCCTATCACTCCGACCATCTATTTTAAGAGCCTTACAGGCTTTTTTTTATGTATAATGATTTAGTTTCTGATATAGTAAAAGTTATATTATAGACTGAATGATAGTATATAAAAGTCCTCTAAGAGCGCCTGTAGCTCAGCTGGATAGAGCATCTCCCTTCTAAGGAGGTGGTCGCAGGTTCGAATCCTGCCAGGCGCGCCATTTAGCCTGCAAATCTTGCCTATTCTTTTGGCAATAGTTATGGCGGTTGTAGCTCAGTTGGTAGAGCCCCGGGTTGTGATCTCGGTTGTCGTGGGTTCGAGTCCCATCAGTCGCCCCATTTTATTTTGCATTGTCTGCATATAAATCCTATCTTTATACTAAACCTTATCGAATAAATAGCACTCGCCACTGTTGGCGTTTTTTTGTGCCTGCTTGATTTCTATTTCCCTGTATTATCCTATAATATTAAACGGTTAAAGCTTTCTGAACTTTTGATTGTTTAACGATTTATTGACTTCTTATTCATATCAATTTTGCGATAGGTTTTTCTTCAAAAACCTAAACTGACTGTGTCTACTCTACTATTTATTAGTACTGCTTATGAGTAAATAGACATCATGTTTTAAATCGGGCATTATGCTTAGGTCTTGATGCATCCTGCTGATTGAGACATCGTATTGGCTAGATCGAAAAAATTTAAAGCATTTTGGATACACACCCGCCTTTTTAAGATTTGTTGTTATTGACCCTGTATTATTGAGGAACTGATTGATGGACGCATTGAGCGTATTGCTACAGAATGTGCACCTATTTGAGACCAAGTATTATCGTTTGAATGGTGCTGGCAATTGGTCTTATTCTATGAGTAGAAAAGACACCATTTTATTTTACTTGGTGATGTCTGGTGGTTTTTGTATAGATGTTGGCAATGGTCTACGCGAAGCTCGTGCTGGTGATATGATTATGATCCCGAACGCGCATAAGCACGTAAGCTATGCACTCAATCATCATGGTGACGTGGCTGAACCCCTCGATGAATTACTGACCAATTGTCAAGATCGCACGCTTGAGATTGATGGCAATGGCGATCCTAATTCCTCATTGATTTTGATTGAATGTAAATACGATAAAGAGATGATTAGCCCTCTACTATCTGTGTTACCACCGATATTGCCTGAGCTCAATGATGCGGCTGATGGTCGGTTTGAGGTAATTGATGTGGAGATCAAGCTTTTGACCTTGGAGTCTGAGCGCGAACGCATGGGTAAAACGGCTGTGATCAATCATTGGGCAAGCATCATGATGATTGAATGTTTGCGCGTTTATATTGAAAGCTTACCTGAGGCGACTGAGAATTGGCTAAAGGCCATGAAAGATCCGTTTTTGACCAAGGCGCTTGCAGCGATGCATGAAGCGCCAAGTCAAAGCTGGACCATTCATAAGCTTGCAGAGGTGGCAGGTATGTCGCGCTCGAGCTTTGCCCAGCGCTTTAAAGATACAGTAGGGATGCCGCCGCTCACTTATTTGATTGATTATCGCTTGCGTTTGGCAGCACGTTATTTGCGCTTACAGCAAAATAGTATCAGCCGTATCAGTGATATGGTGGGCTATGCGTCAGATTCAACTTTTAGTCAGGCGTTCAAACGCGTTTATGGTGTCTCACCAAAAGCGTACCGTAAACAGTATCAACAACAAAAGCTTGCATAAGTTATTACTTTAACGTCCTCAGTGTTCATTTATTAAAAGCGTTAAGGCGACCAAGGTATCCTTAACGCTTTTTTCTGATTGATATATATCTAGCATTTGCCTAGGTAAAATACTTGGCAGTCAACTGGCGCTATTTTGGCTAGGCAAGGCTGACAATACGCTTGTGTTCAGGTACTATGGAATAATGAGTCGTCGAGGTGTGAGCGTTCATATTTGACGCATGATATGTGACTGTATACCAGTGATATAAAAGGATCGAGACGATGTTTATTTTTGCTGCTGATGGTATGTTATGACTGAACCGACCGCAAAGCCAAGTACAGAAGCCAATAGCCACCAAGGTACTACTGCAACTGCTAAAAAAGAACAGAAATCTGATAAAGCTAATGCGCAAGATAACGTGCATGCTAGCAAAACGGTGTCAGCTAATACGGCTGAGATGCCTGATAAAGCGGCATTATTAACGCTATTTACTTTGTCAGATACCAAAGAGAGCATTGATGAAGTAGGGGCTAGCGAGCAGCTTGACACCGATACATCAACCATACAGTCGACTGCTAACGAGTCAAACGTGGCCGCGCAGCGTGTGGCTCTTTATCATACCCAACACGAACGCACTCGACTGCTATATATGGCATCCGCCAATACGCGCCCCACGTATTTAGTACAAACCCTCAAATCACAATTTGCAGAATATCAGCAGTATTTGCTTGCTCAGCAGCTTGATAAGCGTGGTTTGATGGATACAGAAATGCTTGAACGACTTTGGCAGCAGCTGCATGTGGTCGATGATATTATTGCAGATATCGTGCATCATATGCCCGCTCAGCAGCCAGCAGGTTGGCAGCTTACCACGCAGGATGGGCGCAACCCGCTGTGCTTTGCTACTGTCGGTAAGCTAAAACATGGCAAGCCAATCCGCGATCAAGGCAGTCTCAATAGCTACGTGCTAGGTCACTTTGGCGTGAGCAGCTTTACCTATGATCGGGGGTATTATATCGGTCACGTGGTTGGGTATTTATTCAGCTGTTATTTTTGCGCGCACTTATCTATCAGTTATGGTGTGGCAGCGCTCGGTCAGCAAGTCGTTGCTGATTATGACTATGCTAGTCTTGAGACGCCGCACATGGTCAGGCTGTTACAGGGTCTGGATGGGTATTGTAAAAAACGTGTCTATCAATTGGCAGTGATTTGTGCGCGCTTGAGTGTGTTTGCAAGTGATAAACGCATTGAGAGAATGCTGATCGCTGAGGTCAATGATTTTGATAAAAAGTTACAGCAGCAGCATTTGGATGTCTTACTATTACAAGGCTTGATGCCTGACAGTAATGACTCAACGCCGCTTTGATATAGTCAATCCTAAATAAAACAGATACATTATATATCAAGGTGGAACTGGTCTAAATTTTCCTTGCGTGCTGTGCCTATGCAGACAGAGGCTGCGAAAAATTTATCCCAGTCCCACTGTATCGTTTTTATACTGAATTCACTATAGATAGTTTTTATAGACATTACCCTTTTTGTTAAGCCATACATCCAAACCCCTACCTGTGACTTTTTAGGATATCTGCCGCTATGCCCGCTTATCATTTTAAAGCGCTTGACGACCAAGGTAGTGTCCAAAAAGGCTTACTAGAAGGGGATTCTGCTCGGCAAGTTCGGCAGCAGCTGCGTGATAAGCAGTGGACACCAGTCGAAGTCAGTGCGGTCAATGACAGACAAAGCCAAAACAAAAGCCGCTATAAAAAACCATCTGCTTATGAGCTTGCATTACTCACACGCCAGTTAGCTGTGTTACTAGCGGCTGGTATTCCACTTGAAGAAACTTTGGCTGCTGTCGCTAAACAATCGCCAAAGACGCATATCAAATCTCTGATGCTGGCGGTACGCTCACATGTCCTCGAAGGCTTAAGCTTAGCACGAGCATTACAACAAGCCGCGAGCTTCCCACCGTTATATATTGCCACGATTGCCGCAGGCGAAAAATCTGGTCACTTGGATTTAATCCTTAATCAGCTAGCCGACTACACCGAAAACCGCTTTGCCCTCCAAAAGAAAATCCAAGGGGCGATGGTCTATCCGATTGTACTGATGGTCATGGCAATTGGCGTCATTATGGGGTTGATGAGTTTTGTGGTGCCCAAAATTGTGAAAGTCTTTGAGCAGTCCGAACAGGCCCTGCCATTAATTACTCAAGTCGTTCTGACGTTATCAAATATCATTACGCAGTGGTGGTGGTTAATGCTACTGGTATTGGCAGGTACTGCGTTTTTGTTTTATCGTTTTGCCCAAACGCAGGCTGGGAAATTGGCAATAGATAGTATGGTGCTCAGGCTACCGATATTAGCCAGATTGTCTAAGGGATTGAATGCGGCGCGTTTTGCTAGTACGCTTGCGATTTTGGTGCGTTCAGGGGTGCCGTTGATTGAGGCGCTACATATTGGTGCGGCAGTGACCACCAATTTGCACATCAAGCAAACGATTGTGACTGCTGCTGATAGGGTCACAGAAGGCTCAAGTTTATCCAGCCAACTCGAAAAATCCACTTACTTTCCGCCCATGATGGTACAAATGATCAAAAGCGGTGAGAATTCAGGCGAGCTTGAAAGTATGCTCAGTCGTGCCGCCACAATGCAGGAGGCGGAGGCCACCAATTTTATCAGTACCTTACTATCATTACTTGAGCCTTTGATGTTGGTTTTGATGGGCGTGGTGGTGATGATTATCGTGATGGCAGTGATGCTACCAATCGTTAATATGAATGACTTGGCAGGCTAGTCAATAGTTAACTCACTAGCTGAAAAATAGCCGATATGCTCTTCTCAAATTATCAACTATCTGCATTTTTATCCTCTCTTAATTACCTATCTTGCTAAACCCTACGTTAGCTTTCTTAAGATTTGCTTACTGTTGTATATTGTTGACCAAGCCAAGTTTTTGCTATGGTAAACCTAAGCACCACGTTATAGTGAAAGCGGGTCAAAACGATAGTGATAAATATCGATGATTATTTGGTGACGGCTACTTGCTGCTGATTACTTGTTGCTGCTGATTACTTGGTATCGACTGTAATGACAATCTGAGCACAGCGCTGGATAAAAATAAAACCATGGTTTATAGTGACAATAATTTAGGGTTTTATTGATAAGCTCCTAAATGCATGAGTGCTACTAGAACGCCACTTTTACTATTTACATAACTGTGATGACCAAAGCAATGACTATGACTGACACCCTTCAAGTAAATATTAGCCCAAAAAGTGCCAATACCAAAGATGACAATAATAATATTCAAGCCCATGGTGGCATTGTAAATGACCATCAGAGAGTCCATTCAATGACACATCGCAGCTTGATAGGTAAGTCTAGACAATCGGGATTTACGCTTATTGAGATTATGGTCGTTATCGTTATCTTGGCTATTCTTGCAGGCTTGGTCGTCCCAAAAGTAGTCGGGCAAAGTGACAAAGCGCGTGTCAAAACCACTGAAACCGCGCTCGCTACCGTCTCCAACGCGTTAGATATGTATAAAGTCGACAATTCACGCTATCCGACGACAGCGCAAGGGTTAGAGGCGCTTACCACACCGCCTGCGGATGCAAAAAACTATCCTGAAGGGGGCTATATTAAAGGTGGCTATCCAACAGATGGTTGGGAGAATGAATTGCAATATGTGTCGCCAGGTAGTGAAGGGCGACCTTATGACTTGTTTTCTTTAGGTGCAGATGGACAGCAAGGTGGTGAAGGTCAGGATGCGGATCTTTATGCTCAGCTATAAAATTTAGCTTTGTCTGCATCTAAAAAATCTATACCAATAAAATATCGTTAAACGCACTTGCTATCGTGCAATTAACGACCTATCAATATCAACCAATATCTTTTTATTGGTTGATATTTTTTATCGATACGTAAAATAAATACCATCTGATATGAACCTTGTATTGAGAGTCAGTAGTTTTATCAGTAGGTGTATGTCCGTACTGCCAGTCACTGGAAGCTAACATCAAAGGTAATAACTTATGTCAATAGAAATACCAACACTACAATCAGTCGCTATCAATAAACGCGCTACTCAGTTCCATGTGCTTGCGTTTACTGTTACAACCACCTCGTTGATGACAGCTTTATCAATGACATCAATCAGCGCACAGGCGGCAGGATTGAACGACTTATTTAATAGTAGTAGCGCTGCGCAATCAAAATTTTTACCAGTGGATGAAGCTTTCCAAGTGACTAGCAGCACCAAAGCGACCTCTAAGGGCACGCGTTTATCCATCACGTTTGATATCACGCCAGGACATTATGTCTATAAAGACCAGCTCGCGTTAAGCTTTCCCAAAGGGATAAATGCGACACCATTTACTTTTAATCAGACACCAGTGTCCATTGATGATCCAACCTTTGGTAAAGTTCCTGTATTTACGCAAAGGAGTGTTGTTGCCACCACGATGCTGACGACCAATAATGGTAAAGGTGCAAAAAATGCCCCGATTATCATTGGTTGGCAAGGCTGTGCAAAAGCTGGGCTATGCTACCCACCCGAAAAGATCAAAACTAAGGTAAATATTGCTGCGACACGTAGATAAGTATTGAGAAGTTTGATTCAAATATTGGTAATAACAGGTAGCTATTCATGCTCATGAAGACATCACAACAATCGGCATCATTGACTGCAAATACACATGCAAAAAAAGCGTATGTCTTAGCATGTGTGATTGCTAGCGGCTCGCTATTGACAGGGTTGTTAGCGACGTCAACGACAGCGCAAGCGGCAGGATTGGGTGATCTATTTGGCAGCAGTCAAAATACAGCGCAATCGAAATTTTTGCCAGTAGATGAAGCCTTTCAGGTGAGTAGCAGTAGTGCCTCTACCAAGTCAGGTACGCGTTTATCCATCGCGTTTGATATCACGCCTGAACATTATGTCTATAAAAATCAAATCAAACTGACGCTACCTGCGGGCGTGACGGCGGCACCTTTTACCTTTAACCAAAAGCCATATTCAATCGACGATCCGACATTTGGTAAAGTATTGGTGTTTGATCAAGCCAATATGGTCGCAACTACCACATTGACCAGTAACAACGGCAAGAACATCGATGATGCAGCGATTATCATTGGTTGGCAAGGTTGCGCCAAAGCGGGATTGTGCTATCCCCCTGAAAAAATCAAAACTACAGTCAATATCACAGCAGCATCGTCACAGAGCGCGACAAGTAATACCAACACTGAGGCAGAACGTGCGTCTATTAACGAGACGGCCGCGAGCGACAATCTGACTGATGCGACGATATCTGCTGGGAATACTGAAACGACATTTGCAACGACTGGTACTAGTAGCACCACGGCGCAAGCAGAACAAGCGCTGATGGATGAGGATGTTATTGATTATGATCTAATCGATGATAGTACTTTGGAGTACGAGTCTTTAGATGGTAGCACTGCAACGACCACGATTTCTGGAGCAAACGCCAATGTATCAAGTGACGCGACCAATAGCGAGAATGTAAATGCTAGCAACCTTGTCGATAGTGATCCCTTTGGTTTGGCGTCTCATCCTTGGCTCGCATTGGTCTTGCTATTTTTAGCAGGTCTAGGTTTGGCCTTGACGCCGTGTGTCCTACCGATGCTGCCCATCGTTGCCAATATTGTCGCCCGCGAGCAAAACCCAACGGTCAAACGCGGCGTCATCCTAACCACCAGTTACGCAATTGGTGTGGCGACTGCCTATGGTATTTTGGGCGCTGTGATTGCGGTATTTGGCGAGTCATTAGGTATTATTGGCTGGTTGCAAAATCCTATTATTTTGATTAGCTTTGCGATTGTTTTTGTCTTGTTAGCGCTATACATGCTGGATGCTTTCACTGTACGTTTACCGCAAGCACTCAGCCGAAAAATGCAAGGGCTTAGCCAAGCAGGCGATAGCAAGCTTGGTAGCACAGGTGGTAGTTTGATTGCTGGATTTTTATCTGCATTAGTCGTATCTCCTTGCGTCTCTGCGCCATTATTCGGTGCGCTATTAGCAGTCTCTACCATTGGTAGTCCGCTCTTGGGTTTCGCCGCCTTATTCATACTGGGTTTTGGTTTGTCAGCACCGCTTATTTTAATCGGCGCTACTCAGGGCAAAATCATGCCAAAAGCAGGAGAATGGATGAACTGGGTCAAGCAAGGCTTTGCGCTGCTATTATTCGCGGTAGCATTGCTATTAGTTGAGCGCGTGTTTATATCGCCAGTGATGCTGATGGTATGGGCATTATGGTTTATGGTGGTGGCGACATGGGCGTGGAGCTGGATTGGCAAAAGACGCATGTTAACCCAAGCCATGAGTCTGATTGCTGGTATCTGGGCTGCTTGTTTGATCGTGGGCGCAGCATTAGGGAATGATGATAGCCTGCATCCATTAGCTTCGCTAAGCGCTGCGCCGACGATGCTTCAGTCAGCGACTGGTCAGCCGATGGGCAACGATAGTGCGGCGACAGATAAAATGATCACCACACTTGCAGAGCTAGATACGATTGTTGCAGCATATCCTAATGTCCTTGTCGACTTGACAGCAGATTGGTGTGTTGAGTGCCGTATCATGGATAAAAACTTATTTCATAATCGCCCAGCACAGATGCAAGACTGGCAGCTGGTGAGACTTGATATCACGGATACTACAGAAGACTCCAAAGCCGTTTTGTCACGCTACAAGCTGTTTGGCCCGCCAGCATTACTCTATTATCAAGGTGGTCAATTGGTTAATCAGCAAGTGGGCGAAATCGGTCGCGTGGAGTTTGAGCAAACCTTAACGACGCTAAACAACTGATGGCTCACAACCCGTACTTAATAACCTGAGTAAGACTTTTGCTAAGGCTTAATAATGAAAAAAAAGCCAGCGTACGCCAATAATGGTACGCTGGCTTTTTAGTGCCACTAAATTATATGAGTTATACTTCTTTAAGATGCTGTTTTTATAGGTTTTTTATGTGTTTGAGTATATTTAATCTAGCAATAACGCTAGTATAGTGATTATATTTTCATTACAATAAAGTAACAATACTGAAGGGGTATATCAGTTTGTCATAACTGCTTCTGATGTTCTCGTATTTTCTAGTTTTTTAGCGGCGACGCTAACAGTTATATTAATTAACTCACATACTCTGCTGGCGATAATGCTGGTTAGATAAAGGACATTTATGTTTGCCCACATCACCACTCAGCGTCAATTACAACGTACTCATGTAATCAGTCGTAACGCCAGTAGTCGCACATTACATACTCATTTGAGTATTGCGGTTGCTATCGCGTTGAGTTGTACGGCGGTACAAGTACAAGCAGCTGACAATAGCCAAACTTATAACGAACTGCCAGTACCAGAAGCGGCGTTTGAATATGAAACCGTTGAGATGCCGCAGAGCGTAACCACACAGAGCGGTAAAGTAATCAGCAAAGAATTTATTGCTCAACAAGCGAAGCTGTTTTCTGAATGTACGCAAGTGCAGAGCAGTGCCGCTCGTTTGGCTTGTTTTGATAAGGTAGCTGAACAAGGTAAAACACCAAGCTACACCACGACCAAACAACCAGTTGATTTGGCAAAAACATTCAAGACGACTATTTCGGGTAATCCACAAGTTGTTTTTGTGGAAGAGAACTCGACCAATACTTTCAGTGATGAGAGCGCAACTGCTAATCAACAGTCTGCTACTAATGGCTTGGATACGGTCACAGACAATCAGCAAGAGGCTCAAGTTCTAGAAAGTGTGGGTGTCACTCAAGCAGATATTGAAAAATATACACCACTCAGTTTGGCATATGATCTCGATCAAAACAGTGAGCGCGGTACTTGGACGGTAAGACCATACCGTCCGACTTATCTGCTGCCATTATTTTATACTTTTGATCCTAATTTAAGCCCAAGCACCCCTTCTCAAGAAATTGAACCTTTTGACTCTAATGACATACGTGAGACGGAGCTAAAATTCCAGTTGTCTCTAAAGAGTAAAGTCGCAGAGGATCTATTCGATACCAGCGCTGATCTGTGGTTTGGTTATACCCAAGAGTCACATTGGCAGGTGTATAACGAAGACAATTCACGACCATTCCGTGCTACCGACTATCAACCTGAAATATTTTTGACTCAGCCTGTGACGGCAGATCTACCTTTTGGTGGACGTCTACGGATGTTAGGCGCGGGTGCGGTGCATCATTCGAACGGTCAGGACGATCCGTTATCACGCTCTTGGAACCGTGCTTATCTGATGGCAGGGGCCGAGTGGGGCAAGCTGTCAGTCATACCGCGTGTCTGGGCACGTGTCAATAATGAAGATGATAGCAGTGAAGATAATCCAGATATCGAGGACTACATGGGTTATGGCGATATCAAGTTCTTATATGATTTGCCTGCCGAGCAAAGCATTAGCGGCACCTTGCGCTACAATCCAAGCACCAATAAAGGCGCTGCCCAAATCGATTATATCTATCCATTGTCAGAAAACGTCAATGGTATGGTGCAGCTATTCCAAGGTTATGGCGAGTCCATTGTTGATTATAATCATGAAAACACCTCTATTGGTTTCGGTATTGTGCTGAATGACTGGAAAGGCCTCTAATATAAGCGATTCTTACCATATTTATGATAATCAATAGTCTATGCACCGCTTAGTGCCTTATCAAACTGGACTGTGGCTGGCAGAGTATTTAAATGTACGCTGCCAGCTATGCCGTATTTATCGCAGTACATCACAATCTCAGCTATTGATGCAGCAATCACAGGCTAATAGTAATGACGCATCGAGCGAACATTCTGAGTTTTCCCTTTCAAGCAATCGATCCTCGTTCGCTCATATTTTTCATCAAATCAATCACCGCTTAAATAGAGGTCTACTCTGTACTTATTGCCATAATAGTATCGCATGGCTGCCACAGCCTTTTGATGTTGACATTGCTGCTGGTAGATCCTTATCTATCCAAGTATCCACCTATTATGAATATCCAATCCGTCAAGCGATTCGGGCGTTTAAGCATCATGAAGACATGACAAAATTGCCATTGTTGTTACATGCATTACGCCAGCTACCACGGCCACATGGCTGTCATCGTAATAATAGCGTGATTGTTGCCATGCCAACGACCAATCAGCGGCTAGTAAAACGAGGGTTTGATCCTGTCAGTATTTTATCATTGCAACTGTCAAAGCATTGGCAAATTCCTTTATGGCACGGTGTGGAGCGCATTGATGATACGGTCAGTCAGCAAGGACTGACTCGTGCCGAACGTCTAAGCAATTTAGACAACGCTTTTGCACTAACCGAAAAGCCTCCGGTAAAACGCTTACTATTGTTCGATGATGTCTCTACGACAGGCGCAAGCTTGCAAGCATTGGCACGTGCATTCATCTCATCTGAGCAAACAGTGACCATAAATGCTCAAAGCCATAGCAATTATCATATTTCTGCCTATGCGTTAGCTCATGGCAGTCAGTCCTAAAAATCATCTATCTAATTGAAATTATTAATATATTGCTTATATATCATCGTAACGCTATATTATTAAATACATATATATTTACTGGTCTATCAAGTATGTATTATTGTTCATCCGTATATAACATGAACAGAATGTTGTGGAACAAAAATTGCATATTATTAGTTAAGCTAATTATAAAACTATTAGCAAAACTGACACCAGATTTTAGTTATTTTAAAACAAAGACTGATCAGAGACAGACATTAGCAGTGCTAAATAGGAATTTGATGTGAACGCATCTATGAATAGTCTACCGACCTCGCTAAGAACAGCCAGTTTAGGGTTTACCTTGATTGAGCTGATGGTAACGATTGCTGTTCTTGCAATTATTGTAAGTATTGCTGCACCAAATATTAGCACACAGCTTGCCAATCAGCGTGTTAAGTCGACGGCTGCGACGCTTGAGAATGCGTTAAAAGAAGCGAAAGTCGAAAGTGTTATTCGCCGTCAAGATATTCGAGTCGTATATAATAATACTGCCAAAACCATTGTCTTGCAGAACACTAGTGGCACTGTGTTGGCGACTTATAATGTTAATTCTACAAGCACAGTATCTATCAATCCTAATACAGTAACTGCGGTGACTTTTCAACCAAATAAAGTGACATCTAACGTTGGCAAAGTTACTTATACTATTTGTGATAGCAGTTCAGTAGTAACACCACGACAAATTGAAGTTAACACAGTAGCAAGCATTAGTAACAAGAAGTTAGGAGGTACTTGCTAATGAAAAACATCAATAACCAGTATGGAGTGGGCTTAGTAGAGGTGCTAGTGGCACTGTTACTATTAGCAGTTGCAGTGCTTGGGTTTTCAGCTATGCAAATGACTGCTGTAAAAGCTACTGATGAAAGCCTCATGCGTACGCGAGCATTAACTATTATGAGAGGAGGCGCGGAAACAATACGTGCGAACTCAGGTGGAATAAGCGCTTTCAAAACTGCTGTAAATGGCAGTACTGATTCTATAACGATAGATGGTGTCACAATCACAAAAGATAGTTGTGTAAAAAATACAGCTGGAGCACCTGCTGCCACAGATAGCTGTACTATTGAGCAGCTAGGGGCACGTGATGGCTTGTTGATGAAATCATATGCGGTGCAAAATGATATTAAGTTGGGCTTAGTGCCTAACGGCTGTCCTGGTACATCAGGTAATCAAGAGCGCCAATGCTTTGTAGCTAGCTGGGGTGATACTACTGTAACTCTAAGCGATAGTGATGCGAATGCCTGTGCCAATGCAAATGGCACTTATAAAAATGGTGCAGAGTGCTTTATTATGGAGGCCTACTGATGCCAAACCTTAACAGTTATGAGTGTAGTAATTGCGATCAGTCTGGTTTTACCTTAATAGAGTTGATGATTTCATTAGTCATAGGTTTGATTGTCTCAGCCGCTGTTATACAGATATACGTAATTAGTGTTAAGACGAGTAGCGTGCAATCTAGTGGTAGCGAGTTGCAAGACGCTAGTGTGTTTGGGCTACAGCAATTAGAAAAAAAAGTTCGCTTGGCTAATTTAGGAAACCCTATTAATAGAATAGATGGAACGACTGCAAAAGGTGGTATCGTCTTAACAGGTGCCAACCTTGGGGTTGCTACCACACCTTATACCGATACTGGTTATTTGACAAGGCGCGCAGGTGATCCTACTAGCGGTACAAATGGATGGACAGGTATCTCAAATACTGCTGTTGCTAGTGATCAACTGACAATCCAATATACCAACATAACAGGTAGCCCTTTCAGTGATTGTGAGGGCTCGGCAGTTGAGGTGAATGATATCGCTATCGAGCGTTATTTTTTGCGACCTGTTACGAATGATAGCAGTAGTGGCGCTATTAAAAACCTAGTACTAGCGTGCGATGCTGGAAGGGTGGATTTTGCAGCAGGCAAGGTTAGAACGATAAGTGGTACAGATCCGCGTAATTTTGGTCAGGCTGGTCAAGAGTTTATTACTAATGTGGATCAGTTCAAGATCTTGTTAGGTGCCCAGTATGATTCGGGTAGTAATGCAGGTCAAATTATGTATTTACCAAGCAGTGCCTATTTATCGATAACTGCTAATAAACCAGCAATAACGGCAGTAAAAATAGGTTTAATCGTTCATGGTAGTACTCCTATATTAGGTAGTGATGATCAAACATCTTTCATGCTGTTAGGTCAAAATAATGTACTGAAGACAGACACTGCGCGCCAGAAGCAAGTACGTACGACTTATGAGACAACAACCTTCTTACGCAATGCTCGTGTAGTCAACGTAAAAACCAGCCTATAAACTCTGGTAAGGAGAGTAAGAATGACGATCCATCGCTATTCACCAAATTCAACCATAAAAGACGTCAAAATGACTATTGGATATCGGAGTGCTGAGCGAGGCGCAACGTTGATAGTAGTGCTACTATTCTTAGTGTTGATTATGCTAGCTGGTGCTATAGCGGTGAGACAGAGTAATACTGATCTTAAGATTGCTACGAGCGATCAGATCAACACAGTATTATTGCAGTCTTCAGATAGCGCCAATCAAAAGCTCGAAATGATGCTGAATGGTAGCTCAACATCCACTGAATACATTGATGTAACGAGTGCGGCAGGCGTGTTTGGTCATTTCTTACTAAATCCTGAAAATTCGACTAATGAATTTATTTACTGCTTTAATCCGCGCACCAAAAAGTATTTGGCATCTAATGCTACCATCATGGTGAAGGGCACGACCGCCAATCCAACAGCTTATTGGAGTGGTTTGAATAATGGTATATGTGATTACAATAGCGCTGATGGCTATACCAGTGCTAGACAAACGGTAGTTACTCAAATGAGCGTGACTGTTGCCCCTGTCGACCCAAATGCGGAAAGGTTTGGACATGTAGTTATTGGTAAAGAGATTGAGGATAGGACCAGTAAAAAATTTACGTTCGATATCAGATCTGCTTCAGCGTTACCGTCCTACAGCGAACCTAAAGCTAATGGTGACAATTGTTTTGCACAGACCAGTATTAAAACCAATGTGATTGGTAGCAAGAAATCGTTAAGCGACTGTATGCTCGCCGCCAACACTCCAAGTAAAATGCTATATGAGCAAGCGGATGTCGAAAATATCTCTTCTTCTACGAAATGTATTCCTTTCGGTAGAGGTACATTGAATGCAGAGTGCGTTCTCAAAACTACGCCGTAACCAGTTTAGTCATTATATAAAGGATAGAAGCCATGAAACGACCAAATACCGTATCGCCAATGAGTGGTAAAGTTGGGTTGCCTTTGAAGTATCTGGTTGTTGCCATGGCTGCTATGGTCGCTTTGCCCGTCGCACAAGCTGATGTCGCGGGCAAAAAAATCGGTGATTTGGAGATATATAAGGCGGCTGAAGGTGGTAAGACGACTATTACGATGATGCTAGATACGTCAGGTAGTATGAGTATCTATCAAGTCAATTATGCTTGCGATCTACCTGCAGGTACTAGTTACATTCGAGGTTCAGAGCCTTCCTCAACTGATCCAAGTTATGCGAGAAATTATTGCGATACTAAGAAGTATTTTTTTCGTCAGGATAGAGACTATACTAACGTATGGTATCGCTGTGGTAACGAAGAGGGTTCAGGCTCTAACGATTATAGTTTTAACGATTGTGGTACAAGAATAAATTACGTTCCAGCAATCAGTGGTTTTGAGTACGTAACCTCTGGCTCTAATAATAGATATTTTTATAAAAGTACAAGAACCTATGATCGCTTGACACGTCTCAAGGATGCTATTTTTACCTTAATGGATAATGCTCAGATAGACTCTAAAAAAGTAGCCATAGGTATTGGTCAGTTTTCTACACAAAGTAATAGTAATAATCAGTTTACAGGTGCTGATGGTCGAAGTGGCAAAATACTAGTACCAGCAGCACTATTGAACGATACCCAACGTAGTCTCATTAAGAAAGAAGTCGCAGATTTGATAGGATCCAATGGTACTCCTACTGCAAATGCTTATGCAGAGGCGGGTGCTTATATGCTAGGTACTAATACGCGCTATTTGAATGGAAATGGTAATTATAGTGGTTTTAATGACTCCGTTAAGGACTCTAAAAGTAATGGCAACAATGGTAATTATATTAGCCCACTATCGTCTCCTTCTTCTTGCGATGGACGAGGAATATACTTTTTAACCGATGGTAACCCAAATAGTTCGCCTGATCCTGCAAGAATAATGCGTACGGTACTAAATAATAATAATTTCTCCATACCTTCAGATTCGTTGCCTGATGGTAGCGAAGGCAATAATGGTATGCCTGCAGTAGGAGCTTTTGCGAGAGCCTTACGTGACCCTACAATCAATCCATTAGGTACCGATAGAGAAATATTTACGGCAGTAGTTGGTTTTGGCTCAAGCTTTAACGTAGACAGGGTAGTGGATGCCAGAAAAGATCCAGCAGATCGCATTATTCGCAATCTTCCTTATACCAATCCAAAAACAGGTATCACTGCCAATCGAGATTTTTATAATTGCACAAAATTCACAGATATCGACGCAAGAAATGCCTGTAATTGGGGCGAAAAGACAACTGCAGCATTGCCAGGGGTTGGTGGATTTGGTGAGGGTGGTTTCTTTTCAGCACAGTCTACCGAGGATATCGTTAATAGCATTACAACCTTCGTAAGCGATTTGAATCAAACTCTACCTTCCACACCGTCGGGGACTATTATTATCCCAGACGATCCCTATCGTGCTGATAGTCAGCTTGCTGTCGCCTACTATCCAACTATACAGCCCAAAGTTGCTGAAAACTCAGTGATTTGGGAAGGTAACCTAAAGAAATATAGTTTAAATGAAGGCACGCTATATGGTAAGAGTAATAATAAGCTCTTCAAAAATATAGCAGGGGAGTTGAACCCAGCAGCACAGGATCTGTGGTCAGACACTAACTATGCTGGCGCCAATGACAAAGTAGAGTCTGGTGGTTTTTATTCTCAGCTAAGTACACCATCGACGGGTGTTGCCTCTGTTAGAACTTTATATGTAGAAGATTGGGAAAACAGTACTAGCAAAAAGCCAGTATTGAAAAAGGTGAGTGTCAATGCTGCAGGTAAAGTGTTGGTAAATAATGCTGCTTTAACAAATACATCTTTTGTGGATACAGCAACCTATAATGAAGCGACGTTAAGAAAATTACTAAATTTTTTAGGTTTTGCTAATCTTCCAGCGACAACAGTCAATGTGAAGGACATGACGTTGACGAGCGCCAATGCAACTCAGCCTATCAAGGTACTAGGAGCGACGATACACTCGACTCCTGCTTCAGTATCATACTCAGCAAACTTAGATGAAGATGGTAGAGTTAACACTACTCGTGATGATTATGTACTATTTGGTTCATCGGAAGGTGGTCTGCATTTGGTTAATGCTGACAATGCCAGTACGAGTGGGAATGGTGGTAAAGAAAAATTTGTCATTATTCCAAGAGAGATGCTGATAGATCCCGAAAAATCAGCAGCATTAGTGAAAGATGCGACCAAGACTAGTACTGGTTCACCTAATTTTGGTGTGGATGCTCCTTGGATGGTGAGCGCTGACTACAAGTATGACTTTACAAATAAAAGAGTCAATATTGATACCGCTGATGGAAAAGGTATCTATGCTTATGGTGGTCTGCGTATGGGTGGTGAGGCATTATATGGCCTGAACCTTATTAATAACGAAAGTCCAAGTATGATGTTTGCGATTACGCCAGCGACTTCAGGTTTTAGTCGTATGGGCCAAATTTGGGAAAAGCCTACTAAAGCTAAGATAAAAATGAGCACAGCTGCTAGTGATAAAGGAACAGATGTTCTGGTATTCGGTGGTGGTTATGATATGTGTTATGAATATGAAGGCTTTCAGCTAGGAGTGACTAACTCAGAACTAAAAGAATGCTCAGGTAAAACTTCTGTCAAAGGTAACGCAGTATATATCATTAATGCCAAAACAGGCGCACTCATCTGGTCAGCTTCTAGTGATTCAGGCGCAACGAAAACAGTAACCACTATGAAAAATAGTATCGTTGCTGGCGTGACTACGCTAGATCGTGACAATGATGGCTTTATGGATCATATCTATTTTGCAGATTTAGGTGGTCAAGTCTTCCGTGCTGACTTTACCAATGCAGGATTTGTAAAGCCTTCTACGACAGCCACAGCATCATCGCCTGAGACCTCTTTTACTAACACTCGAGTTACTCGAGTTCTTCAAAGTGCTTATACTGGCTCTGATACCAAGTACAATCATCGTTTCTATGAGCGCCCAGTCGTCAGTTTTTACCGAAACCCCGTTAGCAGCAGTTTATTTGCACTCGTAAATGTCATATCGGGTGATCGTAGCTCACCTTTATCTAAGATACGTGATCTTAGTAAGTCTGATAGACTCTATGGCATAATGGATACCGATGTCACAAAGGCGGACAATATTTTTTATGCGAGCAACTTTACGACAGCAAGCAATGCCAACGGTCAAAAAATAGCTGATTTGACAGCCAATAATTCAGCAAGTAGCAATCTAGTTGAGTTGCCTAGTGCTATCGGCACTTTGAGCGCTACGGGCTATACAGTAGCGCAAAAAAATACTGCTATCTCAGTGTTACAAGGTACAACAAAGAATGGCTGGTATATTCCGTTAACGAACTTTGACGGTTATGGCAATGTCAGATATACCAAAGGTGTCGGTAAGTCTGAAGTGATCGATAGCTTCTTATATACGACTGCCTATAATCCAGATATGAATTATGGAACGGTAGATTCTTGTTCTGCTAAGATTACTGGTGGTTCAGAGAGACAACTATATTGTTTGCCTTATGGTATTTGCACTGATGATGCCTCCAAAAATGGCTTAGGCGGATTTGTCAGAGCAGGTAAGGGTATTCAAGAGCTTACTTTAGGGCCGCGAAGCTCGACGCTTTCTAACCAACGCTTGCTTATCGGAACCAGAACTCTAGCAGAACGTGCAAATGATCGAGTAAATTTCGGCTCTGATACAGGTAAGGGCATTTTTGACGTAATATCAAAGCCGTATGGTTTAAATCAAAACCTGTCAGCTACTGATCTTGTTGCAGGAAGTGGTACTGCTCCTGACTTGATATTCAATGATCGATTTACTCTTCAGCCAAAAACATGGTATGAAGTAGACTGATGAGACAGCAATATGAAGAAAGAAGTGTTTAGGCAACAGACAGGCTTTACGCTCATTGAGCTAATGGTTGTGGTCTTTATCATCGCTATTCTGGCTGCGATAGCTATTCCGTCGTACAGACAGTATGTTGTTCGCAATTCAGAGCACCAAGCACAAGCACGTCTGCAGCAGCTTGAGATAGAACTTAATCGTTGGCGTGCCACTGCTCTGACTTACAAAGGATTTCAGCCTAGAAAGACAGCCAGTGATGGTACAGTCAGTAACGGTTATGATGACGCACCTACTAATCAAACTATATATGTGCCAGCGGGTAGCAATAATGGTAATTACAGTTATAAGATTAGTCTAGTTGATGCTAGTACGAACGGTACTCTAGCGCCTGCCACTACTAGCTTTTCTACCGCGGGAAACTCATGGCGTATGCTTGCTGAGCCTAGTCCTAGCCTCACAAGCTTTGACGCGCACCTCTTTATGCTAAGTAGTAAGGGGTTACGGTGCCAGAGCAAAGATAGAACGGTGCAAATAGCTTCTACTGACTGCGGTGCGAGAAAGGAGAGTTGGTAATGTCCACAATTACTAAAGTATTTAAACAGCAATACGGTTTCACCTTAATTGAAATGATGATTGTGGTTGCTATTATTGGTGTGCTTGCTGCGATTGCATATCCCAGCTACCAACAATATATTATCAAAACTAAACGTACTGACATGATGAGTGAGATGCAGAACATCGCTGCTCAGATTCAAAGTCGTAAGCTGGCACAAGGTTCTTATAGTAATGCGCTTATTACAGGGCTAGGTGGCGAATATCCTAAACAAGGGGATGCTCTATATACAGTAAGCTTTACACCTGATCCACTCACGTCAGAATGGGAAATTATCGCTACGCCCGAAGATGGTCAGATGGCAAATGATGGTGATCTTAGTTTAAACTATCTAGGAGTAAAGTGCCGAACAACTGTTACTCCTTGTACAGGCAACAATTGGAACTAACCTTTTTAAATATTTTCTGACAAAAATTGTCATATAGAATTAGATTAAATGAATGAAGTTTACATAAACTGACAATTTTTAGCAATAAACTGGTAATACTATTTTTTAGTTTAATACTTTTAGGTCATGAAATCGGTAAAAAATATCAAGATTGATCGATTGATGACCAGCTATTGGCTAAAACCTAGAGACAATAAATGCCAATGGTCCAATTTAAAGAGACTAATATTTTTTTAGCATATTGTAAAAAGTTGGCATAGTATCTGCAACAGTTATAATAAGAGAAATATTATATTTATAGCTGGCAGTTAGATAATAATTCTATTGCCATATTATCCAAAAGGACAAGTCTATGAACGCTCAAAAAGGTTTTACCCTAATCGAACTAATGATCGTTATCGCTATTATCGGTATTCTAGCGGCGATCGCTATTCCTCAGTATCAGAACTATATCGCTAAATCACAGGTATCACGTGTAATGAGTGAAGTTGGCGCCATGAAAACTGCAGCAGAAACATGCATAAACGATGGTATTGAAGCTTCTGATTGTGAGTTTGGTTGGACTAACAGTAATTTGATAGGGGCTGCTACTAAAAACTTGCAGGGAGATAAACTAGTGGCCACATTTGGTGCTGTTGACGCAAACAGCACGATAGTCGCTACATTTGGTGGTAATGCTGCAACTTCTATTAAGACACAAACATTAGGTTGGGTACGTACACCTACAGGATCGTGGGCTTGCTATACAACAGTTGATGCAAAATATCGCCCTGCAGGCTGTATGGCTGATACCGAGGCAAAAGCAGTAGCCTCTACAACAACTGCAGCAGGTGAGTAATTCCATAATCATAATATACAATAAGTATTGATAAGAAAAAGGGACTCTTGTAGTCTCTTTTTTTATGTCTTAAAACCCATTTCGTTGAGCGGCTATGTTTAAAAATATTAAAAAAACTGACTTTTTAATTATTCTGGGTTTATTAGTAATCGTATCAGTATTTGGTTATTATTATGGTAATTCGTTAGCCCGAAATCATTTATGGGTGAAACTCTATCCCATTCGCGCAGAATTATCCGTCCGTCAAATCGCTTGTAGTGACAATAGCCCCTCATGGCTTGCCGATATTCTAATCTACCAAACCAAACATAATAATGCCCCTGCCAACCAAATTGCTTATATAGAGCCTAATGGCACACTGCATCACTGCGAAAACGGCTATCAGGGTAAGTATCCTATACTATCGGATACCACAACCGAGCAGACGCGCTTTCGCTATGCTAGCGTCACTAAGCTGTGGACAGCGGATGCGATATTAGCACTGGTTAAAGAAGGTGGATTATCCCTAGATACCAAACTTTCAGCGATCATCACTGAGATTGACACGCCAAAAGATGCGCGTATCAAAGACATTACTATCGGACAGCTATTATTGCACCGTGCTGGTTTTGATCGTTATAGCGTCTTTGGGCAGGACATGTTTGGTATCGGTAAAGATATTTGTCCTAATAATTTAACTGGTCTAAATGATATTACATTGGGATTCGACCCTGACAGTAAGACTAGCTATTCTAATTTAGGCTACTGCCTATTAGGCGAGGTGATTAGTCGTTTAAATAGTAATAAGCCTTATACAGACATTATCGCAAGCCAGTATGATTTTGCTGATACTCATTTAAAGTTCGTTTCAAATAGCGCTATGCCTGATGAAGTGACTTACAATTATGTCGAAACAGGATTGACTGGTCATGCCGATATATATACCGCCTTTGATTATGACGCACTGGCTTCCGCCGCTGGACTATCAGGTAATGCGATAGATTTGGCGCAGCAAGTCAGGGCTATGGTGGCTAAGCCTGAACCTAATATACTATCGGATTCTAAGAAAGTAGGATGTGACCCTACGCAGATAAAAGAATGTTATGGGTATGCGATGGTCACTTATCAGCCCGATCCTCAATCAGTCAAAGTACACTATCGTGATGGTAACTTATTAGGCTTGTCTTCTTTGGTAGCGGCCAGTGATAGTGGCGGCGTGGTGGCCTTATTGAGCAATGGCACATCAAAAGAAGGCGTCAAGGGCAGTAATAAGGTGAAGATGATGATATACCAGCATATGCTTGATCAATAGTAACAAGCGTAGGCTAGGCTCTTAACTTAGCTCATATCATACAAGGCAAAATGCTGAACGAAATGTCCAGTGTATGTAAAGTCTGATTAAACCAAAAAAGCCAAACGCACTGTTTGGCTTTTTTATGTTTAATAACTGGATAACCACCCCAAGCCTAACTGGCATACTCTCTGCACCATAGCAATTATCCCATTAATTGATAATAATGCTATGAAGTATCAATATCATACTGCCGCAAATCGTCACCTGACACCATCAGGCAGCGCGCAATCCGGCTATACCTTGATAGAGCTAATGATCGCCGTCGCTATCATCGGTATCTTGGCAGCGACAGCGACCATCAGCTATCAGACGCAGGTCAGAAAGACCCAGATCATAACTATTTATAAAGAAATAAATCACTTTCGTCTGCCATATCGTACCTTGATTGACAATGGCGCAGGGGTGATAGATTTTAGTCCTCGTGGGCTAAATATGCCAGCCCAGACCAAATATTGTCAGTTTAGTGTCACAGCACCGCTGGCTGGCAGTACGACAGCAAATGCTATTATCTGTCGTATTCACAACCTGCCTTATTTGCAAGCGCAGACGCTCAGCCTTGATTATTTAGCAGATGGAACGTGGCAATGTCAGGCAAGTGCGGGTATCAAAGACGCATATCTACCACAAGCTTGTCAGTAGTTATGATAAAAAAACCACCGAACAGCAGTTGCCGCTCGGTGGTTTTTTATTGACGGGGTTTATCCACGCATCAAAGTGCGATCAGGCTGCCTACTTCTCTAAATACTGAATCTTACCCTCGACGCCGTCCCATTTGGCGGCTTCTGGCATCTGCTCTTTCATCTCAGTGATGTTTGGCCATTTTTGCGCCAGCTCTTCATTTAGCTGAGTGAACATCTCTTGCCCCTTCGGCACTTCATCTTCTGAGAAAATCGCATTGGCTGGACATTCAGGCTCACATAGTGCGCAATCGATACACTCATCAGGATCGATGACAAGGAAGTTTGGGCCTTCATAAAAGCAGTCCACAGGACAGACTTCTACACAGTCGGTGTATTTGCAAAGAATGCAGTTATCTGTAACGACAAAGGTCATAGTGATGTCTACCTGTTATTGATTTGGCTTTTGGCTAAATAGAATAGTCGAAAATAAAGCGTATTTTAGCGCCTTTACTACGATTTGACAATTCCCTTTAGTGACCAATGATTTTTTTCAAATGATAGATCAAATCGTGCGCTTGTTTGGGTGTCAGGCTATCAGGATCAATGGCGCTTAGTTCGTCTTCTATGCTAAATAACTGATTTTGCTTTAGATTATCCTCTATATTTGGCGATTGTATCGCGTAACTACTTTGTGGTTCTAGAACAGCGTTACTGTCAGATTCCGGCTGTTTATCCGTTACTGACTTAGCTAATTCATTTTTATCATCAATAGTTTTTTCATTTTCTGCTTTTAGATGGTCTATTAAGTAACGTTTGGCGTCATTTAATACTTGAGTGGGGATACCCGCCATCTTCGCGACATGCAATCCAAAGCTAGAACTTGCAGCGCCCTCACAGATCTGATGTAGTAGCAGTAGCTGACCGTCGACTTCACTGGCGGCGACGTGGACGTTACGAATCTCGTCACTTGTCTGTCCCAATTGCGTCAGTTCAAAATAATGAGTGGCAAATAACGTCAGGCAGCCAATATCGACTAGACGGTTGACACAGGCATGCGCGATTGCCAAACCATCAGTGGTGGCGGTACCGCGTCCGACTTCATCCATCAATACCAGTGATTTATGGGTCGCTTGATTTAATATATTGGCTGTCTCTATCATCTCAACCATAAAGGTAGACTTGCCACCAGCCAGATCGTCCGCTGAGCCGATACGGGTAAATATTCGGTCAATATCACCAATATGTGCATACTCAGCGGGCACAAAGCTGCCGCAATGAGCAAGCAAAACAATCAGCGCTGTTTGGCGCATATAGGTAGACTTACCACCCATATTAGGGCCAGTGATGAGGAGTAATCTTTCAGGATGTCCTTTTTCAGCGTCATCAACATGGGCACTACCCAGCACGCAGTCGTTCGCGACAAAATAATTTGTACTTGATGCAGCACCGTTCCGATTGTTCGCGTTCGCTTGATTTAACGCCGCTTCGACCACGACATGACGACCTTGGCGGATATCAATATGGGTCTGATTTTTGGCTACAGATTTATTTTGATTTTCTGAAACTCCTCCCATAACTGGGCGTTGCCAATGGTAAGTCGTCGCAAGCTGCCCCCAATTACTGAGGACATCTATTTGGGCAATAGCAGCGCTCAGTTGTTGTAGCTCAGCCAAGTTCTCGTTTAGTTGGTTTAGCAGCGCTTGGTACAGTGTTTTCTCACGAGCCAATGCCAAAGATTGCGCACTCAGATATTCTGTCTCGACCTCTTTTAATTCATCAGTAATAAAACGCTCACTACTCTTGAGCGTTTGCCGACGAATAAAGTGGGCTGGGGCATTTTTCGCTTGCATCTTGGGCAATTCAAAGTAAAAGCCACTGACTTTATTAAACCCAACTTTTAGACTCGGTAATTGATTGTCTTGACGCGCTCGCTCTACCATGTCGTCCAATGTCACTTGAATATTGTCGTGAAGATGGGTCAAACGATCAAACTCTTCATCATAACCGGCAGCTATCATACCGCCATCACGGATATGTGCAGGTGGTTCAATGACAATGGCGCGCTCGATTAACTCAGCCACCGCTTGAACGGCTGGCAGCCTGGCGGGCAATTGCTGCATCAACATCGGCAATAGACCAGCATCTTCATGGCTGATACCTGACGCTGTCAGCAGAGTGGTAAGCTGGGCGCTGCTATCGATACCATCGGCAAGCTTGCGTAAATCACGAGGTTTGGCACTCATCAGCCCGATGCGACTGCTGATGCGCTCAATATCGCCAATGGTATTCAGTGTTTCTCGTAAACGTGTCACCAGTGAGCTATTTTCTGAATTTTGATTCGAATTACCATCCGCATTCAATAGGGACGTTATCGCGTCTAGACGCATATTGATGCGCGCATGCTGACGCAGTGGACGCTTCATTTGCTGTACGAGCAGTCGCTTGCCCATTGGCGTTTGACAATGGTTAAGGGCGGATATTAGGGAAGTACCGCTACTACTGACTGGACTAAATAACTCAAGGTTTTGCTGACTATTGGCATCAATAATCAAATAATCGTCACTGTATTCCACGATCAGCTGATTGACTTGTGGCACATGGCGCTGCTGCGTTTGCCGTGCATAATGAATAAGCGCAGCACAGCTAGTTTGCGCCAGCAGGCTATCTGCGATACCCAAACCATCAAGACGTTGCACCTCAAACTGCTGACAAAGTGTGTCGCTCGCGTGCGTACGGTGAAAGTCATTGGCCGCGACTTCTATAATAGGGCAGTCCAGATGTTGCCGTAACCACAGCATCCACTCTGCATCAGTGCCGCCTATGCTATCGCTGAGTGCTTCACTAATGATACATTCACTAGGCGCAAAACGAGCAAGTACCGTCAGCATTTGAGTTTGCAATCCATCTATATTGTCTTTATCTGCTATTAGCGTCTGAGTAGTCAATGTACCTGCAGCTAGATCCATTTGGCTAACAGCTGCTTGTAACGTCTGGCTATTATCTTGCGTTTTTAAATGAGCAATATCGATGGCGACGACAGTCGGTGTATGGTTTGGTGCAATGAGTGCATCATCAGTAATAGTACCTGCTGTCAGCGTTTTGACCACTTCACGGCGCATGATGCTACCAGCCGCCGATTTACTTTTGTCTTTTTTTTGCTTGTCGCCCATCGCAGGGATATTAGCCTTATTGTTGGCGCTGCCAGCATTGGTCGTTGTCGACTCGTCACTTTGCTCACACACGACAACCGTTTGCCCAGCCGCGATGAGGCGTGCCATATAGCTATCGGCTGCATGAAAAGGAACACCCGCCATCGCTATCGGGTTGCCCGCTTTATCCGTACCACGACGCGTCAGAGTGATGTCTAATATTTGCGCCGCCCGCTTAGCATCATCAAAGAACAGCTCATAAAAATCCCCCATCCGGTATAGCAGCAATGCTTGTGGATAGTTGGCTTTCATGGTTAGATATTGCACCATCATTGGCGTATGATCTGCTAAGTTATAGACGGTATCGCCGATGCTTAAACAGTCAGATGCATTTGGTTTTGATAAGGCATTATCTGATTGAGTAGAAATAGATGAATGATTTTGGACGGACGGCTTTACGGTCATGCATAGTCTCTTATTGTGTTTCGATAGATTTTTATTAAATAGCATTTGCGGCAGCTGGTTTCGGATTAGCGCCAGTTTTATAGATTGTTTTGGTACGATAGAGTTGATATAACAAATGCGCCTGGTACGTACCGAAGAAGGATATAACGATTAGATTTAGGCTAGATTATATCGACAGCGCCATATGACAGTTACCTCATAGCTATCACATACAGGCGCCAAAAAAGCTAAGAAATTTAATAAAGTAAGCGCTATTTTAACACGTCCTGCTCGGTTTTTGCCTTGGCAAATATCTACTTACCGCCCTTGTATCCATCAGCGCCATAACCATATATAATGACGGCACACTTAATTGGGCGATACTAAATTAGGTAGTACTTAGTCGGGTAATGACAAGGCCACGAGCTAAGCTTTGGCTAATGCGCACTAATTATCGAATATTCCATAGGTCAAAAAATTATGTTATCAAAGATTGTAGGCAGTGTGGTTGGCACCAAAAATGACCGCGAACTAAAACGCATGCGTAAAGTGGTCAGCAAGATCAACGCACGAGAGGCTGAGATACAAGCCCTGTCTGATGAGCAACTACAACAAAAAACCGAAGAGTTCAAAGCACGTCATCAAAAAGGCGAAAGCTTAGATGCACTATTACCAGAGGCGTTTGCCGTCTGCCGCGAAGCCTCATTGCGTGTCAATGGTATGCGCCACTATGACGTACAGCTGATCGGTGGTATCACTTTGCACGAAGGCAAAATCGCTGAGATGAAAACGGGCGAAGGTAAAACCCTAATGGGCACCTTGGCGATGTATCTCAATGCCATCAGTGGTAAAGGCGTTCATTTGGTCACGGTCAACGACTATCTTGCGGCGCGTGATGCGGAGCTCAACCGTCCGCTCTTTAACTTTTTGGGCATGACTGTCGGCGTGATTTACTCACAGCAGCCGCCACAAGAAAAAATCGACGCCTATCAAGCTGATATCACGTATGGTACCAACAACGAGTACGGTTTTGATTATCTGCGTGACAACATGGTCTTTAGTCTAAAAGAGAAAAAACAGCGCCCGCTAAACTTTTGTATTATCGATGAGATTGACTCAATCTTAATCGATGAGGCACGTACGCCGCTGATTATCTCAGGGCAAGCCGAAGACTCTTCGCGCATGTATGCGCTGATTAACACCATCATTCCACGGCTTAAGCGCTCAAAAGACGAAGAAGCCAATAAAAATAACGAAGATGAAGATTTTTGGATTGATGAAAAAAACCGTCAGATTGAGATCAGTGAAAAGGGTTACGAAAAAATTGAGCGCTTCTTAGTCGAAGTGGGCGAGCTGGGTGAAAACGAAAGTTTATATAGCCCAAGCCGCTTGCCGTTATTGGCTCACGTTCAAGCAGCCATCCGTGCGCATCACGTATTTGTCAAAAACGTCCACTATATCGTCGATGAAGGCGAAGTGGTTATCGTTGATGAAAACACGGGCCGTACTATGCCTGGTCGCCGCTGGTCTGAAGGGCTGCATCAAGCAGTAGAAGCCAAAGAAAATGTTGAAATCCAAGCAGAAAACCAAACGCTTGCGACCACGACATTCCAAAACTACTTCCGTCTATATGACAAGCTGTCTGGTATGACGGGTACCGCTGATACTGAAGCGGCAGAATTTAAATCTACTTACGATTTGGATGTCATCGTTATTCCAACGCATGAGCCGATTGCTCGTATCGATATGGATGATCAGATCTTCTTAACCAAGTTAGGCAAATACAAAGGTATTATCCGCGAGATCAAAGAGATTCAAGCCAAAGGTGCGCCAGTATTGGTCGGTACAGCGACCATTGAAGCCAGTGAAGAGCTGTCTTATTTGCTCGATCAAGAAGGCGTGAAGCATAACGTCCTAAACGCCAAGCAGCATGAGCGTGAAGCTGAGATTATCGCACAGGCTGGTAGCCCAAAATCAGTGACGATCGCCACCAACATGGCAGGTCGTGGTACGGATATTATCCTTGGTGGTAACTGGCAGTCATTTATTGAAGATGTCGATTCGGTCAGTCCAGAGGAGATGCAGCGCCTAAAGTCTCAGTGGCAGGTAAAGCACGATCAAGTGGTAGCGGCTGGCGGTCTACATATCATTGGCTCTGAGCGCCATGAGTCACGTCGTATCGATAACCAGTTACGGGGTCGTGCTGGTCGTCAGGGTGATCCTGGGATGTCACGCTTTTTCTTATCGCTCGAAGATGATTTGATGCGTATCTTCGCAGGCGATCGCGTGGTCAATATGATGCGTGCCATGGGTCTCAAAGAAGACGAAGCCATCGAGCACAAGATGGTCTCAAAATCGATCGAAAACGCGCAAGGTAAAGTTGAGAGCCGCGATTTTGATGCACGTAAGAATCTGTTGAAATACGATGACGTCGCTAATGAGCAGCGTAAAGTGATTTATGGTCAGCGCGATGATTTGCTTGCTGAAATGGACTTATTAGAAGCCATTGAAGTGATGCATCATGAAGTCTATAACGCCATGATCAACCAGTTCATTCCGCCTGGTTCTATCGACGATCAGTGGAACATTGACGGATTAGAAGATGAGCTTGAGGACGAGTTTAAAGTCACGATGCCGATCAATGATTGGCTAGATGAAGACCGCCGTCTAGATGAAGAAGGACTGCGTGCCAAGATTATCCAAACAGCCATAGACCGTTATCATAGCCGCCGTGAGCAAATGGGTGAGCAAGACGCCGCCCAGCTTGAGCGTCACTTTATGCTACAGAGTCTAGACAAGCACTGGAAAGAGCATTTGACACAGATGGATCAGCTGCGTAAAGGTATCCATCTACGCGGCTACGCGCAGAAAAACCCTGAGCAGGAATACAAGCGTGAATCATTTGAATTGTTCCAAATGATGCTTGGGGCGATTAAGTCTGAAACGGTACAAGATTTATCACGTGTTCATATCCCAACCAAAGAAGAGCTAGAGGCGTTGGAAGCTCAGCAGCGTGAGAATGCTGCGCATATGCAAATGCAGTTTGAACATGATGACGTAGATAATTTAGATAGCAATGTAAACAGTGCAGCCGCTCAGCCGCAACCACAAAACCGCAGCCTTAGTGGTACGGCAGCAGCTGGCGCTGCTATGGCAGCCAGTGGTAGCAACGCCAATGAGCCAAACCCGTATGCTGGTATGAATATTAGCCGTAATGCCCCTTGTCCTTGTGGTTCAGGGCTCAAGTACAAACAGTGCCACGGCAAAATCTAATCACTATGGTCTTTTAATCATTAGCAACTATGATTAAAGTCTGTAGACTGCTAAATAGTAAGCCCTTATCTCAACCAGATAGGGGCTTTTTTATATTTTATCAAGGCTGCTTGTTCTATAATTTACCGTTGTATAGCAGATGAACACTTTGTATTGATTGCTTACAAATTCAGCATAGGCGTGAATTTATGGACACGCTATAGTGTTTAGCATATTTATTTGGGAGAGCGTTATGAGTTTAGAATTATTAAAAAAATTGCGTACCTCAGTCGCATTGACGGGGTTGCTCGCTGGTGCATTAACGATCAGTGCCTGTCAGCAGCAATCAGAGCCAGAGTCAAGTATGGAAGATGGTGTCAATGCTGAAGAATCTGTACCAATGTCAGCCGAGCCTGCTGAGCCAAGTGATGTCGTTGTAAATACTGAAGATGCTTCACTTAATGAAGTAGAAGGTGATACGGTCGCATCGGTAAACAGCGGTGTGACGCAGGTATCGTATCTGTGTTCACCTGAGCTAAAAGTTGAAGCGACTTATAAAGAAGATGCCAATCAAGTGGTCGTTGCCACTGATATGGGAACAGTAACACTGAATCAGACCAATGAAGGCAGTAATCCAGAAGTGTTTGAAGTTGCCACAGGGTTAGATGGCGGTCAAGGGTTTACTCAGTGGCGTGTGGCGCATGAAGAACGCGAAACTGGTGTCATGCGTACAGCTGGAGAAGATGAGTCAACCGTAAATACGTTTGAATGTAATAAAGTATAAAATTTTGATTACTACGTACCACACAAAAAAAGCAACGCTGGTTTGGCATTGCTTTTTTTTGTCAGTGATTTATATGCTTGCTATCAACGCCAAAGGGCTTATTTTGGTCGAGTAGCATTGGCCTCATGTGCCAAAAACCCTTCTTCAGTCACATCGAGCTCTTCATGTTTCAACTCTACTTGAATACTATCGGTATGGATATGTGTGCTCTTATTGACATCAATTTCTTGGACGGCGTAGGTATCTTTAGTAATAGTTGCTACTTGGCGTGATAGAACGATTTCAATCGGCTCGTTACCAACCTCTATTTGTTTACCATTGACGGTCACCACGGCTTTACTATCTAGTGAGGGTTCAACATGACGCAATATATCTCTGTCATCATAGTTACCTGACAGTAATTCTTGACTCTCTGCATCATGATACTCAGTGCGAATGGTAATGTATTCTTCTATAAGCTCAATAGGCACTTCAATGGTCTTGGTGCGGGCATGCTTGGTAACAGTCACTTTACCAACGTCTAGGCGCTCTTTATTGATGACAGGTCGCTCTTCTAATAGCTCCAAATGCCCAACATTGACGACATTGGAGGTTTTATCAGCTAGTGTGCTTTTTTGGCTTTCCAAATCGTCTTGGTATAAGTTTTCCGTATGGTCAGTAGTCATTTTTATTTCCTTATAATTATAAGATGATGAATCGGGCAAAATGCAATGTTAACGAATGATATTGAATTTATTACTATTATTAATCATTACTATAATAACTCACGTCCCCATATTATCGATACAAAAAAGACCAGAGACATGCTCTGGTCTTAATCTGCTAAGTCAAAATGCTTAGCTACCTATTATTATCACATCTCATAATGAAATCACAATGTCATTAAAAGACGCAAAGTATCAGGGTATTACATACCACGAGCGCGGCGTACATCATCTGCTGTGATGTCATCACGGTCAACTAAGTTGCCTTCACGGTCGACCACATTACCGTCATTATTAACGTCTAGCTCTTCGCGCTGGATAGTCTCAACGATAGTTTCAGTATGACGCTCTGTTGTTTTACCAACATTAACTTCTTCAGACACATAAGTGTCTTTACCAACACGAGCACGTTCTGCTTCTAGCTCAACTTCAACGGTATCATTAACGTCCATATCACCGATGCGGCGGTCTGTTGGGCGATCAACGCTAGTGCGCTGAATATCAGCATGTTCTTCTTCTAGCTCAACCTCGACATTGCGCTCTTCAGTCACAACATGTTTGCCAACTTTTACAAGACCTGCAACGATACGGTCTTTATTGACAGTCAAACGCTCTTCTAAAAGCTCTAGTGTGTTTGGTGCATCATAAGAATGGTCTGCGATGTCTACGCGCTCTTCAGCTGGAACGGTATCAGCAGTAAACGCTTGACGATCTTTTTCGTATTGCTCTTTATAGCTGTACTGATAGTCGTGGTCATATACTTCCATGGCTTCTACTTGAGACTTGGTCAAGCTATCGAAGAAAACATCATCACCAACAATACGAGCAAGACCCGCTGGTACTAATACCTCTTTTGAGCTAAACCAGCCACCTGCATCAACGATTAGGTAACGAATACGGCCAGTAGTGTCTTCTACTAATGCACCTTCGATTTTACCAATTTTTTCTTCGTTCACACCGTAAGCAGTTTTGTCTGTTGGATCATAATAGTCATCACCGATTAGGTCACGATGGGTGGCTTGAATATCTTTTAAACGGATTAGTTGGCTCATTATTGTCTTCCTTTTTTATGAGTTAGTATTTGTAAAAATTATTTTATAAATGGATATTCTTAAAATTGCTGATGAATACTTATTTTAAATTCTGGGCAAAAATTACTTCAATAATCGAACTTCAATAAGTAAGTTAAGAGATATATCACAACATCTCTGCATCAACTTGTAGCCATCCTAACACTATGATTTTGGATGAAATACATGAGCAAGGTAGCAAAATGTGCGCTTGGGGTAATTACATGTAATAGGCTGTAAGTGGTATAACATAGGTGGGGTACAACTTAACGAGTCTTAACACAAAGAAATGTTTGAAGTTAACGTTGAATCAATAGACACAAAAAAACCGCAGAGCAATGAGCAATGCGGTTCTTGAACAAAAAATAAATACCAATAAATGCGTGAAGTTAAATGTTACGTATTATCTGAACAAAGACACGCTAGTATTACTTTTACTTAAGGAAGCTCAATAGCAACGGCAACTGCTTCGCCGCCACCAATACAAAGTGTCGCAACGCCTTTTTTGCCGCCGGTACGCTTGAGAGAATTGATGAGTGTCACTAGGATTCGTGCACCTGAACAGCCTACTGGATGACCAAGCGCACAAGCGCCGCCTTCAACGTTAACTTTGGCGTGGTCGATGTTTAGCTCGTCCATAGCCGCCATAGTGACCATCGCAAAAGCTTCGTTAATTTCCCATAGATCCACATCAGCGACTGACCAGCCAGCATTTGCTAGTACTTTTTCGATGGCACCGATAGGAGCGATGGTGAATTCGCTTGGGTGACGAGAGTTTGAAGCAGTGGCAACGATGCGAGCTTGATAATCCAGACCTTCAGCCTTTGCTTGTGACTCTTTCATGACGACGACAGCAGCAGCACCGTCTGAGATTGAGCTGGCATTGGCTGCAGTGATCGTACCGTCTTTTGCAAATGCTGGGCGTAAGCTTGGGATACGATCAGCATTCGCTAGGCCTGGTTGCTCATCAGTATCGACCGTTTGCTCGCCTTTACGAGTTTCAAACGTCACAGGCTCAATTTCATCTTTGAAGTGATTGTCTTTGATAGCGGTTAGCGCGCGACTGAGTGATTCGATGGCAAACTCATCCATCTTTTCACGTGTATAGCCTTTTTTATCCGCCATTTCTTGAGCGAACATACCCATGAGCTTACCAGTCTCAGCATCTTCTAGGCCGTCTAAGAACATATGATCTTTGACTTCCTTGTGACCCATGCGGTAGCCACCACGCGACCCTGGCATCAGATACGGTGCATTGGTCATTGACTCCATACCACCAGCTACAGCAACATTGAAGCTACCAGCTTTGATGCCATCATGTGCTTGCATGACGGCTTTTAGACCTGAGCCGCATAGCTTGTTGATGGTGACCGCGCCAGTCGCGTCAGACAATCCAGCTTTGCGCATGGCTTGACGGGCAGGGCCTTGACCCAAACCTGCAGTCAAGATACAACCCATGATTACTTCATCAATATCATCGACACTAACGCCTGAGCGTTCGACAGCGGCTTTGATTGCAGCAGCGCCCAAATCGCTAGCACTCATGTCTTTTAGTACGCCTTGGAAGCCGCCCATTGGTGTACGTGCGCCGTTTAAGATTACAATTGCATCATTTGACATCGTTATTATTCCTTATTTACGTATTTTAAATGAAAGTGCCTCATAGAGAGGTAAGGGCTGGTTCGCTGTTACTCTTTATCAGTTAGCACTTGCCTGGCTCACTGATAAAGGGGGTGATAAGCGTGGCTTGCTAAAATTATGTTTTAAGCCAGCTCATCTAAGCGAATGCGTACTACTTTATCAGTAATGGTCTCTAATTTTTCAATTTTTTCGATAGCGATATTCATCTGACTCTCGACCACAGGTAGGGTTAAGATAATGACAGGTACTTGACCCACTTTATGCGCAGGTTTCTGTAGAATGGCATCGATATTGATACCTGCATCGCTTAGGATGCGAGTGATGTCCGCTAAAACACCTGGGCTATCATAAGCATGTACACGTAAGTAGTAACCAGTAATCATCTGCTCAGCACGTAATATTGGTGTGTCTGAGAGTTGCTCAGGGATAAATGCTAAGTGCGGTACATGGTGTCCACGATTGTTTTGCTCGCTGCTGTTTTGCTCGTCGCCACTTTTGCTACCTAATACACGGACGAGATCCATGACGTCGGCCATCACTGCCGAAGCAGTAGCACCAGCACCAGCGCCATCACCGCAGTAGAGTGTTTGCCCAAGTGGATGTGAGTTGACCAATACCGCGTTTTTTACGCCGTTGACATTGGCAAGCAACGCATCTTGTGGAATAAGCGTTGGATGTACACGCAACTCAACGCCAGCATCATCACTGTTGCCTTGACCATCACGGCGTACTGCAAATCCTAAATGTTTGATGCGATAGCCAAGCTCTTCGGCGTAGTTGACATCTTGTAGTGTGATACCAGTGATGCCTTCACAGTAGACTTTGTCAAACTGTAGCGGGATACCAAAGGCAATCGAGGCAAGCAAGGCTAGTTTGTGCGCCGCGTCGATGCCTTCCACATCAAAAGTTGGATCTGCTTCTGCATAACCCAGCTCTTGCGCCTCCTCTAGTACGTCGGCAAATGGGCGACCTTTGTCACGCATTTCGGTCATGATAAAGTTGCCAGTACCGTTAATGATACCTGCGAGCCAATCAACTTTATTGGCAGCAAGCGCTTCGCGCATCACTTTGATAATTGGGATACCGCCTGCCACCGCTGCTTCATAAGCAACATGGACATTATTTTCTTCAGCAAAGGCAAAAATCTCATTACCGTGTTCAGCCAATAGCGCTTTATTTGCAGTTACGACATGCTTACCGTTTTTAATAGCTTGCATGATGACGTCTTTAGCCAAGGTCGTACCACCAATCACTTCGATAACGATATCGACATTGTCGCTTGCCGCAATTGCCATCAAGTCACTGTTTTGCATGATGCTGGTATCAATATCATCACGCTGACGGCGCGTACCCACTTCGGTAATAATAATATCGCGTCCACTACGGCGTTTTAGCTCATCTAAATTGTCATTGATTAGGTTGATCACACCTGTTCCGACGGTGCCTAAACCAAGTATCGCTAGTTTGATGGAATTGCTCACAGTATCCTCAAGAGGTTAAATATAATGAAGCGGGCATAACGCTGGGGCAATAGCAAATGAGTCTGCGGCATAACACCGGCAGTCTATAGGCATTTTCTAGTGCTACTTTGCATACATACTTCATTATAGTTGAATAAAAAATGCTCAGATAAAAGGGTATTGCTAATTTTGCATCGCGCTTTATCGTATCATACCGACAAGCAGTTGTGACGTCTACACAATGTCGATAAGGTTATATAGGGTATAGATTATAGAATAACTATCGTGCTCATCTGTACTTGGCATACTCAGATATTGCTCAAGCGGTGCTGTCTTATATTTAAATCCATTCATATAAACGGTAGATATTAGAATATATTAAAAATATCACATGTTAGGATTAAGTATTAGTTTGCACCGACAGCTTGCGCCAGTTGTGCTGCAGGTAAATAGCCACCTACTTGCTCGCCTGCTTCAGTAAAGATAGCAGGGGTACCGCGCACACCCAGTCTGGACCCTAGAGCCATATGCGCTTGCACAGGGGTAGCACAGCTAGGCGCTTGCACATTGGCACCCATTTTTGCTTGATCCATCGCTGCGTTACGATCCTGACTACACCAAATCGCTTCCATCTTTGGCACAGACTCTTGACTGCGTGGCCATGCGAGATATCGCACTTCGATACCGCGCGCATTGATATCATCCATTTCTGAATGTAGTTTACGGCAGTAGCCACAGTCGGCATCAGTAAAGGCATAGACGACCGCTTTGGTTTCGCCTTTTGCTGGATAAATAATCATCTCTTTTTTATCCACGGCTTGTAACGCTTCTTGCGCGGTACTGGCCGCCAAAGCAGCACTGATATCCACTGGCGCAGCACCGCCAACGGCAACGATCTGTCCTTGGATAATATGCTTACCCGACTTATCGGTAAAGAAAGAGGGTAGCCCTTCAGCCGTCACCCAATAAATACCATCCATATCTGTTGGTACCGCTGAGACGATCGTTTCTTCGATACCAGAGGCCTTTAGGTTTGCTCGTAATGCACTAACTACTGCAGAATCATTATCAGCTGACGCTTTGGCTGGTGCATCCTTGGTCTGCGCCGCGTTGACAACACTGGTATTACCGGTTGCATCCGCTGCATTGTTTGAGCAGCCAGCAGCAACACCTACTAGCAAGACACTCATCAAAAAACGAGATAGGGTAGTACGAGAGAAAAAATTATTCGTCGTGGTATTTTTGCTAATGGATGACGGCATATGGATTTCCTATAGGCATCGCGCCTAGATATGAGTTCGTTATATACAAAGCGTTGTGGATTACAATATATAGTAAGGTGTCTGAATAATGTTTTAAAGGTTTAATTTTACAGAAGTTTTTATAAATGATTGATAGTAAAGATAAGCGGTAAAATCGCTATATTAGCATATTTATGGATAATGACAGCTCAAATGGACTGTCTAATAAATGCAAATAATCCCAACTTTTAAGAATAGCTGACAACACAAATTCAAAAAATAAGATACATTTGTACTATGTAATGTATGGGCGTGCCCTTGTAGTCTACTGCTAACAGCATTGTTATTATAAGAACTCTAATAAAATACGTTGTTTTAATGATTTCAGTAGTACTTACTTCAACAAATTTGCTTTAAGGAGCACACATGGCAGGTGCCAGTTTATTAACCTTACTTGATGATATCAGTGTGATATTGGATGACGTCTCCGTCATGACCAAAGTCGCTGCCAAAAAAACTGCTGGCGTGTTAGGCGATGATTTGGCGTTGAATGCTGAGCAAGTCACTGGTGTCAAAGCCAACCGCGAACTACCTGTTGTCTGGGCAGTCGCCAAGGGCTCATTCATCAATAAGCTCATTTTGGTGCCAGCAGCGTTATTGATTAGTGCGATTTATCCACCGCTTGTCACGTTTTTATTGATGTGTGGCGGTCTATTTCTAGTTTATGAGGGGGCAGAAAAAGTTATACATCGGTTTTGGCCACATGCATTGCCACATGATGAAGAACAAAATGCTCGCCGAAAAGCCAATGCCGATGAAACAGTCGATTTAGTGGCATTTGAAAAAGAAAAAATCAAAGGGGCCATACGTACAGATTTTATCTTATCCGCTGAGATCATCGTGATTGCACTAGGCGCAACGGCAAGTGCTACTTTGCTAGAACGCAGTTTAGTACTATCTATTTTAGCAATTGGTATTACGATTGGTATTTATGGTTTGGTCGCTGGTATTGTCAAAATAGATGATGCAGGCCTACATCTGATGGAGCAAGAAAGTACGTTTAAGCAAAAAGTAGGTAAGGTGATGTTTGCTGCTGCGCCAAAGCTCATGAAGTTTTTATCCATTGCAGGGACGTTGGCTATGTTCTTAGTGGGTGGTGGTATCTTAGTACATGGTATTGGCTTTTTGCACCATGGTGTAGAGGATATCGCACATCTCACGGGTATTTTTGAAGGAGTAACAACCACCGTATTAAATGGTGTTATTGGTTTTATTATTGGTGCGGCAGTTGTGGCATTGCTTACTGTGATTGATAAAATTCGCGGCAAAGATGATAAGGCTTCTTCTGCTCATTAAGCTGGTTTGTGGTTTTATCTTATGTCCAATTTTATTCTAAATAGATAATTAAACAGAAACCTATTAAAACAAAAGCCCCAAAGCTATTAGTAGCTTTGGGGCTTTTATATTTCTGCTTCTATATATTAGCTTTCGCTATCGGTATCATCAGACGCAAGCTTCTCAGCTTGGGTCGGTTTTTTATGATCCGTTTTGGGCTTGCGACTGCGTGCCTTTGGAACCTTCGGCGTCGTCAGGTTAAACATGCCGGTCTGTGGCAGCAATTGCTCAGCTACATTCTCGATCATGTTTTTATAGCTGGCGATGGTGGTCTTAGATTTAGCTGCTTGACTGTCATCTTTGCTCGTTTCTTTAGCAGATTCTTCTACTTTAGATTCGGTTGTTTGCTCAGCCTCTTCTGCATCAGACTTTTCTACATCTGCCTGTGTTGCATCAGCTTCCGTCGTATTGACTCCTTGTGCTTCACTGGCTTGAGCTTCTACACGGTTAGCAGCTGATTGCGCTTGCTCGACTTCTAGCAATTTCTCACTATCAGCGCTGACATGGTCAGCCTGAGCTTGATTGGTCAGTGCTGTCGCTTCAACGTTATGTGCATCCACTTCGCTATTGTTTTGCTTAGTATTTACTAGCGATGCTTCATTGCTCGAAGTCTGCTTTGTAGGAACACTCAACACAGCTGGCTCTTGGTAGTCAGGATGCTGACCGCGTGGATCATTGCTGGCACGCTTGCCAATGGCACGTGGTTCAACGGCGGTTTTGCCTTGAGCTACTGCAAATTGACTGACTGCTTGAGTCATCGCTGCGAAGCGTGCCAAGTAATCTGCTGCTAATGGCTGGTAGCCATAGTTGCTAAAGTCAAAGCGCTGACTGGCCATATTGTTGCTATGGTTGTCATCGACAGCATTCTCAACGTTGGTGCTATTATCTGCAGATTGCGCTTGCTCGTTATACAAGGCAATTGTTTCGATAAAGCAGCTGATAACGCCATTTTCTGCTAAGCGAGTTTGCGCGTCTGGCAGCGTCGCACGAATAAACTCACCAACGGTGCCACGTATCGCTGCTGCACTTACAGTAGTAGCTTCGACCTGAGGTGTTGCTTTTGCTTGCTGAGCACGTACCACACGTGGGTCGTTGCTAGCTTGACCAAACTTCTCAGCAGTCACGTAACGTTCACCAAACAGTAATTCGTGTGTTAACTCAAGTGCTGAGTTACTCATGCCTTTATTATTGGCACCACTGTCATTAGCTGGAACTTTTTTAGCTTCTTCAGCTTCGCTGACATTATCAGTGGTACCAGTATCAGTGCTCTCAGCTTTCTGATGCTCGGGCTTGGCTTTGGCCTGCTCTGCATCAGCCGTTTTTGTACTAACTGACTGACTGTCTACGTCGCCAGCAGAGGCTGGTTGGTCGCTAGTAGAGGCTGGTTGCGCTTGTTCTGACTGATTTTTATTATCAGTGCTCTGCTTACGATCAGTTGCATTGTTTTGCACCTTAGCGTTAGTAGTCGCCTCTTGGTTGTTTTGAGTTTGATTCTCAGACGCCTCTACCGTACCCTTTTTATTGTCACCTTTTTGGTCAGTATTTTTCTCACTGTTACTAGGCTTGTTGGCAGCTTGCTGAGTAGCGTGATCTTTTGTGCTCTCGTTCTTTGCCGTGCCGTTTGTTGAGCGTTGTTTATCGCTAGATTGAGGCTTAGCAGGCGTGGACTTGCTATCATCTAAAGATAAGTGCACAACTTCTGACGCCTTTAGCTTGGTCGGTGCTTCATTGACTTGTAGCACGACTTCATTAGGGTCCTGACTACGACGTGTGCCAGATTGGTTTTTACCATTGGCATCGTCGCTATTTTTACCATTTTGCTGCTTGTTTTGCTTAACATCGTCAGCCGTTAGCGTCTCACCGCGCTCTAGCTTTCCGCGTGAGCCACGTTGGCTATGCGATTTACGCTTAGCGCGGACTTGCTCATCAGCTTTTTGGCCAGTTTCGTTGTCTGCGTCATTACGATCGTTTGCTTTTTGGTTATTGTCTTGACGAATGCTGTTGTCTTGACGGTTATTACGATTGCGATCGTTCGTACGTCTGTTTTCCTGTTGACGCTTGTCTTGCTGTTGTTGGCCTTGCGTGTCAGACGATTTCTCATCAGCGCCACTATTGGTATGGTTAGTCGTCTCGTCAGTCGCTTCTTTTCTTTGACGCGGCTTTGAGTTTCTTGACTTACGCGGCTTACGTCTTCTTCTGTCTTCGTTATTGCTGTCATCAGTATCGCTGTCGTTAGTACGGCGTGTCTGTTGACGATTAGCGTTGCTATCTGATGGTTGGTTGTCGTTTTTCTGATGATTGTTTTGTTGAGTTGGGTGCTCACTATTTGAAGCGGCACTATTCAATGCATTGCTATCAACTTGGCCAAATGAGCCTAAGCTTTGTGCGCCAGTATTTACCAAGGCCTCGATCGCTTCAGCGGCATCGCGACTACTGACACTAGGTGTGGTGGTGGCTTGCGGTGCTTGCGCAAACAGATTTGATAACCAAGCGACTGCTTTTGGTTGAGTAGTGGCTTCCACATTTTGAGTCTGCGCTGCGACTGGCGCTACAACGTTTTTAGGTTGACTGGCTTGTGGTGCACGCGCTGGCGCAGCGTCATTAGCATTTTTATGATTACGGCGATCATTGCTATGATTGACGGTATCGTTCTGCGTAGCTGTGCTCTGCTTGTTGTTATCATTTGATGGTTTACGAGGCTGGCGAGTAGGCTGCTGCTCAGGGCGCTCTTTTTCAGCCGTTTGCCAGTCGACATTGTAGCCAAGGTCACTGTGCTCTTGTTGCTGAGTATCAGTGATACGCTCGTAACTCGATGGGGCAAAGCCATCGCGGTTAAAGTGCAGCTTAAAGTTTGGTGACTCTAAATGGGCGTGCGGCAAAATCGTGATACGAGTGCCACTGTCTTGCTCAAGATAAACCAAGCTGTCACGCTTTTCATTTAGCAAAAATGCTGCGATGTCGGTTGGAACTTCCGCTTGCACTTCACCTTGGCGTTCTTTGAGCGCAATTTGTTCAATTTGACGCATGATAGAGAGCGACAATGAACGCAGGTCACGAATCATACCGTTACCATGGCAACGTGGGCAGATATAACCAGTTGATTCTTCTAATGATGGACGTAGACGCTGACGGCTCATTTCCATCAGACCAAATTTAGAGATATCACCAAACTGGACGCGAGCACGATCGTATTTGGTCGCATCAATTAGACGCTTTTCTACTTCCTTTTGATGCTTATTGTCATTCATGTCAATAAAGTCAATAACGATCAAACCACCCATATCACGCAAACGCAGCTGACGGGCAATCTCGTCGGCCGCTTCTAGGTTGGTATGGTAAGCGGTCTCAGCAACGTCTGAACCTTTGGTCGACTTAGCTGAGTTGATATCGATAGAGACCAAGGCTTCTGTTTGGTCGATGACGATTGAGCCACCTGATGGTAGACGCACCTCACGCTGATAGGCCGTTTCGATTTGTTTTTCGATATTAAAGCGCGAAAACATTGGTTCATAATCGGTATATTTGCGTAGCTTTTCGGCTTGTTTTGGCATCACTGCATCAATAAAGCCTGCTGCTTCAATATAAGCGTTTTCGTTATCAATCCAAATCTCAGCGATATCATCACGCAAATAGTCACGGACAGCACGGGTAACGACACCTGCTTCTTGATGGACGAGGCGTGGTGACGGATATTTTTGGTTTTGTTCTTGGATGGCCTGCCAGATATTAAGCAAATGGTTAAGGTCATGTTGCAAGTCTTCTTGCGTCTTGCCAATACCTGCTGTACGAATGATAACGCTCATGCCTTTTGGCAAATCAAGATTGCTCAGCATACGTTTCATGTCTTCGCGCAGCTTGCCTGAGATTTGACGTGAGATACCGCCGCCACGAGGATTATTTGGCATGAGTACCAGATAGCGACCAGCCAAAGAGACATAAGTCGATAGGGCAGCGCCTTTGTTACCACGCTCTTCCTTTTCGACTTGGACGATTAGCTCGTCGCCTTCTTTAATCAGTTTTTTGATGTTTTCATCACGTGGGTTACCGCTTAGGTATTCGGCAGAGATTTCACGAATCGGCAAAAATCCTTGGCGCTGAGAGCCGTATTCGACAAATACCGCTTCGAGCGATGGCTCAACACGGGTTACATGGCCTTTATAAATGTTAGATTTTTTTTGCTCGCGGGTACGATTTTCTAGGTCGAAATCATATAGATGATTGCCTGTACATAAGGCGACACGAATCTCTTCGTTTTGAGTTGCGTTGATCAAAATGCGTTTCATATTTATATCCTATGAGTACGCATAACAACGATGAGACAGTCTTTAAAAGATAGTGGCAAGTGTGGCTAATATGACATTAGCATTTGTAGATATCAGTGAACAGTAGAACGTAAATCGTGGGTTTCGTAAAGCACGTGGGCTTTTTCAATGGCTCTTTTACCTGAACTTATGAGCGGTGCTCACATTAATATAAATAAAATAGGGTGTAAGGCTATGATACTTATATTCTATTATCAATAAACTTGGTACATATATGAATATGTCAGCGAATAAAAACTCTCTTAATGTCAGTACGTTCTATTGGTAGTGACGTTGGCGCACGTTGTAAGCGTGGGCGACGGTCAGTTACGGGTCTAAAAAATACTGATATTAAAAAGGCATATTGCGGTAGCCATTCATCCTTCAAAGTCTAACAATAATATCGCGGTCGTGATTGCTACTATTATATATCGTAGCGTCATCAGTCAGCGGTTATCTATTCAGGCAAAGCGATTGGTTACTCTTTATTTATCGTTCTTTATATATCGTCAATAATATCTTGGGTGTCTCAAGGTTAGGTATCACAGCTTTGGTTATCAGCGGGGCGTACTTGGCAAACAGAGTAATGGACCAGCTTGTCAGCATGGTATCGTATTTACCTCTTTATCTTCATCTGTTTGACCACCAATACTCAGGCAGCTATCGAACTATTTTTCGATCCTAACGCTAACCGACCCATACTTGCTCAACTATGCTGTCATAAAGGACCATCAGATAAGTAATCATTAAATAATAAATAGTTATCAAAAAAAGTCGTTGTCATGCAGTTAGTGAGTCAATGTGGTGTTGTCATCCGTTAATAAATAGACTGATCGTCAAAGTTATTAACGCGATGGTATTTAGTGTCACTATTTGTTTTATGGTACCGAGTAAAATTCGATACAGTGTTTTAATTTATAGGGCTGTGTTTGGTAACGAATACCTTTAAATGCTAATGCCTCTAAACGACTGGCCCTACAATTAGATGAAACGTTTCATAGCAGCAGGGTAAATAGCATTGACCTCTTTACTAACAATCAGTAAACACTGGAAAGTAATAAAACAGTAACCAGCTATCTGAAACAACAATGATTATTGCTGTCACCTCTGCTTAATTGTCGCTCAACATGCTAAACTATAACAAATCTTTGTGTAAATACCTAACTAAAAATGACAAACTCAAAAATGACTGACGACGCTCCTACCCATGAAGCCCCTGCTATTTTCAATAGTAAAACCCGCCCACAAAGCGCTGACGATGAGATTAGCAACTTTGGCAAGGTAAACTACCTTGAAGTGACGCGACATCAACATGACCAGCGTTTGGATAACTTTTTGCTCAATCGCTTGAAGGGTTTGCCAAAATCGCACATCTATAAAATGATTCGCTCAGATGAAGTGCGCGTCAACAATAAACGCTGTAAGGCACATGATAGATTGCAGCGTGAAGACGTTGTACGTATCGGACCTGTGGAGTTGGCAACACGTGACAAACCTATCATCAGTACTGAGTTTGCCAAAAGCTTGCTGGCACGTGTGGTCTATGAAGATGAAGGTCTGCTAGTACTAAATAAGCCTTCTGGCATTGCAGTGCATGGCGGTAGCGGCTTGGACTTCGGCGTCATCGAAGCCATGCGTGAAGTGACGGGTAAAAAGTATCTAGAGCTGATTCACCGCATCGACAAAGATACCTCAGGTCTGTTGATGATCTCCAAAAAACGCTCAACACTCAAAGTATTGCAGCAGCATTTGGTAGACAAGACTATTCAAAAGCACTATCTATGTCTGGCCAAAGGACAGCCTGCGCTGAATGAGCAACGTATCAATGCACCATTATTGCGTTATACACTTGCTAGCGGCGAACGCCGTGTCAAAGTAGACGCACAAGACCCACAAGCGAAAGAAAGCCAAACAGACATCATCGTCCATGATCGCTTTATGATTAATAGTCAGCCAGTAAGCCTCATCGAAGCCAAGCCACTAACTGGCCGCACGCATCAAATCCGTGTACATTTGGCTCACATTGGTCATGCTATCTTGGGTGATGATAAGTACAACGTTCATGACAAATCAGGCGTTCATCGCCTATGCCTGCATGCGTGGCGCTTAGATATTCCGGGTTATGACGCTATTACCGCACCATTGCCAGACGACATGGCGGATTGGCTACCAGAGACAGCCAAGTTGCCTGAATAGGTCTAAATATAATCATTTTTGTCTAAAAATGTAGACCTTTATAGAAACATGAAAACGTCACGATACCTTATTTAATCAATAAGCTGCCGTGACGTTTTCGTATCTGCTACTTACTATTGTTATTCGTTAAGGTGAATCCATGACTGCATTATTTACCACTGATACGCCAGAACTTACTCAGCACTCTCAGCCAGCAGATGAGCATCGTCTATCTGATAAGACACTAGTTATTTTTGACTGGGATGGCACGCTGATGGATTCTATCGGCCTAATTGTGGATTCTATGCATGTGGCTGGAGAGGCACATGGATTTGAGACGACTGATAAAGCGGTGAAAGACATCATTGGTCTGAGTTTAATGAATGGTATCGAGATTTTATATCCTTATGCAGATGAGTCGCAGACGCTCGCCATTCAGCAGACTTATGCAGAGTACTATATTGCTAATAGCCACTGCACGCCACTCTTTGAGCCGATAGAGGATATGTTGCAGACTCTGCAGGAGCAGGGCAAAAAGCTTGCGGTCGCCACTGGAAAAAAAAGAAAAGGGCTAGATCGTGTATTGGATGCCTCTGACAGTCGCGATTATTTTGTCATGACACGCTGTGCTGATGAGTCAGGCTCAAAGCCTGATCCGCAGATGTTGACTGATATCTTGGATTACACGCAGCAGCAAATATCTGATGCCGTGTTCATCGGTGACAGTATCTATGATATTCAAATGGCAACCAAACTGGGTATGACCAGTATCGCGGTCAACTATGGCACGGCAACAAGTGCAGAGCTTGCAGAGCAAAATCCGACATATCAGGTTGACACGCCGCAAGCATTGGCTAAGCTATTGTGTGCTTAAATAAAAGCCTTTTTAGCTTATATAAAAAAAGGGTTCATCGATATTAACGATAAACCCCTTTTTTTATTTGAGACTAGGGCGTGTTGAACATTCGCAAATAGGCACTGCTGAGCGCTAAAATTGTTCCAGACAAGGCACAAAGCGACGATAATGCAAATGCCTTAGCGAGATTTGTAACGCAGTATGGGGCAATTTTAGCATCAGCCCCAACGATAAAAAGCAGGGGACAGGACTCTTTTTTGCCGCTTCATCGTTAAAAATAAGCGCTTAGAGTGACTAAACTTATTATTTTTAACATCGAATCGCCTAAAAAATAGTCGCTGTCAGTGCCATGGTCGAATGTTCAACACGCCCTATAATTTCTATTTACTTTCTCCTTGACTGCTTTCTTTTTCAATGGCGTCTTCTAACTCATCGCCTTCTAATAACGCAAAAGACGATTCAATGATTTTGTCATTATCCAGTTGATAATCGTACCATCTACCCATGACACCAGCCAGCTCATCTAGACCTTCTTTTCTCAATGCTGAAAATAACTGGATAGTACAGTTTAAGCCGAGTTTTTTGAGTCTTTTGCGGGTATTGAGTAGGGCATTTTTGGACGCGCCATATTTTAGCTTGTCAGCTTTAGTCAGCAAGATGTGTACGGGTAGGTCACCATCTTTTGCCCAATGCAGCATCTGCTCGTCAAAAAACTTGAGTGGGTGACGAATGTCCGTCATCAGCACTAGGCCAGCAAGGCTTGAGCGCGATACTAGATACTCTTCTAGCTCGACCTGCCATTCTTTTTTCATCTCAAGTGGTACAGCGGCATAGCCGTAACCTGGCAAATCAACCAGTCGTCTATCAGTGTTACCGATACTAAAAAAGTTAATCATCTGCGTGCGTCCTGGCGTTTTGGACGAGCGTGCAAGCTGGCGCTGATTGGTCAAAGCGTTGATAGCTGAGGATTTACCAGCGTTCGAGCGTCCTGCAAAGGCAACTTCTAATCCCATATCAGGTGGGCAAAGCTTAAAGGTAGGCGCTGATGTCATAAATTCAGTCTGCTGAATTTTCTGACGGGATTTGGTGTTGAACAGCGCATGTTCGGCAGCAACATCGGTAAACGGGGTATTCATAAATGGCTCATTAATCTTAAAAAATTAGATACGGGTATAAAATTCTGGTTAGCTGGTGGGTTGGCTTAAGCCATGACTTCAATTTAGCAAATATGCAAAAAGTGGTAAGAGGCTCTTCTTTATCAGCGCTTACACCTTGTAAAGTTAGCGATTTGATATTATCCGCTATTCTATACTATTACCTGTCTTACTTATTGAAATAACTGCGATTAGCATCATATAAATAGTAGGATAACATTAAAGTTAATTGTTGATTAGAATAAGTTTTTAGTGTTAACAAAGCTGAATATAATTTATCTATGTTTGCATGACATATATTGTTACAATGTTTAATAAAAGACATTTAATAGAACGATTGATGTGACACGTGAAATCTCACGAGGAGGTGCTCTATGTTTTCAATCAATAGACTTCTTGGTAAGGGCTATCATGCTCTAACAGTTGGCAGTGCTGCCTTATTGCTAAGTGGCATCATGATCAGTAGCGCAGGTGCGGCTGATATTGCTACTACTTATGATAACTCATGTGCAGCCTGTCATGATAGTGGCGCACTAAATGCTATCAAAAAAGGCGATAGTGCCAAATGGCAGAAACTTATTGAGCAAAAGGGCATGCCGACACTCATTAAATCTGTCAAAAGTGGCATGATTCAAATGCCAGCAGGCGGTCTTTGTAACACCTGTAGCGATGATGACTACCGCAAGCTTATCGAGTATATGAGCAAGTAGTCCATTTAGACATGAAGCTTGAAGCGATAAGTAAGATAGAGCGCTGGGTTTACAACCTGAATGCGCTTTTTATTTTTGCACTGTATTGTAGGCTATGCTCATCAGAAAACTGATGAATACTACGATTAAGTAGGCAAATGATACAAAGTCTTGCTATAATAATCGAAAATAAACCCTGATGTTAGTAAGTACTTTCAGACTGCTTGTGTCCAAGACCTCAAAATATATGCCACGCCTATGATTAAAGAGGCGACTATATTAGGTATCTTATCCGTGCAATCACTCTAAATAATGCTTACGCCGAGCTAGTAGGATTTGTATCAATGAAAAAGTTAATCGCTGCTGCCAGCTTATGCGTTGCAAGTTTCAGCGTACAAGCTGCTATTATTGTTCCTGAGTATGACGTCGATGCAGGTCAGAAAATTGCAGAAACCGTTTGTGCTGCTTGTCATGGTCTTAATGGGGTCAGTATTGTTCCTGCGCAGCCAAACCTTGGCGGCCAAAATGTAAAATATCTTTATAAACAGTTAGTTAACTTTAAAGCAGGCTATCGCAAAAATGGTATCATGCAGTCACAGGTTGCTAACTTGTCTCAGCAAGATCTAGCCAACGTGGCAGGTTACTACTCTAGCCAAGCGCCTTGGGGTGTTGGATACGGCAACCCTGCAACGAACCAAGAAGCCACCAAACTATTCTTGGGTGGCGATAAGTCACGTGGTGTGATTGGCTGTGCTGGTTGTCATGGTCCGGATGCTGCAGGTAACCCTTGGGCAGCGTTTCCAAAATTAGGCGGACAGCATGCTCAATACATTGCCACTCAGCTAAAACTATTCCGTGCCGCTGGACGTGCTGATGATATCGATAGCGATGATCAAAAACGTGTCAATGATGCTGCGAAAGAAGGTGAGATGGGTATGATGCAAACCGTTGCATCGAAATTATCAGATCGTGACATTCGTATCTTGTCAGACTATGTGAGTGCTATTCACTAATTAAACGGCACTGATGATCACTATCTGATACGCACGTTGTAGATAGAATTATTGATCATGTCTGAATTACTAAACCCCGATTTCGGGGTTTTTTTATAACTGTTTGTCCCTTATATTGAAAAGACAGTGTACAGCTGAATTCCTTTACAGAGGCAACTCATTGCTCTGTATAATTATAAATTACCGTTATTCACTTTATACCATACTCAAAAATGCGATTAGCTGTATCGAACTCGTTTTGCTTGCTACTGTCGTTTTTGTGAATGGTATTAGATCGTTTGGATTGAGATTATGATGATCCGTTATGCTTCTTATTTTATCGCGGTATTGTTACCGTTATTATTATTTCGCTGGTTTGCCCCTGCTTCAATCGGTGAGATCGATTTTTGGTTATTATGGCTGCTAGCAATGGTGTTGGTCGCGTTGCCAGTTGTTTATGCTGAGATAGCTTTGGCTTATCGTAGTGTCGAGGGACCTTTGGCCGGTATGCAAAAGCTCACTCGCGAATCAGATGCAAGCCCAATATGGCGAAGCTTTGGTTGGCTGGCTGCATTGGTTTCTATTGTGATTGCAGCATTGATCATATCAGGTGCCAGTACAGGGATATTAACCGCTTTGACTGAGCTTAATAGTACCCCTGATGTACCAAGTTTTGCGGTTGCCGCAGGGTTGATGGTTATTACTGTGCTATTAAGTCTGCTTGGGACCGCGCCTTTGCCTATTGGCCTCGGATTGATGGTCGTTGGATTAATATTGGGCATCGCAAATGGTGTGCCTAATATTAGTTTTGCTATGACCGATATTAGCTTGGTTGAATGGGCGCGGGCAGTGGCGCTAGCATTGGTCAGTGTTGGTGCGGGTACAGGGTTGTACTGGTTCGGGCAAAACTTGGTCAGTAAGCAGACGGTCACTGCCGTGGAAGCAAACAGCCAACAGGCACAAAGTAGGGCTGCTCGTGACTATCGTGCCACTAAATTGGTATTACCAATTTGGACTTTGCAGCTATTGGTAGGGGTTGTCGCGTTATTTATTAGTGGTATGTCGTTACCACCGATTGGACAACTACTCTATTGGGCTGGCGTACTATTCGTCGTTAGCTATTTGCTGCATTACAGTACTCAGCAGTTAGCGCATAAGTTTGGGCTGTTAGTCAGCTTGATAATAACTTTTGTTTTAGCATTGCTACTGGTGGTTGCGATTCCGACGACTTGGCTGGTAGGCATTCTAGTTATAGTGAGTAGCATAGCGGTACTACTATTATCGGTATTTGCAGGATGGCAGATGAAGATCAGTCATTTACGCAAATCATTGAACTTTAGCAGCGAAGCATTCTATAACTTATGGCGAGTCGCGATACGTCTTGTCGTACCGCTGGCATTGCTATTGGCGTTAATAGGTTGGGTAATACAGTGGTTGAGCTAACAGGTGATGGCAGTAAGCATAGCAATGCGCTGCAATCGGAGTTAATGACAGTCTATCTTGCGTATGCGGAAGATGAGCAGCGCCAGCATTATCTGGCGTTAAAGGTTAGACAAGGTACGAGTCTGTATGAGGCGCTAGGCAAAGCTGGCTGGCTTGAAAGGTTTGCAGCGCTGGCAAAATGGTGTGAGCAAGCAGTAGACATTACAACGCCAACCGCTAAACGTTGGCATGTGGGCATCTATGCACAAAAACAGCCGCTGAATTATCTATTGCAGCCTTTTGACCGTATCGAGGTATATCGCAGTTTAAGCGCTGATCCAATGTCTCAGCGCAAAAGTAAATCTCGCGGTTAAGTTATTATTTATTTTAACTGTTAGTCATTCGAGCTGATAAATCGTACGGATTACGATGCTGGTAAGCTCTCGATACCTTCGATGCGAGTGACCAAACCATTCTCATCAAAGTAAACGACTAAGTGTTGGCTTGCATTTTTGACATCAGCAATGCCTTTACGGCGGCCTTCGGTGCCTGCTTGGTAATCGTAAATGTAATCCCAGCGCTTAGGCTCAAGGGTATCTCTAATCGCAGGACTGCCAAGGATATAAAGTACTTGGTTCTGATTCATCCCTACTTTTAGTTTTTGTGCTTGGGTTTGAGTAATCGCTGTGCCTTGAGGCAAATCAATCTTATAAACGCTCAATAGTGAGCAGCCAGACATAGCGACAGTAGCGCTCAGCATACTGGTGATAACAATGTTACGTAGTACGCTGGCATGGCTTAACGGACGAAAATTTAATGTCTTTATCATGGTAAGATGACTCATAAGAAATGAATTAGGCGCGGCCAAAGTTAGATGGTGCGAGTCTGACCGACAATCTTGGACAAATGATACGTCATTTACTTGCAATTGCCTACCACTTACGACATTATTTACCAAACACCACCTGAATGGTTTTATTATTTATATTTTAAATTCATAGGCTTGCACTGCGGTTATTCAGGGAATTATAAAGCAGTCCGTTACCTCATCAGCACTGTTTTGAGGGTGTTAAAACCACTTATATTTAATAAAGAATAATCAGCAACGATTATTTATCTCATATTTTTTAGTTTTTCATTTGCTAAGACTGTCACAGTCAGAAGGGATATTATGGCTTCTTTTACCAATCAAGATTTACGTAGAGCAGGATTGAAGGTTACGTTACCTCGTATTAAGATTTTAGAGCTGCTAGAAAGCGCCGAGTTACACCACATGAGTGCAGAAGAAATATACAAAGCGCTCATCGAACAAGGTGAAGATGTTGGTCTTGCCACGGTCTATCGTGTACTCACCCAATTTGAGCAGGCGGGCATCGTTGAGCGTCATAACTTTGAAAATAACTTGTCAGTGTTTGAAATTACCCAAGAAGAGCATCACGACCATCTGGTCTGTGATGTTTGTGGCAAAATCATTGAATTCCATAATGAGATGATCGAGGAAGAGCAGCTGAAAGTCGCAGAAAAGCACGGCTTTAAACTATCAGGTCACTCGTTAGTCTTATATGGTATCTGTGCTGACCAAGCTTGCAGAGACAGTGCCAAGTAAAGACCTTGGTTATCAATTAAAGCTTTATTTTTATAAATGACTCTAAGATCTCTTATATTAAAAAGCCCTCATTATTGATAATGAGGGCTTTTTTGAGTTTAATTTTTCAGTATGTACTGACATCACTCTCAATAGCTTAACTGATGTCTAACGATAAACTATCCGCACCTTCATCTAAATTAGCCTTACCGTTTTTGCTACTGAGCTTAATTTTCAGACGTAAGTCGTTAGGGGAGTCAGCATGCAAAATTGCCTCTTTATAAGTGATCTCTCCTTGTTCATACAAGTCAAAAAGCGCTTGATCAAAGGTTTGCATACCGCTGTCTCGAGAGCGTGTCATGACGTCTTTGATTTCATGCACCTCACCTTTACGAATATAGTCGCTAATTAGCTGTGAGTTTAATAAAATCTCAATAGCAGCACGGCGTCCTTTGCCATCAGGGGTTGGAATGAGCTGCTGAGCGATAATGGCCTGCAAGTTCAGTGACAAATCCATAAATAGCTGATTATGACGACTGGTTTCAAAGAAATGAATAATACGGTCAATCGCTTGGTTGGCATTATTGGCATGCAAGGTTGCAAATACCAGATGCCCTGTCTCAGCGTACTGGATAGCGTAGCTCATGACCTCACGGTTACGAATCTCACCAATCAAGATGACATCTGGTGCTTGGCGCAGCGTATTTTTTAGTCCTGCTTCAAATGAGTGCGTATCGATACCGACTTCACGCTGAGTGATGATACAACCACGATGTTTATGGACAAACTCGATAGGGTCTTCTATGGTAATGATATGCCCATGAGAGTTTTGGTTACGATGTCCAATCATAGCCGCGAGCGTAGAGGATTTACCTGTGCCGGTCGCGCCGACCAGCAAGATAATGCCGCGCTTTTTCATGGCCAGTTCTTTGAGCGCTGGCGGCAAGCGTAGTTCCTCAACAGTTGGGATCTTATTCTCAATTTTCCGTAAAATCATTCCTGCCATATCGCGCTGTATGAATGCACTGACCCGAAAACGTGCTTGCTGTGCTTCATCAGATATAGCAAACTGACACTCGTTCGTCTCTTTAAATTCTTTTTGCTGGCTAGGGGTCATCACTCCTTTGACTAACATCATGGTTTGATCAGCGGTCAAAGGGGTTTTACCGACAGGTAAAATTTTTCCATTTACTTTCATGGAAGGCGCTACATCAGCAGTAATAAAAAGGTCAGAGCCATTTTTATTAATCATCAACTGCAATAATTTATCAATGTCCATATCGTACCTGCATTCGATGTAAGTCGATTAAAAGTTATTTAGAGTAGTGTATTAAAGGTCATTCATAGAGACCAATAACAATTTAGCACCATTCACGCTTTTTTGTGATTTGGCTGAGACTATAAAAATGCCTCAGGTTGCTTGGCATAAGGACGAGCCACATCTTTACTGATGGTGCCTTTGCCAACCAAGTTTTTTAGCGTTTGATCGAGTGTAATCATGCCTTCGCCTGCACCCGTTTGGATGGCAGAATACATCTGAGCAATTTTGTTTTCACGTATTAAGTTACGGATAGCGGGTGTGCCTAGCATGATTTCATGGGCTGCCACACGTCCACCAGCTTGACGACGCAATAGGGTTTGTGAAATAACGGCTTGTAGTGACTCCGATAGCATGGCACGAATCATATCTTTTTCGGCGGCAGGGAACACGTCGATGACACGGTCAATCGTCTTAGCGGCTGAGCTAGTATGCAGAGTGCCGAATACTAAGTGTCCTGTTTCTGCTGCCGTCAGTGCCAAACGAATGGTTTCAAGGTCACGTAACTCACCAACCAAGATGACATCTGGATCTTCTCGCAATGCTGAACGTAATGCAGGCTCAAAACCTAAGGTATCGCGGTGCACTTCACGCTGGTTAATCAGGCTTTTTTTCGATTCATGGACAAATTCAATCGGATCTTCAATTGTTAAAATATGCTCTTTACGACTTTCGTTAATATAATCAATCATGGCCGCTAGCGTCGTCGATTTACCCGAACCAGTTGGGCCGGTCACCAATACCACGCCACGTTTGAAGTCTGAGACACGTTTGAATACATCGCCCATCCCTAAGTCTTCCATGGTCAATACTTTAGAAGGAATGGTACGAAATACCGCGCCTGCGCCGCGATTTTGATTGAATGCATTGACCCGAAAACGTGCCAAGTTTGGAATCTCAAAAGAAAAATCTGTCTCAAAGAACTCTTCAAAATCAGCGCGCTGCTTGTCGTTCATAATGTCATAAATGAGCTGATGAACCACTTGGTGCGTCATCGCAGGCATATTGATGCGTGTCATCTCACCATCGGTACGAATCATCGCAGGCATGCCAGCTGAAATATGTAAATCCGATGCTTTATGTTTGACCGTAAAACGTAGCAAGTCTTCGATACTTAAGGTGTTTTTTTCAGCCATAATCCGATATTCCTATCAATTAGTCAGGGTAAGACAAAAGAGCATAAAGGCACGTGGTAAACTATTCATCAATCGCTTTGTTCAAGCGTAAAATATTGAAGAGTGAACCAGCATGCCGTCTTTACCACCGCTATCATATTCAGTAGCATATGTTAAAGCATGTAACAATATCATAACAAGACTGTGAGTATTTAACCATCTACTCCTTTAAGAAAATATGAAATTAGTCATTTTTCAGCTAATTTCATATATGGGCGATAAATAATTTTTATTAAAAATATTTAAATTAAGCAGTCTCAGCCATAAACTTTTTATAAAACCTATTAAAAATTAAGTAAATTTTGAGAGCCTTATATATGACTGATATGAAAGAAACAAATCAAAGTATTGATAATCAGACGCTTGTCGCTAATTGGCAGCAAGTCAAAGAGCAAGTGACCCAAGCCTATGAACAGGCATCTGAGCGAGATAGTAGATCTGCCAACACTACCATTTTGCTAGCCGTGTCAAAAACCAAGCCTGCCAATATGATTGCTACTTTGGCGAATGAAGGACAGCAGCACTTTGGCGAAAACTATCTACAAGAAGCCATTGAAAAAATAAATACGCTAAAATCGAATCCTGCATGCGCGGATATCGTCTGGCATTATATCGGCAGTATTCAGCGTAATAAAACACGCGATATTGCCGAGCATTTTGATTGGGTGCAAACCCTTGAGCGCGATATCATTGCCAAACGTTTAAACGATCAACGCCCAGATGAGCTCCCAGCATTGAACGTATTAATTCAGGTAAATATTGATAACGAAGACAGCAAGTCAGGTTGCCTACCAGCAGAACTGCCAGCATTGATCATAGCGATTAAAGGCTATGAGCGCTTGCAACTGCGCGGGTTGATGATTATCCCTGCCAAAGCAGACACAGATGCCTTTGCTCGAACCAAGGCATTGTTTGACGATATCAAAGCCAGCCATCCAGAGTTGGATGCTTGGGATACACTTAGTATGGGGATGAGTGGCGATATGACAGAGGCGATAGACAATGGCTCTACTATGGTGCGTGTTGGTACGGCTATCTTTGGTGCGCGAGATTAGTTTTGTGCGCGAGACTAGAATGCTGCGTACTAGGCCAATTGAATAAATGATTAATTGGCCAATCAATCAAACCGTATCTTCTCGTTTGGTCACTAGCATTTGCGTGATTTTTAGATTGTCCGTTGCAATGATTTCAAACCGATAATTAGCATACTCGATCGTATCGGTCTTCTTAGGAATTTTGCGAAGCATATACATCATAAAGCCACTGATGGTCTCATAGTTCTCACTGCGCGGTAAATCGACGATATCTAATGCGCGAATGACGTCCTCAATAGGTGTCATTCCATCAATCAGCCATGAGTTGTCTGTACGCTGAACAATAGGCTGTTCCTCAAGCGTCACAAGCTCACCCATCACAATGCTCATCACGTCTTTGAGTGTGATAACACCAACCACGAGTCCATATTCATTCACGATGACAGCGAAGTCTGCGCCAGTCGATTTGAACATCTCTAATACTTCAAACAAAGACAACGTATCAGGTACAAAGAGCGCAGGCTTTAGCAGAGATTTGTTTGTCAGGCTAACCTCTTGCTGATTTAAAACCAAGGCCAGAAAGCTACGAGACTCTACATAACCCACGATATGTTCTAGGTCGTCATCATGGCAGACCAAAAACTTATTGTGTGGCTGCTCAATCATGATATTTACGACTTCTTCGGTACTTGTCTTGGTATCAAAATAAACGATATTTTCGCGTGGGTTCATCACTGAGGTGACGGTACGCTCCTGCATATCAAAGATATTTTCTATCAGATGATGCTCTTGCTTTTTTAGCACGCCTGCTTCAGCGCCTGCATCCATGACGGCATAGATATCTTCTGGTGTCATATCGTCTTGGCGAATGGTTGAGATACCAAAGGATTTAAAAAGGATATTTGCAGCGCCATCGAACACCCAGATAATGGGTTTTAATACAAAAATCAAGAGAATCATTGGGCGTACCAGTCGTACCGCTATCGCCTCAGCACTCGACATTGCCAAGCGTCTGGGCATGAGATCGGCAAGTAATGAAAACAGACTGGTGATGAGTACAAACGATATCACTGAAGCCACCGCTTCACTATTAAACATCTGCTCCAGATAAGGACTGATGGCTGACTCGCCCACAGCACCCGCCGAGATAGCAACCGCATTGAGTACTATCTGTACGACCGTGATAAAGCTCCCAGGATGATCCTGCATATTGAGGACATCAAGTGCGCGAACATCGCCTTCTTTTGCCATGATTTGCAATTTGATTTTGCGCCCTGCGGCAATCGCAATTTCAGCAGCAGAGACAAAGGTACTCAAGGCAAGTAGAAGGAGAAGAAAAACACTGGCAGTTAGCAAGCTCATGACATACTCGAAAAGAAGTAAAGAGGAATTGGGTCAAAAATAGTCAGTAGGTAAAGGGAGAAGATCAGAAGGTGGACGGTAAATTTGTTCATGTATAAAAACCAAAAAAGCTGGGCAAGCACCCAGCTAATAGGAAAAATTCGACGTTTTGTCAAACGATCTGACTTGCACCTTTCAACTCATAAATTCGTAAATCATATAAGCTGAAAGGCAAGTGCGATTTAGCCTTTAATTGACCACTTATTGACCAACGGATAGCGGCGTTCACGTCCAAAAGCTTTGTGGCTGATCTTTGTACCGATGGGCGATTGCAAGCGTTTATACTCGCTATTGTCTACCATCTTGATGACTTTTGCGACCATCTCAGCATCAAATCCTTTATCGATAATTTCCTGATAGCCCATATCTTCATCGATATAAGACATCAAGATACCGTCCAATACATCATAATCAGGCAAGCTGTCTTGATCTTTTTGATCTGGACGTAGCTCAGCAGATGGCGGACGAGTAATAACGCGCTCAGGGATGACAGGCGTGTCTTCTAGGCGATTGCGGTAGCTTGCTAACTTATACACTTGTGATTTATACACATCTTTTAGTACGTCAAAGCCGCCAGCCATATCGCCATACAATGTTGAGTAACCAACCGCTAATTCTGATTTGTTACCTGTCGTGATCACCAAATGACCAAACTTGTTGGAGAGTGCCATCAACACAACACCGCGAGCACGGGCTTGAATATTTTCTTCGGTTGTATCAGCTGGCGACTTGTTAAATAGGGGCGCTAACGTATGACGGATACCTTCGACGGCGTCGAAAATAGGACACACGGTATAAGAGACATTTAAGCGACGTGCTTGTGCTTGTGCATCTTCTAGACTGATTTGAGAGGTGTATTCGTACGGCATCATGACGGCATAGACCTTGTCAGCGCCCAACGCATCGACCGCGATACAGAGCGTCAGTGCTGAATCAATACCACCTGATAGTCCAACAATAATGCCAGAGAATCCTGAGTGATTGACATAGTCGCGTAGACCGACGACCAATGCCTGATACATCTCAGACTCACGGCTTAGGGTTAACGGCGCTTTGGCTTGACTATTGAATTTAGCCGTTTTGACATCTAAAGTGGCCAATAATAACTGATTCATGAAACGCGGTGCTTCATGGGCCACGCTGCCATCGGCTTGCACAGCCATAGAGCCGCCATCAAATACAAGATCGTCTTGACCGCCAACTGCATTGACATAGACGATAGGCAAGTTATTTTCGCGGCTGCGCTTGGCAAGCATGGCTTTGCGGTTGTTTTGTTTTTCAATCTCAAAAGGTGAGGCGTTTAAGCTAACAATGAGGTCAGCACCTTGTTTTTTGAGTTCAGCAATCGGGTTTTTGTCCCACAAATCTTCACAAATGAGCAGGCCAATCGTAATGCCTTTATAGTCAAATAAGACTTGATTGCGACCTTTATCAAAATAACGGCGCTCATCAAATACACCATAGTTTGGCAACATCTGCTTGTGATAGAAGCCCTTTTGATGACCATTATGTAAGATAGCAGCGGAGTTAAAAGTACCGTGATGATCGACATGCGGATAGCCGACAATCATGACGATATCGTCGATATCACTCAAGGTAGATAAGGCGCTTTTGACACGGCCTGATAGGCTTGGGCGTAGCAATAAATCTTGCGGAGGATAGCCTAATAGCGCCAGCTCTGGAAATACGATAACGTCAGCACCTTGTTCGCGTGCTTGTAATGCAAGCGTGCGCATTTTTTCAACGTTGGTTGCGATATCGCCTACCAAAAAATGTGACTGCGCTAAAGCAAAAGTGACCGTATCTTGTGGTTTGTTGGTCTTGCTGGCTTCATGTGAGGGGTTAAGATTGGGATTATCAGTGTCTTTTGACATTGTTATTGTTCCTATCGATATATTATTAAAATTTGGTGAGTCTGTATTGATTTAAAATAAAATCAAAGTAAGTCCGAAATTCATTCAAAACTGCGTGCTTGCTTATCAAGCTCGAATGTTGAGTTGATATGACAAGCCTAAATCCTACATAATTGCTTAGACAATGCTTAAAAGCATAATTGCTTATGCCTCCTATCCCAAATGATCGTGCCATCCTAAAATGAGATCTTATGATAGTCTAGAAGAAGACGATACAAGAGGGTCTGGAATCTGCTTTGATAGATGCGATGTTTATGCAACGACAAAAATAAAAGCGTACAAATGCACTTAACTATATTGAAAAGCTTAAAATAATTGCTTTAGTATAACATCAATTGTCGTGACAAATAGAACGCACCAGTGAATTCCCTGATAAGATTGCAGTTTAATAGCTGAATATAAAAGCAGCTGCGATGACACTGTTTTTCACAGTAAATCCATGCATTATGCGCTAGTCATTCCGGTCATCATCTAGTAAGCTTGCATAGACAAAGTTGTAAGTAAAGATTACAACATAGCGTTATATAATTATCATAATCTATTGCATAATGGAGCGTAATAGCTGCGTTTTTCGCGATGTTATTTATCAGAGTGATAGTTTGTAAATACGCAGTATTGCCATGTGATTTAATGGGTTTGACACCGTTTTTTCTTTATATACTTATAATCTACCATCCTCGCTAATGGATACAGTTTATGGACAGCGTCTATAAGCTGATGTTCATCACACATTTATAAACTTGCCAGCAAAATTATCTTTTGCTGTCCGCTCTTGGTTTATACGCTATGATTGAAAATTGGACAAAAGAATTTATTATCCAGCGCTTGCTTGCGATTACTTTGCTGGTTGCGCTGTTCGTATTATGCTTTAAAGTGGTGCAATTTTTTATTGTACCGGCATTGTGGGCGGCAATTTTGGCGTATGTGACGTTCCCTATTTATGAGTTTTTTCACGAAAAAGTTAAACTGAGTCCAGATTTTAGCGCTGCCATTATGACCGTGAGCATCTCCTTGATAATAGGTGTGCCACTGGTTATTGGGGTGTTTATTTTGCAGCAAGAAGCGTTAAGCCTAATCAGTAATTTGGTCTATCGTATTAAAGTGGGCTATTTGGATGTGCCTGACTCATTTAAAGACTTACCGATTATCGGTCAGCAAATCAAAGACGTACTGTGGCGAATCAATAAAAACCCAGAAGGCACGCTAGAAGCCTTCCGTCTTTGGGTTCAGTCGCACTTGTATTATGGCAAGGTAGCATTTGACGTGGTGTTCAGTGGTCTGGCTAAGCTGGGTATGGCGCTGATGACACTATTCTTTTTTTATCGTGATGGCACCAGTCTGGTTCGCCAGATTCGCCAAGCGCTGCGTAACATCATCGGCAATCGCATCGACGGTTATATCGACTCTGTAGGTACAACCACGCGTGCGGTGGTATACGGCATCGGGCTGACGGCATTGGCTCAAGCGCTATTGGCTGGTATCGGCTATTACTTCGCTGGTGCGCCAAGCCCTATCTTATTGACCATTGTCACGTTTATTATTGCGTTGATTCCCTTTGGTACGCCATTTGTTTGGGGCGGTGTTTCTGTCTGGCTCTTGAGCCAAGGACATACTGCAGAAGGAATTGGTCTGGCACTATGGGGCGTGTTTGTTATTAGCTGGGTGGATAATCTCATTCGACCTATTGTTATTAGCGGCGCAACCAAAATCCCATTTATTATTATTTTTATCGGTGTGTTGGGCGGTCTAACCGCATTTGGGTTTGTTGGATTGTTCATCGGCCCTGTGGTACTGGCTATCGGTCTTGCCGTATGGCGCGAGTGGATATCGCAGCACAAAAATGAGATATTTGCGCCGCAAGGCGTCACGCTCTCTGACTCAAATGCCATAGCGCCAGTACATAATCCAGCACAAGACACAGTCAGTGGAAATGAGTCTACATAGAAAACCCTTATCGATAGAGAAAATTGCCAATGACAAACAATGATATTGCAGATGCTATGGACAATAAGATAAACCAGATGGCCAAAGGTATCACGATCGTTGCTGATAGCAATATCGCTAGCCTGAATGATTTTTTTAATGACGCTACATTAGGTCAGTTGTCTGGGCAAACAGTCAAAATTATACCGGTCGCTGGTCGTGATATTGACGCAAAGCTGCTGTCTGAAGTACAGCCAGATATTTTGTTAATACGCTCGGTCACGCAAGTCAATGAGGCGCTGTTGGCTGATAATCAAAGTGTGCAATTTGTTGGCTCAGCGACTATCGGTACAGATCATGTCGACCAAGACTATTTAGCGATGCGCAATATTACTTTTGCCAATGCCGCTGGTTGTAGTAAGCACTCTGTGGCTCAGTATGTACTGACAGCTATCTTGACTCTGCGTCCAAACTACTGGCAGCAGCCTGTGACACTCGGTATTATCGGCCTTGGCAATATTGGCAGTACGCTTGCTCAATATGCCAATGATCTGGGCTGGCAGGTACTCGGATACGATCCACTATTACCAAGCTCTACTATTAATAATGCCAGCCTTGAGCAGGTGCTCTCTCAAAGTAACGCGGTGAGTTTGCATGTGCCTTTGACAAGTGAGAAAGTTGATAGTGATGCTAAAGGCAGTGACTATCCAACGCGTCATCTCATCAATGCAGAGACATTGGCCATGATGCCTGCTGATACCATATTGATTAATAGCGCGCGCGGCCCTGTGGTCAATGAAAATGATCTCAAGAACGATATTGCTCTTACTGGGCGACAAGTAGTTTTGGATGTGTTTGAGCATGAGCCAACGGTTGCTGATAGCCTCCTATCTAAGCTCAAAATCGCCACACCGCATATCGCTGGCTATACATTAGAGGGCAAGCTACGTGGTACACAAATTATCTATGATGCCTTGTGTGAGAAGCTAGGGATAATACCTGCTCAGTCTATGTCCAACCTGCTACCGCTTAACCTGTTTTTGTGGTCTGAGTTAAAAGCAAACCCAGACAGATTGTCAAAATTTTATGACATTATGCAAGATGATGCCTCGTTGCGAAGCAAAATATCTGATGAAAATCCTGACAAACAAGTGAATGGCGCTGACTTTGATGGTTTGAGGCGTGATTACCACTTGCGCCGTGAGTGGCAATCCTAATCTAGCAATTTAACAATACTATTCTTAAAAACATAAATAATCTACGTCATTGAGGCATTATTATTTATGAATCACGGTAGACAGTCATGAGCCAATCAAGCAGTACCTCTAGTAATCAACCTAACTACGCACCAACCATGACACTAGCAATGGCACAGCAGCGTGCCAAGTTTATCGGTGATATTCGCCAGTTTTTTATCAGTCGTCAGGTACTGGAAGTGCAGACGCCGCTCTTGTCGCAAGCGGGGAACACCGACACTTTTTTGCAATCAGTGGCAGCGCACGTGACCTATCAAGATCGTCCTAGTACTTATTATTTGCATACGTCTCCTGAGTTTGCGATGAAGCGTTTATTGGCGAGCTGGCAAGTGCCTATTTATCAGATTTGTCCTGTGTTTCGGGATAATGAGATAGGCCTGCGTCATAATATCGAATTTACGATGTTAGAGTGGTACCAGCCCAATTATAGTCTCGATGATATGGCAGGTGAGCTTAATGAGTTGCTTACGGCGCTTTATGGTCATCCAATGGTGATGAGCCATTATCGCTATGTCGATGCTTTTATGGATTTTGTCGGTATACATCCACTGACAGCGAGCCTATCTGCGCTCCAAGCGGTAGCAGAAGATAGAGGGTTGATAGGGTTTGATTTTAATGATGCTGATGATAGCGAAGCAAATCGTCGCCAGAGCTGGTTAGACTTACTATTTAGTCATGCAGTAGAGCCAAATTTGGGACATGATTTGCCGACACTGATCATAGAATATCCACCTGCGACAGCTGCATTGGCAAAGACAGCGCTAGATAAAGAAGGCAATAAAATAGCGAAACGTTTTGAGCTGTATATCAATGGGATTGAGATTGCCAACGCTTATGATGAGCTGGCAGATGGTCCAGCATTGCGAGCACGTTTTGAGCAAGACAATCAATTACGCCAGCGTCATCATCTGCCGCAAATGCCGATTGATGAGCATTTAATTGCTGCATCTGATGACTTGATTCCTTGTAGTGGTATTGCGGTCGGTGTTGATCGATTGCTCATGGTGATAACGGGCGCAAAAACTTTAGAGGAAGTGATTGCTTTTCCGAGCGGTCAAGCATAACCAACAGATAGTTTTTATTCATAGCAGCAAGAAAAAAGGTCGTTACCGATTTACCAATTGAGTATTGGCGAATCGATAACGACCTTTTTTATAATCTGATTCAGTGATTTGGCTTACGTAGTTATAGCTTGGCAGTCAAATCTACCTAAACAGTGATGGTTTATACTGTAGCAATGGCTTCATTGATGTCGATATCACCATTGTGCAAGTTGAATACTTTTCCAATAGTATTATCGGCGGTTAGGACAGCCGCCAGTGTCGTTGCGACATCTTCAATAGCATTTTCACCAGAGCTGGTATCATTGATAGTGATTTTGCCTGTACCGTCACGCTCTTTCAGTGCACCCGGCTGTACGATTGTATAGTCGAGTGAGCTATTATTCACGAGCCAATGATCAGCGTAATGCTTAGAGATATAGTAGTCTTTTAGATCTGCAATGTTAGGGTTGTTATCCCATTTCTCAGTTTCTAGTGAAAAGACAGAGCTAAGCATAATATAGCGTTTGATACCTTTGTCTTGCGCGGCTTGCATGGTCTTTACTGCACCGTGTAAGTCGACCTCTAATACATCTTTACCACCAGATCCTGCAACAAAATAGACAGCATCAATATCTTGATCCAGTTGTTTCTCGATAGACTCTTTGCTGGCGGTAATATCCAAATCTAGCTGAGTATAGCTGTCATTGTCAAACAGCTTTTTTTCTTGGCGAGTCGTACCAATTACTTGGTGTTCGTCAGCTAATAATTGCTTAACCAATTCACCACCGACACGGCCACTGGCACCAACGACTAAAATTTTCATAATCATTCCTATTGTTATTTACATTCTGTTATTTAAGCGATTCAGTGAATATTTTTATCTCAAAAACTGACTGTATCGTAACAAAAATAATCCGCACGCTTCGTTATAAAGCGTGCGGATTGGATAGGAGTTGGTTATAGAGTGTATACGGTTTGCAAGAAAGCAATATTTGCCAAGCAAGATTCGCTATCTAGAGGATAGTACTTTAATGAGATTAGAAGGGTAACAGCGCTAACGAACTAAGCGATTAAGACCGTCGGCAAAAGCTTTTTTATCGCGGTCGCCGTAGGGTTTTTGACCGCTCATCTCTTGCAGCTCTAGGACACCAGTACCGCGCATGGTGTCCATGAAGTCACGCATATTAAGCTTTTGCTTGATGTTATTTTTGTCATAGACCACGCCGCGTGTGGTTAGCACCAAGCCGCCTTTGTCCAAAATATCATTGGCTAAAGGTATGTCGCTCGTAATCGCCAAGTCGCCTGCCTGTATTTGCTCGACGATATAGTCATCAGCCTTGTCAAAGCCTGATGGTACAACCGTCATGACGAGTAGAGGAGATTTGCGTAGTTTGATTGGCTGGTTGGCGACGAATATCGCCATCGTTTTGGTACGTTCAGCCGTTTTGATAATCAAATCTTTGGCAATCAATGGTACGGAGTCGGCATCCACCCAAATTTGCATTATTTTTCGGCCTTCTCTGTCTTTGGCGACAATTCTGCCAGACTGTCTGCTTCACCACTGTTATCTTCTAAGACGTCGTTTTTAGCTGCAGCATCTGCGGTATTAGATTGAGTATCGATATTCGCGTACTCTTTGTCCAAACCTACTTTATTTGGCAATACGGCAACCAGCTTTGCCATAGCGGATTCTAAGTCAGTCACGTCATTGGGCATCAAGGTAATATGAGCAATCTTGCGATCATCACGCTCAGCTTTATGATAGCTATGATAGTGAGCGCCATCGATATTTAGCACGGCACTGATATCAGGATATTTGCCAAGTACGTTGACCATAATCGCTGGATGGACGTTGTCCGTATCACCGAGTGGTAAGTTGACCACAGCACGGATATGGTTTTCAAACTGGCTAGTAACCGCGCCTTCGATGCTCCAGTGGCCAGAGTTGTGTACACGCGGGGCAATCTCGTTCGCCAGTATCGTGGTATGACCGCGATCATCTTTGGTGACAAACAATTCAAGTGCCATGACGCCCACATAGCCTAGATGGTTCATGATTTTTGTAATAGCATCGGTCGCTTGCTGGAACAGATGACTGGTACCGACGGCAGGTGCTTGAGTTTTTGCCAAAATACCGTGGTGATGATGGTTTTCAACCAAATCATAACAGCGTACCTGACCGTCTTGCGCTCTTGCTGCAATGATAGAGACTTCACGATTAAAATTAATGAAACCTTCAGCAATCAATGGTGCAGGCGTTGGCGTGAGTGACCCTTTACCACTGACCGCGTCTTTTAGCGCAAGCCAAGCTGCTTTAATGTCACTCTCTTGTTTGATAACAAACTGACCTTTGCCATCGTAGCCACCGCGGCTGGTTTTCAAAACGATAGGCAGGCCTAACGCTTCACAAGCTTGTTTTAACTCAGCTTCAGAATGAACAGCCATAAATGGCACGGTGGCAATATCGAGCGTATTGAACATCTGCTTTTCTTTTAGACGGTCTTGGGCGATATCAAGCGCAATCAGTGGCGGGAACATACCTTGCTTGCTGCCAGATTTTGACACGCTCGTTAATTGCTCGACCGTAGACGTTGGTGTGTTCTCGAACTCTAGGGTAAAGACATCAGCGGCTGCGATAAAGTCTGCTAATTGATCGCTATGAAACACGTGACCGTATAGGCTGGCAGGGCATTCTGAATTGTCTTCTAAAAACACGCATTGGTAACCGAGTGGCATCGCGGCTTCGGCAAGCATCATACCAAGCTGACCACCGCCTAAAATACCGATGGTACGAATGGTTTGGGTAACAGGATAAGCGTTTGCTGTAGTCATGAAAGGCTCTTTGAATAAAAGTGAATGAGGTCTGTGTTGTATTAAAATTTAAAACGCAATGGGTGAAAATAGGAAAAGGTGCACTATAGGCACCTTATATCTAGTATGACTTACTTAAAAATAAAAAGTGGTAGCTCTTGTTTTTAGGCGATCAATACAAAATACCATGCTAAAAAAGCTAGTCACTCTATATTTATTTAAGAATTAATAATACCGGGTGTTGGGCTAGCGAGAATGGTCTCGGTTTGCGTCTGACGCATCTCATCCAGCTTAGTAGCAATCGTTTCATCATGCAAGGCCAAGACTTGAATCGCAAGTAGGGCAGCGTTATAAGCACCAGCGGTACCAATTGCCAATGTCCCAACAGCAACGCCTTTGGGCATTTGTACAATCGATAGTAAGCTATCCCAACCACTTAGCATAGAGGATTTTACAGGGACGCCAAATACAGGTAGTGGCGTTTGGCTGGCACACATACCAGGCAGATGAGCGGCGCCGCCTGCACCCGCGATGATCACTTGCAGACCATTGTCTTTTGCACTTTTGGCATAATCAAATAGCCTGTCAGGTGTACGGTGAGCAGAAACCACTTCACACTCAAAGGCAACATCAAAGTCTGCTAGCAATTGTGCCGCGACGCTCATGGTCGCCCAATCAGATTGCGAACCCATAATAATGCCGACTTTTGGCTGACCTGCAGGGGAGGTGATGGGACCGTTCTGATTAGCCGCAGTATTCGTGGTGCTCATGATTGGATATCCTCAAAAAGACCATCATACAAAAATTTTGCTACACTCGTAAAGCCAAGTTTGACTTTTAATAATGATAAGGTGTTAATAGCATTTATATCACTGGTTTATCTCCGCTTTTTTGTCATGATAATGCTGCACAAAGCGAGAAGCTGTCAGTGGTAATGGCCGTTCGGTATCCAACTGATAGCAAGTCAAGTAGCCACTATCTACCGCTGCCGAATAATCAGTACAGGCGACTTGTGGACTGAGTGGCTCAGGTGTACCAGTGAGCCAATAGTGACCGACAAATACAGGTTTATGTGTTTGTAGCGCAAAGTCAATATTTTCAGCCAGTGCATCAGGCGGTATTTGTGTCAATGCGGAGGACGGTGCACGAGCGACCTCACGAAGCGTGCGCTGGTTCAACGCATCAAGCCACCAACGCACCCGCACTCGTCTGCGTTCAGTACCTTCTTTATCTACCATAACGATGCCATCAGGCAACCCTGTCTCAACCCCTTTTAATACTCGCTCTAAGGCATCAAAAGCGATAGTATCTTCTTTAGCGGTTGCGATTAGACCTTCAGAGGTTAGGCAGTTGTTATCCGTCAGCAGTGGCCCTAGAACCGCCATGCTATCTACATCCCAGCAAGCATGGACGAAACAGGCATAATCTGTCTCAATCCACAGAGGTATCTCGTACAAGCGCTGCAACCAGTATTCGTGCTGCTCTGAGCCGAACGGTATCTCTGCCAAGAACGTTTCATGTTGGCATTGATGTACCGCATTATGTGAGCGCAGATACTGGCTAGAATCCTCAGGATCGAGCGTAGCATAAGCCAAGGCATTATATTCATGATTGCCCATCACGGCATCGGCCACGTCCGCGTCTAACATCGCAAAGACAATCTCTAATGTGGCCAGTTGCTGCGACCCACGGTCAATCAAATCGCCAATGAATAATGCCCTGTGACCTGCCGGTGGCACAAAATGCTGACCGTTATGCTCGTATCCTAATTGGTTTAACAAACCAACGAGCTTGTCTGCATAACCATGAATATCACCGATAATATCTATAATCATAATGAAATATTAAATCTCAAACGTAAAAGTAAACAACTTGATTAATTGTCCTGATTCAAAGAATTTCTATTTGAGAAAACAGTTTAAAAACCAGGCGACAATAAAGCATTTATAAAATGGGGTAGTACTTTAGGCTCTAAAATAATCGTAGCAATGACGCCAAATGCGCCGCCCCACATATGTGCCATATGATTGATTTTTGAGCCACCGCGTTTGTCCGCGTAAATACTATAAAATACATAAGCGACGGCAAACAGTATCGCAGGAATAGGAATAATGGCAAATAAGTAAATTCGCTCCCACGGTGCTAGCAAAATAAAGGCAAATAAGACTGCCGACACACCGCCTGATGCCCCAAGACTTAAGTAACTGGCATCGTCTTTATTTTTAAGGTAGCTTGGAATCATGGCAACAACAATAGCCAACACATAAAAAACCACAAAACCATAGCCGAACAAAAATGAACGATATAGCCCTTCAATAGCTCGGCCAAAGAAGTATAACGTAAACATGTTGAATAGCAGATGCATACTGTCGGCATGAATAAAGCCATGCGTGACAAAACGATCCCATTGTCCGTTATTTACAGCGGGTGGATAAAAGATAAGACGGTTGAGTAATTTCTTGTTTTGCCATGCTAATAAGCTGACAATAACAGTAATGATGATAATAAGGGTCGTATGGTTTAACAAAGGAAAATCCTTAGGCCGCGCCTGATAGGTGACAATGCAATAAATGGCAATGCGATAAATGACAATGTTCAAAGCCTAAGCGTTAGGGCTGAGTAAAAACAAATATGACCATTAATTAATATATTGATACTAAGTTAATATATTGATACTAAGTTCAAGTTGCTCGTAACGTAATTAGTTAATACTAACAGCAGTTATGCTGATACAAATATCTATTATGTGACAAAACGATGCATTTTTATGCTTTTATAGTGAGTAATGTAGCAGTGTATCATGTGAGATAAGTGAAACCTCTATATAGACGTCGATGCTAAAGAACGCTTGACAGTTTCAGGGCAAGTAGCCGTATATACAACGAACAATAAGTGCTTAATTTTTGCGGATTCAAAAAGTCGAGAGAGGCAGTGATCCATGAGTATTATCGATCAATTAGAACAGACCGTCACCCCCGCTATATTGGGCGAGCATAATCGCAGTGATAGCGTGGCTTATATCAGCTTGCTTGAGCAGTTTTATGCCATTTTAGCCACGCGCTTAGCGGTGCCACAGGTCTACTCGCAACTACTTCGTAACGATCAGGTGATGGCTAATGACAGTATTGCCGAGCGGCCTTTATTTGAGCAGCTATGGCAAGACCAAGTACTACAAAAAACGATTATCCAAAAGCTGTCAGCCGCGCATCATATTGATGAGTCGATCACTGCTCAATTGCTAATTAATGCAGCATCCTTAGCCTATCGTGAGCTAAAGGTTTTGGCTAATGGACAGTTTTTGCCAGCATTCTTGCAAGGAGAGCAGTCGACGCTGCGCCCATATTTACCTATATGGTCAGCGTCAGTTATCACTGCTACTCAAGGCGCTGGACACGAATCAATGTCAAACTTTGTCGCAGATGTCGCAGATGTCGCAGATAATGGTATCGCGCCATCAAGTGATACCGTACCGAATAAACTTAGTGAGCCTGATCTAAGTACTGACGCAGTCGCTGCAACGACAGCTACTACAGCCGCTTATGTGGAAAACGCTAATATAAGCGCTACTGACGCATTAAATGACGATGAGCATTTTGGTGACAGTAATGACGCTATCCATGCCAGTCCAGCAGCTCATCACTTGGCAGAAAATAGCAACATCAAGCGAGAGCGCGTGCGCACTCGCAATCAGCGAAACGACCTACTGATGCGAGTATTTTTATTGATAGTTGCACTGGCTGCGATGGCACTGGCTGCTTGGGCATTATTAATAAAACCCAAAAGCGACCTACCAGTAGAACCGGTTGCTGTCGCGCCTGTGGTTACTCCAGCACCGCCACCAGCACCAACGATGACTCCCATTGAGTTCATCGTTGGCGTAGATGATAGTGGCAACCTCTATACTTGTAGCGCGACGGTCGGTGATGCAGCGCTACAAAGCTCTTTACAACAGGCACTCAATACGAGCTTTGGTGAGCAGGCGAGTATATGTGAATTTACCGTACAGGATGGAATGGCAACTACTATCGCAAACATGCCTGCGGAGATATTGCCCAATGTCCTGACCATGCTCAGATCGACACCGTTCGCCCGTCTACACTTACAAAACGATCGTCTGACAGTAGAGGCGCCGGATGACATGCTACTACAACAATTGGTCACAAACGTACGTAGTTTAGCACCAACCATGGCAGTCGATAGTACTGCGCCATTGCCACTGCCTAACAACAGTAATGGTGATACGACATATGGTATGGCTGGCACTAATGGCGTAAACAATCAACTCGGCGATGGAACAGGCGCTAATAACCAATACAGTAATGACGGTATGAGCAATGGTACTGGAGAATATCAAGCCGCTGATGATGAGACCGGTGATCTTGTGATACCTGCTCCTCAATCTAGTAGTGGCGGGCTTAGTAACAACGCTAATGGCTTGCCTAGCAATGCGCCCAGTAATCTTCCTAGTATTCCTAGTAATTCGCCTTCTGGTAGCAGAACGAGTAGACCAGCAGGTCCTATTTCTGAGTCAGAGGTAGATGACATGGCGAGTAGTGTGATCGTTGCAGAACCGGCACAAGTCAGATAAGCAGGTATATTATATGAGCAAACATATCAGGCGAGACAATCGAATACACTTAGTCTGAGTGCCCTTTTATAAGTGCTCTGTATATTAAGTAAAGAAGCGGTATGAATATCTCATAGCGCTTTTTTTTGATAATTATTTCGCTCTTTTTTATATTCATTGTATGCAGATTAGAGAATGAGCGACTCTAACCATGATTCAATTGTTATTAACTTGTACCTGAATGCACTGGTAGTTACGCGTACAGGCTCAAATATTACTTAATGTATCATTTGCACAACAACGCGGCGACTGTAAATACAGACTTAACAATTTTATAATGTTTATGAATAAATATTCTTATCAGGTAAAAAAGGTTCTTACAAAGACATTTTTTGAATTAAATAAACGCAGAATATTAAATAATTTTATAGGTTAAGCCATTGAATGCTACCAATAAAAGTTAATAGGAGAATTATATTATGGATATTATCAGTCATTTGACGCGTACCGTCAGTCCAGCTGTATTAGCGGATGATCACAGTCCTGCTAAGGCAAATCTTCTTGAGCAGTTTTATGCCATTTTTGCTGCCCGTCTTGCAAATGATGAGACATATAGTCGATTTGCCAATGAGAATATCGCGCGTGACGACAATGCTTTTTATGATCGCGTGTGGACAGAAGGCGCGCACCGTGACCAAATCTCTCGTGAGCTCGCTAATGCACATGGTGTCGATGAGACCGCTTCTCGTGGTCTGATAGCTATGGCAGCGCCCCTTGCTTTTCACGAAATCAAAAGCTTGGCTGGTACTACCCCTGTACCGCAATTTCTCAATGACAATCTCAATAGTTATCAGCATCATATCCCTGCATGGGCGGGGGCTGTCTTACCTGCGAGTGCCATTGCAGCAACTCCTGCTGCGGCGCCTATATCCGATACGGTCAGTACCGCGCCACTACAGAAAGAAAAAGAGCCACAAGGCAGCTTTATGAAAGCCCTATTACCGATTATCGGTTTGATTATTTTGGGTGCATTGGCTTGGGCTTTATTAAGAGGCTGTCAGGAGAACCCTGAGCCTGTTGCTACGCCGATGGCTACCGCGCAGCAAGACGACCAAGGTAATGAGCAAGCAGTAGTAGCAACTGACATCGAGCCTGCCTCACTCCGTATCGCCACTGGCGAAAATGGTGAGCTATACGCTTGCCGCATGAACGTAGGTAATGAGACACTACAGACGACAGTGATGAATGCGTTAACAGGCGCTTTTGGTGATGAGGCCAATAAATGCCGCGCTGATGTCGATGATAATTTTGCCATAGATATGCCAGCCGCTGCACAGCTTACTACGATATTGCCGATCGTCAAAAATGTACCGAATGCTAGCATGGTGATTAAAGGCGATACCATCACGGTCAATGCACCTGATGATGCGGTATTGGCCCAATTGGTGACTGATCTACAAGCCGCTGCACCAGCGATGATGGTAGAAGCTGAAGGTCCATTAGATCTACAAGGTGAGATTGACGAGAGTGTGGCTGCTGCAGATGCTGCTATGACCAATCTCGGTGACGATCCAGACCCACGTGATGTCGCGCGTGCTCTGAGCCTTCAAGTTATCAACTTCCAAGTGGATGAAGCTGTCATCCCTGATGTCAATAAAGCCATTCTTGATCGTGCTGCAAAAATCATCAATGAAGTGCCTGACATGAACCTGATGATTATCGGTCATACAGATAGCCAAGCATCGGATGCTTACAACATGGAGTTGTCTCGTGAGCGTGCTGAGTCAGTAAAAGAGTATCTGGTGGCTCAAGGTGTTGATGCGAGCAAACTTAGTACGAAAGGTATGGGTGAAACAGATCCTATCGCTGATAACTCAACTGAACAGGGGCGTTTCCGTAATCGCCGGATTGAGTTTATGGTCAATGACAAAATGGTCGATCTGAATGATGACATGATCATCAACAGCGACTCGCTTGACCCAGATTTGAATCCGCTAGACAGCAATAATGATGATTTGTTGCCTGATGGCGATGATGCGACTCAAGGTACTGCGGTAGATCCAACGAATTAAGCAAAAATCATCTAATTTGGTAGTAGTTAAGTCTAAAAAACCGCACCTTAACGTGAACCGATCCCCGTAAGTTGTGTCCAACTTATGGGGGGCAGTTCATAAAGATGCGGTTTTTTATTTGCCAAATTTTTCAACGGTTTCGTATGAATACAAGGCTACTTATAATCAGTAGGGTCTTTTGATTCATTGGCAGGTTTATCAACTTGTGTATCAGACTCAACGTTAAAAAAGCTCTGAGTGACATTGTTCTTTGCTTGTTGCCAATAATCAAACTGCTGGCAAGTAGACTCAAGATCACCTTGCCACTTCGGTATATTGCCGCACATGGTTTTGATACGCTTCTGGTTAGGATAGGGTAGTTCTTGCGCCGCTGCCGCCGCTTCATGCGCGGCAACGCGATCATTACATACCAAAGCGATATCGCAGCCAGCTTCAATGGCCGCCTTTACACGAGCGCTGACATCGCCAGCAGCCTTTGCCCCTGCCATTGATAAATCATCAGAGAAAAGCACACCATCGAACGCGAGCTGATCACGAATGATATCTTTTAGCCAAATTTTAGAAAATCCAGCGGGTTTGTTATCTACTTGCGAAAAAATCACATGCGCTGGCATCAAAGCATCAAGCAGTGACAGCGTTTGCGCAAAAGGTTGCATGTCACTATTGATGATCTCGTCCAAGCTACGTGTATCGATGGCCTCTGATACATGAGAGTCAGGAGCGATAGCGCCATGACCAGGGAAATGCTTGCCAGTGGTGGCCATGCCAGCCGCTTTCATGCCGCGCATAAACTGCGTGGCTAGGGCAACGATTGTTTGTGGCTCCTGATGAAAGCTACGGTCACCGATAACTTGGCTGATACCATCTCTATCCAGCACGGGCGCAAAGCTCAAATCAATACCTACTGCCATCACTTCGGCTGCCATCAGATAGCCACAGTCGTATGCGCAGCTGAGCGCACGGCTTGGATCGTGATTGAATAACTCACCAAGCCTACCCATAGCAGGTAGCGGTGTGAACCCTTCACGCAGCCGTGCGACTCGTCCGCCTTCTTGGTCCACCCCGATCAGGATGTCTGGGTTGTGGTACCGGATATCGTCACATAATGCGCGTACTTGGGCTGCATCAGCGACGTTGCGTCCAAACAATATGACCCCGCCAATCTGTGCTTGTTTGATCAAGCTGACGTCTTCTGCGGTCAGTGCGGTATTATCGATATCAATCATTAAAACGCCGTACATTGCGTCATCCTTATTTTTTTGTGTATTGTTATATTATGGGGTTGACCGATCATCGATGTCCAATCGCTTAGCAGTCATTACTCATGCACTTTATTATGACAGTTATTATCAATTGAGCCTAATGTGGCAGATTATTGGCATCAAATCAATTTGTGGGTAGTCGGCGAATTAATGCTAATAGCCTTAAGTCGCTATGTGTGATAAAAGTGATAGAAAGTTTGGTATGTGCAGGCGTTGCGTGTAAGATTGCTTATACAGTTTGAGACAGTTCAGTATTTATGCACATGATAATATTGATTTTTGACTATATATCAGGATTCGATAATAAGCGTCAGAATCTGTACTCAGAATCTATATATTATTCAGAATCTATATATAAAGGCGACGGAATAATAAAGCTATAGCGTTGTAAGCTCATAGTAATAAGTAAGCTAAGGCAAAGTAAGACAGACATTGAGCAAAAACAGACGACAGTCATGGGCAATAATACATTCATCAGTTTTTAATTTTTATAACACAAATAATATCACTAACTTCAAATAACTAGGTACATATGATGAAAAAACAACCAGCACAGTGGTTACTCAGTGCAGCGTCAGTGGGCATCGCCGGTATTATCCTGACACAAAGCTACGGTACTGCCGTAGCAGAAACCAATACGGGAAGTTTTGTTCAGACACCTGAGCAAAAGGTCACTACTCGCCAAGTTGCCGCTTTGCTGGATCGCAGTCATTACCTTAATCAGCCATTAGATAGTAAAACCGGTAGCGAAATCTTATCAATGTATATTGATAGTCTCGATCCAAACCATACCTTGTTTTTGCAATCTGATGTCGATGAGCTGAAGAAAAAGCATGCCGATGATTTTGGCGCTCGCCTCAAGCAAGGCGACCTATCCGCAGGGGTAGAAGTCTTTGATCGTTATCGCAAACGCTCAAACGAATACTTTGCCATGGCAACCAAGATGCTCAAGAAAGATATTGATTTGACCGGTGATGACACCATCATTCTTGATCGTGAAAAGCTCGGACATTTCAAAACCAAAAAAGAGCAGCGTGACTATTGGGAACGTCAGCTAAAGTTTCAGCTGATGAGTATTACGCTGGGACAAGAAGACGAAAAAGCCAAAGAAAAAGTGTTTTTAAGCAATCCAGATATCACTCGTGGACAGGACTTGGTACGCAACGATGAACGTACGCCAAATGAGATTTTGCAAAATCGTTTGTCGCGTCAGCAAGAGCAGTTTAAGCGTCTCAAAGATGACGAAATCATGGAGACGATTCTAAACACCGCCATGCTGACCTATGATCCGCACAGTAACTACTATGCGCCGATTCAAGCAACTGAGCTGCAGATTCAGTCGAGTTTGCAGCTAGAGGGTATCGGTGTTTCTATCCGTCCTGATCGTAAAAACCCAGATTACACCCGTATCGTGACCTTAGTCGATGGTGGCCCAGCCGCCAAATCTGGCCAAATTAAGCCCAATGACTTGATCGTGGGTATCGCAAAAGATGGCGAAACCATGACGGACGTGGTTGGCTGGTCAACGCGTGAGATCGTCAGCTTGATTCGTGGTAAGCGCGGTACATCGGTCACGCTCAAGCTGCGTCAACCTAATACGCCAGATGCCAGTGCCCGTACGGTCACTGTGGTGCGTGATATTATCCAGCAAGAAGAATCAGGCGTGACGCAGCGAGTGGTCGAGGTGCAGCGTCCTAATATCGACAAAACACCAAAACGCATTGGTGTTCTTGAGATACCGAGCTTTTATCTGAACTATCGTGCGCGCCGTAATGGTGAGGACTACCGTAGTGTCAGTATCGATACTGAAAAAGCGTTAAAAAAATTGAACGAAGAAAATATCGATGGGCTCGTGGTGGATTTGCGCAACAACCCTGGCGGCTCGTTAGATGAAGTTGCCAAAATGCTAGGATTCTTTATTAAAAGCGGTCCATTGGTACAGATTCGTGATAATCGTGGCAATATTCAAGTATACCGTGATAATGATGGCGGCGAGCAGCTCTATGACGGCAAAATGGTCGTCCTAACCAACCTAGCATCGGCCTCAGCCAGTGAAATTTTTGCCGCTGCTATTCAGGATTATGGTCGTGGATTGGTGGTTGGTAGCACAACGACAGGTAAAGGCTCTGCGCAGATTCAGCTTGATAGCTTGGCGTTAGGCTCTGCAACTTTAACTCAGCGTAAGTTCTACCGTATCACAGGTGGTAGTACGCAGAATAAAGGCGTGGTACCTGATGTTGAATTGGTCAATATCTATGATGATGCGACCTTTGGCGAACGCGCCCAGAAAAAAGCCTTGCCTTGGGATACCATCAGAACGGCGCCTTATAAGCCTGAAGGGAAGTTTGCCAATGACACTTTAGCGACGCTCAATCAGCAGTCTAAAATTCGCCAAGAGAAAAATCCGCAGTTTGTGTATCTGTCGACGCTGAATGATATTCGTAATATGGATGATGAGAAAAAACCAGTTCGTTTAGATATTAACAGCCGCCGCGCCAAAATGCAGCTGATTGAAAAGCGTTCGTTAGAGGCTGAAAATAGACGTCTGATCGCTACTGGTGAACGCCCCTATTCTAATTGGAATACGTATCAGGCCGCGATGGATGCAAAGTTTGAAGAGCGTAGCCGTATGAAAGCTGCTGAGCGTCCAGAGCTGCCAGAAGATGAAGCCTTTATTAATGAAGCGGCCTACCTAATGCTAAGTGCTGAACCCAAGACCTTACTCAGTCCTGAAGAGAAAATATAAGGGGTTATACGATAGTTAGTATTACCATGTAAGCATATGCTTACATGGATTGACGTTTAGACCACTTACTAGTGATAGGACAATCTGCGATTATAACTGTACGGCACGATTCATTGATACTAGGGATTGGTATCTTAAAGGTCGCATCAGGGATAAGTGGTTTGCTGATTAGGGATGATAAGGCTGGATGCCTGTTAGTTATGAGATACCCCGGGATTAGGTATCACATCACGCTAACATGGATGGTTAGTAATAAAAGCCGCATGACGCTTGTCGTTATGCGGCTTTGTTATGTCTGGATCTAAGAGTTATTTCTGGCGCTAGCTTACGCTTCTTTGATAGATTTGTGAGAATGGCTATTGAGCTTAAGGATGCTCACAGAAGCGCAATGAATGCTTCATTGTTAGAACGCTCTTTTTATCTACATCTAATCAATAAGCACTTATGACAGACATAAAAAAAGGCCAGTAGACAGTGCTACTGGCCTTTTTGATGAGAGGATAAGCTCAAATATAACCTATTCTCTAACCGTCTCACGATACTCTAGAAGAGATTAGTGCTCAACGCCACCTGCGCCATGTATATGGCCGTGGTTTAGTTCGTCTTCAGTTGCTGCACGTACTTCTTGGATTTCAACATCAAACGTCAAACGCTTACCAGCCAATGGATGGTTGGCATCAACAGTTACTTCTTGGTCGGTTACGTCAGTGACTGTCACTAGCATCACTTGGCCACCAGCTTCTGACTGGAACTGCATACCAGGCTGAATATCATCAACGCCTTGGAAGTTTTCGCGTGGTACGCGCTGTACCGCTTGCTCTTGATACTCGCCATAGCCATCAGCAGGCTCAACCACTGCGTTGACTTTTTCGCCAGCAGATTTGCCTTCTAATTGTGATTCTAGGCCTGGGATGATGTTGCTGTGACCGTGTAGATAAGCAAGTGGCTGACCTTCTGGAGACTGGTCAAGGATATTGCCTTCGTCGTCTTTTAATGTGTAATTGAATTTGACGGCAGTGTCTTTTGCGATAGTAGTCATAAAATATCCTAAGTATATCTATGTAAAAAATTAAATACGGTTGCAATAAACCTAAAAAAGCCAATCAGCAAGCCAAATAGCCACAGTATTAGTCAATTATCATCAGTTTATTAAAGTAACTTTAGCAGTTAGCATCTTTAATTGAGATGGCGTATATAAGTTTCAAGGCAAAAAACATAAAAAATGCCAATTAATGCCACAATTTATCATAATAACTGCTATTTTCTATAGTTAATCGATAACTACTGGCCACTCAGGGTTTGGGAGTTGCGTTTTTTGGGAAGGACTCCTAACATAACAATAAAATAAGGATGAGAGATACTATGACTGCATTTGCCGATAATACTAATAACCAGCTAACGAGCGACGTTTCAATCAGCCATGATGATATCAATAATATGGCTGATATCAGCTACCAATTCGATTTTGCCCGTTTTTCTGAGCATTTGGTGGATGTGTCACTGTCCTTTACGGCAACAGCTAATACTCCTCAGCTCTGGCTACCAGCATGGATACCAGGCAGTTATCTGATGCGCGAGTTTGCTCGCAACATCACCGCTGTGCATTATCGAGTAACAGACAGCCAAATAAAAGAAGGTGACGGGCTTTCTGAAACTTATCGTGCACAAAAGGTAGATAAACTTACGTGGCAACTCCCCACTATCACAGCAGGACAAAGGGTAGTCGTCGAATACGAAGTCTACTGCTACGACCTATCGGTACGTACTGCCTATGTCGATCAGCAGCGTCTGTATGGTAATTTTACCTCACTTGCACTCGCGGTCGACGGGCAAGAGCAGATTCCTGTACAAGTCAGCTTGATTGTTCCGGAGTCGTTTTTGTTAGATAAAGAAGAAAGTCATGTAATCTTGGCATGTGGTTTGGCATCTACGCATCTGCGCGTTGATGGTCAGAGCGAAGATAAACGGCACTGTTATCAATTACGGGCAGATAATTATCATGAGCTGATTGATTATCCTTTTGAGATTGCAACACAGAATAAATTTGATTTTATTATCCATGACAGTCAGCATCAGACACTTCATCACAGTTTTTATCTCTCAGGCAAGCATAGTGCCAATATGGGCAGGCTACAGCAAGACGTCACCCAAATTTGTCAGACTTATCTGGACTGGCTGGGGGATGCCCCCTTTCATGATTATACCTTTATGACGTTTGCCAGTGGTCAGGATTACGGCGGACTTGAGCATATCAACTCTACGAGTCTGATTACCCCGCGCCGTGACTTACCAAATGCTGATGAGCCAAAACTACCAAGCACGGATTATCAGCGGTTTTTGGGCTTGTGCAGTCATGAGTACTTTCACTCGTGGTGGGTCAAAACCGTGCGTCCTGATGTCATGATTGATGTTGATCTACGCCGTGAAGCGTTCACGCCGATGCTTTGGGTATTTGAAGGATTTACATCTTATATCGATGATTTTATGCTGCAAGCATCTGGCGTGATCAATAAGTCAAACTACCTCAGGTTGCTAGCGGAACAAATCAATCGCTACTACCAGACGCCTGGTCGCGGCAGTCAAAGTGTCGCAGAGTCAAGCTTTGATGCGTGGATTAAGCTGTACCGAACGGATGAAAATACGGGCAATGCAGGTATCAGCTACTACAATAAAGGCGCATTGGTGGCATTGTGTCTGGATTTGATATTGCTAAAAAATACAGATGGTCGCTATCGTCTATTCGATGTGGTCAAAGCGTTCTATACCCAAGCAAAGCAAAATGACAGCAAGCGTATCGGCGTCAATAGCGCGGATATGGGCGACGTGATTGGACAGTTTATGTCGATAGCGGAATGGGAGGATTTTGAACGACGTTATGTCAATGGGGTAGAAGAACTGCCAATTGAGTCGCTACTGCTCGCAAACGGTGTCAAAATGCAGGTCAATACCAAAGAGACTGCGGATAAGCATGTCCCATGGGGTATGCGCTGCAATGAGACACCCGCTGGACTCAAAATCAATCGGGTGAACCGCGGTAGTGTTGCCGCCAAAGCAGGTATCTCAGCCCACGACGTTATTATCGCGATTGATGGCATCAAGGCGGATAGTAAGCAATTAGCGTCGCTCAGTAATGCAGCGCGCACTGTTGAGTGTCATCTATTTCGCCGCGATGAGCTGATGTGTGTGCAAGTGCAACCTGATGCACTGCCACAAGCTGATGCACTGCCACAAGCTGACGGGAATGACAGTGATATGCCTGAAAAAGAATTTCCTCATAAGGTCAGTCTGCGCTTAGTAAAAGGTGATCCAACGTTAGCAGATCATAGCGATCCTAAGCAAGCAGAATCCGCTTGGGAGCCATGGCTGGATGTGATGAAGCGTCAGTCAGCATAGTCACATCGAGAGATATAAGTAAGCAAAGCAAAACCCCCTAATAAGCAAATATGGTTATTAGGGGGCTTAGGGCGTGTCATCAATTAACCCATTCAATCATTTAGCGGTCTTAAAATGGCTAAATCTTGTCAAATATCGTCAAAAATATTGTGAATATACCTATATTCTCTACAATTTTTTCCTCATTTGACTACTATTTATCTCATTTTAAGCCTCGCTATCTAAATGATGACACGCCCTAAATCATAGTTGATAGGTTTTTTTAATGTTCTCAATCAATATTTAGCAAAAAATAATCTATTTCACATTTTTATACTGAGTTGATTACTACTGCTCTTTGGTTTTATTATCAGGGTCCTCACTGGCAGGCTTCTCGTTTGCAGTAGTGTCGCCGTTAGGCTCGACAACCTCAGCATTATCGTTTTCAACATCGCTCGTCGCTTTAAGCGCGGCAATCCAGTTTTGCATGAGCTCAATCTCTACTTGCTGAGTATCGATGATATGCTGTGCCAATTGACGCATTTCTTCATCAGTACCGTATTCGAGCTCGATTTTTGCCATATCTACGGCGCCAATATGGTGTGGTAGCATGCCACGTGCAAATGCCATATCCGGCATAGGATCAGCAATCCCCAATGTCATCTCACCATGCATGCTTTCCATGCCCTTAGCGTAGGCCTGTTGCATAGCAGCGGTATTGGGCTTAGGTTTGGCTGCGTCAGGATGGCTGGCAAGCCATTTGTTTAGGATATCAATCTCAGCTTGCTGCGCCGTGATGATATCTTGAGCAAGCTGGCGCATGGCATCATCTGTACCGTACTTTAGCTGAATTTTTGCCATATCTATCGCGCCGCGATGATGCCCAAGCATGCCTTTGGCAAACGCGGTATCAGGATCGTTATAACCCATACCGATCATCATCTCATCATGCATACTGGTCATGGACTTTGTGTAGTCTTTGAGCATATCCGTCATCTGAGTGTCATCTGTGACGTTTTCGCTATCTACCGATGTATCGTGGCTCATATTCTCATGCTCAGCATGAGTCATGTCAGTCATTGGCGGGGTGGCTTCTTCTACAGGCGCTGATTGATTATCTGCTGCTGGCTGACACGCACCTAATAGCAGTGCAGTAGAAATGCTGGTGGCCAACAGAACAAAACGATGAGAAGCAATCATGATATATCCCTACTATAAGAAGACCAAATGATAAATAAATGAGGTCTATTTTACATAAATAATGACGTGCTGAATCTTAACAGATAAACCTTACCCATTCGAGACGCTATGTTTAACAAGAAGTAATATATTTACTTTAAATGAAAATATATGTCGGTGTAGTCGAACCACTATTAAAGTGTTACAGCGTTAGACTCGTTTAGCCTACTACTGTAGTACTTGCACTCGTCTGCCTTGTACCACTTTTAATATTGATTGACTATAGTTAAGCGTTTAGATGTGACAAATTAATAGCTGATACCCAATTGCTGATAGTGCTCACTAGTTAAGTGAATGCGCACAAACTCGCCAACTGCTATGTCACCTAATTCAAACCCTGCCACCGACCAACGTATCAAACGTAGGCAGGGCAGACCAACATGCGCGGTCATTCGTCTGACTTGACGGTTTTTACCTTCATAAATTGTCAGTATCAACCATGAGTCCGGTACGCTTTTACGCTCACGTATCGGCGGATGACGTTGCCAGAGCGCCATCGGTAGCTCATCTTCACTGACGTGTTTAACCTCAGCAGGCAGAGTTTTGCCATCTTTGAGCGTCACGCCACATTTAAGCTGATTGAGTTGCTCAGCAGTAGGAATGCCCTCAACCTGTACCAAATAAGTCTTACCTTGCTTACGTCCAGCATTGGCTTTTGGCGGATGGGTAATTGCTTTATTGACTCGGCCATCATCGGTCAGAATAAGTAACCCTTCGGACGTTGCATCAAGCCTACCAGCAACTCGCAAAGACTTATCAATAAAGTACTGCGATAGGGTGGCATGGTCATTGTTGCTATCGTCTCTGAACTGACTTTGCACCCCATAAGGCTTATTGAACAAGATGAGACTAGAAGTCGGCATAAAGTGATATTTCCTGAAGGTAAATGAGTGATTAGCAGTCTTTGCGTATGTTTAATCAAGCAAAGTCAGTACTAAAAAATAAGAACAGAGATATCGTGTTTGATATACGCTGTGCGATGTATTTTGCTACAAAAGTAGGACAGCAACCGCGAAAATTTACTGCTACTCTAAATCCATATTTTTATAGGGGTATTTATATTTTTGATAGTAATAAACCTATCATCTACAAGATAAAATGATTGTCCAGGCCTTTGTTCTATTACTATCAACAAGATAATCTATTATAACCCTTCAAGTATTATAAAGTTATAGATGCTGCATTTTATTAATAATTTATAAATTGTATATGTGATATTTATTATTAATTTAGTCAATAACACTGAATTTAATAATAAGCAGTTCCTATGCACAGTTTTAGTTTGTATTTACATCAATGCATATATGTTTAATTTGAAGCTATTTTTTAGTATCGTTCAATCCAATGCCGCAAGTATCTCATACATCAGACTTTGTTTAGCTAATAAGCGTCTAGAGCGCGACCATTATAATAGAAAAGCTAGCATAATAACGTGTTCAGTTCGCTTGCGATGTATAACTTACCACTAAGGAGTTTTATCCATGTCATATGATAAGGTCATCGTACCAAGAGACGGCGAAAAAGTAACCGTGAATGCTGATTTGTCGCTAAATGTGCCCAATCATCCGATTATTCCGTTCATTGAAGGTGACGGTATTGGGGTGGATATCACACCTGTCATGATAAAGGTGGTCAATGCGGCGGTCGATAAAGCCTACCACGGTAAAAAATCAATTATCTGGATGGAAGCTTACTTGGGCGAAAAAGCGGCCAAAATATATGACGGTGAATATTTACCAAGTGAGACATTAGAGATTTTAAAAGACTACGTCATCAGTATCAAGGGACCGTTGACCACGCCAGTGGGTGGTGGCTTTAGTTCGTTGAATGTGGCTGTACGTCAAAATCTTGATCTGTATGTCTGTCAGCGACCAGTACGCTGGTTTAAAGGCGTGCCAAGCCCAGTACAGCATCCTGAGCTGACCAATATGGTGATCTTTCGTGAAAATACAGAAGATATCTATACAGGTATCGAGTGGAAAGCAGGCAGTGATGATGTCAAAAAAGTCATCAATTTCTTAAGAGAAGAGATGGGTGTGACCAGCATTCGCTTCCCTGAAGACTGCGGCATCGGTATCAAGCCTGTCTCAAAAGAAGGCTCGCAGCGCCTAGTACGTAAAGCCATTCAGCATGCTATCGATAATGACTTGCCAAACGTGACCCTCGTGCATAAAGGCAATATCATGAAATTTACGGAAGGCGCGTTTAAAGATTGGGGGTATGAGCTGGCAGCAGAGCGTTTTAATGCTGAGCCATTAGATGGTGGTCCATGGATGACGATGAAAAATCCCAAAACGGGTAATGACATCATCATCAAAGATGTGATCGCTGATGCATTCTTGCAGCAGATTCTGATGCGTCCGGCAGATTACTCCGTAGTGGCAACACTCAACCTGAACGGTGACTATATCTCTGACGCGCTAGCGGCGGAAGTAGGCGGTATCGGTATTGCCCCAGGTGCCAACAAAGGCGGCGCAATCGCTGTTTATGAAGCGACGCACGGTACTGCGCCTAAGTATGCTGGTCAGAATAAAGTAAATCCAGGCTCATTGATATTGTCTGCGGAAATGATGCTGCGTGATATGGGTTGGTGTGAGGCGGCGGATCTCGTCATCAGTGGTATCCAAGGCGCGATCGCCAATAAGACGGTCACTTATGACTTTGAGCGTCTGATGCCAGATGCTATCTTGCTCAGTACTTCTGAGTTTGGCAAAGCCATTATCAAGCACATGGATGCGTAATCGCATTAATGCCTAGAGCGTTAAACTTTATTATATTTATTCAAGGCCGCTTACTGATGTAGGTGGTTTTTTTATGTGTTTGAAATGGATAAACATAGGCAAGTTGTTTATTATCATTTTGAGATAGGCACAAAAAAACACCTCAACGTCCTAAGACGGCTGAGGTGTTTTGTTTGCTAATACTTAAACTTACCTAATCGATCTGTGTATACAAACCAGAGCGATTAGGATTAATGTTTCAAGATCAATTGCTTATTACTTATAGCGATGCCAAGGCTTCGTTAAACAAAGCGCTTGGACGCATGGCTTTTTTCGCAAGCTCCTCATCGGCGTAGTAGTAGCCTTTGATATCGACTGGTTTACCTTGAGCGTCGTTAAGTTCTTTGACAATCGCGTCTTCGTTTTCTGCCAGCTTTTGCGCCAATGGCGTGAACTGTGCTTTTAGCTCGCTATCTTGATCCTGCGCCGCCAGCTCTTCAGCCCAATATAGCGCTAGATAGAAGTGACTACCACGGTTATCAAGCTCACCAGTTTTACGTGATGGTGATTTGTCATTCAGCAGCAGTTTTTCTGTCGCGGTATCGAGCGTGTCCGCCAAGACTTGAGCTTTAGCATTGTTGTCGTTGCTTGCCAAATGCTCCAAAGAGACGTTCAAGGCCAAGAATTCACCAAGTGAATCCCAACGTAGATGGTTTTCTTCGGTGAGCTGCTCAACATGCTTTGGTGCAGAACCGCCAGCACCCGTCTCAAACAAACCGCCGCCTTTCATGAGTGGCACAACCGATAGCATCTTAGCACTGGTACCAAGCTCTAGGATTGGGAACAAGTCAGTTAAGTAATCACGTAAGATGTTACCAGTCGCAGAGATCGTATCGAGGCCACGAGCGACACGCTCTAGGGTATAACGCATGGCGCGAACCTGAGACATGATTTCGATGTGTAAACCGTCAGTATCATGATCTTTTAGATACATTTTAACTTTTTTGATGAGCTCGTTCTCATGTGGACGGTATGGGTCGAGCCAAAAGATAACAGGCGTATTTGATTCACGGGCACGGCGTACAGCAAGCTTGACCCAATCTTGGATAGGCTCATCTTTAACCTGACACATGCGCCAGATATCGCCTTTTTCAACGCGTTTTTCGAGCAAGACTTCATCGGTCTCAACGTCGACGATACGAGCAATACCAGCATCGCTAGATTCAAAGGTCTTGTCATGCGAGCCGTACTCTTCTGCTTTTTGTGCCATTAGGCCGACGTTTGGTACGGTACCCATGGTCGTTGGGTCAAAGTTGCCATGCCATTTGCAGAAGTTAATCATTTCTTGATAAATACGAGCAAAGGTAGACTCTGGCATGACGGCTTTACAGTCATACATTTTGCCATCAGCGCCCCACATTTTACCGCCTGAACGAATCATCGCTGGCATAGAGGCATCCACGATCACATCACTTGGTGAATGGAAGTTGGTGATACCTTTGGCTGAATCAACCATGGCCAGACGTGGACGATGCTCCTGACAAGCATGTAGGTCGCGCTCAATTTCTTCACGCGTTGAGGTTGGCAAAGTAGCAATCTTATCGTATAAATCTGCCATACCGTTGTTGACGTTGATGCCAAGCTCGTCAAAGAGTTCGCCGTGTTTTTCAAACGCATCTTTGTAGTAAATGCGGACCGCATGACCAAACACGATGGGGTGTGAGACTTTCATCATGGTGGCTTTGACGTGTAGTGAGAACAAGATACCCGCTTCGCGGCAATCTTCCATTTCACGCTCATAGAATTCAAGCAAGGCTTTTTTGCTCATGACCATCAAATCGATAACTTCTTTGTCTAGTAGATCGATTTTAGGTTTCAATACTTTTTTGGTGCCGTCGTCTAGCAATAGCTCCATGCGAACCGTGCGCGCCTTATCTAGGGTCATAGATTGCTCGCCATCATAGAAGTCGCCGCCATGCATGTGCGATACATGTGTGCTTGACCATTGCTTCCATTCACCCATTGAATGTGGATGCTTGCGTGCATAGTTTTTGACGGCTTTTGGTGCGCGGCGGTCTGAGTTACCTTCACGTAGTACAGGGTTTACGGCACTGCCTAAGCTCTTACCATAGCGCTTACGTAGCTCTTTTTCTTCATCCGTTTGTGGATCATCTGGAAAGTCAGGGATGGCATAGCCTTTACCTTGCAGCTCTTTGATGGCTGCTTTGAGCTGCTGGACAGAGGCACTGATATTTGGCAGTTTGATGATGTTGGTGTTGGGGTCTTGAGTCAGGCGACCAAGCTCAGCTAGGTTGTCAGGAACACGTTGCTCTTCGGTCAAGTATTCAGGGAATTCAGCCAATATACGTGCCGCAACAGAGATGTCACTAGTTTCAACTTCGACACCTGCGGTCTTAGTGAACGCTTCTACAATAGGTAAAAAAGATAGTGTCGCAAGCGCTGGGGCTTCGTCAGTTTTTGTATAAATAATTTTTGACATTTTATTTGAATCTTCCTTTAGTTGTCGTTAATAATAAAGCTCGAATATAATGTTGAATATGGGTTAATGATACTATGCAATGCTCAATGATATCGTTCGAACAAGTACGTCGTATGTAGCTGCTTAGCAATATTTAAGTTAGAGATATTCAAGATTGATAAAACATTTTCTTTTACTGATGTTCACTACAAGGGCGTTCTCAGATGGCACGTTGACTGCCCTGTAAAACTGCCAGACAGCAAGTCGCTGACGGTATATTATAATAAACCCACTATAAATTCGAGAGGATGTCAATCACGTACCATGAACTAAGTATACTGTTTTCGCTCATATCTTAGGGTTTCAAATTATACTAAGCTGGTAGTAACCTTATTCTAACAGTCATTTGTTGCGATATCATCTTTTCAATAATATGGACGGTGTTTTATTGACCTTTATATTATTCTTGAGAGGACATAAGGATAATCCTAAAAACCACCAATGTCACGATTGGTGGTTTTTTATTGCGTCTCAAAAAAACTTTGCAAATTGTGACAGCAAAACCGCAAAAATTTGCTAGGCTAGGTCATCAACAGATTGGTTATCGATAAATATATAGCGATTATAAGAGTGACGGTGAGTATGAGTTTAGAGTATGCGCTGATGAATGATACTAGCTGGCAGAGCCAGACCGATTGGCAAACGCCAGACACGCCTTTTATGTCATTTGCTTTTTGGCAGGCGCTTGCTGAGACAGGCGCGATTGGAGAGCGGGCAGGGTGGCTACCGATATTTATTTTGGTGCATCGTGTCGACGATGACGTTGAGGGTGCCGCTCTGCAGCCAGTCGCGGTGCTGCCAGTATTTATAAAAGGCCATCATCGCGGTGAGTTCGTATTCGATCATTCATGGGCAGAGGCGTATGCGCGCTATGGTCTCGACTATTATCCAAGATTGGTCACTAGTGTGCCGTATACGCCGATTACGGGTCAGCGGCTTTGGCTGGCAAAAGGGGAAAGGCTCAATGAAGAGATAATCAAAACAGCCATCGCAGGTGTCGATGATATCGCTCAGCAAGTCGGCGCCTCAAGCTGGCATGGGCTATTTGTGACGCCTAATCTAGCCTCTATTGCGACCACGTCTATGCCGACCGAAATTGATATAGAGCGTGCGCTAGCAGCACAAGAGCGCGGCGTAGAGTCCGCGCCGATTGAGATGCCGATATTCGAGCGCCAAGGTTGTCAGTTCTTATGGCAAAACAAAGATTTGCTCAATGACAGTCAGCCCTTTGCAGACTTTGATGCGTTTTTGATGACGCTAAAAGCTAAAAAGCGCAAAACCATCCGTGCGGAGCGTCGTAAAGTGGCGGAGCAAGGTATTATCTGCCAGCGAAAAATCGGCGATGCTATCAGCGATGCAGACTGGAAGGCTTTTTATCACTGTTACGTGATGACTTATGCGGTACGCGGAAAGCAGCCTTATCTGACGATAGACTTTTTTATGGCATTGGCAGCGAGTATGTCTGAACATATTATGCTCGCGCAAGCACTCGATGCCAGTGGTGAGATTATTGCCAGTAGTTTGTTCTTATATGATACACCTAATAGTGGTAGTGTTGATAATAGTGCAACCTTGTACGGTCGATACTGGGGCGCGCTTGGTGAGTATGACAGCTTGCATTTTGAGCTGTGTTATTACCAAGGTATTGAGTTTGCCATCAAGCAAGGGCTAGCGTCCTTTGATCCAGGCACGCAAGGAGAGCATAAGTTGGTTCGCGGATTTATCCCAACGACCACGCACTCGCTTCACCGTATTTATGATCCGCGTTTTGTCCCTGCGATTGGCGATTTTTGTGCTAGAGATCGGATGCATATGGCACAATATCGCAAGCAAGCCCATGAGGCACTACCATTTAACGCGGACAATATGCCAGCCTTTGATACGCTTCATTGATATACACCATTAATGCCAACCATTAATAATAGCCTGCAGGCATTTACTTTACACATTTCACGATTAGCCGTTAATTATGTCCACAAACTCTATTGCTAGTATTGCCACCTCTCTGCCTCCTATTGAACTCGTATCGTGGCTCAATGCTGAAGGTTCGCTCACAGCCATGCTAGAAGAGAAGGCAGGGCAGCCGTTACGAGTGGAGCGTAGCTTTGAGGGTTATCGGCTGTTGACGCTGCAACAAAAGCGACAATTGGGTCTGCAAGGCTCAGCGCTAAATCATCCATTGCTGGCGTGGATACGTGAAGTACAGCTATACGGCAATGACGAGCGGCCGTGGGTCGGTGCGCAAAGCATCTTTCCGCTATCAAGCCTAAAAGGTAAGGCGCGACGCTTGCAGCAGCTAAAAGGTACGCCCATCGGTTATGTGTTATTTAAACGTCGGCGCACAGTGCCAAACCAGCGATTTGTGCGACAGACGAGCGAGGGCTGGCAACGGCAAACGCGCTATGACTGGTATGGCCGTTCATTACTTATCAGCGAAACCTTTTTGCCGGCATTTTTGTCCAGTGATACTTAAAAACGTTTTATTCTTATATACACAAAGAAAAGACTAGGGTCAAAAATTTGCATTGAGTAAAACCTTTAGGGCGTGTTGAACATTCGCAAATAGGCACTGCTGATCGCTAAAATTGTTCCAGACAAGGCACAAAGCGACGATAATGCAGATGCCTTAGCGAGATTTGTAACGCAGTATGGGGCAATTTTAGCGTCAGCCCCAACGATAAAAAGCAGGGGACAGGACTCTTTTTTGCCGCTTCATCGTTAAAAGTAAGCGCTTAGAATGACTAAACTTATTATTTTTAACATCGAATCGCCTAAAAAATAGTCGCTGTCAGTGCCATGGTCGAATGTTCAACACGCCCTATTTAATTGGCTATTTATCTGTGTTATATCGCCATTTAATTTGCTCATCTTCAGGCAGGCTTTTTTGCGCTCATCGCACAATTTTTCATGTTACACTTACGCTTTCGCAATGCTATCGATGCCGCTGTATATCGATTTTATTGACGGATCGGTCAAGTTAATGCAGGCCAACTGCCTGTGTTTATTCTTATGTTAATTTTTACTGATAGTCGCCATTCACAATCATGGTCGTACCATAAAATAGCTGGCAAAAGAGCAGCGTGCACAAGTACCTAGCATACTTTGAGCAACGTCGATGCAGTGTTCGTTTGGTTGTGGGCAAGCTATCAGCTTCTTTTTAATGATACTTTTTCAATGACAGTCACTACTTAGGACATTATTATGTTTAAAGACATTTCTATCAAAGAGTTTGATCCGACCCTTGCTGAAGCGATGGCCGCAGAAAGCGTTCGTCAAGAAAATCACATCGAGTTGATTGCCTCTGAAAACTACTGCTCACAAGCAGTGATGGAAGCGCAAGGCACTGATTTGACCAACAAATACGCAGAAGGCTATCCTGGTAAGCGTTATTATGGTGGCTGTGAGCATGTCGATGTCATTGAACAATTGGCCATTGACCGTGCAAAAGAGCTGTTCGGTGCTGAATACGTCAACGTCCAGCCACATTCAGGCAGCCAAGCAAACTCTGCCGTATTTTTAGCGTTGCTAGAAGCCAATGACACCGTACTTGGCATGAGTCTAGACGCTGGTGGCCACTTGACGCATGGCGCGCACATCAACTTCTCAGGTCTGAACTACAATGCCGTACAGTATGGATTGGTAGATGGCACTGGCCTTATTGACTATGATCAAGTAGAAGCCCTAGCGCGTGAGCACAAGCCAAAAATGATCATCGCAGGTTTCTCAGCGTATTCACAAGTCGTTGATTGGCAGCGTTTCCGTGACATCGCTGATGAAGTAGGCGCGTATCTATTGGTAGATATGGCACACGTTGCTGGTCTTGTTGCGGGCGGCGTCTATCCAAGCCCAATACCTTTTGCTGATGTGGCCACTACCACCACACACAAAACCCTACGTGGCCCGCGTTCAGGTATGATCTTGTCGCGTGATGAGAAATTAGCCAAAAAGCTAAACTCAGCCGTATTCCCAGGCAACCAAGGTGGCCCGCTCATGCACGTCATCGCGGCAAAAGCGGTTTGCTTTAAAGAAGCGCTAGAAGACAACTTCAAAACTTATCAGCAGCAAGTCGTGAAAAACGCACAAGCCATGGCAAAAGTCATTCAAGAGCGTGGCTATGAGATCATCTCTGGTGGTACTGAAAACCATCTCATGCTGATCAGCCTAGTGAAGCAAGAAATGACCGGTAAAGAAGCGGACAAATGGCTTGGTGATGCACACATCACTGTGAACAAAAACGCCGTACCAAACGATCCAAAATCACCATTTGTCACCTCTGGTATCCGTATCGGTACGCCAGCCATTACTACTCGCGGCTTCAACGAAGCGCAAGCAGCTGATTTGGCAGGCTGGATCTGTGACGTGCTAGACAGCCGCGGTGATGAAGCGGTTGCAGCTGAAGTACGCGGTAAGGTAGAAGCCATCTGCAAAGAGCTACCAGTGTACGAAAAAAACCAGTAAGTATTAACTGACTCTATTTGAGAGTTGTATAACAAAAAACCGCTTAGCACTTGCTAGGCGGTTTTTATTTTTAATCACAGTTAAGGAAGATACGATGTCTATTTCAACAACTATGTCGTTTTGCTTTTGTAGTGTTCGCGAGGAAAATTTAACCAGCATACTTGTTGGTGATATGACACTGGATGAGCTAAGAGAAAATCGCGATAACCAATACTTAGATGTGAGACAAGCGTCTCTTGAACATTATACGGAAGAACTGGTTGAGTTATTGGGAGAGGGGCATTATGCCTTGTGCGATTTGTTGTTTTTGGCAAACAATAGCACCCCGCTGCATGAGCAGCATGACGGTTTATTATACAATGTGGCCGTCGTACCTGAGATCGTCAAAGCGTTTGCCGCGACAGACTTAAAAAAATTGGTACACGATATCGGCTACCACGAAGCAGAGAGCCAAGAAGGTTTGAATACGTTTCGTGAGAATTTAAATCACGTTCACGAGTTATTTAAGTTTGCAGAAGAGAACAAGCTCAACGTGATTGGGTTTACGCTTTAGTGAGTCGATCATGTTGCTGCATGACGCCGCACCTAGACATATTGGAACCGAATGTCAGATAAATAAAAACCGCCCAACATTATTGCTGGGCGGTTTTATTCATTCAAATAATTGTGCGATAAGAGCATGCTCATGCAATAAAGGGCAATTTTAAACCCTACGAATATTTAGAATCTCAGCCACCGAGTTGATTGAGTCCTAATGCCAGCACCAAACCAATAGCAGTGCTGATACCCGCCCAATGGTTGCCATCTTTAAATGCAGACGGAAAAACTTCTGTCGCTAATGAAGCAATAACTGCCCCTGCGGCAAAACAGTCAATTGCACTAATTACTGCATCATCGACATCTTTGAGAAGCGTTTTGCCAATAATAGCTGCTAATGATAATAAAATAGCTGCACCAATCCATAGCATGAGTATTTTTTTGTGACTGCTACCACCATCGCGCATTTGTTTGGCACCGCCTGCGGCTTCTGGGAGGTTTGATAATAAAATAGACCCTGCTAGTGCCGCGACTTGTAAAGCGTTACCACCAATCAGCGCGACGCCAAGCGCTAAGTTTTCTGGGATACCATCAAGCGTAATAGCAGCAAGCAAACCTGCCCCGCCTTTGTTTTGCATTTTTTCATCAATCAGATAGTCAATACCCGTAAAGACCACTGCGCCTAACACGGTAAAGGCGACAGTCGTCCACAAACCACTCTCGCCAATCGCAGGTTGAATCATCTCAAGTACCACTGAGCTCATGAGCGCACCACCTGCCAGCGCAAGCAGATTGCCTTGTATCCAGTCAGGCATGTAGCCGTATAGACCCCACAATGCACCAATAACGAGTGCGCCTGAAACCACAAGAATAATGGCAAATACCAACATAAAATGCCTCGATACTTTTAATAAGTTTTAATAATTCTGAGTAATGTCTATTGATACGATGAATGGCGGTGAGATCACATTGTATTTGATAATAATGCTATCACACGATGTGACTCATGCAATCTCCTCAAGATTAATCACGGTTTAAATACGCTCAGACGTAGTATTACATAAACGGCAACTTGGTGAATATTTGCAATATCGTGGCATTGACGATATCGACAAAGAACGCACCAACCATTGGCACTATTAAGAAGGCTTTCGGCGAGGGGAGATAGCGATCCGTGACTGCTTGCATATTGGCAATCGCTGTCGGGGTAGCTCCCATACCAAAACCGCAATGTCCTGCTGAGAGTACTGCCGCGTCATAGTCTTTGCCCATGACTTTAAAGGTAATGAGGTAGACGTAGATAATCATGATGATGGTCTGTACGATCAATATGACCAATACAGGCCCTGCCAAATCCGTCAACTGCCACAGCTTCAATGACAGTAACGCCATTGCCAAAAACAGACTCAAAGACGCATTACCAAATACATCAATCGAGCGATCAAACATCTCAAAATTGAAGACCATCGTTAACACATTGCGAATGATGACGCCGCCTGCCAGTGCCCAGACAAACGTCGGTAGCTCAAACCATGTGCCCTCAGCCACGAGCGTCATCCCATCGGCAAAAGCCAATGCCCCTGCAAATAGCGCTAATGTCTCGATAGTAGAGGATGCTGTGATAAAGCGCATGCTATCGGGTCTCTCAAAGATGTCTTTATTGCTCCCTGCAGTATCCTCATCATGTTTGGTGCTATATAGAGACTGAGCACTGGCAACTTTTTCAATATCACTGGGATTGGGATCCGCTGGCGTCGGTTTTAGACCCAGTCGGTTAATCAAGCGACGTGCCACAGGGCCACCGACGATACCACCAGCGACCAAACCATAGGTCGCAACGGCGATACCCAGTGTGGTCGCACCGACCACACCGTAGTCTTGTTCTAAAGTAATACCCCAAGCACCTGCCGTACCATGACCACCCGTCAGCGCGATAGAGCCTGTGACGAGACCAAGCAGCGGATCAAGCCCTAGCGCACTTGCCATGGCCACGCCAACGACATCTTGTAGCACGATAAAGACGGATACCACGATCGTAAAAATCAATAACGGTGTGCCACCTGCCTTTAGGCGACTAAAATCAGCACTCAGACCGATAGAAGCAAAGAACATCAGCATAGTGGCGGTCTGTAAGCCTTGATGAAAGTTGAAGCTATATCCCCAAACCATATTGAGAATATAGACCACAACCGCTGCGACTAAGCCACCTGCGACAGGTTCTGGAATATTGAAGTCTTCTAAAAATTTAATCCTTTTGACCAAAAAACGCCCCAGTAGTAGCACCAAGGTCGCGAGTATCAGTGTGTAATAACCGTTTAAGGTAATCTCCATAGGTTAATCCTTTGTATAAAATAAATTAACCTGAATTCGGGATAAATATGGCTTTATCTCGAATTCAGGTTTCTATGATGACGAATCGTTGTCGGTGACTATCAGCGCCTCACTCTTTCACCGCTAAGTATCATTCTCAAAAGGCACAATAATCCACAGTTGCGGCTTACCAAAGTCGCTATAAGCATCCTCAATGATGCTTTTAAAGATATTGAAGTCTTCGGTGTTTATCTTTTTTATTACCGTCAAATCAAGCACTAAGTGCCGCACATCGCTGTCTGTCAGACAGTCCCATGCACTGTCCCAATTGTGTGAAAAATAGCTGGGGAAGTGGCAGGCACGCGCCAGACTCGTCAATAGCGTGGTTTTGTCCAGTGTGTCACACGCAGGTATGGTAACAGCCTGAGTAGGAATGACGGCAGATAGCGCTGTACCGTTTTGGTTAATGGGGTCTTGACTGACATAGTGGATGGCTTGGCTCGTATCTTTCTGATTCATGGCTTCTTGATTCATATTCGCTTGTTTCATGTTAGTGCACCTCCAGCTTTTGAAAACTATCATAATGATCGACGGTTAAGTAATAAACAGTGGGCGGATAACCACCTGTGACGATACGCCGCGCACCGCGATGTGAGACGCCAGGGGTGGGTACGGTGTATTCGCGGTAGTAGCCTTGCGATTGTGCTGGCAGTCTACCTTCACGGTTATAAAACGTCGTGCCGTCCTTATTGGGATAAGGGTATGGCCCGCCTTGTTGAATCAGCGCAATCGTTTTATCGATCTGTGCATCGCCCGTGATGCTAGTGGTCGCTGTGTCAGTTGTGGCGACTTGACTGGTATTGTCAGACGTATACTGAGATAACGTCGAGCCTAAATCACCAAAGAAGTAGACAGCGACAGCGATAATGGCAATGAGGCTAAATAGGGTACTGCCTAGGCTTCTCTTGTTGCGAGAGCTATTTTGACGAGTGTTTTGATGGTTGCGATTTGAGGGGCGGCTGTGATTATCTCGCTTGCTATTATTGGGCATCTGCCTTGGTGTATTTGGTGCAGTATCTGGTTCAATGCTGAGTACGGCTGACGTCACTTTGGTGGCACGCAATTGGTTTTTATCATTACGACTACACGTGAAATAGACACGTCGACCAACCGCTATCGGCTCCGCCAAACTTACTTTGCTAATATGAAAAAACACGTCTTCATCTTGATTATCGACATCGATAAAGCCATAGCCTTTTTCGTGATTCCAATGCTTAATCTTGCCGCTTTGCATGGTGGCACCGCTCCTTATTGTTTAGGTGTCCGTAATATAAATGCCTATGATTATCATAAAAAAAACGCCAGCACAATGGCCGACGTTTTCAAACTTTTGATTCAATCATGAATACAGATTTAGTTATGCACGTACTTCACCATGACCATAGACGATCCATTTTTGTGAGGTCAGTCCCTCAAGACCGACTGGGCCGCGCGCATGGATTTTGTCCGTTGAGATGCCAATCTCAGCACCAAGACCATATTCAAAGCCATCAGCAAAACGGCTAGAGGCGTTAATCATCACGCTTGCTGAGTCCACTTCACGAATAAAGCGTTGCGACTTGGTATAGTTGTCCGTGATGATGACATCGGTATGATGGCTGCCATGTGTATTGATATGTTCAATCGCCTCATCGATACCGTCGACGACTTTTACCGCAAGAATAGGGGCAAGATATTCTGTATCCCAGTCCTCAGAGGTAGCAGCAGACAAGTGACCGTTTAAGGTGATCACATCGGCTAAGATACTCTCAGCACTTTCGTCAACACGCAGCTGCATGGCATCATCGGCCTCGATAATGGCGGTGGCAATCTTTGGTAATAAATCTTTGGCGATAGAGGCATCAATCAGCAGCGTCTCCATCGTGTTACACGTACCATAACGATGGGTTTTGGCATTGACACTGACTTTGATGGCAATCTCAGGATCCGCATCGCTATCGATAAAGGTATGGCAGTTGCCGTCTAGATGCTTGATCACAGGGACGCGGGCGTCGTTGCTAATACGCTCAATCAGACCTTTGCCGCCACGCGGTACGATAACATCGACATATTCAGTCATGGTGATCAGCTCACCAACAGCAGCTCGATCGGTCGTTTGCAATACCTGCACGCTGTGCTCAGAGAGATCCGTGTGGTTGAGACCTTTTATGATGCATTTGGCAATCGCTTGATTGGACTCAAACGCTTCAGAGCCACCGCGTAAGATGATGGCGTTGCCTGATTTTAGTGCCAGTGAAGCAGCTTCTAAGGTTACGTTAGGACGCGATTCATAAATCATGCCAACGACGCCCAGTGGCACACGCATTTTGCCCAAATGAATCCCTGATGGCTGATAAGTCATATCCGTCACTTCGCCGATTGGATCAGGCAGGCTCGCCACGTCTTTTAGGCCTTGGAGCATAGCGTTGAATCGTGCTTCGTTTAATTCCAAGCGATCGAGCAGAGCGCTATCAAGCTCGTTTTTGTGACCGTTGTCCATATCGATTTTATTGGCTGCCAAAATATCTGGCTTGGCATTGACTAGCTCATCATGAATGGCCATGAGCGCGGCGTTTTTGTCGCCTGTGTTGGCTGCTGCGAGCGCACGAGAAGCGGCTCTGGCTTGCTTGCCAACAGACTGCATGTAGGTGGTAATATCCGTCGTATTTGCTTGACTCATCAATTATTCTCCTTATGTGATATCAGTTTTATATAAATAAAAGCGCCTAAAAAGGCGAAAATTTAGCAAAAAATCAGTTTTGAATGCCTATTTAGCGGTCCATAGGTCATTATGCTATTTAACATAGAGGAGATTGCGGCGATAGTAAAGATGATTTTGTGAACAGAACCCGCTTTACAAAGCATCAAAGTAACTTTACAAAGGGATGTTTTAAAGTTTACTTCCTAGTGTTTAAAAAGGGTTGCTTCAAATATTTTGTGAGCTGTGTTTACGTGCCTTTAACAGAACTGCGCTGTAAATACTAAGGTAGCTGCGATGTATCATCAGTATAGTAGGCACTAAGAAAACGGCACTATCAATAAATGACGCTGAATCATATGACAAGTAATGGAGAATAACGATGACGACTAAAAACACGACATACAAAAACTGGATGACGATTGGCTTGGTTGCAGGGGTGCTTGCGCTCAGTGCTTGTAGTAAAGATGAGACACCAATGGAGACGCAAGCGGATACAAGCGTTGACGCCCAAACCAGCGTTGAAGAGAATGCAACCGCAACTGCGAGTAGCTCTGACGACATCGCCGTTGCTAGCGCCGATGACGGTATGGCTGTCAGTACAGGGGATGATGTGGCTGTGGCAACCGCAGATGATGCAGAAGTACTGGATGGTACGGAAGATTCAGAGCATGTATCGACGTACTAAGTTCTATGGCGCGCCAAACGCTATGATAGTGTGTTGGTCAATATAGCATTATCAGATAAAACAACGTCTGGCACGCGAAAGTGATAAAATAAAGCCCAGAGCGATAAATATGGTCTGGGCTTTTTTGTGCCAGTCAGTTATCCATTACTGATTAACTGACTGGTTAAACACAAGATTTGCCTTTTTACTGTGTAATAAGAGACAATATGGCATTTTTCTCTTGGCCTGCTCAGGCGTAGCATTAGCATAATAATGCTATAGATGCTGATACTGTATAGCTCTTATTTATAATATACAGCTCTTATTTATTTTTATTCGTGTTTTCACTCATATTTATTGGAAGTCTGCTGAACCATGCTTGATACTGCAAAAAAACCGACTCGGCCTATCGCCTTAGACTTACAAGACATCCATAAAAGCTATGGCTCATTAGAAGTACTCAAAGGGGTATCTCTCACTGCCTATGACGGTGATGTTATCTCTATTTTAGGCTCATCGGGCTCAGGTAAATCAACCTTGCTGCGCTGCATTAATTTGCTCGAAAACCCCAATCAAGGTCGTATCCTGATCGGTAACGAAGAGCTCATGCTAAAACCTGCCAGATCAGGTGAGCTGCAAGCGGCGGATGTGAAGCAGTTAGAGAGCTTGCGTGCTCGCGTTGGGTTCGTCTTCCAGAACTTTAACTTGTGGCCACATAAGACGATTTTGCAAAATATTATTGAAGGACCAACGCAGGTTCTCAAGATCAAAAAAGCCCAAGCGATTAGTGATGCTGAACAACTGCTCGACAAAGTCGGTTTGCTCGATAAAAAAGACGCCTATCCAGCGAACTTGTCTGGTGGTCAGCGTCAGCGGGTGGCCATTGCGCGCGCGCTTGCCATGCAGCCGCAAGTGCTATTATTTGATGAGCCAACCTCGGCGCTGGATCCTGAGCTGGTCAATGAAGTACTGGCTGTGATGCGAGAGCTGGCAGAAGAAGGGCGTACCATGCTGATCGTCACTCATGAGATGCGCTTCGCCCGTGAAGTATCAAGCAAAGTGGTCTTTTTGCATCAAGGGGTGGTTGAGGAGATCGGCACACCTGAGCAAGTCTTTGACAATCCTACCTCTGAGCGCGTCAAAGATTTTATGGCCTCTCATCGTCCGCACTAATCCTGTCCAAATCAGAAATCGGATGGCGGTAGAGTACTACTGACTCTACCGCCATCGAATCCTATCAAATATAAAAATCACTATAGCGTAACTATTGTTTATCCTTTATTGCCCAATAGTCACGGTGAGTATGCAAAACGTTTGTTTTTGATTTTTTACTCAGGTATTATCAAAAAGGTTTATAGTCGGTCAATTTTAACGGCTGTCCATTATTCTGCTATCTATATTGCTTGTCTGTCAGGGACGTCAGAGAACAAAGTATCAGAACCCCATATCCATACCCATCAGAATTTAAGGAACATATGATGTCGAACGCTCGTCTATTGTGGTCATCGATGACCGTCTCTGCTGCGCTCATGCTAAGCGCTTGTAGCCAACCTGCCGATGAAACTACCGAAGCCAATGCCGATGCACCTGCCGCAGAAACGACTGGCCAAACCATCCGCATTGCAACCGAAGGCGCTTATCCTCCGTTTAACTATACCAATGCTGATGGTAGCTTGAGCGGTTTTGATGTCGATGTTGCCAATGCTTTGTGTGAGCAGATGCAAGCCAACTGTGAAATCGTTGCTCAGGATTGGGACGGTATTATCCCAGGTCTATTGGCACAAAAATATGATGCCGTTATCGCAGGTATGTCAATCACGGCTGAGCGCCAAGAAAAAGTCGATTTCAGCGAACCGTATTTTGCCAATACGATGGTATGGCTCACCAACACTGATGGCAGCTTTGATCCAATGGTGATCCAAAACGTCACGCTTGGTGGACAGCGTTCTACCACGCCAGGCGCTTATCTACAAGATAACTACGAAGGCAAAGATGGCAATACCGTTCAGCTATATGACAACTACGACAATGCCTACTTGGATCTAAAGTCTGGTCGTAGCGATGCGGTACTGGCCGAAAAAGTCTCTGCCAAATCATGGCTCGCTGATAATAAAGAAGGCTTCGGTATCGTTGGGGATGAGATTGATAACGATGACAATATTGCTATTGCCGTGCGTAAAGGTGATGGACTCAAAGCGGAATTTGATAAAGCATTGAGCGAGATCCGTAGTAATGGTGAGCTTGCCCGTCTTGAGCAGCAGAATTTTGGTCAATAATGACTCACTAAAGACTGCTGCGAATACGCGCGCGCCACTGACAAGTACTGAGTAAGTGGCGCTCAATAAGGCATCAAGCAGCACGTAATAAGTGACGATATGGCTGGTGACTATATTAAGGAATAATAGGTATGACAATTTCAATAACATCATCAATGAGCAAAAAAGCATTGTGGCTAGCACCGCTTAGCGCCGCGATGCTAATGCTAGCAGGTTGTAACAACAGCTCAGCACCAGCAGAAAGCGCTGAAGCTGATACCGCGACTGAAGCACCTATGAATATCAAAATCGCGACAGAATCAAGCTATAAGCCATTTAGTTACACCGATGCTGATGGCAAACTGATCGGCTACGAGATTGAGTTGGTTGACGCATTATGTGCACAAATGAAAGCAGAATGTGAAGTCATTTCTCAAGATTGGGATGGTTTGATTCCAGGGTTGAATGCACAGAAATTTGATGCAGCCATCGCTGGTATGTCAATCACCCCTGAACGTAAAGAAGTGGTCGACTTCAGTGACCCTTACTTCCATAGTGGTATCATCTTGATTGGTAAAAAAGGCGACGATATCAGCATCGATTCGCTCAAAGGTCAACCAATTGCCTCACAGCGCTCTACTGTTGCATCGCAGTATCTACAGGACGAGCACGCGGATGCTGATATCAAGCTATATGATACTCAAGACAATGCCTACCTAGATCTAACCTCAGGTCGCGCACGCGCGATGATGTCTGATAAAGTCACTGGCACTGATTGGCTAAAAACAGAAGCGGGTAGTGGCTACGAGATTAAAGGTCAAGAAATCAGCAGCGACGACGATGCAATGGGTATTGCCTTCCGTAAAGGCGATCCATTGGTTGCTAAATTCAATGCGGCATTGGCTGAGCTAAAAGACAACGGCACGTATGATCAAATCACAGGCAGCTACTTTGGTACCAGCTCGACCGCTGCGGCACAAAAAGCAGTCGTGACTGATGGCGTCGATGAAGTCATAGTCGTTGAAGAAGACGCACCAGCTGAAGCGGCAACGAACTAAGACGACGTCTTCTGCATAGACCGTCATTTTCAAAAGTGTTGTTTACCCAAGAAAACCCAAGGATGATCATGAGCAATCACTGTGTTCCAGTCCGTGCTACGACTGGCAAATCTATTATTAGCGCTATGACGAGCAGCCGTCTATCTGTGCCATTACTTACGCTAGCGACTATTTTTACCATCGCTGGCTGTAGCAATAGCCAAGAGAATGCGGCCGATACCAGTTCTGATACGACCGAAACAAAGGCAACTAAGGATGAAGTATTGCGTATTGGTACGGAAGGGGCGTATGCACCTTTTAACTATACCAATGCGGATGGGACACTGGGTGGTTTTGACGTTGAGATAGCCAATGCCATCTGTGCCGATATGCAGGTGACTTGTGAGATTATGGCGCAAGATTGGGACGGTATTATTCCTGGTCTAAAAGCCGGTAAGTATGATGCGATTGTCGCGGCGATGTCCGTTACGCCAGAGCGTGCAGAGCAGGTTAGCTTCACTGACCCATACTTTAGCAATACCTTGGTTTTTTTGGCCAAAAAAGACAGCAGTTTTGACCCTAGTAACCAAAGCGACATCGACGCTCACTCGATTGCCGCGCAGCGCTCGACCATCTCATCACAGTGGTTCGAAGACAAGTATCCAAACGCTGACATGAAGCTTTATGATACGCTGAGCAATGCGTTTTTGGATCTAGGATCAAACCGCGTCGATGCGATGATCTCTGATAAGTTGCCTGCGATAGAGTGGCTGAGCTCTCCTGCTGGTAGTAAATATGCACTAAAAGGTGAAGAGATTGATATCAATGATAACTTTGCGATAGCAGTACGCCCAGGCGATCCGCTACAAGCAAAAATCAATCAATCTTTAGCCAATATTAAAGCCAATGGTACTTACGATAAAATCAATCAAAAGTACTTTGCTATACCAGAATCTGCGATGCAGACCTCAGATGCAGACACGCCTGAGCAGCCAGTCGCAGAGACCGCCGGTCAGTAATTTTACCAGCTGCACGCTACGGCTTTCATAAGAAAGGTTTATAGCCAATAATAGTTGATTGTTTCTTAATAAGAAGGACGTTGCCATGATGGTGACGTCCTTTTTTATTGACTGTCCTATCAACGAATACACATTATGAGTGCCTATCAAGGTTGCTCAAATTTAGTCGGTTTATTGTGTGCTTCTAGAGGTAAGTGTCTGTTTAAGTACGGCTTAGGCACAGCTTTTACGCGTCAGTATTAACATCACGGCGAGCGAATATGATAAAATCAGCGCTCATTTCTACTGTGTCAATTATCGCAGCGCCAACCGTATTGCTCTGACGTCATTTTTTTGATGACGACCATCTGTATTAAGGTGGTATAAAATACGGTGATGGGCTGCGTTCAGCTATTGATGCTGATTCTTTTAACTCATATTTTGCAAATTGCTAATATAAAGAGACTGAGTGGATAATCGTGTTTGACTTACAAGGATTTGGCGCGCTTTTATTAAGCGGCGCTACCGTCACCATACAGCTTGCCGTGACCAGTTTAATCATTGGTCTGGCCTTAGGCTTGCTTGGCGCAACCGCAAAGATGTCCAATATCTGGTTGCTGCGTAAGCTTGCGACTGTCTATACTGCGACGATGCGCGGTATTCCTGAGCTGCTATTGGTGCTCTTTATTTATTATGGCGGCTCAATCTTATTGATGAGTATCCTCAAAAAGTTCGGCTACAACGACTATGTCGAGATTAGCGCTTTTTGGGGCGGTGTTATGGCGCTGTCGATCGCGTTTGGGGCGTATGCGACTGAGATTTTTCGCATGTCCATTCAAGAGATTCCGATAGGGCAACGAGAAGCGTCGCAAGCGATTGGTATGCGTCCTTTTCAGACCTTTTATCGCATAACCTTGCCGCAAGTATGGCAGATTGCATTGCCAGGTTTGGGCAATTTATTTTTGGTATTGCTCAAAGACACCGCGCTGGTGTCGGTCGTGGGTCTCAAAGACATCATGTATCAGTCGTCGCGTGCTGCGCAGTCAACACAGCAGCCGTTTACCTTTTATATGGCAGCCGCGATTATTTATTTGGGTCTGACCATGTTGATTACTGGCTTTATGATGTGGCTTGAGTGGCGCGCCAATCCAGCGGCACGCTATGCTAAAAAGATAAGCCGTCAATCCACTCACAGTCAATCGACCATAGGATAGAGGAGAGATACTATGGATTGGAATTGGCAGGTCATTTTTGATCATATACCTGATTTACTGAGCGGTGCGGTACTGACTGTACAGCTGGTCGTGATCTCAGGTATTGTCGGATTGTTTTTTGGTTTGATTCTAGCGCTGCTGCGCTTGTCGAAGAGCTGGTTAGTACAGATATTGCCATTTCTTTATATTTTCTTTTTCCGCGGTACGCCGCTGCTGGTGCAGATATTCCTGATTTACTATGGTCTCGGTCAGTTCGGGGCGGTGCGTGAGTCGTTTTTATGGGAGCCGGTGCTCAGTCAAGCATACTGGTGTGCCATCATCGCCTTTACCCTAAATACCAGTGCATATCTGGCAGAGATTATACGCGGTGCGATTCAGACGATACCTGTCGGTGAGCTTGAGGCGGCCGATGCGCTTGGCATGTCAAAATGGCAGAAGCTGACACGTGTAACGTTGCCGCGTGCGTTTGGTATTGTGATACCCGCCTACAGCAACGAAGTGATCTTTATGCTAAAGGGCAGTGCGCTCGCATCGACCATTGCATTGATGGATATTACGGGGGTGGCTCGTACGATCAGTGCGCGTACCTATACGCTAATGGAGCTGTTCTTTGCCGCGGGTATCGTTTATCTTGTGCTGTCATGGGTTATCTTGTTTAGCTTTAGACTGTTTGAAAAACGTATGAACCGACACGCCAGCTATGTGCCACCAGATGTGGTGACCAACACGATTCCGTAGAGAGTCACTAGTCATGAATGGTCGCCAAGATGACAATAAAGGTGACGGTAGACAATATAGTAGGGATTGCTGAAAAATATTTATCATTTATAGGGAGAGTCTAGTATGAGCCAATCGCCACATATGTCATTAGCAAATGCCATCACCGCTGGTGTCAATGAAGAACAGAGCATTGAGCAACACAATGAGCGTCTGCGTAGCTCTATTGGCAAAGTCGTCTGCGTGGGGCGTAACTATGCGGCGCATGCAGAAGAGCTTGGCAATGAAGTGCCGTCATCGCCCATACTGTTTATGAAGCCCGCCTCTTCTGTGGTATCTACTCGCCATGATGTGATCCGTCCCAATCCAGAGATATTCGGCGGGACGCATTACGAGGCTGAGCTATGTATTCAGCTGTCAGCTGACCTGTCGATGGCAACGATTGAGGAGGCACAGCAGGCGATTGGCGGGGTGACCTTGGGGCTGGATTTGACCTTGCGTGATTTGCAGAGCATCCTTAAAGAAAAAGGTCATCCATGGGAGCGTGCTAAGTGTTTTGATGGGGCATGCGTGCTTGCTGACTGGATCGACCCGCAAGCGTTTGGCAATCTTCAGAATGTACATTATCAGCTCACCATCAATGATAAGCTGGCGCAAGACGGTGATAGTGCTTTGATGCTGTTCCCTGTCTATGAGCTGCTGGTCAACATCAGCCATGCTTTTAGCTTACAGGCAGGTGATGTGATTATGACTGGCACACCAAGCGGCGTGGGTGTACTACAAGCAGGCGATAAGCTCAAACTAACATTGGGTGCTCATGAATGGGTAACACAAGTGCAGTAAGCTTGCTAAATGAACCAGTACTAGTCGTCATAAATATCAAAAAGCCCTGAGCCGTTGCTTGGGGCTTTTATTTTTTAGACTTTATATATTTTTTCAAAATTTTTAATCCTTATATCTCTCAATAATTGTTTGTAAAATTATTTGTCATGAGTTTGTCATCTATCGTTCAGCGTGCTGTCATAAAGAGTCAGTAGACTTAAGCGGAATTCGTATTTTTGTGGTTGTAATGTGACGCCGCGACCCACTCTCCGCCAATCTAGCCCAATAGCAAGGTGACTGATAATGACATTATTGAATAAAGAACTAGAGCTCGCTCACGAAATCGTTGAAGATTCAAACCCTACTAATAATACTGATTTTCAGACGGTTATTAATCGCCGTCTGAATCGCCGTAGTATTCTAAAAGGTGGTACAGGGTTGACGGCAGCAGCGTTTTTTGGCGCGCTACCTTTGGTTGGTTGTAGTGATGACGATGACAATATCAGCAGTCCTATCGTCGAAAATGGCGATGATGCTGCTATTCCGGCGCAGGGTGATTTGAAGCGTCCTGAAACCTTAAAGTTTAAGGCCGTAGCGCACTCAACTGCTGAGACGATGACGGTGGCAGAAGGTTACAAGGCAGAGATGATACTGCCGCTTGGCACACCGCTGATGCCTGGCCTTGACGACTGGAAAGACAATCGTGAGCAGTCGGCAGAATCATTTGAATGGCGCATGGGCGATAACCATGATGGCATGTGGTTCTTTGGCAAAAACAACAATGCCTATGATGCCAAAGCCTCAGAGAATGGCCTACTGGTTATGAATCACGAATATGTGAATAGTGAGGAGCTAAGCCCGTTTGGCTATTATGTCATCGAAGATAAAGATGCTGCGCCTTTATTCCAACGCAGCCGCCTTGCCAGCGATGTGCGCCGTGAAGTCAACTGCCATGGTGTGGCCGTGGTTGAGATAAAGCGCCGCGCAAATGGCATGGGCTATGAGATGGTGCCAAACTCCAAATACAATCGACGTATCACTAGTAGTACGACCGCACAGTTGGCAGGCCCTGTGGCAGGTTCTGATTTGGTCAAAACCAAGTTTGACCCAACAGGTTTTCAGACGCGCGGCATTAATAATAACTGCGGTGCAGGCTTGTCACCTTGGGGCACTTACCTGACCACAGAAGAGAACTTCTTGGGTGTGTTTGCGCGCGGACAAGATGCCAGTCAGTTAAGCGCCAGTGATAACTATGGTCGCGAGCGTTACGGTGCACCAGAAAACTCTCCAGGCTCCAGATATCTATGGCACACTCCTGACGCCAAAGACGCCATCATCACAGACGAGTTTTCACGTTGGGATATGACTGCTGTTGGTGCTAGTGCTGCTGATGATTATCGTAATGGTTTCAATACCTTTGGCTATATCACTGAGATTGATCCGTTTGACCAAAACTCTACACCGCAAAAACGTACCGCCATGGGTCGATTTGCCCATGAAAACTGTGCCTATGCACCCGTTAAGCAAGGCAAACCTGTGGTATTTTATATGGGTGATGATGCGCGTGGCGAGTATATTTATAAGTTTGTCTCCAAAGCGATGTGGTCAAACAATGATATCGGTGGTGGCCTAAAAGCGGGTGATAAGTATCTCAACGAAGGCACACTATATGTTGCTATCTTTAATGAAGATGGTAGCGGTGAGTGGAAAGCACTTGTTCAAGGTCAAAATGGACTAGATGCCTTCAATAGTGCGTTACCATTTAATAGCCAAGATGAAGTGCTGGTCTATGCACGCGCTGCTGGCGATGCCGCTGGCGCCACCAAGATGGATCGACCAGAATGGGTATCGGTCAGTCCTATGACGGGCGATGTCTATGTGACATTGACCAACAATAAATATCGCGGTGTGCGTGATGACCAACCTTTATCAGCTGCCAACCCGCGTAGCTATCAAGTCAATGGCAAACCAAGTGGTAATGACAACGGTCATATCATTCGCTGGGCAGAGACGGGCGGCGATCATGCCGCAACCAGTTTTGAGTGGGATATCTATCTGTTTGGTGCACCAAGTAACTTGTCCGCAGAGAATTTATCGCAGTTAAGTGCTAGCAATGATCTGTCTTCTCCTGATGGTTTATATTTTGATCCACGTGGTGTGTTATGGATTCAAACGGACGATGGTGCGTATACCGACACTACCAGCTGTATGCTGCTTGCGGCATTACCGGGCAAAGTCAGCGATGGTACTACCATCACGACGTCAGCAGGACAGCAAACACGCATTGGCATGCCGGCTAGTAACGACAATATCAAACGCTTCTTTGTCGGCCCTGAAGGCTGCGAAGTCACCGGTATTACCATGACACCAGATTTCAAAACACTGTTTATCAACATTCAGCATCCAGGTAATACATGGGGTGCGGTCGCTGGCGGTAGTACTCCGCGCTCAGCAACAGTCATGATTACCAAAGAAGACGGCGATGTCATATTGGCGGAATCATTTGAGTCGGCAGCCAGCCCGGCATAGCTCGGTAAGCGCTAGATGACAAAATAGTAGAAAGGCATATTCACTAAATAAAAATCCCAAGTTTCGGCTTGGGATTTTTTCTTTTGATGCATATATTAGTTAATGCTTTAACAATAATAAAGATACCGTTTATCATCCATACGTCACTTTTGGTCACAAACGAACGCTAAAACTAAATCATTCGCTTCTATTTGCGACTGTTAAAGGATAGTATAGAAAAACCCCCTTTTCGCTAAACGTGCCAATACTATGAGCAGTCAAAATTTGTTTTATAACAACCGTGTTAGTGACAGTAGCGCTCAGAATGATAGCAGTTATACGCGTAATCGCCATGAGCTTGATGCGCATTTTGTCTCAGCTGATAGCGTGCCACGGCATGGTGATTTGTACGAGCAGATAGATCAACTCGAAGCCATCGATATGGATGAGCTGGTCAAATTATTGGCAGACGCAGAAGACAATGAGCAAACGACCAAAACCCCTGTCTCTTTGGCGGATTTTTTTGAAGGGTTGGCGCAGCTTGCGACCATGGGAGTGGTTGAGATGACTGAAATCGTCGAGTCCATTCATCGTGAAGTGATTCTACGTCCGTTAGGTCGATTCAACGACAAGCACCTAAATAAATGGCAGCGTGGTCTCACTGGGCGCATCTATGGCACGATACGTCATATCATGCTCATGGTCGGTAACAATCTGGCCTCTGTACTACGAATATACAAAAACTTTATCGTGCAAAAAACAGCTCAGCCGTTGCCTGACTCACTAAAAAAGCTGGTCAATGTCATCAATGGTGTCATGGGTGATCATCTGGTCAACAATCAAAATGCCCTCGCAATTCCGATGATGTTATATACCAAAGATGGTAAGCCCCAAAGTGAGCGGCTATCAGGGCGGATTGCTATTTTGTGCCATGGCTTGTGCATGAGTCACTTAAGCTGGCAGTCACAAGAAGGCAATAATCTGGGCGAGGCGATTCATATCAGTCAGCCCGATACCACCGTTCTGTACTTAGATTACAATACAGGTCGACGTATCTCACGCAGTGGTCGTAAATTCTCTCAATTACTACAGGACTTGGTCGATAATAACCCAAATATTACTCAGATAGATTTGGTGGGTCATAGCATGGGCGGCTTGGTGGCGCGCAGTGCGCTGTTTTATGGTGAGCAAGAGCGCCTAGATTGGATAAAGCGCGTGGGCAATCTCATCACCCTAGGCTCACCGCATCATGGGGCAGTGCTTGAGCGTATCGGTAATTATGTGCAAGACATCATCGCCAAGTTGCCATTTGCAGGCTCGCTTGCTAAGCTCGGTGATATGAGGAGTGCGGGCATTATTGATCTGCGTCATGGCAGTATTCGTGACGCTGACTGGAAAGCGTTAGAGGGACGCAGCGTATTACCACAAGACTTCCGTCATCCTGCGCGCCTGCCAAGTGGTATCAAAACTTACTTTGTCGCCAGTGCATTGATTGAGACACATTACGAATCTAAGATGACGGATTTGCTAGGAGACAGCTTGGTATCGGTCGCATCCGCGTTAGGTGAAGATGATGCCGAGCATGCGTTGTTTGTGCCAGATGGTCATAAAGCGGTGTTTTATGGCGTCAATCATCTTAACTTAATCCATAGCAGGCGAGTGCGTGAGCAAGTCGTTGAATGGCTGCTCGATAATGGTCTAAGCGACTATGCTGGACGTCCGCGCATACATTCTTATCCTAGAAGTTTGGCTGTGGCGGTGTAAGCTGGTGTTATTTAGCATTAAATGTATTAGTAGTTTTAAAGGTAAGTATGGTTGATTTTCTTATTAAGCTTTAAGGAGTCACTTTTTATTTGCTCTAAAAGCTCATTTAACTGGTCTATATTCTTTAGAAGCAAGTTACCTTGAATATTTTGCAGCCTTGTCTTTTCTTTATACGAATTTTTCTCACTTTCTGCAAGAAGATTTTTGATTTGCCCATTATTGTTGGTAGCTTGCGATAAAAAGGCTTCTCCCATAATATTGAGAGTTTTGTCTAAATTTTCTTTATTATATAAATCAAATTCTGTTCTGTAATGTACAAGCCAAATTAGAAATTTTTCGAAAAGGTCTGGGCTTATGACCGTAATATTTTTTGAAATGCTTTTATCTATAGCCAAATATATTGTTGATAACTCAGTATAAAGCCCTGACATTAAAAACCAATGACCTATCTTACTTTCTGTAGTCATTTCATTCCAGTTAGGAAATTTTGGGTGAGTTAGCTTTTCAAATGTAATAGTTAAGCTTAATAGTTCATCATAAACTGCTATTTTTCGATCAAATAACTTTTGATATGTTTGCTGTGATATTTGATGAAAATGCTCATTTTTAGTGAGTAGTTTTTCATGATCTTGTTCAAGTCGTTTTAAACGCTCATCAATAGCTGCTTGCTCTTTTCGTCCAATTCTTTCAAGGTAAATTTTACCGAGGTAGATTATAAGCCCACCTAAAACAGCATTGCCACCCAAATTGATAATCAATTCTTGCCAAAAATTACTCATAGCAAATACCCATACTTTAAAGACTTAGTATAGAACAAAAACCCCTCAAGCATGACACTTGAGGGGTTTTTATGAGGGCTGATGCTTAGTGATAAAAAACTAATCAGTAAATACCGCTGCTACATCATCTTTGTTGAATTTATAGACTTCACCGCAGAATCCGCAGTCCATCTCAAACGTACCGCCTTGCTCATCAACGATATCTAACGCTTCTGCTTCACCGATTTGCTCGATGGCCATCTCACACTTCTCGCGTGAGCACGTGCAACCAAACGCTAGGGGAGCAGGCTCAGGGGCGACAACGTTTTCTTCGTGATACAAGCGATACAGAATCTCATTGGCATCCAATGTCGTCAGCTCTTCTGCCTTGACCGTGCGCGTCAACACGCTCAGACGTGTCCATAGATCATCGTCGATACCCGCATCTTGGTTTTGCTCAACTTCAGACGTTTCTTCTGCAGTACGCGGTAACATCTGTACCAAGATACCACCCGCTTGCAAGCCATCAGATGCCAAGTTAATGAGCGTCGGAATCTGTGCTGATTGCTTTTGATAATGCGCCAAGCAGTCTGCCAGATTGTCGTGGCTACGCTCAACGATACCTTGGTACGCTTCGCCACCTTCAGGGTGAATATTAATGAACAATACCCCTTGTCCCATAGCACCCAGCTCAGCAAAGGCATCTTTGGCATGGATCATATTGTCCCAAGCCTGCACTTGCTCATCCGTCTCGCCTTTCCAGCTGGCAAGCGCACGGATGATACCGTCTTGATCGCATTCTGCCATCGCCCAATTCAGCAAGCTATCGCTGTCTGATGATTGCAACTGGATAGAGAGACGACCGTTAATTTTGACGGTACTGATAAGTAAACTCGCTGCCGTCAGCATCTCGCCCAATAAGCGTTTGATGGCTTCAGGGTAGGGCTTTTGGGCAATCGTACTGGCGTAACTGCGTGATAGGCGCACCACATCACCGCGCACGGGCGAGTCTTCAATAAAAAAACGTTGGCGTATGTCGTTGTCGCTATGAGTGCCAGCAGTTTGGCTGTCCGTATTCGGGACTTGAGTATCTTGTGTCATAAGTCATTTGTAGTATTAAGAAGTTGTTAGCTTTATGGGGACTATGGCCAATTTATCAATCGTAGCAACCACAATATTATGATTACAATGTTTTCTTGATTACATGTACCAATGAGGGACAAATCTAGGTATGAATGAGTCAGCTATCTGTCTATTTCTATAGTAATGCAGTAATTGGGAACCAGCGGCTTTTAGGTAAAAAATAAATATATTCCAAAATATCACTTCCTTCAAAAAAATTTACCATCTGGCATAAATTTGTTGTACAGTAACATTGAGTTGCATTGTGACAAACAACAGCAACAACCGTACGGATGCGGAGCAATGAGGTCGGTCAATCAGACTCGTGTCTTCAAAGCACTCATTCAATCTTGTGATAAAAGCTTGCGATAAAAGGATGTATTTCATGACCCACTTATTTTCTAAACCATTAACGTTGTCAGCCTTTATGGCATTGGGCTTAGTTGGTTGTAACAACAGTAGCCAGACCAATACAGAAGCTGCGCCAGCAGATGACGCCACGACGACAGAAGCAGCTGCCACTGATACCAACGGCACGCTACAAAAAATCAAAGACTCAGGCACCATCGTCGTTGGTCACCGTGACTCCTCTATTCCATTTTCTTATATTGCTGATGATCCTAATCAGCCTATCGGCTATGCCCACGATTTAGAAATGAAAGTCGTTGAAGCCGTTAAGCAAAAGCTAAACATGCCAGATCTCAACGTCCGTTATAACTTAATCACCTCGCAAACGCGTATTCCATTAGTACAAAATGGTACGGTGGATTTTGAGTGTGGCTCAACCACCAACAACGAAGAGCGCCAAAAACAAGTGGCATTCTCTAATGGTTTCTTTGAGATTGGTACGCGTCTATTGACCAACAAAGACTCTGGTATTCAGAATTTTGAAGACCTAAAAGGCAAAACCCTTGTCACCACGGCAGGGACGACCTCAGAGCGTTATATCCGTCAATACGATGCTGACAACAATATGGATATGAATATCATCTCAGCAAAAGATCACGGCGAAGCCTTTTTGATGTTAGAAAATGGTCGTGCTGATGCCTTTATGATGGATGATGTGTTGCTCGCAGGCGAAAAAGCCAAAGCCAAAAATCCTGATGAATGGGTTATCGTTGGTGAGCCACAATCGTTTGAGATTTATGGCTGTATGATGCGTAAAGACGATCCTGAATTCAAAGCCGTCGTCAATGAAGCGTTAAATAATGTCTTTAGCTCAGGCGAAATCAATAGCATTTATGACAAGTGGTTCTTGAACCCTGTCCCACCGAAAAACGTCAATCTAAACTTTGAGATGTCTGACAACTTAAAAGCGTTGATTGCCAATCCGCATGACGGTGCTCAGCCAAAAGTGGCGACCGCTCAATAAGCTCTTTGTCCCTCAATATGGCTTGTCTATAGGTCAGATATTATGTGTCTGACCTATAGTCTTATGAATCGCTGCTCGGAGAGACAACCATGAATTATAGCTGGAACTGGGGCGTGCTCTTTGAGCAAACTGGTATCGGTCACGAGCTTTATATCCATTGGATGATTACAGGTCTTGGCTGGCTGCTATTAATCGGCAGTATCGCATGGGCCATCGCCATGGTCGTCGGTACCATCTTAGGCATCATGCGCACGCTGCCGAGCAAGACGGCTCGTACGATTGGTACGGCTTATGTGACATTCTTTCGCAATATTCCATTGCTGGTACAACTGTTCTTTTGGTTTTACATCGCACCCGGCTGGCTCACGCCCACGATACAAGAATGGTGGTATAAGGACTTGTCGCCAAATACCTCAGCCATGCTATCGGCAAGTATCGGTCTTGGCTTATTTACCGCTGCTCGTATCGTTGAGCAAGTTCGTACAGGGATTGAATCCCTACCTGATGGGCAGACCAATGCCGCATATGCACTGGGTTTTAGTATTCCGCAAGTCTACAAAGAAGTGCTGCTACCACAAGCCTTTCGTATTATCTTGCCGCCGCTTAGCTCGGAGCTGACCAACTGCTTCAAAAACGCCTCTGTCGCCTCGCTCGTTGGGGTAATGGAGCTGATCAGTCAAACCAAAACCATCAGTGAATACACGCAGAACAGTATTGAGATTTATACCTACGCGACGATTATTTACCTCGTTTTCAATTTATCATTGATTGCTCTGATGGGGCTTATCGAGCGTAAATTGCGTGTGCCTGGGCTTATTGCGGGAGGTCAGAAATGAATATGATGACCGAATTGGCAACAGCCTATCCTGGTTTGATGGGCGGTATGATCACTACCTTAAAAGTGCTGTTCTTGGCAATTATTGGTGGTATTAGTTTGGGTACCGTATTGGCGTTGATGCGCTTGTCTGGTATCAAAGCGCTTGAAGTGCCTTCGAGGCTATACGTCAACTATTTCCGCTCAGTGCCGCTGCTCTTGGTACTACTGTGGTTTTATTTTGCTGTACCGATGATTTATTTTTGGATAGCAGGTAAGTATCTACAAATCAATGCCGCTTTTGCCTCTTGTGTGGTGGCCTTCATGATGTTTGAGGCTGCCTACTTTTCAGAAGTGGTGCGTGCGGGTATTCAATCGATCGGTAGCGGTCAGGTCAATGCTGCCAAAGCGCTTGGCATGACTTACGGGCAGACCATGCGTCTGGTCATCTTGCCGCAAGCCTTTCGCAAAATGCTACCGCTGATTTTGCAGCAGTGTATTATTTTATTCCAAGATACGACGTTGGTGTTTGCTATTGGTTTGACGGATTTTTTCCGCGCCGCTTACGTCCGCGGTGAGCTCATGGGCTTACTCACCCCTTATATCTTAGGTGCTGGCGCTGTCTACTTTGTGATTAGCTTAAGTGCGTCTATGGGCGTGCAGCAGCTACAAAAGCGTTTGCGGTTTTAATAGATGTCTCGCTTAAGATTTTGAGCGTTAAGATTGTGGTTTGGTATTTTGTTTTAATTTTTAAACGACGGTTATCGATAATAATGTGGTTAGGAGCCAGTGATGAGCAATGCTGATACATACATAAATTCCTTTGGTGGACTGGTGACTAACAATGGCCATGCGACTGATGAGATGGTCATTCAAATGTCCAATGTCAGCAAATGGTACGGCGACTTTCAAGTACTAACTGACTGTACTGCCCACGTGCATAAAGGGGACGTGGTCGTCGTTTGTGGCCCTTCAGGTAGTGGTAAATCGACGCTGATTAAGACAGTTAATGGGCTTGAGCCTTTTCAAAAAGGTAACATCACGGTCAACGGCATCTCTGTCGGTGATTCAAAAACAAATCTGCCTAAGCTGCGTAGCCGTGTCGGCATGGTGTTTCAGCATTTTGAATTGTTTCCGCATTTGACCATTATTGACAATTTGACAGTGGCTCAGATTAAGGTCTTGGGCCGTAAAGAAAGTGAGGCGAAGCAAAAGGCCATGGCGTATCTAGACCGCGTTGGTCTGACGGTACAAGCGGCAAAATACCCAGCCGAGCTCTCTGGCGGTCAGCAGCAGCGGGTGGCGATTGCCCGCGCACTGGCTATGGATCCTGTGGCGATGCTCTTTGATGAGCCAACCTCAGCGCTCGATCCTGAGATGATTCAAGAGGTGCTTGACGTCATGGTCGAGCTGGCGCGTGAGGGCATGACCATGATGTGCGTGACCCATGAGATGGGTTTTGCCAGTCAGGTTGCCAATCGCATTATCTTTATGGATGAAGGGCATATCGTTGAGAACTGTAGTAAAGACGAATTCTTTGAAGGGGCGAAAAGTGATCGTGCGCAGATGTTCTTATCGAAGATTTTGAATCATTAATCACCTTGGCTGTATTGATGCTAGTGCTTCAAACATAAATGAAATCATCAATAAAGAGCGTCTATTAATAGGCGCTTTTTTATGGGTGTTAATCTAGCAATTTGGTTTATAGTCAATCAATATTAAAAGTGGTACAAGGCAGACGAGTGCAAGTACTACAGTAGTAGGCTAAACGAGTCTAACGCTGTAACACTTTAATAGTGGTTCGACTATAGATGAATATGTGATTGGTTATACGGTTAGATAGGTGAGTGCATGTCTGTTTACTGATACAATGGCGCTCATCCTTTTTGATAATTAGAATAATTCATAAACCATATTGGAGTTTTTATGAGCGTAGACAATCTATCTGTAGCATCGGCAACCTCATCAAAAAATGGCGTTGTCATCATTGGCGCAGGCTTGGCAGGCTGGCATGTGATTGATGCGATTCGTGCAAAAGATGCAGATATTCCGATTACCTTGATCACCTCCGATAGTGGCGATCGTTATCACAAGCCGATGCTGACCATGGCGATCAGCCAAAACAAGCGCGCATCAGACCTAGTACGAGCAACAGGTAGCGATGCGGCAAAAACCGCAGGCGTGACCTTGCTGGCTGACACACAGGTCACAGATATTGATACGGCTACCCAGCAGTTACAGCTTATCTCTGCTAATAGGCCAAATCCCGCCCACACGGATTATGCGACGATCAGCTATGGTAAGTTGGTGCTGGCGATGGGCGCGCATCCTATTTTCCCCAAAAGCTTGCCAGAGGATTTGGTCTGGCATGTCAATCATATCGAGCAGTTCGGTCAGCTACAAGAAAAGCTGGCAACTGGTAGCCAGCATGTCGCCATCGTTGGCGCTGGTATGGTCGGGACAGAAATCGCGGAAGACTTGCTAAAAGCAGGTCATCAAGTGACCTTGATTGATTTGAACGATGCGCCGTTATCACAGATGCTACCAGCCAAAGCGACGGCACGTATTGCCAAAGCAATTGAGTCACAAGGTATTCAGTTTTTGGGCGGCTCTCAAGTCTCTGCTGTTACCCGCGTGAGTGGCAATGACGACAGCAGCGATAGCGAAAAGCTAAGAGTAGACTACGCACCGCTCGCCTCAGCCGAAGGCAGTACCGATGCAGAGCAACCTGAGCCATTGATCGTAGACCATGTGATTGCCAGTACAGGTCTGACCGTCGACGGGCAACTACCAGCGGCAGCGGGCGTTACGTTTGACCGTCGTACAGGTATTGTGGTTGATGAAGCGACATTGCGCACCGACACTGCACACATCTATGCCATTGGTGATTGTATGTCTATCAATGGGGTTGCCTGTCGTTATGTGGCGCCACTACGCGCACAGGCTGCGACCATCGCTGATGATATCTTAGGGCACGAGCACAGCGGTTATGATCATAAACCACCAATGATTCGCCTAAAGAACAAAGCGATTTCGGTGATGGTAACGGGTGTGCCAAACGCGGCTGGGAATTGGCAAGTGAAGACGGAGAGTGATGAAGAACTCATCATGGACTTGTTAGATGACACTGATGCAGTGAGCGCAACGGTGACAATCAAAGCGCCTGCCACTCCCAAAGCATCCTGATAGACTTGTTTAAAAAGCAAGTTTAAAAGATCACGTTACTGATTGAGCCAGCCCATTCCTTATGATGTGGCTGGCTTTTTTATTTCAAAAACCTGCCATGTTTTTGTGGTATCTTTTTTTAATCAAGGTCTTTAAATAACCAATTAAATGATACATACCGTATTGATATTGTTGACATGCTTTCATTTATAGCGTTATAGTAGCTGAATACTATATCAGACCGAATCAAGGAAGAAGGTTTGCTCGCCAGCGATTAATCAGCACTATCTATGAATACTATAAAAAGTAAAACGAAAGGACTCGTTATGACTCAAAACTCTAATTTCGATGCGACTCACGTTGATTTCGATGCTATTTTAGATAATATCCCTAGTATCAATATGGGCGCACGTTCAGTAAATGCGCCGCTCACCCAAAGCTATGATAAAGGTCCTGATGTGCCGCTGATTGAAGCGACAATCGGCGACTTTTTTGATGCCATTGTGTCCAAATATCCAGATCGTGAAGCGCTGGTCGTCTGTCATCAAAATATTCGCTGGACATATCGTGAGCTACAGCAGCAGGTCAATCAGCTAGCCAGTAGTATGATTGAAATGGGGCTTGAGATTGGCGATCGCATCGGGATTTGGTCACACAACAATGCTGAATGGTTGCTGATGCAATTGGCCACCGCAAAAGTCGGCGTTATCCTTGTCAATATCAACCCTGCCTACCGTACCTTTGAGCTGCAATATGCCCTGAACAAACTCGGCTGCTCAGCACTGGTGCTTATGCGTCATTTTAAAACCAGTGATTATGCCAGCTTGATTCGTGAGCTCTGTCCTGAGATTTACCATAAAGATTATACCCAGCTTGATTTGGTTGAGATTCCAACGATCGAGCGTATCATTTGGATTGATGAGCCAGACTCTGATGAGGAGTTTGGTTTCATGCAAAAGTTCTCTGCATGGATGGCGGAAGGCGACGCCAACGATCCACGCGTGGCCGAGCGTCAAGCCCAGCTCAAAAATACTGATGCCATCAACGTGCAGTTCACCAGTGGCACGACAGGCACACCAAAAGGCGCAACCTTAAGCCATCGAAATATCCTTAATAACGGCTACTTCATTGGTGAGGCCATGAATCTCACGGAAGCCGACAGACTGTGCATTCCAGTACCCTTGTATCATTGCTTTGGCATGGTGCTTGGTAATCTCGCGATTCTCACGCACGGCGGCTGTATCGTCTATCCAAACGATGGCTTTGAGCCATTAACGGTATTAAAAGCGGTTGAAGAAGAGAAATGTACAGGTCTACATGGCGTGCCGACGATGTTTATCGCGGAGCTTGACCATCCTGAATTTGAAAACTTTGATTTATCTACCTTGCGTACAGGCATCATGGCAGGTTCCAGCTGTCCGATTGAGGTCATGCGCCGCGTCATCGATAAGATGCATATGAGTGAAGTCACCATTGCCTATGGTATGACAGAGACCAGTCCAGTCTCTTGCCAGACCAATGAGCACACCCCTCTTGAGAAGCAAGTCTCGACCGTAGGATTGGTACAGCCTGCACTTGAGGTAAAAGTGATCGACACCGAGACGGGCGAGATTGTGCCTATCGGGGAGACTGGCGAGCTACTCACGCGTGGTTATTCAGTGATGAAAGGCTATTGGGGTAGCCGTTTTAAAACGCGAGAAGCCATTCAAGATGGTTGGATGCACACGGGTGATTTGGCAACGATGGATGAAGACGGCTATGTGAAAATCGTCGGCCGGAGTAAAGACATGGTGATTCGCGGTGGTGAAAACATCTATCCAGTCGAGATCGAAAACTACCTTTATCGTCATCCAAAAATTCGCGATGTGCAAATCGTTGGGATACCCGACGAGCGTTATGGTGAAGTGCTCGCAGCGTGGATTATTCCTAAAGAGCCGGGCTGCTTGACCGAAGAGGAAGTCCGTGAATTCTGCAGCGAGCATATCGCTCATTATAAAGTGCCAGCTTACTATCGCTTTGTCACTGAGTATCCAATGACCATCACGGGCAAGATTCAAAAGTATAAAATCATTGAGCAAATGAAAGAAGAGTTGGGTTTGTCGTAAGCTTATTTATCAGCTCTAAAACACTAAAGATGAACTATGTGAGTCATACTTAAAAAATAGCAGTTGGATCATTCATATAAAAGCTACTCGCATTTACGTATCTATGTATCAAAGAAAAGGGATATCATGAGCGCTATCATAACCAGTAAACTGAGTCCAAACTCAAGCGACTTTCAGCAAAACAGTGCGGCGATGCAAGCGATCGTTGACGATTTATATGTGCACCTGCGTAAAGTTGCCCAAGGCGGCTCAGAGCGCGCCCGTGCCAAGCATCTAGCACGTGGCAAGCTACTACCACGCGAGCGTGTCGAGCGTTTGCTTGATGTGGGTACGCCGTTTTTGGAAGTGGCGCCGATGGCCGCTCATGACATGTATGGCGAAGAGATTCCAGCGGCTGGCGTGATTGCGGGTATTGGCCGTATCAATGGTATTGAGTGTATGATTGTCTGTAATGATGCCACGGTAAAAGGTGGCACCTACTACCCAATGACAGTCAAAAAGCATTTGCGCGCTCAAGAGATTGCGCAAGAAAATCATTTGCCGTGTGTTTATTTGGTTGATTCAGGTGGTGCTAATTTACCCAACCAAGATGACGTGTTCCCTGATAAAGAGCATTTTGGCCGTATCTTCTTTAATCAAGCCAACCTCAGTGCAGCATGTATTCCGCAGATTGCTGTGGTCATGGGTAGCTGTACGGCTGGTGGTGCGTATGTGCCTGCGATGAGCGATGAGTCTATTATTGTTAAAGAGCAAGGCACCATCTTTTTGGGTGGTCCGCCACTGGTAAAGGCCGCAACAGGCGAAGAGGTTACCGCAGAGGATTTGGGCGGTGGCGATGTGCATACGCGGCTATCAGGCGTGGTCGATCACTTAGCGCAAAACGATACTCATGCGTTATCCATCGCCCGTAATATTGTCAGTCATTTGAATCGCCCTGCCAAACACATTCCTAATCAAATTACGCCGCGACCGCCACGTTATGACGCCAAAGAACTGTACGGCGTAATTCCGACGGACAAGCGCAAGCCATTTGATATCAAAGAAATCATCGCGCGTATCGTTGATGACAGTGCATTTGATGAGTTCAAAGCGCGTTTTGGCACGACATTAGTGTGTGGATTTGCGCATATCGAAGGGATGCCTGTGGGTATCATTGCTAATAACGGCATTCTATTTAGTGAGTCGGCGCAAAAAGGCACGCATTTCATCGAGCTGTGCTGTAAGCGCAAAATTCCATTGGTATTCCTCCAGAATATCACAGGCTTTATGGTTGGGCGTAAATACGAAAACGAAGGCATTGCCCGCCACGGTGCCAAAATGGTGATGGCAGTTGCCAATGCCAAAGTACCGAAATTCACCGTCATCGTTGGTGGCTCGTTTGGCGCGGGTAACTACGGTATGTGTGGCCGTGCTTACAGTCCGCGCTTTTTGTGGATGTGGCCAAATGCCCGTATCTCTGTCATGGGCGGTGAGCAAGCAGCCTCGGTCTTGGCAACGGTCAAGCGTGACAATTTTGAACGTAAGGGTGAAGCGTGGAGTGAGGAAGATGAGGCGGCATTTAAAGCACCAATTCGTGAAATGTATGAAGCGCAAGGTCATCCCTATTATGCCACCGCGCGTATGTGGGACGATGGCGTGATTGATCCTGCTGATACCCGTCATGTATTGGCATTGGGACTGAGCGCTGCCTATAACGCCCCGATTGAAGAGACGACGTTTGGTGTCTTTAGAATGTAAGCGCTAAGGTCTGCTCGTGATGAGAGAGTGGTGCGACAATCTTTTTAAATACGATTCTACCGCGACATCGGGTTTTGACATCTTACTTTCTTATATGAGCATTATGATGGATGACCCAAACGTTGGGCTAAGTATTTACATAGACATATAAATAGGAACATAGAGAAAGTTATGAAAGAAGCAAAATCAAAAAATAGTAATAATTATAAAAGTCTATTAGTCGATATAAAACAACACATCGCTACCGTGACGTTGAATCGTCCCGAGATACGCAATGCCTTTAATGACGAGATGATCGCCGAGTTGACAGATGCCTTCACCACCCTTGGTGTGGATGACGAGGTGCGTGTCATTGTACTCGCGGCAGCTGGCAAAGCGTTCTGTGCGGGTGCCGATCTAAACTGGATGCGCGCCATGGCGGACTATAGCTATGAAGAGAATTTAGCGGATGCGGATAAATTGGCGCAAATGCTCAAGACGATTTATGAATGTCCCAAGCCGACGATTGCGGCAATCCAAGGCGATGTCTATGCAGGTGGTATGGGTCTCGTTGCCGTCTGTGATGTGGCCATCGCCGTGAAAATTGCCAATTTTTGCCTGAGCGAAGTGCGTTTGGGCTTGGCACCTGCGACCATCAGTCCTTATGTCATCCGAGCGATGGGCGCTAGAGCTGCGCAGCGTTACTTCTTAAGTGCAGAAGTGTTTGATGCCAAAAAAGCACGTCAGCTTGGCTTTATCCATGAGCGCGTCAGCGAAGAGTGGCTGGATGATGAGGTAGCGACACTTTGTGCCAAAATGGTCAAAAATAGTCCCGATGCGGTCAAGACATGCAAACAGCTATTACATGATATAGCAGGCGCGCCTATCACTGATGAGCTGATTGCCGACACGGTCAAAGGAATTGCTGATATTCGCTCATCAACACAAGGAAAGGAGGGCGTGCAAGCCTTTTTGCAAAAGCGGAAGCCTGACTGGCTAACGGCAGACTAACGATAAACGAATAGATAAACGGACAAATAGACAAGACGTCAAATAATAACGACAAGATACAGGGATAGTTATGTTTTCTAAAATTCTAATTGCCAACCGTGGTGAAATTGCTTGCCGAGTGGCCGCAACTGCCAAGCGTCTGGGCGTCAGTACCGTCGCGGTGTATTCTGATGCTGACCGCGAAGCCAAGCACGTGGCGGTCTGTGATGAGGCGATCTATCTAGGCGGTTCGGCACCAAAAGACAGCTATCTCAAAGGTGATGCCATTATTGCCATCTCTAAGCAAACAGGTGCTGAGGCCATCCACCCAGGCTATGGGTTTTTGAGTGAAAACGCCGATTTTGCACAGGCCTGCCAAGAGGCTGGTTTGGTGTTTATCGGGCCCTCTGCTGAGGCGATTCGCGCCATGGGCGGCAAATCTGAGTCCAAGCGCTTGATGGGGGCCGCTGGCGTGCCGCTGATACCCGGCTATCATGGTGACAATCAAGACGCCCAGTTTTTGCAGCAGCAAGCAGATGATATTGGCTATCCAGTATTGATTAAAGCGAGTGCAGGCGGCGGCGGTAAAGGAATGCGTATCGTTGAGCAAAGCAGTGATTTTATTGACTTGCTTGACTCGTGCCGCCGTGAAGCAATTACCAGTTTTGGCAATGATCAAGTGTTGATCGAAAAATATGCGCTCAAACCACGCCATATCGAAATCCAAGTATTCGGTGATACGCATGGCAATTACGTGCATCTGTTTGAGCGGGATTGCTCGGTACAGCGTCGCCATCAAAAAGTATTGGAAGAAGCGCCGGCACCGGGCGTCGATACGGCCATGCGTGAAGCGATGGGTACGGCTGCAATTGAGGCGGCGCGTGCGGTTAATTATGTCGGCGCTGGCACGGTTGAGTTTATTGTGGAGCAGCGCGAAGGTACGATGAATTTTTATTTCATGGAGATGAACACGCGCTTGCAAGTTGAACATCCGGTCAGCGAAGCCATTACTGGTGTGGATTTGGTCGAGTGGCAACTGTTGGTCGCTGCGGGTCAGCCATTGCCAAAATCGCAAGACGATTTGACGATCAATGGTCATGCGATCGAAGCGCGTATCTGTGCTGAAAACCCTGACAATAATTTTTTGCCAGCGACAGGAACGTTATTCACTTATCAAAAGCCTGAGCACAGCACCTTTGTCATTGATAAAAACGGCGCTGATGTGCGTATCGATGATGGCGTACGAGAGGGTGATGTCATCAGTCCTTTCTACGACTCTATGATTGCCAAGCTTATTGTGCATGCACCTACGCGCGAGCAAGCGTTGGCGAGACTAGATCGAGCATTGGCGCAGACGCGTATTGTGGGTCTACCAAATAACGTGGCATTTTTGCGTTATATCTTAAATACCGACTCATTTAGCAACGCCAATCTTGATACGGCATTGATAGAGCGTGAGCAGGACAAGCTGTTTGATCAGCATCCGCTTGGATTATCGACGCTTGTGGTGACGGCTATTACGCAGCAGCTTGCGAGCGAAGCCGTATTACAAAAGATAGACAACGACCCCTTTAGTAAGCCGACAGGGTTCCGTGCTTATAGCGATTATACTCGCACATTTAGCCTCATTTATAATGAGCAGTCATATATTGCTCGTATCAGCAATTGGCACAATGTGAGTTGCTTTGATAATAAAAAAGGTAGTGAGAATCTCAGTAGCTTTGCGCTTGTCATTGGTAAAGAAATCACGAATACGCAGGATGATAGCAATATCAATGTCGCCGCTCAGACCGAAACGGTTTATGAAGGCCAAGTCAGCTATGATAGCAGTGATGCGCACAATCATACCTTATGGTTAGAGGGTGCACGTATCAGTGCGCAGAGCTGGGTCAATAATGAGACAGTTTATGCGTTCACAGATAGCGGACGCGATGAGATTACCTTAATTGATGTGATGGCGCATGTGGGTGAAGACACAGCAGCAGTCGGCAGCCTAAAATCACCGATGCCAGGGCAAGTCGTTGCATTCAAAGTAGCTGTTGGCGATACTGTGAAAAAAGGTGAGCCGCTTGCGGTCATTGAGGCCATGAAGATCGAACATACCATTACCGCACCAACTGATGGTGTGGTAGCAGAATTATTATTTGCAGCAGGTGATTTGGTCGCTGATGGTGATGAGCTACTGCGTATCGATAGTGAAAGCGAATAGAAAAGGACAATAAGCATGAGCCACTCGTATCCAAGCCATGTCACCATCGTCGATGTCAGTCCGCGTGATGGATTGCAAAACGAATCCATGACGGTACCGACTGAGGTTAAGCAAACGCTTATCAATGATTTAATTGACGCAGGGATTAAAAAACTGGAGGTGACCAGTTTTGTCTCGCCAAAGTGGGTGCCACAAATGGGCGATAACAGCGCATTGCTTGATGCGCTTGCGCCAACGCGGCAGACGAACGTTTGTTACTCAGTACTCGTGCCCAATATGCGCGGCTTTGACAATGCGATTGCCTACCGTCCTGATGAAATTGTTATTTTTGGCTCAGCCAGCGAAACCTTTAGCCAAAAAAATATCAACTGCAGTATCGATGAGAGTATTGAGCGTTTCGCGCCCGTTGCCGCTGCGGCAAAAGCGCAAGGTATCAAAGTACGCGGCGTTATCTCTTGTACCGTTGGTTGTCCTTATGAAGGCGAGATTGACCCTAGCCAAGTCGCTTATGTCACCAAACGGTTGATTGAGATTGGTTCAGAGCAGATTGGCATTGCTGATACCATTGGTGTGGGTACACCCCTCAAAGTGCAGCGCGCCCTACAAGCAGCGCTTGAGTATGCTGATATCGCCATGTTATCAGGTCATTTTCATGACACCTATGGTCAAGCACTCAGCAATACCCTAGCGGCATTACAAATGGGTGTCAGCGAATTTGATACCTCAGTCGCAGGCCTCGGTGGCTGTCCTTATGCCAAAGGCGCAACGGGCAATGTCGCGACCGAAGATGTGGTATATATGCTGCATGGCATGGGTATCAGCACGGGTATCGATTTGGAAAAATTGGTCGTGGCAGGCGAGCGTATTAGTGGGTTTTTAAAGCGTCCAAATGGCTCAAATGTGGCACGGGCTTTGATTAATAAACGTCAGTCTTAAAAAATTATCGTAAAAATGAAATACTAAAAAACAAGGAATGGTTATGAGTTTACCTGGATTGAACTTTCAGCTTGGCGAAGATATTGACGCGCTACGTGATGTCGTACAGCAGTTTGCGGCAAACGAAATCGCCCCACGTGCAAGCGAGATCGACAGCAGTGATGAGTTCCCTATGGATCTGTGGCAAAAGATGGGCGATCTGGGTCTACATGGCATCACCGTCCCTGAAGCGTATGGCGGCTCCAACATGGGCTATGTCGCTCATATGGTGGCGATGGAAGAGATTAGCCGAGCGTCGGCATCGGTGGCGCTTAGCTATGGTGCGCATTCTAATTTGTGCATTAACCAAATCAAACGCAACGGCTCTGAAGCGCAAAAACAAAAATATCTGCCAAAGCTCATCAGCGGCGAGTTCATTGGTGCATTGGCAATGAGTGAGACCGGTGCTGGTTCAGATGTCGTCAGCATGAAGCTCAAAGCCGAAGAAAAAGACGGCAATTACATCTTGAACGGTAGCAAAATGTGGATCACCAATGGCCCTGATGCGGATGTGATGGTGGTCTATGCCAAGACCAATCCTGAAATGGGTGCCAAAGGTATGACCGCCTTTATCGTAGAAAAAGGTATGGAAGGGTTTGGTACCGCGCAAAAGCTCGATAAGCTTGGCATGCGTGGTAGCCATACGGGTGAGATGACTTTTAACAATGTCACCGTACCAAGTGAAAATATCTTGGGCGGTCTCAATGAAGGCGTTAAGGTACTCATGAGTGGCCTAGATTATGAGCGTGCCGTATTAGCCGCAGGTCCTATCGGCATCATGCAAGCAGTGATGGACAATGTCGTCCCTTATATCCATGAGCGCAAGCAGTTTGGTCAAGCAATTGGTGAGTTTCAACTTATCCAAGGCAAAGTGGCTGATATGTATACTATTTTGCAGGCAGGTCGTAGCTTCTTATACACCGTTGGTAAAAACCTCGATATGCTAGACGCGCACGGCGCAGGACACAGCCGAGAAGTGCGAAAAGACTGTGCTAGTGTGATTTTATGGTGTGCCGAAAAAGCCACATGGATGGCAGGTGAGGGCATTCAGATATTTGGCGGTAATGGGTATACCAACGAGTATCCACTCGGTCGCTACTGGCGCGATGCTAAGCTGTATGAGATTGGCGCAGGTACTAGCGAGATTCGTCGTATGCTGGTCGGTCGTGAGCTGTTTAACGAGACCAAATAAAAAAGGGTTAGGGCAGTAGCTAGCAAAGCTTTGACCTTATAAAAGAGAAAAGTATCTAATAAAAAAGCAGCACGCTTTAAACGTGCTGCTTTTTTTGTCAGTGTGACAGTATGATATTGGCTTATCTATGATGGATTATGACTTATTACGATAATCAAAATACCGTGCCAGACCATTTAATAATAAATCATCACGCAAGCGTACGGGGCGATTGACATGCTGCGAGATAGTGGCTGCATCGCCGCCTGTCATGATCACTTCAAAGTTTGGGTGACGACGGCTAATCTCATTGATTGCACCAACGATAGAGAGCAAGATGCCACGGTGCACCGCGTCTTGGGTGGTCATGCCTTGGCTAACACTATCAAATGTACCGTTAGAGATAGTGATTTGCTTGGTTCCAGAAAACAGAGACTCGCGTTGTAAGTAGATACTGGGAAAGATATAACCACCCAAATGCTCAGCGTGATCAATCAAGTCAATGGTCACCGCCGTACCGCAGCCGATCACGCATTGGCGTTTTTTCTTATCGACGGCGCCGAGCATCTGTAGCCAGCGGTCACAGCCGAGCTGCTGGTCATTATAAGCACTTTTCATAAGCGCATGCGCGGCATCAACATGGACAAACTCAAATGGAATGTTCAAACGACTGAGCGTCTCTGACACTTTAGCATTGAGCGCATCGCCCAGTACGGATGAGATACCAATAAAATCGGGCGCATAACGCTCAAAGCGGTCGGTCAGACCCATGAGTAATTCAGCGGGTGCTTGCAGATGCTGCTTGGCATCATGTGAGACTATCTGCCCGATATCGTCGGTCAGCCAGTATTTTAGGCGGGTATTGCCAAGATCAAGCCAGAGCATAAAAATCCCTTTATATAGCGCTCGTTAATGATGGTGCTCGTCAGTGTTATGATTAAGCCTAGGGCGTGTCCCTAATAAATAACGTCAATACGTCCAGTAAAAAGCGTAGAAATCTTACCGTTATCTTGCTGTAATTGCAAACACCCATGAATATCCACGCCGCAAGCGACTCCCGTCATGACTTTGTTCTCATTATTATAGTCTTGGGTAACACGTAAACGCAGACCGGCTAGCGCATCCATCGCTGCAAACTGCTGCAAAAATCTATCTAAATAATAGGTATGCCCCGTTGGTTTTTCGATGGCCAAATGCTCAAATCGAGTCATCGCTGCCATCAGTGCTTTGCTCATCTGCTGATACAATGTTTGTAAGTCTGGCAGGCTCGTGGCAGCTGCCACTTCTGGATGTAGCAACTCATGGATGTCCTGTAAGCTGATCGCTTGATAGCTCATCCCCTCAGAGGTTTGCGCGGTGAGCGTTGGCGCAGCTTTTACATTTAACCCAATGCCTAGTACCACACCAAGCAGCTTGCCAGATTTGGTCACAGGTTCTATCAAGATGCCAGCGAGCTTTTGAAAGGGCAATGTGCGCTGAAGTGAGATGGCGCTGTCTAAAGCTGAACCGTCGGGTGCAGAGTGCGCCAATTCAGAATGATGACTGGCTTGACTCTGATAAAACCCCAAATCATTTGCCCATTTCACCCCAATTGGCGTCAATCCTTGTGCTTGTAATTGCTCATTCAAGGCTTGGATAACAGGCATTTTTGCCAGCTCAAGGCCAATAATCAAAGACAGTAGCCCACTAATCGGCATATGTACGGGGTGATATAGCGACAGATAGACATTGCCGCGCGGCGACTGCCACGAGCGCCCATGTTGTCCACGTCCCGCGCTCTGCGTCTCTGCGGTCAAGACGTGTACGGTAGCAGCATCTAGCGTGCCATCTTGCAGCGCTGCGATCAGCTCGCTATTGGTCGAGGCGCTACTGGCAACGTGGCGGTGGTTAAGCTCGGATAAAGCGGGAGAAAAATTGGTGAGTGGTGGCATAAGTTTAATCGATGTGGTTAAAGGAAACTTTGATATACTAAGCGGTTACCAAAGACAGCATACCAAAGACAGAATAAAGGTCACGTTAAGATTTGGCAAATACAGTTAAGTGCGCTAAGAAACCAGTAAGTAGGCAATAAAATTAATACTAGGCCAGTATTATAAAAGGTTTGTTCTATGATGTTATATGTGTGGTTTGTGATTGCAGGGGCGTTTGCAGGTGTCAGTGCAGGCTTGTTTGGCGTGGGCGGCGGCATGATTATCGTCCCCGCACTGGTCTGGATTTTTACCGCGTACGACTTTTCGCCAGAAGTAGTAACACACCTAGCCATTGGTACGTCTCTTGCGACCATCGTGATCACTTCGATCAGCTCACTGACGGCCCATAATAAACGCGGCGGCGTGCGCTGGGAAGTATGGCGCAAGATGGCGCTTGGCTTGGTGGTGGGGAGTTTGGTCGGCGCTGGTATCGCAGATATGATTGATGGTCAGGCACTACAAGCCATCATCGGTGTTGGCGCGCTACTGGTTGCACTAAAAATGCTGTTCTTTTCTAATAAAGAGCAAGTAGGTAAGCCATTGCCTTCGGCTGGGATACAGTTTGGCGCAGGTACGGGCATTGGCATGGCGTCGTCTATCTTCGGTATTGGCGGTGGTAGTTTGACCGTACCGTTTTTGAACTGGGCGGGGCTGCCGATGAAGCAATCGGTCGGTACGTCAGCGGCGTGCGGTCTACCCATTGCTCTGGCTGGCGCGGCTGGATTTGCCTGGTTTGGTCAAGATGTGGTCAATCTGCCTGAGGGCACCATCGGATTTGTCCATGTCATAGGATTTTTGTGTATTTCGGTGGCGAGCTTTGCAATGGCAAAAGTGGGTGCCAAGCTTGCCCATGTATTGCCTGCCTTGATGCTCAAGCGCGCGTTTGGCGTATTATTGATATTTGCAGGAGGGCAGTTGTTATTAAGTGGATTGGGTGTGTTGTAATCACGGCACATCTTTGTTGTAAAAAATGTAAACCATGAGACATTCTTAGTATGAAAGCAGCAGAAAAATATCGCCGTGTCTTTGGCTCGGTGAGTCATTTAAAAGATCAGCTATCATGGACGACTGGTCTTACCAATATGGTAGAGTTTTTGGCGTGGGAGCCCAAGCAAATTCTTGGAATCACCAAAAAGCAATACGTACGCCAAATAATCGAATGGGCTACCCAGCCTGAGCTAGCAGGCAAAAGTGTAGAAGAGATTGAACACGCCATTATCAAAAAGCTCAACGCAAAAATGCATGACACGGAGCAATTAGAAACCTATTCATCCCAAAGAGTTGGCATCTGTCATCCTAGAGAAGCTGTGCGCCGCGTAAAATTCTTTTCTGAAGAGTATCTAAATAAAGAGTTCGATATCTTTTTAAGTTTATGTAGTGATGTCTACTTAGACTCATTGTATCAGCAATTCATCGCCTTTGAGCCAAATGGATCATGGTCGACCCATGGCAACAGCGGATTGTTTGAGGCAAGTACCGAGCTAAAAGCGATGTATATGGACAACTTGGCCTACAACCATCAGGCGAATGTGCTGGTAGCAAACGAACTAAAATTTAATGGTCGAAAAAACCCAGACCAGTTGCTCAAGTACTGCGTGATGTATGAGCATTTACTCGAAAAAGGCTTTATCGATAAAGGTGCCAAGTTTTTACTGCTGTTCATCGGTGGCAGTGAGCTAGAGCACAACAAGCAGCGCTTAGCCGACCGAGAGCTGGCACTGTGTCACAAAAGACCCAAGAAGTATCAGCATCTCTTAAGACCAGAGCTGTTAGACATCGTCGATCATCTGCAAGTGGCCAGTATCACGTGGTCAGCATTGATTGAGTTCAATCAGCGCTACTTAGCAGAAAACGAGGTCAGCCAAATGGAGCAAAAACTATTACGAGGGTTTCATCAAAGCCTGAAGGCAAAATCGTTTATGCACTTAGACGTTTAATCCTAAAAACTCACGACAATTTCAGGTAGAATAGCCGCCTGTTTCCGCCACATCTATTGACTATTCATGCGTTTAAAATCTCTAAAGCTGGCAGGTTTTAAGTCCTTTGCCAACCCAACGACCTTTACCTTTCGCCATGGCATCACTGCCATCGTCGGGCCAAACGGCTGCGGCAAATCCAATGTGATTGATGCCATACGCTGGGTGCTGGGTGAGACCTCTGCCAAGCAGCTGCGTGGCGGGGCGATGAGCGATGTCATCTTTGCTGGTACGCAAGACAAAGCGGCCAAGAGTGTAGCGAGTGTCGAGCTGACCTTTGAGCATACCCAAGATGAGCAAACGGGCATTCGCCATGAGCTTAACTTGTACCAAGAGCTGTCCGTTCGCCGTCAGGTCAATAAAGACGGGCGCTCGGATTACTTTATCAATGGTACGCGCTGTCGCCGCCGCGATGTGGTCGATGTGTTCTTGGGTACAGGGTTGGGTGCGCGTAGTTATGCGGTCATTGAGCAAGGCATGATTGGGCGAATTGTTGAGTCAAGTCCTTTGCAGCTGCGTGAGTTTATCGAAGAAGCGGCTGGGGTGTCGCGCTATCAGGCTCGCCGCGAAGAGACACAAAAAAAGCTTGAAAAGACAAGAGACAATTTGGCGCGTCTGCACGACATGCAAAGCGAGCTGCTCCGCCAACAAAAGACACTGTCCAAACAGGCAGCGAGCGCGCAGCGTCACGAAGAGATCTCACTAAGCTTGGCTGATATTGAGCAGCAGCTTGCCATTCAGCAGCTCTATCAGGCCAAGCAGCAGCATCAGCAGCAAAAAATCGCACATGAACGCAGCGCCGCTGAAGTGTCGATATTGCAAGCGGATTATGACACGCTAAAGGCAAAGCAAGATAAGCTCACCGCTCGTATTAACCAAGAGCAATGGCTCAAAGATGATGCCCAAAGCGCGCACTATCAGCAGCAGCTGGGCTATCAAAATGCCGAGCATCAACTGAGTGATGCCACTGCACAGCTGGCAGCCATTGAGCAGCAACTGTCTCACTTGGCGCAGCAGCGTGAGCAATCACTCGCTGATATCGAGCGGCTTAACGCTGAACAAGCTGAGCAGAATCAAGCGCTAGAAGCGTTACGCCCACAGCTCGCTGAGCTGAGCGACAAGCGTGATAACCACAAGCGTCATGAGCAGCCATTGCAGCGCGCATGGCATGACGCACAAAACCAGCTGTCGCGTCTGCAAGACAAGGCACGTACGCTTGAGCAGCAGCAGGCGATTAATACCCAAGCACAAAAGCGCCACCAGCAAAGCGATGATAAGTGGCAACGCCGCGAGCAAAATTGGCAAAACCTCTGGCAGCAATTGCAGCAGTCTATAGCGCCATCTGATAATACTAATGCTGTTAGTGCCAGTGCTGATGCAAGTCAGGCAGCGGACGAGCAAGACTTGCATCAGGTGCTAGAAGAGCAAGTCGCTAAGCTGAGCAAACAGCTACAGCAGATTGAGCGTCAGCAAGAAGGGGTGGACGAACGTCTGTCTGAGATACAGCCGCAAGCACATCACTTGCAGCAGCGACTGAACACGCAGCAACGCGAGTTGAGCGATGATGAAAAACGTCATGCGTTACTCGCAGGTGAATACGACACTTTGCATCAGATATTGCATCCAAAACCTATATCAAACTCTCAAAACAAAGCAGCTGCAACAAATAACACCGATAGTGCCGCTGTAAATACGCAGCAATTGGCTATTACGACGCTGCGTGAACAGATTGAACTGAGTGCGACAGGGCAAGCGCACGCACAGCTGCTCGATAGTGTTTTAGCGTTATGGCTAGACAGCCATGTATTAATTGCAAGCCACACTAATTCAGCACGTGCTGATCATGTGAATGATGCGGATCAAAAAGCCAATAGTTTGAGTTTGTGGCAAGCACTTGAAGATGATGTTACTGATTTACTGACTTATCAAACCATACAAAACACCTCAGCCAGTACAAAAGACAAAACACTAGCAACGGGTCATAGCCTATGGTTGCCTGCGAAGCAAAATAAAACCAGAGACAGTGCCTTTATCAGCGACTTACCAGAGAGCTTAACTGATAAAGTGTTGCCATTATCACAGCTGATTGCGCAGCCTGCGCTTGCGCTATGGCAGCAGTGTTATCTATACACAGCGCAGTTTGAGTCTACTAGTGAGCATGATATTAACGTGTTTGCCGATGTCTTAAAATCATTACCGTCATCAGCGCTTCTACTGACTGCTGATGGTTGGGTCATTAGTCGTCAAGGTACGCTTAATTTGAGTAAGCTTGCGGGCGCGCAAGACGATCAAAGCGAGGGCAGCAGTCAGTTTCTCACCCAGCGTTTGGCGCAGCGCACGCGTTTGCAAACGCTAGAGGACCTGCTCGGTGAGCTAGAGTTGAGCATCGACAATCAGCAAAAATCCATCGCAAAACACCAGCGTGACTATGACGCATTGATGGTCAGTCTAGAAGAAACGCGTGCCCAAGCTGAGCAATTAACCCGTGATAAGCATAAATACCAGCAGCAACTGACGACTGAGCGCGCCAATGCCGAGCGCTTGCAAGCAGACAGCCAACGCCTAAATGCTGACAAAGCGGCGCTCGAGCAAGAAAAGCAAGAGCTTGCGCATGAGGCGCAGACGCTTATTCGTGAGCAGCAGGATATCGAACGCGAGATCGCCACACTTAAGCCGCAAATAGCAGAGGCACGAGCGACCAATCAGCAATTACAATCTGAGCGCAGCGAGCTACACCGCGCACGTCAAGCCGATGATGAGGCTTGGCAAGCGTTACAGCTACGTATTCAGCAACATGAGATGCGCTTAGAGCATCGTGTGAGCAGTCTGGCGCGTGCAACCGAGCAATATGACAAGTCATTAGAGAGTGAGCAGAGTCTACAGGCGCGCCATGATAAGCAGCAGAGCACATTACCAACGTTGCAAGCGGCACTGCAGCGCGCACAGACAACGCGCGATAAGCAGCAAGCGTTACTGAGTGAGCGCGATACTGCGCTCACGGCACTAAAGCAAGCATATGCTGAGCAGCAGACGGCATTTGATACGTTGCAAAATACCTTGCAGACGCAGCAAAGCGAACTTGCACAGCATGCAACTGAGTTAGCATTAAGTGCTGCGCGTTTGGAGGATGCCAGTAGACATACCCAAAGCGCTCTAGATGCTTATACTCAAGTGAGTGAGAAGTACAAAACGCAAGCAGAACAGCCTCAACAAACCATGAGTGTCTCAAACTTGCTGGCAGACTTTATCGCCCATGATCGCCGTGTGCGCCCAGACAAAATCGCTGAGCTTGCGTCCGAACGCGCCAAGCTTGCGCAGCAGTTAAGTAAGATTGGCGCTGTCAATCTTGCTGCTGTCGCGGAGTTGGCCGAGGTCAATGAGCGCTTGGAGCCACTTGCGCAGCAGACCACCGATATCGCCGCCAGTATGCAGACATTGACTGAAGCGATTGCTTCGATCGATGAGACGACCAAGACGCTATTTATGCAGACGCTCGATGCGGTCAATAATGAGCTGGCCAATTTGTTTGCCAAAGTCTTTGGCGGCGGGCAAGCCAGTCTGACACTGAACACAGACGAGATGCCAGCCAATACGCCAAAGTCGGAGCAATGGCGGGCAGGGCTTACCTTGATGGCGCAGCCAAAAGGCAAGCGCAATAGCCGCCTAGCCGTACTCTCGGGCGGTGAAAAAACGCTGACCGCATTGAGTTTGATTTTTGCGATATTTAAGCAGCATCCTGCCCCGTTCTGCGTGCTTGATGAAGTTGATGCGCCGCTCGATGATGCCAATGTTGCGCGTTTTACTAGCCTCATTCATGAGTTGGCAGATGACTTGCAGTTTATCTTTATCAGTCATAATAAACTGACGATGCAGATTGCCGATGAGCTAAAAGGCATCACCATGCCAAGCGCAGGTATTTCTACCCTAGTCAGTGTGTCGCTCGATGAAGCCGCGCGTTATGTAGAGAGCTAAGACCAAAAAAGCCAAAATTAAAAGCGCTATGAGAATCAAAGCGATGCAAATATAATCAATCCATCGGCATAAATACAAATATGCTTGACCTCAGTCCAGCATACTGGTTATAAAGTACACAATGTGGTGACGACATGGGTCAGCCATGCTAGAATATTGCCATTTATGCTCGTTTGTGTATTCCCTTTTGTTATATATACTAGGATGTATTTATCATGACCGCTATTCAGTTTGTATTGATTGCCATTGCCGCGTTTATCGTGCTCGCAGGGCTGTTTATGGTCATTCGCAGTTTTAAGCGCCGTAATGGTGCTGAAGCTGCTGCGGTCAATTATGATAAAAACGGTATTCCCATCATACCGCGTCATGAGCGCAATATCGTTGATCAGCCAGACTTTGATGATACGGTTGCTGGCGAGACGAGCATTGGCCCTGACCGCACTTATCTGAATGCTGTCGTTGAAGAAGAGCCATTGACGCAGACTCATACCAACGTCGATGCCCAGCTGACTGCTGAGCGTGACACTATGGCGGATGAAGATCATGACGTCGTCGACAATGAGGACTATGCGCGCTGGCAAGAAGAGCAACGTCGCGCTGATAATGCTGAGTTTGCAGAAGCGGCTGAGCAGATGCATATCGAGCAAGAGCCTGATGCATTCTCTAGCCTCATGTCGGCAACAGATAGCTTGATGCCATCGATTGACACGGCAGAAGAGCCAAGCTTCGATAACAACAGCCCGATACTGGATCAGCATTTATCAGAATCAGGCGATGACGCGCAAAACGGCCCCTTGATCAATGCCAAAGACAACATCAATATCACTATCTTGCCGCACCAATATCGCGATCGTCCAACCGCGATTATCCGTGGTCGTGACCTGCTGGCATTGATTGATAAATATGGTCTACGCTATGGCGCGATGAATATGTTCCATCGCTATGAGCAAAAAGACGGCACGGGTATGCTGTGGTTTAGTATGATGGGTATCACCGACAGTGGTATCGCGCCCTTTGATCCGCATAGTGTCGCGACCAACACGTATAACGGCATCGTTATGTTTTTATCATTGCCACACCCACAAGCCGTGCGCAGCTTCGATAGCATGATGAGCATTGCTTATATGATGGCAAGCGATCTTGATGCGATTATGCTCGATGAAGAGAACCAACCAATCACGCCTGAATACAAGCAGCAGCTACGTAACCAAGTTCGTGACTATGAAAGCTAAAAGCTTAAAGACTTGAAAGCTCAAAGACTTAAAAGCTAAGAAAGTTAACAGCTGATGAGTATAAAAAATCATAGAAAGCGCAAATAGCGATTCACGTTATTTGCCTTTTTTAATGGGCTATAGTTTCTGCAAAAATTTAGAGTCGATCCAAGATAATTTAGATACGAGGAAGGTGAGTGAAAGTACTACACATAGTAGACTGAGCGAGCCTGACACAGTAGCTGATTTATATGGGATTGGCTATATCCGAGCCTCCTGTAAACTTGTTATCATATCGGCATCTTGAATGACAAAAAAGACCCCGACTATGACTGACGCTACCTCACCAAATAATTCTAAAAACCTATCTGCTCAAGTACAAAGTGCAACATCTAATATAGCCAGTTCGGCCAATGACGGCACAAATAATAATGCAGAAATTGTCTCGCAAATGCGCACGCTTATCGAGTCGATAAAAACGCACAACTACGCCTACTATGTGCTTGATAATCCAATCTTAGAAGACAGTGAATACGATCAATTGCGCCGCTCGCTGCTTGAAATCGAAGAAGCCTATCCAGACCTGATACAACCTGACAGTCCGATCAATCAAGTCGGCGATATGCCGCTATCGGCCTTTACCCAAGTCACGCATGATATTCCAATGTTGTCCTTGGGTAATGTTTTTGAATATGATGATTTGCGCGACTTTATGCGCCGTGTCAATGATCGTCTTAGCGACTCGCAGCAAAACCCTGAATACGAGATGGAGTTAAAGCTTGATGGATTGGCAGTATCCCTAAAATATGAGCATGGCAAATTTGTCCAAGCGGTCACGCGCGGTGATGGGCAGACGGGTGAGGACATTACCCAAAATGCCAAAACCATTCGCAATTTACCCCTATGGATCGCCGATGCGGCTGATATCGAGCTGTTAGAGGTGCGCGGTGAAGTGTTGATGCCAAAAGCAGGGTTTGAGCGCCTCAATCGTTTGGCGGAAGAAAAAGGCGAAAAAACCTTTGCCAATCCACGTAATGCCGCCGCTGGTAGCTTACGTCAGCTAGATCCCAGCATTGCCGCCAGTCGTCCACTGGCCTTTTACGGTTATTCGGTCAATCAAGGACTGCCTGAAAATATCGACACTCAATCAGGGGCGCTGGCATGGCTCACCGAGCTTGGCTTCACCGTCAGCGCTGTAGAAGTGGTCGCCAATCCACGCGCCGCACAGACTTATTATGAGTCAGTGATAGAAAGTCGTGCCGATTTGCCATTTGAGATCGATGGTATGGTGATTAAGGTGAATAGCCTTGCCCTGCAGCAGCAATTAGGCTTTTTATCTAGAGAACCACGCTGGGCGACCGCTTATAAATTCCCTGCCGAAACCGTGATGACCCGTCTTCATACTATCGAATGGCAAGTCGGGCGTACCGGACAGATTACCCCAGTCGGCAAGTTAGAACCTGTTAAAGTCGGCGGCGTCACCGTCAGCAATGTCACCTTACATAACTTTGGTGAAATTCAGCGCTTGGATGTGCGCGCAGGCGATATGGTCAGCGTCCATCGGGCAGGCGATGTGATACCCAAAGTCACCCGCGTCTGGCACGAGCAGCGCCCAGCCGATAGCGAGCCTGTCACCCTACCTTCGACTTGTCCTGTCTGTGATTCGCCTGTCATCCTACCAGAAGATGAAGCATTGGCGCGCTGTACAGGCGGATTGTTTTGCCCAGCGCAGCAGACCGAGGCGCTGATTCACTTTGTTTCACGTCGTGCTATGGATATCGATGGGCTTGGCGCGAGTTGGCTGATTAGCTTCTTTGAGCATGGCCTTATCAAAACGGTTGCTGATATCTATCAGTTGCACAATCATGCGGATGAAATGGTCACCTTTGAAAAACTGGGTGAAAAATCGGTACAAAACATCATCAACGCTATCGAGGCGAGCAAGCACACGACATTGGCGCGCTTTATCTATGCGCTGGGTATTCGCGGTGTTGGCGAAGGCACCGCACAGAACCTTGCGCAGCAATTTGGTGATCTTGACGCTTTAATGACTGCCGATATTGAGACCTTAATAAAAACGCCAGATGTCGGAGAAATCACTGCCGAGCTGACCTACAAATTCTTCCGTGCGCCGCACAATATCGAAGTCATCACCGCTTTACGAGAAGCAGGCGTGCATTGGGATAAAGTTGAGCAGGTCGCATCAGAAGGTCTGCCACTCGATGGGCAAACGTGGGTCATCACCGGTGCGCTTGAAAGCATGGCGCGTGATGAAGCCAAAGCCAAACTGCAAGCACTAGGCGCAAAAGTATCAGGCAGCATCTCGGCAAAAACCACTGCGCTACTGGCAGGGGGAAAAGCTGGCTCTAAACTGACCAAAGCGGAAAAATTGGGCGTTAAAGTGGTGGATGAGGAAGAGTTTTTGGCGATGGTTGGGGAGTAGGTTATGGATGCTAATGTGTTAGAAGGTTTTGATGACGCAACGCGTAAAGAAGTTGAAAAATTACTGCAAGTGACTCGTGAGAAGGATGGAAATAAAGCCTATGCAAGCGCTCAAATCGATATATTCAGATATATGTTGAAAACATATGAGTTTGGTGATGATAAACTTGATAATGGTATATTTTATTTACGTAATGTGAAAGAAGCCGATGGAAATAATTATTATTTAGCAATATTTTTTATAGCCGCAACACAGAGTATTCTTAAGAAAAATTATGATGAAAATTGCCTGTTATATATAAGAATTTTAGAAGAAAGTAAATGGTTAGTTGATATTTCTTTTGATTATGCTTTTAAAATTGCTACAGAGTGTCTTGCAAATGGAAGTTGCCAAAACTCTAAGAAGTTATTTAGTTTGATTGGAGGTTCTTATTCATATCAAGCGACTTGCTATGAAAGAGTATGTGAATTAAAAATCAAGGTGGAGACCAAAGAAATAGGAGGGCTGAGTGAATCTTTGATAAGAAAGGTAGAAGAAATCATAGATATCTTAAAGCTAGATTTCTTTCCTTTAGCAGAAAACAAGCAAGCTCCTGAAAGGAAGTTAGCACACTATACTGGTACGTATACAACCAATAAGCTGCTTTCTAAAGAAGAAAATAAAGACAAGCCAAGCGCCTTTCGTTTAAATACCATCAATAATGTTAATGATCCTAGCGAAGGTAAACTACTTACAAACTACCTTGAGTCTATGAAAGAGACCTCTTTTTATAAACCTGATTTCGATGAAAATTTGCATGCATTTATCAGTTGTTTTACTTTTAACCATGACAGTTTAAATCAGTTTCGATTATACGGAAAAGAAGAAAATAAAGAAGCCTCTGGTGTTAGCTTGGTTTTTAACAAAGAGTTTTTTAAAGAGACTGACTCCCAGTCTGGTATGAACAATATATTTATTAATAGAACGATAAATAATGTAAACAATGATTCAGCTAAGAAAGTAGAAAAGCAGCCAGTGATGAGATGCGTTTATATTGATCCTACTTCCGACTATACCCATCTAGCTCAGAGGAATCGGCTAACATTTTTCCGTGAGTTTGGTCGTGAAAATTTGGAAGGAGATAGTATCGCTAAAGCCGAAGCTGAATGGAGTGAGTATAAAAATTATATAAAAAAGAAAACAGAGGCGTTTAGAAAAGCATTTAAAGAGATAAAGGAGATTTATCAGGCTGCTATAGAAAGTAAAAAAATCTTAAAGAGCGTAAGTGAAGAAGATGTAGATGAGATAGAGAGCTTACTAGACATGATAATTCTACCTCTAAAATATCTAGTCAAACACTCAGCTTTTCAGGAAGAACAAGAATGTCGTATGGTATATATTACGTCACTAGATGATCCTAGAGTGCAGATGGATTTTGGCAAGTTTCTATATGTAGAGTATGAGACAGAAGTAAAACCACATTTAGATAAAATCTATATCGCACCAGCCGCAACGCAATATCAGCCTTACTTGGCAAAGCTATTATGCGGTACAAATAGTTTAGGGAAAAAAATTAAAATTGACCTCTCAAACAATCCTTTTCGCCTACCCACCAGCCACTAAAATAAAAAGCGTGCGTTACCCCAGCGCACGCTTTTATTTTACCTTCCCTATCACTACACAGTAAAAGTCCATCTCTACAAAACCCGCCAATTATCATTAAACATAACAAAGTTAACAAGACTGATTCAGATCGCCCTTACCGATGCTTATAAGATAATAGTCACAGTCATAAAAAAACTATTATCGAGCAGCGAATAAGCAAAACGTAAGGAGCGCGTTATGGCAGACAATACTAACAATAAATCTGATACCGACACCATAGACAACAGTCACAACCAAAAAGTGCAGCATCTCATCGATACCCTACAAGGCGAGCATATCCAAGAGAAGGGCGGGCAGTCTGCCATCATCTTTCGTATGGTGATGTCCGATCATTTATGCCCGTTTGGCCTCAAATCAATCGATGCGCTCAAGCACGCAGGCTATGACATCATTGATCGTCATATCACGACCCAAGATGAGAACACATTGGTCAAAGAGACGCTTGGGGTCAAGACCACGCCGCAGACCTTTATTGATGGCAAGCGTGTTGGCGGTAATGATGATCTACAGGTATTTTTGGGCAATCACGAACCCGAGACAGACGACGACACCACGTACGCGCCCATTATTGCGATATTTGCTGTTACCGCCCTGATGACACTGGCATTATGCTGGGCATTTGCCGTTAGTGTCTTTTCGATACAAGCGCTCATGTGGTTTGTCGCGCTATCCATGTGTGTATTGGCGATTAAAAAGCTTGAGGATTTAGAAGGGTTTACCACTGGATTTTTGGGGTATGATTTACTGGCGCGCCGCGTAGTACGCTACGCCTATGTATATCCGTTTTTAGAAGCGTTTGCCGGTATTGCTATGCTTGCCGATCAGCCTTGGCTCAATCCAATTGCGGGTCTGGTCGCCTTTATCATCGGTTTGATCGGCGGGGTGTCGGTTATTAAAGCCGTCTATATCGACAAGCGTGAGCTAAAATGTGCCTGCGTCGGCGGCGATAGCAATGTGCCACTGGGCGCGATCTCTTTAACCGAAAACGTCATGATGTTCGGCATGGGTGGTTATATGCTGATTCGCGCTTTATTATAATCAAGTGGTTTGATGATGCGTAATAAATACATCGAGCTACTCCGCCATTTCCCCATGCGCCTTTGCGTCACCTTTTTTGCCATCTGGTTTGATCACAATAGGTAATACCAACCCTTTAGCAAAGTCGTCTGATAACACATAATCATAGCGACTGGCAGCGACATCGGGCGTGGTGTGAATGACCAGTGTCATCTCGTTACCATCGGTCAGCTCATGTGAGACATAGGTTTCGCTCAACTGATCCAAGGCTTTGGATAGCGCTTCGTTACTTGCCATACTGATAGTGAGGTTGTGCTGCGCTGTCGCCGCGTCCACATCGAAGTACTCTGCATAGTCACGGACGTTTTGACTATCGATTGCAAATGGATACTTATAGTTGGTGGGATCGGCAGGCTTGGTACCACTAGCGACTAACGACCAGTCTATCTGATCGGCTGCTGGTGTTGACGAGTCTGATGCGGTCGCTGCTGTTTCGGAGGCTTGGTTAGGGGTTTCGGTGCTATTATCACAGCCTGTTAGCGTCCACATACTAGCAGTTGCGATTATCATCATCGTTATCAGACGCGTCGCCATCGGGTTATCCTTTTTATTATTGATCATCATTAATGTGTGCTAAAGGCTATTTTGACAGCTTTCTTAATGGTTCTCTAGCGAAATGAGACAAACAAGTCATGGTTATAAAAATATCAGACAGACAAGATTTATAAAAAGCACGCATAAAAAAACAGCCACTCTAGGGTGACTGTTTTATTTTTGATAAATCTCTGCTTATCTTTGATTGATTAGAGTTGGCAGTTTACTTTATATTCTTGACCGCTTGCCCATTTCATCGCAAAGATTCCTTTGTCACCTTTCATGTGCCATGCATAGACTGCTTTTGGATTTGAGTCGTTGACATAGCTTGCGACGTCACCTTTTACATCACCGTTTAAGACGAGCTTTTGTTCTGTCCATTTTACTTTAGGTAAGGTGGCATTGAGCATGACTTGTTTTTTGTTAATAGACTGCTTTGCCATGATGATGCTGCCATCGGTACAGGTATATGGGGCTGCTGCCATGCGATCATAAGCGGCAGTGACTTTTTCTGGCGCAGGGGTATCAGTCGTCTCTGGCGTGGTAGAGGCAGTCGTGGCACAGGCGCTCAGTAAGGCAAGTGCAGGTAGGGCAGTTGCAATTTTAGTGATGGTATTCATCATTCTCTCCAAAGTATTACTGGTGTCATTTACTTGTTCTTAATAATGCGTTTAGCATATAAGGGCTTATAGTAGCGAAAACGAAGTATTGCCGTGTTAGAAATTGTTCATTACCTATTAGCTTCGTTACCCAATCGCTGACTAATGTAACTTACCATCGCCAACGCATTGAAAGATAAACGATAATCATTTGAATTTTATGCATTAATAAGTCAGATAAAAAAAGCACCTATCAACTGAGCGCTGATAGGTGCTTTTCTTATGGGTCTAATACGATCTACGTTTAGTTCATGTTTCTATACTATTCATATTATTAAAACTATTTCTTATCAAGCTATTTGGTTTTGCGCGGTGGCAGACCTGTATGCTGAGTTTGGAAATTGCCTTTGCTGACTTTTTTCTTGGTATTTTTGCCGACCGTATTTTTGCTTGTGCCAGCACGGTTTGACGAGTTGTTGCTACGTTTCACTGAATCATTACCAAGGCGACTGTTCTTTTTGCGTGCTGACTGATAGCTGTCTTGCGCCGCATCGCGACCTTCTAAGCTTGCATTGAATGGCGGAATCAAGCAGCCACGGTTTTTACCGATCAAGTCACTACGCCCCATGTCTTGTAGCGCTTTACGTAGTAGTGCCCAGTTTTTTGGATCATGATAGCGTAGGAACGCTTTATGCAGTTTGCGCTGCTTGCCAGATTTGACAATATCCATATCACCTTCACTACGGCTGATCTTATGTAGTGGGTCTTTGTGCGTGTGATACATGGTCGTGGCGGTTGCCATCGGGCTTGGATAAAACGCCTGTACTTGGTCAGCGCGATAGCCATGACTTTTTAGCCACAGCGCAAGGTTCATCATGTCTTCATCACGGGTACCCGGGTGGGCGGCGATGAAGTAAGGAATCAGATACTGCTCTTTACCAGCCTCGGCGCTGTACTGCTCAAACATCGCTTTGAATTGATCATAACTGCCCATGCCCGGCTTCATCATCTTCGATAACACGCCTTCTTCAGAGTGCTCAGGGGCAATCTTGAGATAACCGCCGACATGATGGCTGACCAATTCTTTGACGTATTCAGGATCTTTTACCGCCAAATCATAACGCAGACCAGACGCGATAAGGATTTTTTTCACGCCTTTGATATCACGGGCTTTGCGATACAGTTTGGTCAAATTACTGTGATCGGTCAGCAGGTTTTCGCAGACATCAGGATAGACACAAGAGGGCTTACGGCAGTTTTTCTCAATCGTCTCGTCTTTACAGCTTAGACGATACATATTGGCTGTTGGGCCACCAAGATCAGAGATCACGCCAGTGTAGTTAGGTGCGGTATCACGAATCGCTTCGACTTCGCGCAAGATTGAGTCTTCTGAACGGTTTTGGATGATACGGCCTTCGTGCTCGGTGATCGAGCAGAAGGTACAACCACCAAAACAGCCGCGCATGATATTGACCGAAAACTTAATCATGTCATAAGCAGGGATACGCGCATCGCCATAGCTTGGGTGCGGCAGGCGCGCATAGGGCAGGTCAAACACATAGTCCATCTCTTCTGTCGAGAGTGGAATCGGTGGTGGGTTCAGCCAGACATCGATAGAAGTATGCGAGTTACCTGCACCGCTGCTATGACGCTGCACCAGCGCGCGGGCGTTACCCGGATTGGTCTCTAAATGTAAGATACGGTTGGCATGCGCATAAAGCACAGGGTCAGATTTGACATGCTCATAGTCAGGCAGACGAATCACCGTTTGCTCACGTGGGGGCATTTTGATTTTATGCTTACGGGCAGTCTTTGGCTTATTAAACGCATTGTCAAAGCCGCGCATCTGTACCACTTGGGTATCAGTATCCACTTGGTCGGCATTAATGACTTTGTCAGTGACTGGCTCAGCGACAAAACCCTGATACTGTGACGACATTGATAACATAGATGACGGCATGGCTTGCCCAACAGGCGAGTCCGATGGCTTGTTTTGCTCAATTGAGCAGCTATCAACGTCTTCGGTCATGACATACGGGTTGATGATCGGATCGACACGGCCAACGGTATCGACATCGTTACTTGCGACCTCAGTCATATCCGCTTGCCAATGACGACGCGTTGGGGTCAATAAATACGCTGTACCGCGTAGCTTACTCATTTGCTCAAAGCTATAGCCTTTCGACAGACCATGTACGACATCGACGATGGCGCGCTCAGCATTACCATATAATAAGACATCCGCACGCGCATCGAGCAAAATACTACGGCGCACTTTGTCTGACCAATAGTCATAATGCGCGATACGGCGTAAGCTGCCCTCAATACCGCCTAAAATAATAGGCACATCAGGATAGGCTTCACGGCAGCGCTGGCTATAGACGATAGCCGCGCGGTCAGGGCGCTTATTAGCGACGTTCCCAGGAGAGTAGGCATCATCACTACGGATTTTACGATCGGCGGTATAGCGGTTGATCATACTATCCATATTGCCAGCGGTCACGCCGTACGCATAGACAGGCTTACCAAGCTCCATAAAGGCATCTTTGCTCTTCCAATCTGGCTGCGCGATGATACCGACGCGAAAGCCTTGTGACTCAAGCAAGCGACCGATAATCGCCATACCAAAGCTTGGGTGATCGACATACGCATCGCCCGATACGATGATAACATCGCAAGCATCCCAGCCCAAATCGTCCATTTCTTTGCGGCTCATCGGTAGATAAGGCGCCGGCTCGTAGCAGCTCGCCCAGTGTTTGTCATAATCATAAAGTGGCTTGGTGCCTTGTTTAAAGGCAGTGCGGGCGATGGTATCGGCAGACATGGGCGGACCTGTTAATTAGAAAATGGCACTAAAAATACAACCTTTATTCATTATTGATGATAAAGGCTGATTTAAAAGCGCTCATTTTAACATGAATCACCTTCACTATGCGACCTATTCTATGAGTGGTGATTGCCGATAAGTTATTGATAGCGCGAGATAAACTGCTTATGCAAAGTGAGCGACTAGCCCAGCCAAACAATGGTAAAAATGGTTTCAGCAGAACCGTCACATTGTCGCAAGCATGGTTGTTAAAGTGCAGTTATCAAAGTATGGGTTTGGTCAGTACTAATCATTTGTTTTCTCATGTTTGTTAGCCGTTCTGATTTTCATCCATAGCTTTTGGCATAGCTTTTGCTCCAACCCCGTTAGGGCTTATTTGTGTGCATTCATGATTGAAAATGGTGCACCGATAAAAATTGAACGGATAGATAAGTGTTTGGAGATAAAATGAGAACATCATCTGTTGGGCTGAATGCGATAAAAGGGCTACTAAGAACATTACTGCACAAGATACTTATGCTGGGGACGCTATTGTTTGGCACGATCGCCAGTGCACAAGCGGTCGCGGCTGACACAATGACGGTGGCGCAGCTACTCGAATATCAAAACATCGCTTGGATTATTTGGGGCGGGGTTTTGGTGTTCTTTATGCAGGCAGGTTTTGCGCTACTTGAGAGCGGCTCCGTGCGTGCCAAGAACGCGGTAAACGTGATGATGAAAAACTATACCGATATGTGTATCGGTGGTCTGGCGTTTTATTTGGTGGGTTTTGGGTTGATGATGGGTACTAATCATTCGGGGTTTGTCGGTACCGATCATTTTATGCCAGTCAATCTATCCAATATGGACTGGGCACTGATGTTCTTTCAGATGATGTTTGCGGCGACAGCGGTGACCATCGCGAGTGGTGCCATGGCAGAGCGTGTCTCGTTTATCGGCTATGCAGTCGCCGCCTGTTTGATCTGTCTATTTATCTATCCTGTGTTTGCCAGTTGGGTGTGGGGTGGGTATTTCGGCGGAACAGGGTGGCTAGCTGAGCTTGGTTTTATTGATTTTGCTGGTTCGACCGTCGTGCATTCTATCGGGGGTTGGTTGGCGCTGGCAGGTATTTTGGTCATTGGGCCAAGATTGGGCCGCTTTGCCCCTGATGGTACGCCAAGACTCATCGCAGGTCACAACATGACGCTATTGGCGCTTGGCGGGTTTATCTTATGGTTTGGTTGGTTCGGCTTCAATGCTGGATCGACATTATCTATCACTGGAAATATTGGCTTGATTGCCGTCAATACTTTTATCGCTGCGGTCAGTGCGGTGGTGAGCTACATGCTGATTGCTCGGACAATGAGCAAAGCCATTTTGCTCAGTGATAGTGTCAATGCCAGTTTGATTGGTTTGGTGTCTATCACGGCAGGCTGTGCCACGACGACGCCCGTTTTCGCCGTTGTCATCGGTGCCATCGCCTCTGTGGTCTATATTTTATCCACGCAAGCATTATTGAAGCTCAAAATAGACGACGTGGTATCAGCGGTGGCAGTGCATGGATTCGGCGGTGCATGGGGTACACTCGCGGCTGGATTGTTTTATACAGGGGACTTATTTAACTTATCACGGCTGGGCGTACAAGCGCTAGGCGTGGGCGTGGCGTTAGCTTGGGGACTGGGGTTGGGTCTTGTGATGTATAAACTGATTGATATGAGCTTTGGGTTAAAGGCCAGCCGCTTACATGAGCAGCGTGGCCTTGATTATACCGAGCATGCCGAGCTTGGGTATCCTGAATTTCAAAAGCAGATGTTCGATGCGAAAAGCCTAACAGAGCGGCATTTATAGGAGAGAGCTGATGAATATTGATACTCAATCCGTCGACCAAACCGTGTCCGCGATGGCAGAGGTGCTGTCAGAGTATTTACATCCTGAAGAGGTGCGCCTGCTCAAGCGGCAATGGCAACAGTACTCAACTGTCTCTGTCAAAATGATGCAGCAATGCATCTTGGATGCGACAAGGCGCTATCCTGAACTACAAGATCACAAATCTAAAATTCGTAAAGGCTTTTGGGCTACGTTGCAAGTGGATAGTCAGCAGACAGTGGAGTCTGACAGTCACAATGGCCATAACGAGACAATCAATGCACCCGTACCTATCTCTGAGCCCGTTCTCGCATTTTATACCGTGATAGAAGCGCTGCGCAGTCAGCTAACGGCAGCAGACAGTCGCAGCTTTTTTCATAGTATGCACCAAACTGTTTCGCAAGAACGCACCTTCAAAGGGCATCACATCAATATCAATCAGTTTTTGGAAGGTAATCGTCCACCTGTACCGGACAATGAGCACCTGTTAAACAATCTGATGCAACTTGCCTACGTGTGCTTGTGCGATATTACTGGTCCTGTAGAGGCAGATGAGATACTGTTTCAAGCAGCACAAACGGCCAAGCAAAGTTATCCAAAAGCCGTCGTCGAAAAATTATTTTAACCTATCAAGTGAGCACGTTACGAGCAAGTACGGATATCGCCTCGTAACGTACCTTATGGTTTCAGGTGAGTCAGTGCGCTGTCTGATAGCTTTTAATTATCTAATAATTGAAGCGGGAAAGTCACCACGTCAAAAGCAAGGGCAAAGGGAAGTAATACCAGTTTTTGCGCACTATTTGGTCCATGACGGTTTGTGTTTTTTTGCTGCGTTTGAGTATAAAAGCTTACCGTATAAGGCTTGGTTAGAGCGCGATAATTTGACTGAATCAAGCTTAAATTACTGACCTGTGGGTAGATAGCGCCTTTCACGGGGACATTAAAACAAAAACGCTGGGCACCAATACGTTGATCACTGGCGGAGGTACACTCTCGGGCATTATTTTGTAAAAAGAACTGATAATCTGTGCGTCCAAACTCGTCTTTTAATTTGGCATAAGAAAGCTTCATCTCCCCTTGGAAGTGTCCATCGTTATTGGGTACATAAAAACTCATGTCATTGTCAACGTGAATGTTTTTTTGCGTGAGATTGGTGAGCAAACTGGTCATCTCAGTCCCACCTTGGGTGAGTACGTAGCTGTTTTTTTCACCAACGATTACCATCGTTGCATTTGGCGTTTTTGGTAATGCTTGCGCCGGACGACCAAAAGCGATCACTTGATCTTCTGACAATGTCTGCTTGGTCGTGATGATATGGTCATTACTTTCTAGCAATGAGCTGGTCGCGCAGCCTGATATTGCGAGCACAGAAGTCAGCAAAGTCCCTGTTACCAAAGATTTTGGGCTTATATGCTTTAGTATATTATACCTGCTATTGGTCTTGTGATGGCAGTCTGGTTGATAGGTCATGATCAGGCTTCCTTGTCTACTTCGATGAATAAAAAATGTCCTAACTATTATCAAACTTATGTTAGTTTTTTACAAGTTTTGAATACAGTTTAAACTCTTATTATTAATAAAAAAGCTGATACCAACTAATAAAGATAAATATATTTAGTCTAAGGTAATCTTGGTTCCACTCTTGGTAAAGTTCATCACAAACTGACTTTTAAAGTTGCGTACATTATTTTCGTAAGTCAGCAAGCTACGGGTGAACTGGTGGTAGTCGCTCATGTTCTTTGCATTGACCATCAGCATAAAATCAAAATCGCCAGATACTTCATAACAGCTCATCACTTGCGACTGCGCGTCCATCAAGCGCTCAAATCGATGTTGCATCGACGTATTGGAGCGCTCCATCTCTATCATCACCACTGCGGTCAGACCGTAACCCACTTTATTGGGATTAACGATGGCGACTTGCTTGGTAATCACGCAGCTGTCTATCAATGCTTGAATGCGACGCTGAGCTGTCGCAATAGATACATGTACTCGTTCTGCGACAGTTTTAAGCGGTAATGTCGCATCGTCTTGTAACAGATTTAAAATGGCTTTATCAGTGCTGTCTAGAATATGGCTCATGATAATGTACCCTCATTAATTGTTATTACTAGGTTATTGATTATAAATATTATCACTAATAATTTAAATTTAAGAAAATAGTTATTTATATGACACTATTTTGATAAATTTATCCATAAATACGTTTTTATAGAAATAATATATCAGGGCATCCTAGTAAAATAGATGATACCAACCAAAGCTGCTTAGGAAGACAAGGGCCAACAGTTGGTTTTCTAACCTCTATTAATAGCTACGGTGCTTATCATGTCTATCTCAATGCTCTCCAATGTATTCGCTAATGCGCTAGCAACCACTGCTTCACGTTTGCCATTGCCTGCGATTTGGAGGACTGGTAACGCGCAACAACGGACGTTGATGTTGGGAGTATCATTTGCCATCTTATCCAATATCTTGTTTGGCGTGCTCTATGCGTATAGCAGCTTTCTGACGCCTTTGTCAGGCACGCAAGTGTTTATCTGGCGCATGCTAGCAATGTGGGCGGTGTTGGTTGGCTACTTATTGATAAGTGGACGGCTAGGCATGCACATCGATAAATTGCGTGCACTGCGCTCGTTCAAACAGTGGGCATGGTTACTACTACCTACGCCGATATTTTTGAGTCAGCTTTGGCTATTTATGTGGGCACCGGTCAATGGGCAAGGTGTACAAACCGCGATGGGCTATTTTTTGTTTCCACTCATGATGGTGGTGTTCGGTTGCCTGCTGTTCGGCGAAAAGCTCAGTCGTCTACAGTGGCTGGCGGTCGCATTTGCGGCGGTAGGGGTGTTTAGTGAAATCATTCGTACGCAGAGTGTTTCTTGGGCGACATTGTGGGTGTGTGGTACTTATCCGATATATTATATCGTGCGTAGACTCCAAGGCATTGACGCCATCACTGGTATGCTGGTCGATCTGACCTTGTTTGCCCCATTTGCGCTTGGTTACTTGTACTTTTTTGCACCTAGCAATTTGGCGATGGTAGCAGGGTCTGGATTTTTGATCATGATGTTAGTTGGTCTTGGCGTTTTGAGCATCCTAGCAATGAAAACCAATATTGATGCCAGCCAAATGCTACCCGTCAATGTCTATGGCATGATGAGTTATATAGAACCTGCTTTGCTATTTATATTGGCGGTGACGGTGCTCGGTAATCCGTTTGAATCAGCGATGATCTATAGTTATGGGTTGATCTGGTTGGGTATTGCTTGTTTGATTGCTCATGGGATAAAGCAGCTTCGCGCTCGTAAAAGTGTGCCATCATCAATCAAAGGGCAGGTCGCGTAAGCGGCTAGTAGGGTAGTTAATGAGTATTGTCAGTCACGAGTGTTAACAGTTGATAAGTATAGTGGATTCAATTTAAAAATGTTATAGCGTTACTGGTATAAATTTTCCTTGCGTGCTGTATACACAGAGGCTGTGAAAAATTTATCCCAGTAGCGCTTTGGAACTTATGACAGTTTTGTTTTGAACTGACTATATAAGCATTGATAAGGTACAAAAAAGGACGGCTCAATATTTACTGAGCCGTCCTTTTTTATAATGATTGTTCGACAATACTTGAATAAATATTAACCCAAGTGTTGTTTGAAACCACGCTGCTTATCACGTTCCCAGTCACGATCTTTTAACGTCTTACGTTTGTCATGCAGCTTTTTACCTAATGCGAGGCCAATTTGGCATTTCACTAGCGAGTTTTTCCAGTAGCAAGACAGCGGTACGCAAGCGTAGCCTTTTTGATTGATTGCTCCAGACAGTTTTTCGATTTCACGACGATTGAGCAGCAGTTTGCGCGTACGAATACTGTCTGGACTAACGTGCGTAGAGCTCGATAGTAATGGCTGAATGTGCGCACCAAATAAGAAAGCTTCGTTATTGCGAAATATGACGTACGCTTCAGTGATGGTCATTTTTCCTGCACGAATGGCTTTGACTTCCCAGCCTTGCAATGCCAATCCCGCTTCAAAGGTTTCTTCGATAAAATATTCATGACGCGCTTTTTTATTGGCGCAAATCTGATTATCAGGTTTTTTTGATTTTTTTGACATAATTTCTCCATAAGGATTGCCTAAAAACACAGGCGCCTTATTTGACCAGTCCTACTAATTCCTCATCTTAACCCATTCAATGGTATTGAATTTTATTTGGATTATAAGTCAGATGAGTCGAACCGCCTATTGTATCAAAGCCTCTGGTGAAAAGGTAAATCGGCTGTTAGGACAAATGTAGCAGATAAGTATTAAGTTTGAGCAAAATTTGCTAGCATATGGCCTAATATTACCGATTATATTAGCCATGCTATGAGCCATTCTATTTCTCCCAACTCCTCAAAGCTACACACCAAAATTCTATATCCTGGTACGTTTGATCCCATTACCAATGGTCATGTGGATTTGGTGACACGCGCAACCAAGCTCTTTGATGAGGTTGTGATCGCGGTTGCCTCGGGGCATCATAAAAAACCTCTATTTAATTTTGAAGAGCGGGTCGCTTTGGTCGAAACCGTATTTGCCGATTTGCCGCAAGTCTCGGTGATTGGCTTTGAAGGGTTGCTCGTTGATTTTATGCGCGAAAAACACGCCACGGCAGTGCTGCGCGGGCTGCGAGCGATGTCCGATTTTGAGTACGAGTTTCAACTGGCCAATATGAACCGCGAGCTTGATGAAAACTTTGAAGCCGTATTTTTGACCCCCTCTCAGAACTATTCATTTATCTCATCGACCATGATTCGTGAAATTGCCAAACTCGGTGGCGATGTCAGTAAATTTGTCCCACCTTGTGTGTTGCAAGCTTTTGACAAAAAGTTAAATAGTAACTAAAAGATGCTGCATCAAAAATACTCTGCTAGCACTTGCTAAAACAGTCAAGCGCAGCCAGATAGGGCTAATATGAGCAAAAATATAAGGAGCAGTTTATGGCGCTATTAATCACTGATGAGTGCATTAACTGTGATGTGTGTGAGCCTGCTTGCCCAAATGAGGCCATCTCAGAAGGCGATGATATCTACGTCATTGATCCAGATCTATGCACAGAATGTGTCGGGCATTTTGACGAGCCACAATGCGTGGTGATTTGTCCCGTCGACTGTATCCCTCATGACCCCAATCATGTCGAGACAGAAAATGATTTATTAGCCAAATACAAGCGTATTACGGGTCAATAAAATCTTGATAAGCGATTGATGACGTTTGGGTTTACAACGTTTTAGGGACAATACAATGACAACCAAATCCATGCAAGTAGCCAGTGAGTTCGATCAGCAACATCTTTGGCACCCGTACGCCAGCCTGCCGCCTACCTATTCCAATATCGTTATCGATCGCGCTGAAGGGATTTATATCATTACTGAAGACGGCACGCGCTTAATTGATGGTATGTCGTCATGGTGGGCGAGCGTCCATGGCTACAATCATCCTAAGCTAAATGACGCACTGACTCAGCAGCTGGGTAAAATGGCGCACGTGATGTTTGGTGGCTTGACCCACCAGCCAGCGATAGATTTGGGCAAAAAACTGCTCGATATTGTACCTGCTGGACTTGATGCGATTTTTTATGCTGACAGTGGCAGCATCGCGGTAGAAGTGGCACTAAAAATGGCGCTGCAATATCAAGTGGCTGCCAAGTGCCCAAACAAGCAACAGTTTGCCTCGACCCATTCAGGCTATTACGGTGATACGTGGCACGCCATGAGTGTCTGTGATCCTATCAATGGAATGCACAGTCTGTATGGCAAGCAATTACCGATGCAACATTTCGTTCCTGCGCCGCCACTTGGGTTTGATCGCGTATTGACAGTAGATGATCGTGAAACATTAGCTCAGTTTTTTGCAGAGTATGGCGCGCAGCTGGCAGGATTTATTATCGAGCCGATTATTCAGGGCGCAGGCGGCATGCGTTTTTATAGTCCTGAATATCTACAATTGCTGCGTCAACTGTGCGATAAGCATAATGTACTATTGATTGCCGATGAGATTGCCACTGGGTTTGGGCGTAGTGGCAAGTTATTTGCCTGTGAGCACGCCAGTATCACCCCTGACATCATGACTATTGGCAAAGCGCTGACCGGCGGCTACATGACTTTTGCCGCAACGCTATGTACCCGCAAAATTGCCGATACCATTCACAATAGCGACTATCCAGCGCTGATGCATGGTCCGACCTTTATGGGTAATCCGCTCGCCTGTGCGGTCGCCTGTGCATCGATTGATTTGATCCTATCTTATGATATCGAAACGCGTACCGCCAATATGCAGCGTACGATGGAGCAAGCCCTGACGCCAGCTGCGCAGCTGGCAGGTGTTGCCGAGGTTCGTTGTTTGGGCGCAGTTGCTGTGATTGAGTTAGATGACGCCGTTGATATGCCTATTTTTCAGTCTTTATTGATTGATCATGGCATCTGGGTCAGACCCTTTGGTAAGCTGGTGTATATCATGCCGCCTTATGTGATTACTGATGATGAGCTGACGACCTTATGCCAAGCGCTGCTAAAAGTAGTGCGTACGTATTTAGAAAACCGAGATCAACCATGAGTGTATTATTTATCTCCGGTATTGATACCGATATTGGCAAAACCTATGCCACGGGTCTGCTTGCCAAAGCGCTTATGCAACAAGGTGTGGGCGTCATCACTCAAAAGTTGGTACAAACGGGCATCAGTAAACAAGCAGATGGCGAGCTAGGCATTGCAGATGATATTTTAAGTCACCGTCAATTGATGGGAATGCCATTACAACCATGCGATCTGGACTTTACCACTTGTCCTTATCGCTATGAGAAGCCTGCGTCACCGCACTTATCTGCCGCATTAGCAAACCGTCCTCTTAACATCAATGTGATTACCGATGCCACCAACGCATTGCAAGCTGATTACGAGGTGGTATTGCTTGAAGGGGCAGGCGGGCTACTGGTACCGATAAATGAGCAACTATTAACCTTGGACTATATTGCCAAGCAAGGCTATCCTATCGTCTTGGTCACCTCTGGCCGACTGGGCAGCATTAATCATACGTTGCTTAGTTTGGAGGCGATAAAATCGCGCGGCTTAATGATCCATAGTGTGATTTACAATCATGTCCATGATGATGCTGAACAAACGGATGCTGAGATTGCCAACAGTACTATTGATTTTTTGCAGGCGTATTTGGCGCGCCATTACCCCAAAGCGCACTGGCTGGTCTTGGCCAAACAAGCAAATGAACATTCAGATAATGCTGACATAGCGTTGCCAACAGCGTTTATCTAAGTTTTTAAGGTATTTTTAAGGTGTTTTTGAGGTAGTCACAGTCATTCTGAAAATAAGCCGAAAAGACATTCCCATACAGGCGTTAGTTTTGCTATACTAGCGCGCTTGGTAGACTAGGCGATCGCTGCTGCACACTGGCGACAGATGAGCAGGGGAGGAAAGTCCGGGCTACATAGGGCAGCGTGCCAGCTAACGGCTGGGCAGAGTAATCTGACGACCAGTGCAGCAGAGAGTAGACCGCCTTTGACTTAGTTGATTGTCGCAAGACACCAATGTCATCGGTAAGGGTGAAAGGGTGCGGTAAGAGCGCACCGCGTGGATGGCAACATCTCACGGCATGGTAAACTCCACGCGTAGCAAGACCAAATAGGCATCGACATGGCGCGGCCCGCGTTCGATGCGGGTAGGTTGCTTGAGCGTATTAGCGATGATACGCCTAGAGGAATGATCGTCCACGACAGAACCCGGCTTATCGGTTTACCAAACCTTTTTTATCGTTTGTCGTAGTAATCGTTGCAATTAATCTGAATGACATTCGTTTTTTTGCAAAAAATGCCCATTAGGGGTTGACGGCGGTCAGCAGCTTGGGCATAATGTGCAGCCTAAAACGGCGATGTAGCTCAGCTGGTTAGAGCGCACGACTCATAATCGTGAGGTCGAGAGTTCAAGTCTCTCCATCGCCACCATATATAGCAGTATTAAAAAAGCCAATCTCTCTGGGATTGGCTTTTTTTTGCCTGAAATAATCTTTCATTTAAGGTTTGTATGAGCTATTGCTTAGTTAAATACTCCTTGTTAGATGTCTGTCAGTCTCGCTTACTTGATAAATACTTTCTCTGCTACTAAAATCGCCTTACTTTGCAGTAGAAAACTGCTAGAATACTCTTTGGTATGTGCGTACAAAAGCGCAGCAGAGTTACCGTACTAAGTACTGGGCTTTAGGCGAGGTTATCCATTCTAAGGATTACGATCGACACAACAGTTGACCTGTAGCATACGTTTTAACGAAGCATACCTATCTTATCAAGTGTACTTGACCATATTTATCTCTTATCTTTATTCTATCACCTTTAATTTAGTAGGCGCTTTGTGACTGCATTAGCCAATATTCGTAACTTTTCAATCATTGCCCACATTGATCATGGTAAGTCGACCCTTGCCGATCGTTTTATTCAGATGTGCGGTGCCTTGCAAGATCGCGAGATGCAGGCGCAGGTGCTCGACTCGATGGATATTGAGCGTGAGCGCGGTATCACTATCAAAGCACAATCGGTAACATTATTTTATGACCATCCAAATGGTGAGCGCTATCAGCTTAACTTTATTGATACGCCCGGCCACGTCGATTTCTCGTATGAGGTGTCACGCTCATTGGCCGCTTGCGAAGGCGCGCTATTGGTGGTCGATGCCGCGCAAGGCGTAGAAGCACAGTCGGTTGCCAACTGTTATACAGCAGTGGATCAAGGTTTAGAGGTGATGGCAGTCCTTAATAAGATTGATTTGCCGCAGGTCGAACCTGAGCGTGTTATTCAAGAGATTGAAGATATTATCGGAATAGAAGCCATTGATGCCCCTCGTGTTTCAGCGAAATCTGGTCTTGGGGTGGATAACCTATTAGAAGCCTTGGTTGAATTCATTCCAGCACCGACTGGCGACCGTGAAGCACCCTTACAAGCGCTTATCATTGATTCATGGTTTGATAGCTATCTGGGTGTGGTCTCACTGGTTCGCGTACGTGAAGGGACGGTAAAAAAAGGCGATAAGATCTATATCAAATCAACGGGCGATGCTCATCCAGTAAGCTCTATCGGTGTATTCACGCCCAAACCTGTCGATACGGGTATTTTAGAAGCGGGTGAAGTAGGCTTTGTTATCGCTGGTATCAAAGATATTGCAGGCGCGCCAGTTGGCGATACGATTACGCATGCCAGTACGCCTGATGTTGAACGTATCCCAGGTTTTAAACAGATAACGCCACAAGTATATGCAGGAATGTTCCCAGTCGATTCGAGTGATTTTGAAAAATTCCGTGAAGCGCTGCAGAAATTGCAAATCAACGATGCGTCATTATTTTTTGAGCCTGATACTTCAGACGCGTTAGGCTTTGGATTTCGTTGTGGCTTCTTAGGCATGCTACACATGGAGATTATCCAAGAGCGCTTAGAGCGTGAGTATGACTTGGATTTGATCACCACTGCGCCTTCAGTGATCTATGAGATTGAAAAGAAAGGCGGTGAAGTCATCTATGTTGATAATCCATCAAGACTGCCTGAGCCCAACAATATCGAAGAGTTCCGTGAGCCAATTGCCCGCTGTCAGATTTTAGTACCGCAAGATTACTTGGGTAACGTCATGACGCTATGTATCGAGCGCCGCGGTGTGCAGGTTGATATGCGCTTTATGGGTAAGCAGGTTCAGGTTATCTTTGATATTCCGATGGGTGAAGTTGTCATGGATTTCTTTGACCGTCTAAAATCAGTCTCGCGTGGTTTTGCATCACTGGACTATAATTTTGATCGTTATCAAGTGGACAAATTGGTTAAAGTCGACGTGCTAATCAACGGTGAAAAGGTGGATGCCTTGGCAATGATTGTACACCAAGACCAAGCACGTTTCCGCGGTAATCAGCTAGTGACCAAGATGAAAGAGCTGATTCCACGTCAGATGTTTGACGTGGCGATTCAAGCCGCAATTGGTAGTCAGATCATTGGTCGTAGTACAGTAAAAGCCATGCGTAAAGATGTCTTGGCCAAATGCTATGGCGGTGACGTATCGCGTAAGAAAAAGCTGTTGTCTAAGCAAAAAGCAGGTAAAAAACGTATGAAACAAGTGGGTAGTGTGGAGATTCCACAAGAAGCCTTCTTGGCTGTTTTACAAGTGGACAGTTAATACATCGCTTTATCTGAGAAAGTTCTGGTACATAACAGTTGAATATCGTCAGTTTTTTGATCAAAGCAACTAGACAAACAGCACGTTAATAGGCAATTTGGTATGGATTTTGATTTCAATTTAATTTTAGTGCCGTTGACCATAGGATTAGGAATTGTCTGGCTGCTAGATAAGCTGGCACTCAAGCAGCGCAAAACTCGCGGTCGAGGCAAAGAGAGCCTACTGGTACGCTGGGCCTATGATTTTTTTCCTGTGTTGGCAGTGGTGTTAATAGTACGCTCGTTTTTGATTGAGCCTTTTAATATTCCATCATCTTCTATGGTGCCAACGCTATATACGGGTGATTTTATTGCGGTCAACAAGTATGCGTATGGCGTTCGTCTACCGCTAACGTATAATAAAGTTTTGGATACTGGCGAGCCTGAGCATGGCGATGTAGTGGTATTCCGTTATCCTGAAAACCCAAGCATCTACTATATCAAGCGCTTGATTGGCTTGCCTGGCGATACCGTCAGCTACAATCAAGGCACAATCTCTATTAATGATGTACCAGTGGAGACGACGCCTGTCGATTTTTCGGCCAATGCAGAATTGACGTCACAACTTTATTTGCCAGGACAGATGGGTCCAGGTCAGGTGCTCACAGAAGAGAGTGCTGCTGCGATGGGTCAGGAAGAAGAGGACGCCGCACAATATTTCCAAGAGACACAGGGTAAAAACACACACCTTGTTCGCTACTTAAATGGTATGAACAGCTCACAGTATGCTCCCTTCCTACAACAACAATCACCAGAAGTTGTAAGTTCAGAAGGTACAGAGTGGCGCATTAAAGTACCAGAAGGTCATTATTTTGTGATGGGTGACAACCGTGATCGCAGTGCAGATGGTCGCTTTTGGGGATTTGTTCCTGATGAAAATTTAGCGGGTAAAGCGGTCTATATTTGGATGCATAAACCACCAGGATTAAACTTACCAACTTTCGAGCGTAATGGTACCATTGATTAATACCATGAGTACTCTATTGATTGAGTTATCGATAATAGTTTTATGCTAATATCGTTACTATTCAATAAATAGCGTTTTACTATCTAAGTCATAGGTATAGAACGCTATTAAAAATAGTCATCTATCTGTAGAGGGATATCATAATGCAGCAGTTATCTGGTCTTGCCACGCAGCGCGGTGCTAGTGTGACAAACATCGTTCTCATTATTATGATGTTGGGTATCGCGGTTAAACTCCTAGTGGCCATTGTGCCTGCTCAAATTGGTGACTATCAGCTCACGAAACTTTTGAGTGCAGAGCTTAAAGTAGCCAATGACAATAACGAGACAGCCAAGCAATTCGTTGAGCGTGTTAATAAACAGCTATCCATCAATGCTGACTATGACACCAATGCAGAAGATGTATTCACTTTTACCAATAAAAAAACGGGCCAATTGGCCATTCATAAAGAATATGCAGTAACCAATACGTTCTTTAGCAATGTCGATATTGTGAATCGTTTCGAAGGAGACATCGATATGGCTACAGCAGAATAAATAATTATAAGATAGGACAGCGCTTTAGTGTCCTCAACAAAATCCAATATAGACTCTTATTAAACTGAATCTGTAAAACAGAAGGGATAACCACAAGCCACGCATGAAACCAACTTCGCAACATTCCCACGCGGTTCTTACTCCTAAAAAAAATAGCACGTCTGTCGACACGCTTGTTGTTAGCTCAGAATTTACTCAGCGCTTAGCAGTCTTAACGCGCAAGTTAGGCTATGTATTTAATGATTTGAGCCTGCCAAAGCTTGCATTGACGCACCGCTCATTTGACAGCAAAAAAAATTATGAGCGTCTAGAGTTTTTAGGTGATGCGCTTTTGGGCATGATTGTGGGTGAGGCTTTATACCATCGTTATCCTAATCAAAACGAAGGGCGTCTAACCCGTATGCGTGCAACTTTGGTCCGCCAAGAATCATTGGTTATTATCGCGCAAAATCTAGAGCTGTCTAACCATCTGATATTAGGCGTTGGTGAGCGTAAGGGTGGCGGCCGTAATCGTGCTTCTATATTGGCGGATGCGGTAGAGTCTTTGATTGGTGCCATCTATTTAGACAGTCAAGATATGGATATCACTCGTCATTGCGTACTCTCTTGGTATGGAGACTTGATTGACAACGTCAATGACCAAAAAGCACTAAAAGATGCGAAGAGCCGTTTGCAAGAGTGGTTACAGTCTAAGCAATTTGATTTGCCAAGCTACGAGCTTATGGAAACACGTGGCAACGCTCCCCATCAAATTTTCGTAGTACGCTGTCACGTGAATATTCAAAACTGCCCTGATATTACTGAATCTGGTGAAAGTCGCCGCATCGCTGAGCAAAAAGCAGCAGAGCTTATGATCAATCAGCTGCACAAACTTCCAGGATCCGCTAAAAAACGCTCTTAGCAAATATTCGCAGGCGATTACAGGCTTATTTCTGAGTCAACAATACCGCTTTTGAGTGATGAGACCTGAAGCGGCATAGACCTAATTTACCTTATATACTACTTATTTCAAATATTACCAGCTGATATCCAATAGTAACTACACCGACAAACTATTAAGTCATATTTGGCTGGATATAAACCCTATAGGATTAACTTATGAGCAATCACCCTGATGTGCCATCGAATAATGAAGATAGTACTCAAAATATGATTGAAAATACAGATGTCGATACGAATGCAGATAGCGTAGAAAATATCACAATCGACAATGATATGGCGATTGAAGAGTTTTTTGCGCCAAATACGAATGCTCGTATGGCTGACGACTTCAGAGCTGGTTATGTTGCCATTGTTGGACGTCCAAATGTGGGTAAATCAACGTTGATGAACCACTTATTGGGTCAAAAGCTGTCTATTACTTCGCGTAAGCCGCAAACGACGCGCCACCGTATTCATGGCATTTTGTCCAATCATGAGATGCAGGCAGTGTTTGTAGATACGCCAGGCATCCATCGCAATGAAGTACGTGCCATTAATGAGCGTATGAATAAAGCGGCAGTATCTGCTCTAGTAGATGTTGATCTAGTATTGTTCGTTGTTGACTCAGATCAATGGCGTGATGATGATCTATTGACGCTGCAAAAGCTTGGTGATACCAATTTAACTGTTGTATTGGTCATTAATAAATCAGATACTTTAAAAGATAAAGGCAGCGTATTGCCGCTTATTGAAACCTTTAATGAAAGTTTTGACTTTGCTGATATCGTTCCAGTATCGGCGCTCAAAAACCAAAACTTAGATCGTTTGCAAGAAGTGATTGCCTCACATTTACCAGTTGCTGCACCTATTTATGATACAGAGCAAATCACTGACCGTTCAGAGCGATTCTTAGCGAGCGAAATCATTCGTGAAAAAATAATGCGTAGTGCGGGTGATGAAGTGCCATACGACTTGACCGTACAGATCGATGCGTTTAAAGATGAGCCTGCGCATACAGATCCAAAAACGGGGCGTCCACGTAAAGCATGCACCTTTATTGATGCAACTATCTATGTTGAGCGCAGTGGTCAAAAAGCCATTGTCATTGGTGATAAAGGTCAACGCATCAAGCAAGTCGGTATGGATGCTCGTAAAGATATGGAGCAGCTGTTTGACAAAAAAATCATGCTAACGCTATGGGTCAAAGTTAAACGTGGCTGGTCTGATGACGAACGTGCATTAACCAGTTTGGGATATTGATAGCAATCAAGGATAGTGCGGTAATATTGCTATCCATATGCTAAATGCTGAGGTAATAAACGATGCGTAACGAAGCGTTAATTGGCTATTTATTACATCAGCGTCCTTATCAAGAAAAGCGTGCATTGTATTATCTTTTTTCTCAGCAGCATGGTGTCATACATGGTGTTGGGAAAAAAGGCGCGCCGTTATTTATGCCTTTACAGCTATTTGCCACTGGCAAACGCGACCTAAAGACATTCACTCAAATCCAGATTACTTCGCAAACCACTCCTCAAACAAATAACGAGCAAAAAGAGAGTGCCCCTGCCATACTTTCTACTGTGCCTTACAGTAGTATCAATGGGCAGCATCAATATGCGGCGTTGTACCTTAATGAGATACTGTGGCGATTGTTACCGACCGAAGATCCAATGCCGGTATTGTGGCAACATTATCAGGACAGTTTACAGCAGCTGAAGCAACCTTTAGAGAATAATGAGCTTCGTTTATGTTTACGCCAATTTGAGCAGCACCTATTCAATGAGTTGGGTTTTACCTTAACGCTAACGCATGACAACATCGAAGATACTATCAAACCTGATTGTGTGTATCGCTTTTTACCTGATGTAGGGCTAATACCAATCATGCAGAATGCTACAGATTCTGAGCATTTGGATAGTACTACCGGACAAACTGTATTTAAAGGTATCGATATTCTTGAAATGGCTTACCTAGGTATTACTAAAGCAACGCTGAATAATTGGTCAAAGCTACATCGGCATCTGATAGATCATCTGCTTGATTATCAACCATTACAAAGTCGGCTGCTATGGCAACAGCAACAACGTTATCAATAAAGAGATTATCATTTTTAAATCTATTGAGTTTAGGCCATGGCTTAACTTGTGGGAATATCGATACTGTTGCCTAGGTCGATGGTATTGATGAGTTAAATATAGAACACGCTATGATTTAGGATTATAGCAAGCTGTTGTTATGGTAAAAAATGCGATGTATTAAAATGCTTAAAGGTAATGTACTTGCTACTTTGTCCGCATTCAATTACCCATCACAATCGGTAGGGTGGTCTTGATTAAGCTTCTGACTGACTCTACCGTTTTGATTGAAAGAAATTTGGTACATTGCATCATTATAGGTAGATGTGGGGCAGTACTTGATATGGCCAAAATGCCCCCGAGGTTTGCCACTATCACCCCAAAATTTGATGTAATGGCGACCCGCTCCGACTCTGAGTTTCAGTGTACTATATTTTAAATTAAAATATTGATTGAGTACTAGAGTATCAGCATTTGTATCGAAGTTTTTGTTACCGTTTTTGTCTACGAATAATATAAGCATGTTGTCACTATTGCGGTCGCATTGTATACCGTCATTCGATAAACAAACCAATACATCTTGTCTAGTGATATAGCTTTCAGCTTTTGCCAAAGCGAGGGCGTTCTCTAATTGGGTTTTGACGCGTTTGGCTTCCATACGCGTTAATTGCGTCAATATGCTTGGCGTTGCAATCGCTACTATGATAGCAAACACCGTTACAGTAACAATCAGCTCAACAAGAGTGAAGCCATTCCTACCTTTAGCTCTTAAAGCTTGCAAATGCATTGCAGAGCGTTTATTACATATAGTTAACTGGTGTAGTGGAGCGTACAACTGATTTATTCGAAATATTAGCCTATCATGACTAAGCATTCCCTTCATAAAAGTAGATACAGGTAAAACCACTATCAGTAATCTGCGATAATTTGATGATGTTTTATAAAGCGATTTCATAGATTGCTACATCCTATGGCTTCAGACTTTCCAAATAGAATAATCGCGCTTATTTGTAATATCTAGCTAATCCATTATGTAGAAAAAATACTTGATAAAGACTAGTATTTTGGTTTGTTGGCAGTATACAAAATTATTACTTTTCTATAAGTTACTTCGAATATCAAATAAAGTCGACTATTGTAATATAAACAGAATATATGTCTATTGTCAAAAAATGTTTCAATTAGTGAATAATTTGCATTAGGAATAGAGAAAAATTATTAATTGTAATAAAATATGTTCAAACGATAGGTGCTAGTTAATTTAGTATCTATCGTGAACTGACATACAAAAGATAAAAAGCGTAAGGTGTGTTAGTTCTAAGTAACTTAGAATGGCTATTGTGTTTTAGTTACAACATTATCGTGTAATAATGTGTAGCTCGTTAACGAAAAAAGTTGTAAACTGAATGGATAATCGCTAAGCTACTTCTTAATTGGTTTTGCTTTGTAACCTAAAATGCGTAAAAGATGTCTAATTTAGAGCGTCTTGAGAATCGGTTTTGCTTAATGCATCACTAAAATTATCCTTTGGAGGAAGTCCATGAAACTGAATAAAATTGCTCTAGCACTGTTCGCTGTAACAGCTGCACCTCTAGCAGCTAATGCTGGTGTTACTATTAGCCCACTATTATTAGGTTATCACTACAGCGAAGGCGCTGATGATGATCAAGCTGAATTACTAGGCGACTATAGTGGTAATGGTGATAGCTACTATAAAGAAGATGGTTTATACACTGGTGCAGCGTTAGGTATCGAACTTACTCCTTCTACTCAGTTCCAAGTAGAGTATGGTGTATCAGATACTGATGCTATCCGCCAAGACGGTTCTGATAATTTCGACGCAGAACAAGAAATGATCTCTGGTAACTTCTTAATTGGTACCGAAGAGTTCACTGGTTATACTGATAGCGCTCTTAAGCCATATGTATTAGTTGGTGCTGGCCAATCTAAACTTGAGATTAAAGACTCTTCAGGTGACAAAGTTAGTGGCACTAAAGACACTATCGGTAACCTAGGTTTAGGTGCTATGTATCGTATCAACGATGCACTAAGCCTACGTGGTGAAGCTCGTGCGATTCATAACTTTGACAACAACTGGTGGGAAGGCATGGCCTTGGCCGGTCTAGAAGTTGTACTTGGTGGCCATCTAGCACCTACAGTAGCTGTACCGCCAATGGAAGAGCCAATGGTTGACAACACTCCAGTAGTTGTTGTTGAAGCTGACCTTGATTCTGACGGTGATGGCGTACCTGATAGTATGGATGCATGCCCAGGCACTCCAATGAATGTAGTGGTTGATGAGCGTGGTTGCCCAGTACCAGTAGATATTACTGATGAGCTAAAAATGGAACTACGTGTATTCTTTGATAACGATAAATCAGCTATCAAAAACCAATACAAGCCAGAAATCGCTAAAGTAGCAGAAAAAATGCGTGAGTATCCAAACTCTACAGCTCGTGTAGAAGGTCATGCATCTAAAACTGGTCCTTCAGCACGTTATAACCAACGTCTATCTGAAGCTCGTGCCGTTGCTGTTAAATCTATGCTAACTAACGAATTCGGTATTGCTCCAAACCGTCTATCAACTGTTGGTTATGGTTATGACCAACCAATCGCATCAAACGATACTGAAGAAGGTCGTGCTATGAACCGTCGTGTTTATGCCATCATCACTGGTGACAAAACTATGACTGTTGAACAAACTAAAGATATGGTTGTTCAGTAAGTATTAGATAATTAATCGTATAGTTAGATATATGGTTACAAAAAAAGCTACCCAATTGGGTGGCTTTTTTTATTTATGTATTGAGAAAAGTAAGTTATTTCATAAATTTATGAATCAATAATGTTATACTAGCCACCCAAACATTCTGTAAATTGACAGAATGTACATTAGCATAGCTATCTGTACGATGAATTTATCGGCATAGATATTTGATTATATTGAGATTTTCTGAGCGATAGCATTTATTGTGTATCATCTAAAATTCAATATTTATCTGATTGATGATAAGAGTTTATCAAGCGGCGCTTATTGCTACTGCATTTTTTTAAGACGACACGAGCATTTTATATGGCGAACGATATCAAACACCTGCGTAACATTGCAATTATTGCCCACGTTGACCACGGTAAAACAACTTTGGTTGATAAATTATTACATCAATCTGGTACTTTTGGCGATCGTGCAAATATTGCTGAACGTGCAATGGATTCAGGTGATATTGAGCAAGAACGTGGTATTACTATTTTGGCTAAAAATACAGCCATTCGTTGGACAGATCAGACTTCAGGAACTGAATACCGTATTAATATCGTTGATACCCCAGGTCACGCCGATTTCGGTGGTGAAGTTGAGCGTGTGATGTCAATGGTTGATTGCGTACTTTTGGTTGTTGATGCTGTCGATGGCCCGATGCCTCAGACTCGTTTTGTAACGCAAAAAGCATTTGAACAAGGTCTAAAGCCGATTGTTGTTATCAATAAAATTGACCGTCCTGGCTCACGCCCTGATTGGGTAATGGATCAAATTTTTGATTTGTTCGATAATCTAGGTGCAACTGATGAGCAGCTTGATTTTCCAGTGGTTTATGCATCAGCGTTAAATGGTATTGCAGGTTTGGAAGCAGATGATTTAGCTGATGATATGACGCCACTATTTAAAACTATTGTTGATGTTGTACAGGCGCCGCAAGTTGATGCAGACGCACCATTCCGTATGCAGATCTCAAGCCTTGATTACAATAGCTTCGTTGGTGTGATTGGTATTGGTCGTATCCAGCGTGGTAAGGTTAAAACCAATACACCAGTTACTGTCATTGATAAGCATGGTAAGACACGTAACGGCCGTATCTTAAAAATTATGGGCTACCATGGCCTTGATCGTATTGATGTTGAAGATGCACAGGCTGGTGATATCGTTTGTATCACGGGTATCGATGCGCTTAATATCTCAGATACGATTTGTGATCCTAGTAATGTTGAAGCATTACCAGCATTAACAGTTGATCAGCCTACCGTATCAATGAATTTCCAAGTAAATAACTCACCATTTGCTGGTCGTGAGGGTAAGTTTGTCACGTCACGTAATATTCGTGAGCGTCTTGAGCGTGAGTTGATTCATAACGTTGCACTACGTGTAGAAGATACTGAATCTCCAGATAAGTTCAAAGTATCAGGTCGTGGTGAGCTTCATTTATCTGTACTTATTGAAAACATGCGCCGTGAAGGCTTCGAGATGGGTGTTTCAGGCCCAGAAGTTATCGTAAAAGAAGTTGATGGCAAGCTACAAGAGCCGTATGAAAACGTTGTCTTCGATATCGAAGAAGAGCATCAGGGTTCTATCATGGAGCAGGTTGGTCTACGCAAAGGCGAAATGACCAATATGGAGCTCGATGGTAAAGGCCGTATGCGTATTGAAGCAACAGTACCAGCTCGTGGTTTGATCGGTTTCCGTTCTGAGTTTTTAACACTGACCTCAGGTAGTGGTATCATGACGTCAAGCTTTTCGCATTACGGTCCACAAAAGATCGGTGATGTGGGTGGTCGTTCAAACGGCGTATTGGTTTCTATGGCAAATGGTACCTGCCTAGGCTTTGCACTGTTTAACCTACAAAAACGTGGTAAGTTATTTGCTGAGCCACAGCTTGAAGTTTATGAGGGTATGATTATTGGTCTTAACTCTCGTAACGATGATATGACGGTTAACCCAACAACCGGTAAGCAGCTTACCAACGTACGTGCTAGTGGTACTGATGAAGCGTTGACGTTGACGCCAGCAGTTAAGTTCACGCTTGAGCAAGCGCTTGAGTTTATTCAAGATGATGAGCTAGTTGAAGTAACACCAAAAGCAGTACGTATCCGTAAACGCTATCTGACTGAAAGTGAGCGTAAGCGTCACGGCCGTAGTAAGAAAAACGCATAATATCGACAGTATAAACTACTCAATTTTTTAGAGCGTTGATTTTCAACACCAAAATTTAATGTCCTTTAGACATCGAAGTAGTTAAAGAATTAGCAGTATAGGGGGAGCTATAGTGGTTCACTTTATACTGCTTTTTTTTGTTGTAATTTTTAAAAAATAAATACAAAATGAACATTAGTTTTGATGTGTTCAATGATTAACGTTAGAGTGAAGTATGATACTGATTATATAAAATATCTATACGCCTATAGATAATTCTTGAGGAGAATACGATGAGTATGGTTTCAGAATTTAAAGAGTTTGCTCTAAAAGGCAATGTGATGGACTTAGCAGTTGGTGTGATCATTGGTGGGGCTTTTGCTACCATCACTAAATCATTGGTAGATGATATCATTATGCCAATTGTCGCTTTCATTGCAGGGGGTGAGATTAACTTTAAAAATATGCTTTTAGTATTGGGTGATGTGCCTAATGGGGTTGCTATGACCTACGATGCACTCAAAGAAGCTGGCGTTCCTGTATTAGCATATGGTAGCTTCATCACTGTACTCATTAATTTTCTAATTTTAGCTTTTATTATTTTTATGATGGTGAGACTAGTAAATAAAATGCGTCGTACGGAAGCTGTAGAGGAAGCTGTAGTAGAGCCATCAGAAGAAGTACAGTTACTGCGTGAAATCAGTGCCAAATTAAGTAATACTCATATTGTAAAATAATAACGTACGGTTTAGTGGTAACAAAAAAGGCTAACTTTACGTTAGCCTTTTCTATTGTCTATTCACAAAGTCATATTTTGTGATTTATGCTAAAAACGATCAAACACAGTAGTTTATGGCGTGACAACCACGTAATCGTTGGTATTAATCAAAATCTCTGATGGTTGGTCAACGACAATACGCACAGTATTATTGTCAATAACTTGTGATTTATAATAGTTGTCTTCTGCAACTGTACAGCCTAAACATCTTCCCATAGCATCCCAAGGCTCAACAAATAATTTTTGCTGCGCTTGATCGGCATTTCCACCGATAAGAGAGAAGGGTAGGCTCACGATATAGGCGGCGGTACCAGCCACAGCATTGACCAGTTGTAATGGTTTACCAACAATCGTATCTACTACCATCGTCTCATACGAAGGGCCAAAGTCAGTTTCGTCTATTTCTATGGCTGCAAAAGTAGGTTGCATACTAGCAGCCATTAACGCTAAGGAAGTAAAGACAGGAAACAACTTTTGCTTAACTGCGCGTTTGTTTGTGGCTTTAACCGTCATAACGATATCCTAAAATTTACAATTAGTATGATTAATGGCTGCTGCTGTCTCCAAATAGGAATATCGCGGCAACGACAGGTAAGGTAAGTATTACAGAAGAATAAATAGTGCGCACTATTTTTGTAAGCGCTAGCACTATTAAAGCAAGATGTACGCCAATAAGCAACAAGAATACATGGGATATTCTTATGTGAGTAAAAAAATATATCAAACTAGATTGTATTTATTTTGAAAATAGTAGCAGATTTGTCTTTAGTTAAGGTAAGAAATCATATGACCACTAATTAAGCTTAAGCTAGCGGCTGACAATTTGGACAATAAACGCTGGCTCTACCATTGAGCTTAACATTTTCTAGAATGGTATCGCATTTTAGGCAATGCTCTCCTTGTCTACCATAAACATTTAAAGTCTGCTGAAAATAACCCGTTTGACCACTCGCGACTGTAAAATCTCGTAGCGTTGAGCCACCAAGTTCAATGGCTTTTTTTAGAATGTCTTTAATATGATCAACCAAAACAACAAGTTGGTCAAATGAAAGTTGGTTCGCTGGGGTAGCGGGATGTATGCCTGATAGGTAGAGGCTTTCCGTCGCATAGATATTACCGACACCTACCACGACTTTTTGTTCCATAATGACAGATTTGATAGCTCGTGCGATGGACTGTGCTCGTTTGGTCGATGGTTTTTTGTTAGAGCCTGTATTGTTATGATCTTTATCGGATAAGTTATTACGTTGAATAACGTTATAAAGATATTCTGCGGTAAAATCTTTTGAGAGTGGCTCAGGGCCCAAGTGGTCCAGTAATTTGCTACCGTAATCTTCATACCATAATACTGAGCCAAATCGTCTTGGATCGTAATAATGTAGCTGAGACTTTGCATTTTCAGAATCCCTAAATACTACTATTAGATGATCATGTTTACGTTTGTCAGTGCCATAACTGTGCTGCTGTAAACTACCTGACATGCCTAAATGAATCAAAAGCTTAAGTGGGGATACCATGGCATCATTATCATTAAGCACTGTGGGCAAAAATTTAAGAACAAGATATTTTGCTCGGCGTTCAACGCTATCTAACGTGCAGTCAGCCAGACTACTTAAGTCATCTGGCATCGCCCAACGTAGCTTGGGTTCAAAGACCTTTATGTCAATCACCTGTTGTCCTAATAATGGTGCAAGGCTAGTCTTGGTGGTTTCTACTTCTGGCAATTCGGGCATGATGTTTTATGACAACTCTATTTTTGAGTGAATAATTGGTAGCTTAGCATTTCAACTAAGCCACAGCGCGACGAGCATGTAAGACACCGTGCTGTTGCTCTAGTTTCGCCAGTAACTTAGATAGATGCGCTAGCCCTGAAACTTCGATATGAAATTTCAAAAAGGCGATATTGTCATCGTTACTAAGCGTTTCAACTTTGCGGATATTGACGTTCTCTTTATCAATAATCTGTGTCAAATCACGCAACAGGCCGCGTCTGTCATACGCCTCTACGTGGATATCAACTGGCTGATAGCGACCAGATTGTACTTGCCAAGCTGCCTCTATTTTGCGCTCAGGATCACGCTCGACCAAACGCAGATACTCAGGGCAACCGCGGTTATGAACGCTGACACCTCGCGATAAGGTAATGTATCCGGCAATTGGCTCACCATGTACAGGATGGCAGCAGCCTGCTAAATTGATTTCAATATTATCCAGACCGTCGATACGGATTTTGTAGGCATCGAGCTTGCTCGCATCTCTAGTATCGACGTGCGGTGCAAAGTTCTCTGGTGGTATCTCGGGTTCTAGATGTAGCTGCCGAGAAATATGGCTGGTTAGCTGGTTGAGACCGATATCACCTGTGACGAGCCCCACGATAATATCATCGGTCGTATTGACATGGAAATGCTGGATATAGTCATTTAAGTCAATGCTATTGGGATGCACGGATAGGCGCTCAAGCTCTTTGCTAAGCATCTGACGACCTATTTCAATATTCTTATCACGGTCTTGTTTGTTGAACCATTGACGCAGTTTTGAGCGTGCGCGATTGGTATGAATATAGCCCAGTGAGGCGACTAGCCAATCACGATTGGGCTCACGCGATGCCTTAGTGATGATCTCAACTTGTTCCCCTGTTTTTAGCTGATAAGTCAATGGCACATAGCGCTGATTAACTCGGGCTGCCTGTGCACGGTTACCAACTTGGGTATGCACATAATAGGCAAAATCGAGAACGGTTGCACCTTTTGGTAGCTCGGTGATGTCGCCGTCACGGCTGAAAATATAGATACGCTCGAGCTCATCAAAATCAACGAGTTGTTCTTCTTCGTCAAACTCCATGTCATCTAGCTCTTCGCCTGTCATGACAGCTGAGCGCGGCTGGTTACGGGTCTCGTTGTTAATAGACAGTAGCTGACGTAGCGAGCTGATTCTTTGATTTAAGTAATTGTCTTTTTTATTCTTCAGGCCTTCTTTGTAATTGACATGTGCGCACATGCCAAGCTCCGCCTCAAAATGCATCTCCTGAGTACGAATTTGCACTTCAAGCGATTTGTTTTCGGCAATGACGGCGGTATGTAGTGAGCGGTAGCCGTTTGACTTTGGGTTGGTAATATAATCGTCAAATTGCTCAGGAATATAACGCCACAAACCATGTACCAAGCCTAAGACGTGATAACAGTCTGAAGGATTATTGACCAATACTCGTAATGCACGAATATCATAAAGCTGGTCAAAGGATAAACCTTTGAGCTTCATTTTGCGGTAAATAGAATAGATATGCTTGACGCGTCCGGATACTTCGCCCTCAATGCCAGCATTCGCTAATGCCTCATTGAGCTTGTCTTCTACACGCTGAATATAAGACTCGCGTTCGCTTCGCTTTTCGGACAGTAGCTTGGCAATCTCTTTGTACCTATCGGGCGCAAGGTAGCGAAACGCCAGATCCTCAAGCTCCCATTTAAGCTGCGCGATACCTAGGCGATGCGCTAATGGGGCGTAAATAGTCATGACCTCACGCGCGACACGAGTTTGACGCTCTGGCCTAGAAAACGTCAACTCACGCATGGCAAAGGTACGCTCTGCCAACTTAATGAGTACCACACGCACGTCGTTGGTGACAGAAATGAGCATGCTATAAATATTTGATAGCTGGTCACGCTGATTATTGACGAAATGATCTTCTAAGCGTTTATTGCTCTCAATAATCTCTGAGAGTTTCCCCATTGCTAAAGTGTCTTTAACAAGGGCTAGGATATCCGCACCAAAATTTTTCTCAACTTCAGCAAGACTAATGATGGATTTGCGTGCACTGCGATATAGCATGGCAGCAACAAGCGCATCTTCATCTTGATAGAGATAGGTCAATATGTCTGTCATGCCAATACCAGTGACGTAAGCACCTGAGCGCTCAGATTCGCTAGTATTCATGTGACTACGGATAAACTCACAAGCAGCACTCAGATGAGGTACAGACTCTTGTCCGATACGCTTCGCCACATTGTCGAGCCACGTAGGTACATCGATATTGGCTTGATCTAAATCAATGGATTCGAGCTCTTCATCTGAGAGCGTATAGGTGTTGTCCAGATACTCGTTTTCAAGCGCGGGATCGAGGCCATCATAAGTATGTGCCGCTGATCGATCAAACGTAGTATGTAGCTTGTGAGTTGACAGCTGGTATTTGATATCGAGAGGAATCTGGGCGTAGCTGTTGGCAGATTGGTGAGAGCGTTGGCTCGCTACCAATTGCGCCGCCAGTGTGGCACTGTCGGCCTGCGTGGTTTGTCCATCCACCAACGGTAACCCCTCACGAATTTTTACCATAGCCGACTCCTCTTAGCTATTTTGAATTGATTATAACCTCATCTACTATGCACACACTCTGAATGAACGATTCATAAAGTGCTAGCTATAAACCAATACAACTGCTAAAAATCTGATTTTTAGCAGCCATAAAATGCGCGTAAATATATAAAGCTACGAGTACAAATGCTGCTTATACGGCGATATACAGTATAAGAAGATTGTTTACTATTATCTCACTTTGAAAAGACAAATCAAGCGAGGCTCTGTAATGACTGTGGTTAATTATGTGAAATAGTCGTGAGCTATGGGCAAAATATTATCCAAGCTTGGATTCAGTGTTGCGGTCATAATACGGCTACTTAAGAGGCTATTACGAATTATAAGATACGTATAAAAATCAGCTGTCTACTTTTTCAAAACGAGCGATAGACTCGACGTGTCCAGTATGGCAGAACATATCCATGACACCCGCATGCGTCAAGCGATACCCTTGCTCTAGTAATGCTTTGGTATCACGGGCGAGGGTTGCTGGATTACAAGAAACGTAGACGATACGCTCAGCGTTGAATTTTGGCAAATACTGCATAATCTCCCAAGCACCAGAGCGCGGGGGGTCGATGAGTAAGGCGTCAAAACCCTGATTGGCCCAAGGTTTGTCAGTGCAATCTTTTGTCAAATCTTGACTATAAAATTCAGTATTGCTGATACCGTTACGACGAGCATTGTCAGCCGCACGCTTGGTCATGGCCTCACTACCTTCGACACCCACCACAGAACCTGTTTCACCAACGAGACGTGCTAGCGGCAGGCTAAAATTACCCAAACCACTAAACAGATCCAGTACTCGCTCACCTGCTTTTAAATCTAATAAGTCGCAAGCCAGCTTAGTCATTTGGCGATTGACAGATAAATTGACTTGGGTAAAGTCAGTAGGAATAAATTCAAAGGTCAAATCATATTCTGGCAGTTGATAATACAAGCGACCAAACTGCTCGCTTAGATCATCTGCCTCTGTCAAAGCGATACGTTCAATACTATCAGCGCCTTTTGACTGTAGATATAGCTGCCAATTGCGCGCTGCAAAGAATGCTTTTAATTTGTCTATATCAGCCTCTGACAGCGGCTCTAAGTGACGCACGATTAGTGCAACAGGTTGATTGCCGTCAGGCAATTCTGGCAATTGCTCACCCATCGCAAGCTCAAGCTGAGCAATCTTGTCACGGCTCTCTAGCGTGCTGATGAGCGTCTTTAAGTTCTCAATCTCAAAACCGATGCGTGGGTCTAAGATATGGCACTCATTGAGCTCTGCCAAAAAGTTACTTGAGCGCTCACGAAAGCCGACCAGCGCGGTTTCTTTTTTGACGACATAGCGCACGCCTAGACGAGCCTTGGTGCGATAGCCAAGACGATCACCTACGACAGGTGCTAGCCAGTTATCAGGTTCTACATTGGCTTGATGCATGAGCATCTCAGCAAGTACGGACTGCTTAAAATTTATCTGCCCATCGGGCTGCCAGTGTTGTAAGTTGCAGCCACCGCAAACACCAAAATGTGGGCAAGGCGGCACAGCACGCTCAGGATTTGGGTTAGCAGTAATACTGATTGCATCGCCTTCCTCAAAGCTGGCACGGCTATTGGTTATTTTGACCAGTGCGCTTTCACCCGGTAGAGCAAAGCTTACAAATATTTTTTTGCCATGCTTATCTTCAGCGTGGCCATCATCAACCCCAAAACCATTGCCATAGATGGCAACACCGCGACCATCATGTGACAAACCATCAATGTTAAATGGAATCGGCTCTGCATCTTTTAGACGGCGGCGCGTTTTTGATGATGGCTTAGATTTTTTCTTGCTGGGTGGAATGGCAATCTTTTGGCTATCATTCGTTTGAGTAACACCGTTCTGCGGAGCAGAATTGGCTATTGAGGTTTTGGAGTCGGTGGGTTGCATAAACCTGCCTTAATAATAAATAACTATAAGAGGAGAATAACAAACTGCTAATAATACGGTTTCTATAATTTGGGTGCCGATGACCAGTCAGCGATGAACTCTTGATGTCTTGGGCTACCATCGGCTTGGGTATATTGTGCTAGATAGTCGTAGCTCTGCTGTTGCCAAGCATCAAAGTCTGGTGAGGACAGCTTTCCTGTCAGACGTAGCCAACGAAGATAGATAAGCCAAGTGTTCATCACATCAGACTCACAATAGATGGAGAGTGTCTGCCAATCACCACTACTGACGAGCGCGCCCACCATGCTACCATCAACGTCAGTTTTGCCTGGTAATCCATATAAACTGGCGACGATATCCATGGCTTCGCGGCGACTGGCACCGTACTGACTAAATCTGTCCATCAAATCAAGATGACGCGTATGGAAACGATTGACGTAGTTATCAAAGCGCATATTTTTGATACGTTCACCTTCTTCAAACAGCCATGGCGCTGATAAATCATATTGCATAGCGCGATATATCAGTACAGGTATGTCAAAACCTGAACCATTCCAACTGATGAGCTGTGGCAAGGTCTCAAGATCACTGAATGCCCGAAAAAACTTGGCAAGAATGTCTTTTTCGCTAAACTTATCCGCGGTCAATGAAAATAGCGATAACTTGCCATCTTTGATATATAAAGCGGAAATACAGACAATGCGCTGCAATGGCAAGCGCATAAAATCGTGTCCTGCCTCTTGCATGCGGATGGCTGTCAGTGCGCTTAAGGTGTCTTCATCATTCAGTGCAGCCAACTGCGGATAAATACGCCGTGCGCCATCGATATCGGCGACCGTCTCGATATCGAAAACTAGTATAGGGTCGGACGGTAGAGCTTGTGACATAAAGAATCCTGCATTTTTATAAGCTTACTATGCTGCGTTATCTGCATCATTATCGATATGACTGTCATCAACATTGTATAAACCTGTCGATAAATAACGGTCTCCACGATCACAGACGATAAAGGCAATGACGGCATTAGGGTTTGCTTTTGCCACTTGGGTCGCTGCCCATGCAGCTGCGCCCGAAGATACCCCAGCAAAAATACCTTCAGTTTTTGCCAGTTTGCGCATGTAGACTTCAGCGATACGCTGATCGACATCCATGATCTCATCGACCAAGTCTGCGTCAAAAATACCCGGCATATATGCCGCAGGCCAACGGCGAATACCAGCGATAGACGCGTCTTCATCAGGCTGCAAACCGATAATTTTGATGTCAGGATTTTGCTCTTTCAAATAACGTGAGACACCAGTGATGGTGCCAGTGGTACCCATTGAGCTAATAAAGTGGGTGATCTTACCGTCAGTTTGTGCCCACAACTCAGGCCCTGTGGTGAGATAATGCGCTTGGCTATTGTCAGGATTATTAAACTGATCCAGTACGATGCCTTTACCATCGGCTTGCATCTGCAATGCCAAATCACGTGCCGCTTCCATGCCTTCATCGACTTCAATCAACGTCGCGCCGTAAGCAATCATGGCATCTTTACGCTCTTGAGTAGAGTTGGTTGGCATCAGTAATGTCATTGGATAGCCGCGCATCGCCGCGACCATAGCTAATGCAATGCCAGTATTGCCGCTGGTGGCTTCAATCAATGTATCGCCGGGTTTGATATCACCGCGCTGCTCTGCTTGATAAATCATATTAAAAGCAGGGCGATCCTTTACAGAGCCTGCGGGATTATTGCCTTCTAATTTGGCTAATAATGTGGCGCCATTTTCGATATGCTCTTGTTCAGGTAGGCGCTGCAATTGAACCAGTGGCGTTTGACCAACACAATCGGCAAGCTTGGTGACTTGAGTGATAAAGTTAGCGTTTGACATGGCCGTTGCGGACATAAGAAATCCTTATTTATTTTCTAAAATATTTTTTGGGCGATAGGCTGTGATCGAATCACTATTTTTTATTGTCTGATCATCATTTGAGACAAGCGTTTTGTGTATTGGCTTATAGTGACAGATAAACCAAAACTTAACGGCAGTAGCGTACGCTCTCATTCATCATGAGGGTAAACCATCTATTGTGGCAAATAAAAAGTTGCGTCATTATATCATTTTGTTGCTAGCTGCGCTTATTGCATAAAAGAATAATGGCCACTGGGTTAGCCTATGACTGGTCATTTTTTGAGTGAGGCATCAATCTATTTGGTAGTGTAGCGACGCTGTTTCTTGATAAAGTGAGTTTGTGATAGAGCAAGCCAACATTGAGTACGCCTTATCAAAAGTCTGTTAGTCAAAGTGACTATTTGGCCGAACTCTAATGTTTAACCGCCATTTATAGAATCCTGTTAAGATAATCTTGAGCCATAAAAGGCGTATCATTAAAAAACAAGCTAGCAAGCTTAAGCATTTTTTATGGTAGCGTAGAGACCGTAACAAAATTCACAGACAGCATTTTCGTAGAGAGTAGAGCGAGCATGGCATATAAAAAACGTTTCAATACCAGCAGTGCCTATGGGCAGCTGATCCTGTTGGTGTTTTTACCCATCTGCGTGTTGGCGGCGGTAGGGGGTATTTTGGTATTTCACGAAACCATGCGTGCGAGCGATTCAGAGCAAGAGGCACTGGCTGAGGCGGTATTGATTCGTTATACACCAGTCATTGCAGAGCTGATTCCTGATTTGTTGGAGCAAGAACGTCAGCAAGCAAAAAGCAACACAGATGAGGCATCACAGAGTGCGATGACAACGCTCGAAAGCATACAGGATAAACTCGGGCGTATGCAGTCTGAGCAGCATGTACAGCGTATTGCTGTTATCAATGAAGGCAATCAAGTATTGGCGACCGTAGGCTATGGTCTGAACGAGAAATGGCCGCTAATCAGTGACTCAGCAAAGTTTTTATCGCAAAAACCAACGCCTGTAGGCACGGCATATGGCAGCGTGTTGGGTGAGTTTGAGGGGCAGACGTTGTGGCTACTGGTCGATATGGACAACGAGCCACTTTATATCGCCCGTTATCGTATTGCGATGGCGCTGGTGATTACCGGTCTGTTTACCATTCTGATTTTATTACTCAGCTTAAATATTTACTCAAAGCGTTGGATTGCACCTATCTATGAGCTGCGTTTGCAATTACAACGTACCCATGTTGATAACTTATATCAGCCTGTACCAGTAGAGTCAGATGGTGAGCTTAATTTATTACAGCAAGATTTGGTCAAGACATTTCGTCGCCTCCATAGAAGTTTTCAGGAGCTCAAGGATCATGCCGAGCAAACCGAAGACGATCTGCGTTTGGCATTTGATGAGATGGAAATGCAAAACATCTCTATTCGAAATGCGCGTGATGCTGCCATCTCAACCAGCCAAGCCAAATCCGCATTTTTGGCCAACATCAGCCACGAGCTGCGCACGCCGTTGAACAGTATCGATGGCTTTATTAACTTATTAGCGCGTCACGGTGAGCTCAATCCTGAACAGGATTTATACGTACAGACTATCCGCAAATCCTCAGCTCACCTACTTGCCTTGGTCAATGATGTTTTGGATTTCTCTAAGATTGAGGCGGGCAAGTTGGTGCTTGATCGTCATGAGTTTGATTTGTATGACACCATTTATGATGTGGTTGATATGCTCTCTCCTGTCTCTGCGGAGAAAGGTCTACGTATGGCTGTCTTGTTCTATAACGACGTGCCCATGCGTATCAATGGCGATGCGCTGCGCCTCAAGCAGGTATTGACCAATATCGTGGGGAATGCCATCAAATTCACAGACAGTGGCGATGTGGTCGTACGGGTCAGCTTGGACGATCATCGTGATAACTATCTGATGATCAGTGTGCAAGACAGTGGTAAAGGCATTTCGCTTGCTGACCAAAAAATGCTGTTCCAAAGCTTTAGCCAAGGTGATCCGTCAATCACGCGCCAATATGGTGGTACGGGGTTGGGTCTGGTTATCTCCAAACAATTAACGCGTCTCATGGGCGGCGATATCGGCTTTCATGACAACGCTCAAGAGAACATCGCCAATCAAGGCGCGACGTTTTGGTTCCGTATGCCAGCCCATGTCGATGTGCTAGAGGCACCAACTGGTCAGACCATTGAGCTGCCAGTATTGGCACCGCTTGCAAGCGAGACTGATGAGTTCAACGTCTTGGTTTGGATCAGTCATACGGCCTCAATACAAGTGTTGAAGGCCAGCTTGCAGTACTTACCGATTAAGCTCACTCAAGCCAATTCATTGCCAGGGGTGCTTGAGTCGCTCAAAGAGCATGGCAACTTTTGGGATTGGGTCATCGTTGATGATGACACGCAAGACGATATGATGGCGTTACTCAAGCAAATCCGTCTCCATTATCAAGGCAAACTTGCCGTGTTTGGCTATCAAGTGGCAGCTGACCAAGCACTGCTAAACCGCTATCAAGCCAATATCTTGTATGAGCCCTTAGACAAAAGACAGCTATACGCGATGCTCGATACACAAAACCGTAGTATGCCTAAGAGCTTACAAGAGCCGCGCTGGAAAGGGATTACCGTGCTAGCAGTTGATGATCATCTGCCAAATCTATTGGTACTTGATGCACTATTGAGCGAGCTTGGCATACAAGTCATTACAGCGAGTAGCGGCTTTGATGCCATAGAGATTATCAGCAAACAGCAAACCAAAAATGTCAAATCTGCTAAAAATGATAAGCAAAGTCTATCGAGTAAAACGCAACTCTCAAAAGCCGAGACACGTGATGAGGTCAATAAAAAATCAAGCAAAACATTTCATGCTGAAGATATGGGGATCGACGATAAAATCGCTGCCCAAGACAAAAATCATATCGATTTGATATTTATGGATATCCAAATGCCGCGTATGTCAGGTCATGAAGCAGCGAAGCAAATTCGGAGTATTGAAGCGGCTGATAGCCGTATTCCTATTATCGCCTTGACAGCCCATGGCCTAGCTGATGAGCGTGATAAGCTTATCGCCAGTGGTATCAACGACTACGTCGGCAAGCCCATCAGTCAACCTCAATTGTTACAAGTGCTACAGAAATGGTTAGGACGCCAAAACACCACGCCGCAAATAACGGCATTGGCTGATACTGATTTGCAAGCTTCTAATTTGCAAAGCATCGATTTACAAAATACCGACTCCGAAAATATACACATCACAGAACAATCGACGTCGCTTTCAGATCAAAAGACCGCTATTTATCCGATGGTCAAAGACAATGAAAGCGTTCGTAATAGGACTGAAATCACAGAACCGCCAAAAGTCACTCGACCATTATCACTGAAAAAAATCCGTGATGACTACTTGCGTGACAGTCAGCCACGTGACGATTATAGACGAGAGGCTACCCGTGAGAACCAGCCTCGCTATGAGAGCTTACGCTTACATAAGCAAGGGCAAGAATCATTATTATATCCACCAAAAGAACCGACAGATAATTCTGCTGAAGACATAACAGCGAATATGGATAAAAGGCTATATGAGCAAACGGATCACAACCTCCATCAAAAAAACCTCAGTACAATGGATACGTCTGATATTTTAGACTGGCAAGATGCGCTTACTCGCTCAGCAAACAAACCTGATTTGGCAGCCAAGCTCATCATTATGATGCTCGATACGATTAACGAGGAAAAGCAAGCACTGACTCAAGCATGGGAAGCTCGTGATCGTAACTTGTTGGCACAAATTGCCCATCGCATATTGGGAGGCAGTCGTTATACAGGAGTGCCGCAGCTACGTCAGGCCAGCCAAGACTTGGAGGATAAGTGCTTATTGAATGTACAGCATACAACACCGGTACAATTTGCGATGATTGAGCCATATTATGAGGCACTACTTACCGCACTGAATAATTTACAAAACGTGGATTTATCGGCTTACCCTCAGCTCAACTATCATCGTTTGAGCGAAAATGACATGACGTGGAAAATGATTTAGAGCAGGCAATCGGACCGTTATTATGCGATGTAATAAGTGAATTGCATACGATACCGATCACTAGCGGCCAGATAATGTGCGAATATTAAAAGGTAGACGCTTGATACAGTATCGTAGCAGTCAGTTATTGCTACGGTAGAGTAGGGTTAAGCCTGCTAATATTGTGACCATCATTACTATAGTTACTTTATTCATTAATAAGGATTATTATGAACGTGGTTGCCAGTTACCAGTATGAAACATTACAAGTGCGTGTCGTAGACAATATATTAACGGTCACCTTAAATCGTCCAAATAAAAAAAATGCCATGAGCTTTCAAGTCATAGATGAGCTGATTATGGTGGCAGAGCGCATTAGCAAAGACAAAACGATACGCGCGGTTATTTTAAATGGTGCAGAAGGCACATTCTGTGCAGGTATTGATTTAGGGGATTTAAACCATCCAAAAAACCAAGTCTTTGCCATTTGGGAGCTTATTAAGCCTTGGCAAAGCTCGTTTCAACGCGTCTGCTTAATATGGCGTGATCTGCCAGTACCCGTTATTGCTGTACTAGAAGGCTACTGTATTGGCGCTGGGCTACAATTGGCCTTGGCCTGTGATGTGCGTATTAGCCACCCAGATTGTCAGCTGTCTATTATGGAGGCCAAATGGGGTTTGGTACCGGACATGGGATTGACGCAATCGGCCTTTGGGGTAGTACGAGAAGACGTTCTCAAAGAGCTTGCCATGACTGCGCGCATCATTAATGCCAATGACGGCAAAGAATTAGGATTAATCAGTCATTGTAGTGAGGCGCCGCTTGAGCAAGCACGGCAGCTGGCGGCTGAGTTTGCTGAGCGTTCTCCTGACGCTGTGCTAGCGAGCAAACGCGTAATCAATGCGATGTATGAGCAGCCTGCAACTACCTTATATAAAGAAAAAATCTGGCAAATTAAGATGATGCTTGGACGCAATCGCAAGCTGGCCCTTAGAAAAGCAAAGCAAGCCAGCACCATATTTAGCAAACGTCAGTTCCGCTAAAACTTTCTCAGTTTTGGTAGATATTGTCTTAAGGATTTTATCTGAGACAATTTCGGCCTCAGTACTTAGATTAAAAGTACGCCAGACATATTTTGATAAATTACGTTGATTGTTTTTAGTTGTTAAGGCTTGTTTCATTAGTCCCTTATGGCTATTGAAATACGAGTGGACAGCACGATATAACACTGTCCGCTTGCACAGATTTAGATAAAGATGCACTATTGTCGTTAAAATATCTATTTCATGCATCTTACAAGCGCTTAAGTAATCATCACTATATAAATGGTCTAACTATGTCTGCCCCAAAGTCCTCTCTCCCAAATAAACCTATCGCCTCCGAACGAGTACGTTCTGCTGATCTGCCTGTTGCATGGATTATGATGCTGGGATTAATGGTTGCGGTAGGACCGTTATCCATTGATATGTACCTGCCTGCGCTACCATCAATGGCAGATGATTTTGGCGTATCTACGGCATTTATGGCCAACTCTGTGCCAGCGTATTTTTTGGGTTTGGTATTCGGGCAGTTATTTTATGGCCCTTTTAGTGATCGTGTTGGCCGTGTTAAGCCTTTATACATAGGTATGACACTATATGTGATCGCGTCCATTCTTTGTGCGACCACTGACAATGAATATGTATTATTTGTAGGGCGAACGATGCAGGCATTGGGCGCTTGTGTAGGGGCAGTGGTGACCCGAGCTGCTATTAGAGATCGCCTAACCGCCAAGCAAACCGCAAAAGCTTTTTCGATTATGATTTTGGTTATGGGCTTAGCACCCATATTAGCGCCGTCGCTTGGTGCACTATTTTTACAGTTTTTTGATTGGCATTCCATTTTCTGGTTTTTGGCCGCTTTTGGTGCCCTAAATTTATTGCTTACTAAGTTTTTCTTTTTTGAGACATTGACCGAAGAAAATCGTAATGTGCGTCCTGCAAAAGAGGTGCTTAGTCAGTATTGGGATTTATTAAAAGATCCAACCTTTAACTATCCAGCGATTGGTGGAGGGTTGTTGATGGGTGCGATGTTCGTCTATATCAGCTCAGCCTCTGAGCTTATCATGGATACCTATGGTGTATCGGCGACGCACTTTGGCTGGCTGTTTGGAATGAATGCAGCAGGGTTTGTGGGTTTGACTCAGTTGAATCAGTGGTTGACCAATCGCTTTCGTATTTTGAGCATATTACGCTTTGGGACGATGATGCAGGTGCTCTCTGCAGGCACGTTGTTTTTTGTCGGTATATTTTTGGGGACCGATGCTTGGTTGCCACTGGTGCTAGCGTGTATTTTCTTTTGTATTGCAGGCTTGGGATTGACCCAGCCAAACGCCTCAGCGATTGCGCTGGCTTTTCAAAAGCAGCGTGCGGGTATGGCAAGCGCGCTGCAAGGCTCGCTGATGTTTTCAGTGGGTATTTTTGGTGGTTTATTATTAAACTTATTCCCTCTCAATCCAGTGTTAAAAATCGGTATTGCACTTTTTGTCCTGATGAGCTTGGGTGCGTTTTTAATCTGGCAGATAGACCGTAACCTAAATCTTGACGATGCAGAGTAAGTATAAGGTTTCATCGTAAATTAAGTACTCATAAAAAGCACCCATACGTTTAGAGCGTATGGGTGCTTTTTTATGTCTGCTATTAATTTGTATATAAAATTTTCTTTTTGATAAAGCTTTTTCTACAAGTTCTATAAATATTAATAATATATATATTGTATAGATATATATGAATTATTATGTATATATAACTAATTGTATATAACTGTCAAACATTATTATTGCAATTGTAAAGTTAGGTAAGTATTATCTAACGTAACTTTCTGTAAGTAAATATTATAGGAATATTGCTTAACCTCTCTAGATTGTCATTCATTAAATTGCATAACCACATTAATTCTCAAGGATAGATTATGAAGCAGCTATACCGAATATTACCAGTCTTTTTAAGCGTAGGTATCTTTGGATGCAGCAACTCTAGTACACCAGAAAGTACTGCTGCTGAGAACACGCCTGCAGAAGGGCAGGAGGAGTTTGTCAGTAGCCTTCCAGATTCAGCGCCAGTTTTAAAAGTAGCAACCACAGGGACCATGCCTCCTTTCTCGTTCCAGGATGACTATGGCAATATGCAGGGCATTGACATTGACTCTATTCGCGCGCTTGGCGAAGAAGAAGGGTTCAAAGTCGAGTTTTATAAAGAAACGTGGCAAAACATGTTCGACACAGTAGAGTCGGGCAGTCGTGATTTAGCGATTTCAGGCATCTCTTATAAAGATGAGCGTGATGCTAAGTACGGGTTGTCTCAGCCTTACTTCTTTAACCCTGCCGCCATCATGTATGCAAAACCAGAATTGAATATTAACAGCCTAGATGATTTGCAAGGCAAAAACATCTCTGCAATGGAAGGCTCTAAGCAGGTCGATCAAGCACAGCAAATGGGTAAGTACAACAACTTCTCAACCAGAACGACTGCCTTTTTATTGTATGAAGATTTAATGCAAGGCAAAGTAGATGCGATTTTGCATGATCTACCTATCTTGCAATATACGGCAAAAAACCATCCTGAGCAAAAAGTAACCATCGTTCCTTATGAAGGGCAAGACAATCCATCAGCACAGCAGGTTATTTTGATGGCAAAAGGTAATACTGAGCTCATTAACAAAATCAATGACGGTATTACCAAGCTAAAAGCGGAAGGTAAGTTTAAAGAGATTGAAGCTCGCTGGCTTGGTGAGACTACAAGTCCAACGGCTAGTGCTTCTGCCACCACTGAACAAGCAAACTAAGGGACGTTTGATATGGCTACAATAAATAATGGAGATAACAAACGTTATCGCGGCTTGATTATTTCGATTGCACTGTTTTTGTCTTTGATCGGTGCTTTGCTTGTATTTACTTTCTATACCTCAAGCTTGCTTGAAAGAAACACGGTATTGATTGATCAGACCAACCAAGTGGCAAACAGCGCACAGTCAGTTATTAAAGATTTGTTCGATTTGGATAGCAGTTACGGTGAAGATACCAGCTCGCCGCACATTCAGCGTGTATTGGAGCGTTTGGAACAGAATACAGCACTGATTAACAATACGTTGACGGCTATCGGAGAAGGCGGCACGATTACCGACGATGCTGACGGCAAAACGTACAAATTACCGAGCGTTAGCGGTAGTGCGCAAGAAAATGTACAAGCGGCAAACGAGCAATGGCAGCTACTTGAGCCTAGAATTGAAACTTACTTAAAAGATGCTGATAACGTACTGGTCGATTCATCAGATGATTTGACTCAGGCGGTAGAGCAGGCAAAAACCTCAAGTTTGCTAATGAACGAATCATTAGATGATTTGACCAACGAAGTGTTTGATGATGCAGAGCGCCAAGCCAATACCATTCGTCTAATTCAGGCACTTGGGGTTGTTGCGATTTTTGCTTACTTCTTGATCTTCGTATTCTTCTTTGTACGCCGCTTACGTGAGACGGATGCTGAGGCATTTGCGGCTCGTCGTGAAACGCAAGAGATTATGGAAACGGTAAATACAGGTCTATTCCTACTGGACAAAGACTTAAATATTGGTCAGCAGCACTCGCGCGCGCTTAACGGTATTGTCGGCTCTGATAGGCTAGCAGGAGAAAACTTTACCAACGTCTTGCGTGGTCGTATTTCTGACAAAGATCTTAAGACCACTCAGCAGTTCATTGAGCAGCTTTATAATCCTCGAGTTAAAGAAAAATTGGTAGATTCTCTAAATCCTTTGCACAAAGTGATGCTACATAACAGCTCTGATGATAAAGGACTTAACAATCGCTTCTTAGACTTTAAATTCTCACGTGTGTATGAAGATAAAGACATTGCGCGTATTTTGGTTAACGTCAACGATGTGTCAGATGCTGTTTACTTAGAACAGCGTTTAGAAAAAGAGCGCTCGCAAAACGATATGCAGATTGAGATGTTAACCACTATCTTGAATGTAAATCCAAAAATCATTAATGAGTTCATTAGCAATACCCAAGCGCATATCGAGCGTATGAACAACATCTTGAAAAACCCTGGTAGCTCACAATACGAGCTTGAAGGCAAACTAAATGCGATCTATCGTGAAATGCACAGCTTGAAAGGTGAGGCTTCTGCGTTGAAATTGCATAGCTTTACCAAAATCGCGTCAGAAGCAGAAGATAAGCTGCATGCATTGCAAAATCAAGGTCAGCTATCGGGTAATGATTTCTTACAGTTGGCAGTACACTTAGATGACTTACTAAGTCTATCAAATACCATTGCGACCTTGGGTGAACGCATCAACCGCTCAGCACCACCTAAAGCGGCGACAGCAAAAACAACCATAGCGTCTAGTGATGATATCTTAAGCAATAGTGTGTCAAAAGCGCCGGTTGCAAACCATCAGTCAGTGAACAGCATCGATACTGATGGTGGTCTAGAAATTGATTTAGATAATGAAAACGATGATCGACTGTCTTTTTACAATGAGTTTGCAAAAGAGATCGCTGCCAGACAAGGTAAGCATGTGCAGCTAAAAAGCACGACAATGGCGCAAACTCACATACCAGAGCACCTTGCCAAGCCAATTAAAGAAATCAGTATTCAGTTGCTACGTAACGCGGTTGTGCACGGTATCGAAACCCCAAGTGTTCGTCATTCGGCTGGTAAGCCTGAAGTCGGTACGATTGATTTGGAAGTACAAGACAATGGTTCAGATGTCACACTAGTAGTACAAGATGATGGCCAAGGTATCGACTATGAAAGCATCCGTAATAAGCTAAGCAAAGAAGGTCGCTTCAGTGAGGAAGAAGCAAGCCAGCTCAGTCAAGGCGATTTACTCAAGCAGTTATTTTCTTCTGGGTTCTCTACCAAAGAAAACGCAGATGAAGATGGTGGGCGCGGGGTTGGACTGGATATCATCAAAGCACAAGTAAAAGACTACAATGGCAAGCTGAACGTAAATAGTGAGCTGGGTCAAATGACACGGTTTGTCATTACTTTACCAAAAGCTTAATTAAAAACAGTAACGATATTGTCAGGGACGACAAGCATTTCATTAAAGGTAATAGAGAAGTTATGCATAAATTAATGATTGTTGATGATTCAAATATTATCAGAAACCGTATTCAGCGCGCATACGACTCAGGAAAGTTTATGCTGGTTGCAACAGCGACTAGCGGCGTTCAAGCCATTGAAAAATTTAACATTCATCGTCCTAACGTGATCACCATGGACTTGACCATGCCACAAATGGACGGACTTGAGTGTATCGAAAAAATCATTGCGATTGATCCTGATGTACGTATTTTGGTCGTATCAGCGTTGTCTGATAAGGCCACTGGTATCGAAGCTTTATCACTAGGTGCCAGCGGTTTCTTGTGCAAGCCTTTCTCAGAAGAGGAGCTCGTGGAGTCTTTGTATGAGCTGATGCAAGACTAATACCATTCATCGATTAAAGCAGATGTCATTATGAAAGAACAAAAGCTACAGATTTTTTTGAGTATTATTAGTAACTATTTTAATCAGTTTGGTGGAGAAGAGCTAATTGCTGATACGCCTTACTTGTTAGAAAACAAACAGCCAAAAGTCCACGATTATACAGGTGTTATTGGTATATCAGGTGGACAAAAAGGCGTGGTGTATTTTTCGGCAACTCGTCAATTACTGTCTTCAATATTGGATAGCATGGGTGAAGCTGATAAGAGTGAGGAAAACTACATCGATTTGGCTGGTGAAGTTGCCAACACGATTTCGGGTAATGCGCGTAAAGAGTTCGGCTCTGAATTTCATATCTCTGTGCCGTTTGTGTTCAAAGGCGCACCGCAAAGTATTGTGTTGCCGAACGATGAGCGTTCTTTTATCATTCCCATCACTTGGCACTCACAAGTTGGCGAGATTGTGGTTTGTTTGCAGGACTAATACTGCCACCACGTAATACAGATGGATATTAATATATTATGTTTAAAGTAGAAAAGTTGGGTGTGTTTCTAAGCTCGATCAATGCGTTCTTTGCGCAGATCGACGGCTCAGAAGTATCTATCGATACCCCTTATTTGAACAACAATAAAACGGCAATTGGTTTTGATTATAGTGGTGTCATTAAGATATCAGGGCCTCTTGAAGGCTGTGTCTATGTCAGTGCACCAAGCGTAATGTTGCGAGAAGTGATAAATGTGATGGGTGAGCCTGACTCTTCGATCACGATGATGAAAGACTTGCTGGGTGAAATGGCCAATACTATCTCTGGTAATGCCCGTACAGAATTTGGTTCTGAATTCATTATCTCTCCGCCGCAGATTGTTGAAAGCGCACCAAGTGTGTCTTACTTACCTAGAGATCGCCAAAGCTATATCACGCCATTCACATGGCGCGGTTACAAGGCTGTGATTGGTATCTGTATTGCATAATCTAAGATGAAACCATTCATATAAAGTCTAAAGCCAGAAATAAAAAGCGATACGAATGTGTCGCTTTTTTTATTGCACTACCGATCTACTGTGTCTGTAACGTATTGAGGCACTATGAATAAACTGCTGGAGACTTTAAGGTATTATGTGATAAAATATAGCGCAGCTATTTTCATAGTTTAGATATAATTAGTTTAAACGTACAATGGCTTATTTTTGAAACCAACCAATGACACACACATCATGGCAAAAAATTGCTGGGTGTTTGGCGACTTGATTAATTTGCGAACCATTAGGGCTTTAGTAATAAAGACTAGTCAGTAGCAGATGCGTGTCGCCAAATAGGCTGTTTTTGTGATGTGGAGGCATAACCCAACCAATAGGATATATTATCATGGCTACAAAGAATCCAACCAAAATCGAAATGCGCGACTTACTACAAGCTGGCGCTCACTTTGGTCACCAAACACGTTTTTGGAACCCAAAAATGGGTCCATACATCTTTGGCGCACGTAACAAAATCCATATCATCAACTTAGAGCACACCGTAAAAGCGTTCAACGAAGCGTTGACTTACGTAAACGGCCTAGCTGCTAAGAAAAACAAAGTATTGTTTGTTGGTACTAAACGTGCTGCAAGCGGTATCGTACGTGAGCAGGCAGCTCGTGCTGGTATGCCTTACGTTGACCATCGCTGGTTAGGTGGTATGTTGACTAACTGGAAAACACTACGCCAGTCAATCAACCGTCTAAAAGAGCTAGAAAAGCAATCAGAAGATGGTACTTTTGCGAAGCTAACCAAGCGTGAAGCGCTAGAGCGTACCCGCGATATGGAAAAACTTGAGCGTTCACTAGGCGGTATCAAAGATATGGGCGGCCTACCTGATGCTATCTTCGTTGTAGACGTAGATCACGAAGCAATCGCTATTAAAGAAGCTAAAAACCTAGGTATCCCAGTTATCGGTATCGTTGATACTAACTCTAGCCCAGACAACGTTGACTACATCATCCCAGCTAACGATGATGCTATCCGTGCTGTGACTTTGTACGTAACTTCTATGGCTGATGCTATCATCGCTGGTAAAGAATACGCACAAACTCAAGCTGGCGGTAAAGCTGAGCAAGCACCTGCTACTGAAGAAGCACCAGCTGCAGAAGAAGCTGCAACTCCAGCAGAGTAAATAGCTGAGTTAAAAAGTTTAACTTTGTAAGGATATCTTGATAGTGTGGCTATCAGCATCCATATAATGTTATGAACAGCGTATAAGCTCATAATAGGCATGATGTAGTTTTACTCGTCATGCCTTGTTATTGAATAGAGCATTATTAATGAGGCCGTTATACATAACCGAGTAGCTAATGGGCGAGTATTATCGCTCGTACTGGCTATAGCGCTATGTTTTTTAAGATGTTATCTTTTTGACATCATTGATGGCTATATTGGTAATGACTCAAAATGAGCGGTCTTGCTAGATTTAAAGTAACATTAAGATATCGAATAGACATTAATTCCTCTTATACATAACTATACTAAGGTGACTCTTATGACAGAAGTAAAAGTATCTGCCAAAATGGTAAAAGAACTGCGTGACCGTACTGGTCTTGGCATGATGGAATGTAAAAAAGCGTTAGAAGAATCAAACGGTGATGTTGAAGTTGCCATTGATAACCTACGTAAATCTGGTCAAGCAAAAGCAGCTAAAAAAGCGGGTAACATCGCAGCTGACGGCGCTATCATCATCGCTCAAGACGATAGCAAAGCGTTCTTGTTAGAAGTTAACTGCCAAACTGACTTCGTTGCAAAAGACGACAGCTTCACTGCTTTTGCAGAAAAAGTGGCTAACGTTGCACTAGAAAACAACGTCACTGACGTTGCTGCTATCTCTGAATTGCCTTATGGTGATGGTCAGACGGTTGAAGAAGCACGTGTATCTCTAGTACAAAAAATCGGTGAGAACATTCAGGTTCGCCGTGTTGAAGTACTTGAAGGCGCTAACATCGCTGCATACCGTCATGGTCTACGTATCGGTGTAGTGGTTTCTTATGAAGGTGGCGACGCTGAAACTGGTAAAAACCTTGCCATGCACATTGCAGCATTTAACCCTGTTGCTGTCGATGATGAAGACGTTGCTGCTGATGTATTGGCACGCGAAAAAGACATCATCGAAGCCAAAGCAAAAGAGTCTGGCAAGCCTGACAACATCGTTGAAAAAATGATCGAAGGTGGCCTACGTAAGTACCTAGACGAAGTAACTTTGCTACGTCAGCCATACGTTATGGACAACGACAAAAAAGTTGGTGATGTCCTAAAAGCGGAAGGCGTAAAAGTGCTTGGTTTCAAACGTCTAGAAGTTGGTGAAGGCATTGAGAAGAAGCAAGAAGACTTCGCTGCTGAAGTTGCTGCAACTCAGGCTGCTAATAAGTAAGCACCAAGTAAGAACTAAGTCATATTGGAAACTACTGTGAGTGCTGATTCAGCGCTCACAGTTTATCTTTATAACTGATGACCTATCAAGATATAAAGCGTCCAAGCACAAAAAAGCCCGTTAAGAAATTAACGGGCTTTTTTGTGTCTGGCTTTTTAGGTCGCCGCTCTATTTCATTTCTAGCTTAGCGTAAAGCATCATAAGCTGAGTTAGCATAGCTGGCACTATTCACATTATTGCTAGTGCCGTAACTGACGTTGCGCAATCCACTGTTAATGCTGCTACTTGTTTGATTGCTGGCACTCATACTGGCGCCAGATAGCCCAGCATCATTCTTATACAAGCTATGATAACGGCTCATGACTCTTTGTACATAGTTACGGGTTTCTTTAAAAGGAGGAATACCGCCGTATTTATCGACATTACCTTCACCTGCATTGTAGCCAGCTACTGCATGTTCGACATTGTTATTGAAACGGCGCATGAGCCAAGCGATATATTTGGCTGAGCCTTCAATATTGTCTGCAGGGTTCCAAGGGTTACTTACATTAAAGCGACGAGCCGTCGCTGGCATTAACTGCATGAGGCCTTGCGCACCGACAGGTGAGCGAGCATTGGGATTGAAAGCAGATTCGGTATGCATCATTGCTTTCATAAGGGCAGGATCTACGCCATTACGTTCAGCAGAGGCGCGAATGTAGCTGTCGTAAGCATTGCGGCTACCACTCTTGCTAGCGGCACTGCTACCATAGTCATTGCTACTATTAATGCCGTCATACATTTTAGAGTCTTTATAATAAGTGACTTTAACTTTCTTAGTGAATTTATCAAAATTGCCACTAGGATTGACGTTGGTCAGTAGTACTTGTCCAGCTTTGTCTTTATAGATATACATATTGCCAGCGTTGGCAGCAGTAGAAAAAGTAGAGAGGGCAATCGCACTTAATAAAATAGGAGACAAACAGCGAGTAATCAAAGTAGCAGTATTTATCATAGTGTTATCACTTTTTATCGAATAATAGCAAATTGTTTTGCCTATAGACGCGTCATTTTACGCGCTTAAGCGGTCATCGGGGTTGCAGGATTTTATAGCTCGTCATCGATATAGCCACCTAGCAAATACCACGTTTAACAAGAACCACTTGCAATAGATACAAAAAATAATAGTTGCTTACTATAACATATAATAACTTTTTGCCGCATCAGATTGACAAAATAAGTTGTAAAATCAAATTTTTATCGTTAAACAAACTTAAATAAATCAAAGTGCTATATTTTTGAAGATTGTTAAATATCTGTTTATATTGGATTATAGGCAAGCACTTTTTTGATGCATACCTTATTTTAATTCTCTAAAATGCAAAGGTGATGACAATGGTTGGATGAGCCAAATGTCATGTCTATTAGTCTCGTTACTGAGTAAGCAATAACAATAAAAATAATGATTGAAATGATGAAAAAGTGCTCAGTCATCTGTCAAAGCGGTAAGCAAAATCAGTCTAGATGCCTAACGCACTGATAAATACAGGCACCCAAATGGCAGTCACTAAACCATTGACTGCCAGTCCAAATGCCGCATATCGTCCTGCCGTATGGCTGATTTGCCACGCTTCTACTGTACCAAATGCGTGAGCCGCCAGCCCTAGCGCGAGACCCTTAGCTCGATCATCATTGATACCGCGAAACAAAAAACGGGCGACAGCGCCGCCAATGAGACCTGAGACGATGATGATCAGGTTCGCCAGTGCTAATGGCGCATTGATTAAGTCTGCAACACTGAGGCCAATGGGAGTAGTCACAGAACGGGTAGCAAAAGCAAGTATGCTGTCGTGACTCAATGAAAATAGATAAGCCAATGACATGGGCAGTAGGGCGCCAATGACACTAGCAATAGCAACGATCAAAGAGAGCTTTTTGACAGGCAGTCCTTTAAAGTTCATTGCGGCTAGTGGTACCGCCAAAAGTACTGTGACATATCCTAATAGATGATCGAATATAGGCTTTGCCGCGCTGTAGTAATTGTCATAATCCCATTGCAATAAAAATAAGAAGACCAGTACCAAAACGAGCGCAGTAATTACCATTGGTAACCATGATAATTTACGCGCTAACACACGTGCAATGACGTGTGCCGCCAAGGTTAGAAGTACGGCTGCTAAGGTCGCCATAAATACGCTGTCAAAAGTCATAATATCTCTCCGCAGCTCACGGCTGTTCCTTTTGCTGATTAGTCGTGCCGCTGTCGGCATTGGCATCTTGATTCAACCAGCGATTGGCCAGTAGCGCGAGTCCCCACATCGGTATGAGCGTGCTTACTATCATTGTGACCATCACGCCCAACAGCTCATCTCCTAGCGCGAATAGCAGTAAGCCTGCACCCGCTGAGACGGGCAGAAATGCAAAACCACTATCGACGAGGAGGGTGTTACTGGCTTGAGTGAGCCAGTTAGGCAACCCTTCGAGCAATCGCCATATCATCAAGATAACAAACATCGCCACCAAGCCGACAATATTGGCGGCTTTTTCGATACCTGCCAACTGACAAAGAACCACAGCCGTCTCTCGGACAACGATAACCATGGTCAACGTTAAAATTAACGAAATCCATAGCGGGAGATGGGAGGAGTGAGCAGGCTTCATAAGCAGTGTGGCCAAGTCAGATATAGGTGATGAGTTTATAAAAACGAGCGGGCGATGGTATCAATAATATAACGTGAAAAATAATATTATGAACGCTGATAATAGATAGACAGTAGTGACATTTCAACTTTTGAGTGGCGAGTATTACCTATCAATATTTGTTGAATGTATAACCGTTGATTATATAGAGAATAAGCTTACTAATAAAGCTTGTAGACACATTCAAAAAAATAGACGATATCGATTGATACCGTCTATGCTATTTTAACCTACTGTATAAAAGATTGCTGTCTAACAGTATGAATCAAAGGTTTACTTATCTATTGACGTCAACAATCGTTTTTCAGCAGCGACTATTTTTCAGAATCAGCGGTTTGTGAATTGAGCGCATTAAATTCGTCAAATGCTCTTTCTTCTTCTGCTGTCATCGTCGGCTCTTCAACTTCATGTCCGTCGGGCTGCTCAAATTCCTCAAGTACTGGCATCAGCAATGTTGCTTGTGCAAGCGGTAATACATCGGTGGGCTTGAGATTGGCTTGTCCGAGTAGTTGTCTTAGTCTATCGCTTGGCAAGCGAATCGTCAAGCACTCATGGCCGCTATCATCATAGCTTTCTTCTTCAATAACACCAAGCTCGTACAAGGTATTTTTTAACTGTCCTGCATGATAGGGTAGCGTCAAATCAAAAGTGGTCAATGTGCCAGTTAGTAGCTGCTGCACGGCTAATGACAACTCTTCTATGCCTAAGTTCTCTTTAGAAGACACATAGACACGATTAGGTTGACCTTCGCTAGCATAACCAATACGTGCAGGCTCGTCAGTCAAATCAATCTTATTATAAACATTGAGTACCGGCACATCGTTATCAATTTCAGCCAGTACCTCTTTGACCGCCTGAATTTGCTCATGCATATCTTCACTAGAAGAATCGATGACGTGTAATAATAAGTCCGCCTCTAGCGTCTCTTCTAGCGTTGCATGAAAGGATTCAACCAATTCATGCGGCAAATGACGGACAAAACCTACCGTATCAACCAATACCACACGACCAACGCCTTGCCAGTCTAAGCGGCGTAGCGTTGGATCGAGTGTCGCAAATAGCTTATCAGCTGCGTAGATATTTTCATCGACTAAGCGATTAAATAAAGTGGATTTGCCCGCATTGGTATAACCAACCAGTGAGATAGTCGGTACGTCTGATTTTTGGCGACGTGCCCGGCCCTGAGCACGAGTCTGTCTGACCTTCTCAATTCTACTTTTGAGCTGCATGACGCGCACTTGTAGCAAGCGACGATCGGTCTCAAGCTGGGTTTCGCCGGGGCCACGCAAGCCAATACCCCCTTTTTGACGTTCCAAATGCGTCCAACCACGGACCAGACGCGTCGATAAATGGTTCAGCTGAGCCAGCTCTACTTGTAGCTTACCTTCGTAAGTACGAGCCCGCTGAGCAAAAATATCCAAAATCAAACCAGTACGATCCAAGACGCGGCACTTCACCAAAGCTTCGATATTACGCTCTTGTGAAGGCGACAAGCTGTGGTTAAACAGTACAATATCCGCATCATGCTCGCGCACCAGTTCTGCAATTTCCTCCGCTTTACCGCTACCAACGAAATACTTGGCGTCAGGGCGTGCACGTGAGCCTGTGACCAGTGCCAAGCGATCGGCACCTGCTGAATCTGCTAGTAGTTCAAACTCATTGAGATCGTCAGGATCTTGAATTTGGCGAATGTCTAAATGTACTAAAATGGCGCGCTCGCCACCTTCATGTCTTTCAAAATAATCCAAAGAGTATCACCTATGTAATAAAGTAAATGTCTCGCTATCAGTAGCTCAATAAGGCTTGGCATAGCGTTCATATGAGTATCTATATGTGGTCTTATCACTTGATATTAAAGGGTATGAGCACAATTAGCGATGGTTTTATGTTACAGCGATGACTGGGATTAATTTTTTATAAATCTGCTTTATTGCCCGTTTGTATAAAAGTGAGCAGCCACTGAATGGATACCCTATCACTGAGCGTATGAACTTTGTTATACTGGGCTCGTTTTTTTGACTATTAAACACCCGTTATTTAATCATGAGGGCGAAGATGAGCCAAGCTAAATCAAGCTTTTCACTCAGACGACAGTTGGGACGCGGTAAGCAAATTGCTGGTATGACCACCACCATCGCTGGTGGTATGCGTGCCGCTCAACGCATTGGGGCATTTAAGCAGCCACCACGCGAAAAACTACCACGCTACATCCAAACGTTTTGTCGCAAGATGGCAGGCTCATTTGGGGTCAAGGTCGTTGAAGTCGAACCAGTAAAGCAACATCACGGCCTGTGGGTATCGAATCATGTATCATGGATGGATATTCCTGTCGTGGGCACTGTGAGTCCAGCATTCTTTTTATCCAAAGCTGAGATTGGTGAGTGGCCTGTGTTCGGTAAGCTCGCGCATGCGGCAGGCACACTTTTCATCGAGCGCGGCTCCGGTGATGCAGGCTCCGTATCCTCACAAATAGCTGATTTCTTAGCCAAAGGTTTTTCGGTGATTTTCTTCCCTGAGGCGACCACCACCAGTGGCAAAAAAATCAAGCGTATTCATGGGACATTGCTCCAGTCAGCGATAGATGCTGACGTGCCTGTTAGACCCATTGTTATTGCCTATGTCGATAAAGATGGCACGCTTAGCGACGCGCTGCCATACTATGGCAAGATGACAATGAAGGACAGCATGAAAAAAGTGCTCGATAGCAAAGATGTCACCGCGTATGTATTGCCATTGGCGCCGCTAGATCCAAAAGGCTGTACCAAAAGTGAGCTGACTAATTTGTTGCAAGCACGTATGCAAGAAGGGTTGGCAGAACTGCATTCACGAGTACTTCGTGTACCCGTTGAAGATTGATTGGTCATATATAGTTAAGCCAGTTTAGTTAATAAAAAGGCGCAAATCGCGAGTTATATGACTGCGATTTTCGCCTTTTTTGTGTCTATAATAAATGCAGGTGTAGCAATTTATAGATAGCTGATCTAGATCGAACTAAGGGGATGGATTGGGATGTTGTGTGTGTACCGCTTCAATCGCTTCCAATACATCTGCTGTTAGCTCCACATTGACACTATCAATGTTTGACTTGAGCTGTTCGGTTGTCGTCGCGCCAATGATATTGCTAGTGACAAAGTGACGTGAATTGACAAAAGCCAATGACATTTGCGCCATGTCCAACCCAGCATCAGCGGCGATCTTTGCATATTGCTCGGTTGCTGATAGCGCTTGCTCATTGGTATAACGGGCAAAGCGATCATACATCGTCAAGCGTGCGCCATCTGGACGCTTGCCATCGAGATATTTACCAGACAATACGCCAAAACCAAGTGGCGAGTAAGCAAGTAGCCCCACGTTTTCGCGATGGGCAATCTCAGCCATACCAACTTCGTATAAACGGTTTAATAGGCTATATGGGTTTTGCACCGTGATAGGCGCGATCAAGCCATTTTTATCCGCTTCCCATAGATAGCGCATGAGTCCCCATGCCGTATCGTTTGATAAACCATAAGCACGAATGCGACCTTTTTTGATTTCATCATTTAAGGCCTGAATGGTCTCTAAAAATGGTGTTAAGTCATCTAATGACTGTGCTGCCATGTCCTCTGTATAGCCGCGCTGACCAAAAAAGTTTGTCTTACGCTCAGGCCAATGTAGCTGATAAATATCGATATAATCGGTTTGCAAGCGCTCAAGATTGCCATCAATAGCGCTGCTGATATGCTGCGCGTTAAAGCGTGTTTGACCATCACGCAAAAAATCCATTGGTGATATTTTGCTGGCAAGGATGACTTTGTCACGCTGTTTGGTTTTATCAAACCAAGTACCCATGAATCGTTCGGTATCACCTTGTCTGTCTTTATTTGGTGGTGATGGATACATCTCTGCTGTATCCCAAAAGTTGACGCCCTCAGAGAGTGCCATGTCCATTTGCTCATGTGCTTGAGCTTTATTATTTTGCTGTCCCCAAGTCATCGTACCTAGACAGATCTTAGATACTTTTTCATCGAGCTGCGGTAACGTTGTATATTGCATTCGATTGTCCTTTCTCGTTTTTTTATTGTGGATTGTGCGTTTGGACAACTACATAAGTTGTATACCAGTGACGCCAGGTGGTGTGACCTTAAAGATTTTTACTTTAAATAATACGTCTTGCCCAGCCAGCGGATGATTGAAGTCGACTTCGACTTGGTCATCATCAATGGCGCTGATCGTACCGGGCAAGGTGTTTTTGCCTTTGTCTTCGAATTCAACCATCATACCGACTTCTGGATTGTCAGCGACGAGCGCAAATTGAGTACGGCTAAAGTGTTGGATGTTTTCAGGGTTCCATTCACCAAATGCCTGCTCTGGCTCAAGGTGAGCGGTACGAGTGTCGCCTGCGCGTAGATTCATAAGTACCTGCTCAAACCCTGGCAACAAGCTTTCATCGCCGATAGTCAAAGAGACGGGCGCATCACGACTAAACGTTGAGTCAATGACCGTGCCGTTTTCTAATGAAACTTCAAAGTGTAGGCTAACAAGGCTACCAAAGGTGATGCGCGTGTCTTCATTTGGATTAATAAATTGAGATTGGGTCATAATAAAAAGCCATCGGTTGCTGGAATAAAAGAATAGAAAATAATGAGTTGGATTGCAGTGTTTTTAACTAGACTATTATAGTGTAAGAAATGATAAGCCATCTGCGATTAGATGTAAGCGTCAATAATGTAACGCATATGGTGTACTATAACTGGCAATTCTAAAAGATATGAGGTGTCGGTGGTGAATAAACAACAAGGCACTGTCAAAAAATGGCAGGATGATAAAGGGTTTGGCTTTATCGAAACCGAAGCAGGGGATTCAATCTTCTTTCACGTGAGTGAGTTTAGAGCGCAGCGCCGTCCTAATATCGGTGAGGCAGTGGTCTTTAGTATCGGACGAGACAATCAAGGGCGCTTGCGGGCAACAGAAGTACAAGAGCTGCACTTTGTACAACAAAAAATGGCACAAGAAAATCAGCAAATTCGTCAGCGCAATCATAAGCGTAGCCATCAGGCAGAGTTTGAAGCAGGACAAAAAAAACGCTCGTTTCTTGGACTGGCTTTTTATGGTGTTTTAGCTCTATTAGCAGCGACAGGTAAACTGAGCTGGCTAGTGGTCGGCTGGTATGCTGCACTAGGGTTAATCACTTATATAATGTATGCCAAAGACAAAGCCGCTGCGCAAAGTGGTGACTGGCGTACGCCTGAGTCCACCTTGCACGTGCTGAGCGCGCTTGGCGGTTGGGTAGGGGCGCTATTGGCTCAGACGTATCTGCGGCACAAATCACAAAAGCCTGAGTTTCGAGTTACTTATTATTTGACCGTTGTTGTGAACATGGCAGGTTTGTTGTTTTTATTGGCAGGGGGCGGATTGGCATTTTTGGAAGGGCTATTATAAACATCATCGGTTATACAATCGTTCTGATATGAAATCATGATATTGAAAATGACGTGCTACATTGATCTGATAGTAGCCAGACTATACAAGCCTATTGATTATTTTTGCGCTAATACCTGTTTATAAACGGCGGCATCTTTGTCCGAAAAACAGCAAAAAATCACATCACAAAGTGAGAAATCATCGGCTTGCTTAAGATGGCTGAATATAAAATCTATAACAGTATTAATGGCTATCTCAGTTGCTGGCTCTAATGGATAACCGTAAACGCCTGTACTGATGGAAGGAAAGGCGATACTGGCAAGGCCTTGCTCAGTCGCTAATATCAAAGATTTTTGATAACAACTGACGAGCAGCGCTGACTCACCTCGATTGCCACCATGCCAAATAGGGCCGACCGTATGAATCACATACTGTGAGGGCAAGTTAAATGCTGGGCTCATTTTGGCATCGCCTGTTTGACACCCATTCAATGTACGGCAATATGTCAGTAGCTCAGGGCCCGCGGCTCGATGAATCGCACCGTCCACACCGCCGCCACCCAGCAAACTTGAATTGGCCGCATTAACGATGGCATCCACGTCTAGCGTGGTAATGTCTGCTCTCAATACCGTTAACGTCACTGACTTCTCAGTGCTTAAGGGCCCGTTATTCGCTGTATCGGGGATGGTGATTTGCTTTTGGAAAATAGGGTTTATATGATTGGTTGACATAAAAATTCCTTTTAATCATTTGTCTTTAATAGAGTCTAAAGGATTCTTGGCACTTAATTGTATATTGTGTGAGTACGATAAGTGGGACTTTTTACATATGGGTGTATGAATCATACAAAAAATTGTTTAAGTCATCAAAATCAACAGCTAAAAAAAGGGTGGGTTACGACTGCGTAACCCACCTTTTTTATTTATCAATTAAATTAATACCTCTAACTATAGATGGTTATGACCGTGGCATTTCACGCTTCCTTTCCAAAAACAGCATATCGATGACAATCAGTACAACCCCGAGAGAAATTCCAATATCTGCGATATTAAAAATGGGATAATGCCAAACATCAGCATAGTGAACATGAATAAAGTCAATCACATGACCATGTAGTAAGCGGTCGATCAAATTACCAAGCGCACCGCCCAATACCATGGCAAGTCCAAGCGAGAGTAGCGTAGCTTTACGAGGCGCTTTGAGTAAATAGATGATCAGAAACAGCGACATGAGTAATGCCAGTCCTGAAAAAAACCACTTCTGCCAACCGCCAGCATCTGCCAAAAAGCTAAATGCTGCGCCGTAATTATAAGCAAGTGTCCAGTTGAGAAATGGCTCAATCACGGGCACTGGATCATGAAAGGTCAGCTTGGTTTCTGCCAGCCACTTGGTCCACTGATCTATGACAATGATAATCAGCGCCAGTGCATACCACATAAAAGCACGAGTACCATTGGCCACCAGTTTTGGTGTCTTCTTTGTTGACTTGCTCAGGCGGCCTCTAGGCGTGGTTGAGCTACCTGTGGTCGCATGAGCAGGCTTGGGCGAATGATCAACCTCAACCTGCGAGTCATGCGGGCTTTCAGATGAATCCGTTGGGTTAGGCATAATGACGTACCTCGCCGTCACCACTGACGTTGGTCACGCAGCGCGCGCATAGTTCAGGGTGTGCGCTATCTGTGCCGATATCATCACGGATGTGCCAGCAGCGTACGCATTTAGTACCAGTGGCAGCGCTAACTTGTACCACTAAGTCGATAACTTCATCTGTACTCTCTGCGGTCGTATCGTCTGTCTGCTTGGACTCAGTAGGTGCTTCGCTCATTGGCTTTAGTTCTGCGTTGCTAGTGATGAGTACAAAACGAAGCTCTTCATCAAGCTTGGCTAGACTTTCATACATGGCACCGTCAGCGTATAGGCTCACATCGGCAGATAAGTTGGCATTGATGATTTTTTCACCACGTGCGGTTTCGATATGCTTGTTTACCATGTCTTTGGCGAACATAATACGCTGCCAGTCATCATTGCTGATAGCACTTAGCTCAAACGCTGGGAACTCGTACCACTCTTGGGTAAACACGTAGCCGCCTTTATCAGCCTCACGTTGGTTCAGTACTTCCCATGCCTCTTGCGCCGTGAATGATAAGATCGGTGTGATCCAGCGAATCAGCGCATGAGCAATATGGTAGATTGCCGTCTGGGCAGAGCGGCGCGGCTGACCGTCTTTTTGGGTGGTGTACTGACGGTCTTTGATGATGTCTAAATAAAAACTGCCCAAGTCTTGCGAGCAAAACGCGGTCACGTGCTGGGTGACTTGGTGAAAGTCCATCGCATCATAGGCACTGATGATTTGCGCTTGTACGGTTTGCGCGCGCCCAATGATGAATTTATCAAGACTGACCAGCTCGTCCATCGGTACACTGTCGGTTGCAGGATTGAAGTCATCAGTATTGGCCAGTAAGAAGCGCAAGGTGTTACGAATACGGCGATACATATCGATCGCGCCTTTAAACACCGTCTTACCTGCGCTCATCTCATAACGATAGTCGCTAGACGCAATCCACAGACGCAACATGTCCGCGCCCGTTTTGTTGATCTCTTCTTGCGGCGTGATGATATTACCCAATGACTTACTCATCTTACGACCGTTTTCATCGACCACAAAACCATGGGTCAGTACTTGCTTAAACGGTGGGCGCTCATACATGGCCTCTGACGTCAGTAATGACGTTTGGAACCAGCCGCGATGTTGATCAGAACCTTCTAAATACATGTCAGCTGGGTTGGTCAATTCATCGCGTTGCTCAAGTACGGCGAAATGCGTCGTGCCTGAGTCAAACCAAACGTCCAATGTGTCCGTTGCTTTGTCATAATCAGCCGCTTCGCTACCTAAGAAGTCCTCGCAGCTGGCGTCAAACCACGCTTCAACACCGCCCTCAGCGATTTTTTGCGCCGCAGTTTCCATCAGCTCAAGCGTATTTGGATGCAGCTCGCCTGTTTCTTTGTGCGTAAAGAACGTAATCGGCACGCCCCACGTACGCTGACGTGAGATACACCAGTCAGGGCGACCATTCATCATCGCTTCGATGCGGTTCTGCCCCCATGCAGGTGTCCAGTTGACCGATGGAATATCAGCAAGGGCGCGAGCACGTAGACCTTGGGTTTCCATATTGATAAACCACTGCGGGGTCGCACGGAAAATAATCGGTGACTTGTGACGCCAGCAATGTGGATAGCTGTGTTCAATTTTGGTATGGCTGATTAGATGGCCATTGTCATGTAGGGCAGCGATGATTTTTGGATTGGCCTTATAGATGTGTTCACCAGCAAATACCGCAGCACTGTCTAGATAAACGCCCGTACCGCTCACTGGGTTTTCCACTGGTAAGTTGTATTTTAGACCAACGATATAATCGTCGAGACCATGACCGGGTGCAGTATGTACCAAACCAGTACCACTATCGGTGGTCACATGATCGCCCAAGATGAGCGGCACTTGGCGGTCTTCAATCAATGGATGCTGAGCGCTCAATCCTTCAAGCTCACTGCCTGATACGGTCGCGAGGACGCCTTTATTCTCAAGTTTGAGTTCACTTAGCGCAGTTTCAACAAGATCAGCTGCTAGTAGCAGGTTGCCTTTTTTGGTCGCAACCACGCTATAGTTATGCTCAGGATGGACTGAGATGGCTTGGTTAGCAGGCAGTGTCCACGGCGTGGTCGTCCAGATAACCGCAGCGATGTTGTCTGCGATACCTGCCAATGCGGTCACTTTATCCGTGCCAAGTACATCAAAGCTGACATAGATCGCGTCAGAGACTTTGTCTTGATACTCTACTTCAGCTTCCGCGAGAGCTGAGCTACAGTCCAAGCACCAGTTAACTGGCTTCATACCACGAGTCACATGACCATTGTCATAGATTTTGGCAAGCGCGCGTACGATGTTGGCTTCCTGTGCAAAGTTCATAGTCAGATAAGGATTGTCCCAATCACCGAATACGCCTAGACGCTTGAAATCTGCCTTTTGCAATTCAATCTGAGTGTTGGCGTATTCGCGGCATAGACCACGGAATTCGGTAGCAGACACTTTTTGACCGACTTTGCCGACTTTGGCTTCGACTTTTTGTTCGATTGGCAGACCATGACAATCCCAACCAGGGACATAAGGCGCATCAAACCCTGACAAGGTTTTTGATTTGACAATAATGTCTTTTAGTACTTTATTGACCGCGTGACCCAAGTGAATCTGACCGTTGGCGTATGGAGGGCCATCGTGCAAAATATACTTAGTCGCACCAGCACGCGCCTGACGAATTTTACCGTACACGTCATCTGCTTCCCAAGCAGCTAACCAATCTGGCTCGCGCTTGGCAAGGTTTGCGCGCATCGCAAATGGCGTATCCGCAAGGTTCAGCGTGTCTTTGTAATCTTGGCTTGGTGTGTCAGTGCTTTTATCAGTCATAGAAGGTATCTTTTTAAAAGGTAGGTTTGTGTGTCGGTTAAAACCGGCTACAAGGCTCGATGTTCAACGTATTTCAATATAGTGCTGAGGTTAATGCTGTGTCGATAATACTTAATTACTAATAGTAGGTATATTGCTCATCATAGTCGGTTTATCAACCGTCATGTCAATAAATACCCATTGTTGCTCATTAGTCCGCAAATAGTTACGTCAATAATAAATGGTAACGAGACGATTGCAACATAAAATATGCTAGTAAAAATAATTCAAAAAAATATTTAGATCGGCAGCTATTATATGACAAAAAGAGTAGGGTAAAAAGAGCTGAGCAATTTCATCCTCATTTTGACCAATATCAACTGTTTATCTACGTTGCATGTCGTTGATGAGAGTATAACGATGACCTCTTCGCAAGATAATTTATTAAAAATAAAGTCAGGTTCAGCCGCTAAAAAATTGATGATAACCAAAGCCGCAGTTTTAACGACCATAGTGGCTGAATACCTGTTAGCCCTTGTGTCATCTTGCCATTCTCTAATACCACATAGGATGGTGTGACTTGTCCTTGCCAATCCGCAAAGATATCACCTTCTTGGTCATTTATCGCGGTGAAGTCAAACTGATGCTGATCGAGGTAGCTGCGTAGCTCTTGATTTGAGCCTGACTGCACAGCGATAGTGATGACAGCATGATCGTTTGTCGCTGCTAGCCTATTTATCGTTGGCGATGTGACGCTACAGACCGAGCACCATGTCCCCCAAAAATATATCAGTGTTGGCTGCTGGCGACTCAGCTCGGCCAAATCCACCGGTTGCCCTTGATAGTCCATTAATTGCAATTGCGGATCGGCTGGCATGACAGGCTGTCGCCACCAGTTGACCACACTATAAATCACCAAAAATATCACCCCATAGAGCAGTGCTGTCTTAAGCACAGACAGGATGCGCTGTTTGGGTGTTTTTTTCGGTTTTTCGAGGGTTTTGTCGATGCCAATATCAGTCGTCATAGGGGCTGCTTTTATACTTTTATGTGTTGATAGATAAAAATAAACGGCTGATGATGCAGCCGTTTATTGGATTAAAAAGTCAGTAGGGAGTTATAGCAGATACGTTATTATGGCTTTTGCGCACGATTCTGCAATGGATCACCAGTAAGCACACTGCCTGAGTTTTCGCGGCGTTCTTCGTCACTTAATTTGCTTGCAGGAACTTTGGATTTACGTTTCCATTTTAAACTAAATAAGTCATCACGGCGGTCGATCAGGTTGTGCACTGAGCCTTCGTGACGCACGTGAGTCAGCTTATCTAAGTTGACATCAGAGAAGAAAATCATCTCGGTATTGGGCGTGGTCTCTGCCATGATGGCATCATGTGGGAATGCAAAATCTGACGGTGAGAAGATAGACGACTGTGCGTACTGAATATCCAAGCTTTCGACTTGTGGCAAGTTACCTACCGAGCCGCAGATCATGACATAGCATTCGTTTTCAATGGCACGTGCTTGAGCACAATGGCGTACACGCAAATAGCCGTTTTTGGTATCTGTCCAGAAAGGCACGAACAAAATATCCATATCATCAAGTGCTAACAGGCGTGCAAGTTCAGGGAACTCAACGTCATAACAGACCAAAATACCAATACGCCCCGCATCGGTGTCAAAGACCTGTACTTTATCGCCGCCTTCAATGACCCACGCGCTACGCTCATGCGGGGTGATATGAATTTTGCGTTGCTCTTCAACCGTACCATCACGGCGGCACAGATAACTGACATTGTACAAGGTATCGTCTTCGTCTAATAAAGGCATAGAGCCTGTAATGACATTGACGTTGTAACTGACGGCCAAATGTGAAATTTCATTTTTAAACCATTCGGTGTAATCGGCCAAAAAGCGAATGGCGATGTTTTGGTCAGTAGACTCGCACAAGCCCATCAGCGGCGCATTAAAGAACTCAGGTAGACAAGCAAAGTCAGAGTTATAATCGGCCATCACATCGACAAAGAACTCCACTTGCTGGAGCAGTTCTTCTGGCGACTCGACCTCACGCATCTGCCACTGAATACCACCGATACGCACCTCAGATTTACGCGTATTGGGCTTATAATCTTTTGGCTCATAATAAATGTTTGACCACTCAAGCAAGGTGGCAAACCCTTTCGATTGTTTGTCATCTGGTAGGTAAGCGGTCAAGATACGCTTGACGATAAACCCGTTTGACAACTGAAAAGACAATGCAGGGTCGTGAATTTCGCGGCTCTCAACAGCGTCAATATATTCGCCTGGGCTTAAGTCTTGGTGGTTATGGTAGTTAGGAATGCGGCCACCAGCCAAAATAGCGCGGAAGTTGAGCTGACGACACAGCTCTTTGCGTGCGTCATAGAGACGGCGACCGAGACGGTAGCCACGATAATCAGGGTCAATCAGCGCATCCAAACCATAAATAGCATCACCCTCAGGGTTGTCTCTAATGATTTCTTTTTGCCCGATCAAATCATCATAGGTATGCGGGTTAGAAAATTTGGCATAATCAACACGCATGGACAGTACAATACCAATTAATTGATCATGGTCAAACAGCGCAATCTGCCCTTCAGGAAAGGCGTCTATGAGCGTATGAATGGTGTTTTTTGACCACGCGCCGCCTAGGTTGACGTAGACGCGATCCATCAAGGCTTTTAACTGGGGGTAGTCTTTTTTCTTGATCTCAGCGATCGTGAGATGAAAGTCATCTGTTTTTTCGATTTTACTCATGATATTCCTATATTAAATCTCTACTAAATTTGAGTATGCGTAATGCAATGATCCTAAGCACTCGATTTTGTCAATTTTTATGAAAAAAAACCAATAAGAATATTCCAGTAGTCAGATATAGCCTTTACAATAATTATTACCCTATTTACAATGGGTTATAGCAATATTTTATGCCATGTTGCTCAGTTTATTTGAGGTTTATTCTGACTGATATAGAGGAATAAACCTTAGTAATCATTGCCTGCCGTATTACTTGGTTTTTTATTGGATTGTTAATAACGAAATACAGGGTTGTCCAATGCCTTTACAACGGCGACTGTTTTGCTATTTATTATCTAAATATAAAATCTAAGTAATATCTATCAGTATCATTCATTTTGCTTGCTATGATAGCAAGCTATATAAGTAATAATAGTCTCACGTAGTAACTATTTGCTACGTTTTTGTGAGTCTGCAGCTTTATCTACTTCAGGCATAGTATCGTCTTGCTTGTTTCATTTGGCCAGCGTTATCGGCTTTTAGGATTATTTTATTATGCCCTTAACTCGTAGCAATAGAATCAAGCAATGGGATGCAATACAAGAGTCAGTACTGGTTCAATTGGTCTATGTCAGTACACTAACGCTCGGTTCGCGCCTGAATACCTCGATATTTGAGGATATAGAGGCCCATGCTCGCGATTATAATGAGCAGCATGGTATTACTGGTACATTATGTTATGGCAATGGTCAGTTTTTGCAGTGTATCGAAGGCGAAAAAAGACATGTCTTTGCGCTACAAGAACGTATCTTTGCTGATAATCGTCACAAAAATATCGAAGTACTTTTACTACAAGAGATTAATCATCGCAGCTTCTCAGACTGGCGTATGCGTCTGCTGTTTTTGGAGCGCTGGCTTTGGTCGCCTGCCACCAAAGAACAAGCTGCGCAGCTTTCACCATTTTTACCGTTTGCACCGCACGGCTGGTCACCTGATCGTACTGAGCAATTTTTGCAAATTATCAAAAATTTCGATACCCCACCACATATCAAAGCAGCGGGCATTACTTACAATGCGCTAGGCAATATGTTCCGCCATATCGCGGCACCGCATCAAGCATTTTTGATTATTCAAGGGTTTTTGAGTGTCTTGCTAGTTGTGGCGCTGGTACTGTTATATCTATAAATCATGTTTTGTTAAACGTAAATTTGGGTTTTCCAAATATAAAGTTGCAAACATAAAAAAGACGCTAGCCTTTAGGTTTAGCGTCTTTTTTTTGAGATAAATCGTTAGCCTACCAATCACATATCAAAAATCTTGCCACGATTCATAATATTATTAGGATCAAACACCTTTTTGACCTCACGCAAGTAATCGATCTCAGTCTCACTACGGCTATAGTGCAGATACGGCTTCTTGGTCATACCCACCCCATGCTCAGCAGAGACTGATCCACCATACTTCTGCACTGTCTCAAAAACGTGTTTATTCACTACCTGACACTCGGCAAAGAAATCATCCTTGCTCATGTTCTCAGGCTTTAAGATATTCAAGTGCAAATTGCCATCGCCAATGTGACCAAACCAGCACACCTCAAAGTCAGGATAGTTACTGCTCACAATCGCATCAATCTCTGCGATAAACTCAGGCACATGACTGATCAGCACGGACACATCGTTCTTATAAGGAGTAAACACCGAGATGGTCTCTGAGATATACTCGCGTAGCTTCCACAGCTCAGCGGCTTGCGATAAGCTCTGGCTCATCACCCCATCAACAACCCAGCCTTCTTCCATACACTGCTCAAAGATGGCCATGGCTTTTTCCATGATCGGCTCGTAGGGCGCTTCAAACTCTAATAGCGTATAAAACTTGGTACGTGACTCAAACGGCTCTTGTACTTGACCATGTGCCATCAGCTTATCAATCGCCACCTCGTCAAAGAATTCAAAGGCGGTCAAATCAATCTGGGCTTGAAAGGCAGAGAGCACATTCATGACGTCACTAAAGCTGTCCATACCCAGCACCATGACATTTAGGTCTTGTGGCTGACGCTCAAGCTTGATTTGTGCGTGAGTGACAAGACCTAAGGTTCCCTCAGCCCCGATAAACAGTTGACGTAAGTCGTAACCCGTGGCGTTTTTCACCATGCCGCGGTTGAGGTGCAAGATATCCCCTTTACCCGTAACGACGGTTAAGCCCATAATCCATTGACGGGTCATGCCGTAGCGGATGACTTTGATGCCGCCAGCATTGGTACCAATATTGCCACCCATTTGACTAGAGCCTGCTGAGGCAAAGTCGACAGGATAGTAGAGATTTTTTGATTCGGCAAACTGTTGTAGCTGTTCGGTGACAACGCCCGCTTCAATCTCGACCATGCGGTCCGCTGGATAGAACTGGCCAATCTGGTTCATTTTATCCATACTGACGACGATCTCGCCATTGGCAGCAACCGCGCCTGCTGAGAGTCCGGTACGACCACCACTAGGAGTGAGGACGACGTTATGCTCATTAGCCAGTAGGACGATGGCTTGTACTTGTTCGGTGGTCTTTGGAAAGACGATGGCAGCGGCAGCGGGGGCGAAGTGCTTGGTCCAGTCTTTGCCCCAGTGCTCTAAGCTTTCGGCGTCGGTCTTTATTTGGCTGGGGTCGAATTGATGAATGTCAGTCAGTGAGCTTAGGATAGTCTGCACAGCGTTGGTATGGGTTTGGGATGTGGGCTGATCGGTAGTTAGCGTCATGGTCAAATCTCAATATTGGCGTAAGCATGATGTTGGAGCTACTTATTATATAGCGAAATGGCGATAAATTCAGTGAGGAGTCGGCTCGTGATGGCAATAAGTGGGTGATAGTTTCTAAATAAAAAATGAGACAAATAATAAAAAGTGGTTTGTTTGATTTCAAACCGAATGATTCACTATAGCATAAAAATTTTTCAGGCTTGATAATCAATAATTCATCTAATCTGCTAACATCGGCGTCAAATTTTGTGTAAGATATCTGGACTGTTTTCGTTTCATCCATCACAGATTATCCAACAGTTAATCTTATAAAACAATTATAGGACAGTTCTCATATGGCGTTATCACTACAAAAAGACAAAATCCGGTTTTTATTGCTTGAAGGTCTACATGACAATGCCCTAAAAGTATTGGAAGGTGCTGGTTATCACAACATCGAGAATATCAGTCACGCGTTAGACAAAGATGAGCTGATCGAAAAGATCAAAGATGCCCATTTTATCGGTATTCGTTCGCGTACTCAGTTGACGCGTGAAGTACTTGAGCATGCGCATAAGCTTATCGGCATTGGGTGCTTTTGTATTGGTACCAACCAAGTCGATCTCGATGCGGCTCGTGATTTGGGTATTCCTGTCTTTAACGCGCCATTTTCGAACACCCGTTCGGTGGCTGAGCTAGTATTGGCTGAAGCGATTATGCTGTACCGCGGTATTCCTGAAAAAAATGCAACCGTACATCGCGGCGGCTGGGGTAAGTCTGCGACCAATTCACACGAAGTGCGTGGCAAGACTATCGGTATCGTCGGTTACGGCTCTATCGGCTCGCAGTTGTCTGTGCTCGCAGAAAGCTTTGGCATGAAAGTCATCTATCATGATGTCGTGACCAAACTGCCTCTAGGTAATGCGGTACAAGTAGGCAGTCTAGAAGAGCTGCTCTCAACCGCTGATATCGTGACATTACATGTGCCTGATGTGCCAAGTACGCGCTATATGATGAAAGCTGAGCAGTTCGCTCAAATGAAAGAGGGCAGCTACTTTATTAATGCGGCTCGCGGTACGTGTGTCGAGATTGATGATCTGGCGGATGCGCTTGAGTCTGGTAAAGTGTTGGGCGCGGCTATCGATGTGTTCCCAAAAGAGCCAAAGTCAGCTGACGAAGAGTTTGAATCACCACTACGTAAGTTTGATAATGTGATTTTGACGCCGCATATCGGTGGGTCAACGCAAGAAGCGCAAGCTAATATCGGCCTTGAAGTCGCTGATAAGTTTGTTAGATACTCTGACCAAGGTGATACGGCGACGGCGGTGAACTTCCCAGAAGTCTCTATCCCGTTCAAAGAAAACTCGCATCGTCTGTTACACATTCACAAAAACGTCCCAGGCGTACTGTCTCAGATCAACCGTCTGTTTGCTGAAGCGGGAATTAACATCCTAGCTCAGAGCCTGATGACAGAAGGGGATGTTGGTTATCTCGTGATGGATGTTGACTACAACGATTCGACCGCAGCACTCGATCAATTAAAAGATGTAGAAGAGACTATCCGCGTACGTATCTTATTTTAATTGGTACGAATAGCTGATATAAAAAGGAGAGGCTCTATTCATTAGAGCCTCTCTTTTTTTACTTCTTTTTTATTGTACTAATGCTAAGCTTAGTTTGCTTTATCTTTATTGCCTTCATCTGCTAGACGACGTGCTTCAGTTTTGGCCGCTTTGCGTTTTTCTATGACATCCATCATGTCACTACCAATATGAGCTTCACCGCGCTTTTTCGCTAGCTGCATTTGATGCTCACGCTCACGGAAACGCGCTTTTTGCTCATCGGTCGCTTTGTCGATACAGTGTGGGCAGGATTCGCCTTTGATATAGGCCGGGCTTTGCATGTCATCGCTAGTGATCGGCATACGGCAAGCAAAACACTGCTCATAATTACCTTTTTCTAAGTTGTGATTGACCGATACACGGTTGTCAAACACAAAGCAATCACCTTGCCACATAGAGTCACTGGCTGGGACTTCTTCTAGGTATTTTAAAATGCCACCTTCTAAATGATAAACTTCTTCAAATCCTTGTTCGCGTAGATAGGCAGTCGACTTCTCGCAGCGGATACCACCTGTACAGAACATGGCGACTTTTTTATGCTTGGTTGGATCCAGCTCTTTTGATACGTATTCTGGAAACTCGCGGAAGGTCTCAGTGTTTGGATTGACGGCATTTTGGAACGTACCGATTTGCACTTCGTAATCATTACGTGTATCGATGAGAGTCACTTCAGGATCTGAGATCAGTGCGTTCCATTCGCTAGGTTTTACATAGCGACCGACCGACTGTAGTGGGTCGATGTTTTCTACGCCCATGGTAACGATTTCTTTTTTTAGCTTTACCTTAGTGCGATAAAAAGGCTGCGCATCGGTATAAGACTCTTTGAAAGTAAACGTACCAATCGCTTCGATATTGCGTAGGTAGTCAAGGATGGTATCAATACCCTGACGCGTACCAGAAATCGTACCGTTAATGCCTTCGCTTGCAAGCAACAATGTGCCTTTGACATCGTTATCTAACATCGTATTTAAAATTGGCTCGCGATACTGTTCAAAGTCAGTAAAGCGTGTGAATTTATAAAGTGCGGCGACGACGATATTATTAGTAACGCTATCGTAGGCGGGGGCTGATTGATTGTCAGTTATCACTGTTTCTTTGATATTACTATCTTGAGTGGTGCTCATGTCTTTCTCCTGCTGGCTAGGTCGCAAACCTAGTGCGTTGGGTTTAAAGTATTTGATAATTTAATAACATTAACATAATTGTGGAATTGATGAATGCGCGCTTAGTGTAGCAAATTTTGGCAGGGTTTTGAATAGCTTAAAATATGTCGCTTGAGACTAAAGAAAAAAGTCAGCGATTTTTCTACACGACAAAAAACAAAAAAGCCCAGTAAAATACTGAGCTTTTTTATATTCACTGCGTAAGCGTTTGGTTCACTTACTCTGAAACCAAGTATCTGCTTTGTTGCGGGCACTAGCGATATCTGCACTGGATAAGTTCAATGCCAATTGGCCGATTTTACCACGCGCCTTGTTACGAACTTTTTCATCGAGCATGCCATCACGGGCAGCTAAGTCGTACCATTTATAGGCATCAACCAGATTTTTTTGTTTTTCATCTAACAATGCAAGTGTATAACTGGCACGGTTGTCGCCACGCATCGCGGCTTTTTCTAGCCAAAGACGCGCTTGCTGCAAGTTAGGCTGTACGCCTTCACCGCGTAAGTACATGATAGCAAGGTTCAACTGAGCAGGGGCAACCCCTTGTTGAGCGGCTTTGGTGTACCACTGGATTGCTTGTTGAGTATTTTGTGCAATACCTTCGCCTTTTTGCAAGCGCTTGGCTAGATAAAACTGAGCATGATCGTTACCTTGGGCAGCACGACTAGACAGCTCGCTCACAGGCATCAGCTCAAAACGTGAGGTATCAAGCGGTACGTTTGATATTAACTCAGCATTGGCCAAACCAGCACAAGAAAATAAGGCAGTAAACAATGCGGCTTTTAATAGTTTCATAGCAGCTCCAAAATTAGGCAGTTAATACGCAAGAAAATTGTACCGCTAAACATTGTCTCGCTAAAGACAGTTAGGCGGCGATAACAATTAGGTGACATCTTGCGATATGAACTTACCTAATCATCAGCAATAGAGTTTTTAATTTTGTATCATCGATTTAGCCCAACTGATTAGACAAACGGTCGTAATAGTGGGGTAACTGACAACATTTTGCTAGCTTAACACCCAAACTTACGAAACTCAAATACTAATTACAAGATTTAATAGCTGCTTATACCTGATTGTCCTCAGTAAAATCATAGAGTTACTATAAGACAATCATTAGTTAACAATTTGCTAAGATAAAAGGTTCGGCAATAACGGTCACTTTTCCTTCTAAGCAAAAATCAAATATCTGACATTACTTCGTTTTTTTCTTTGTCACTCGATAGATGGCAACATCGGCGAGTAGATTGGGTGCCTGCCTAATCAATGCTGTCATCAGTGGGGAATGACCTTTATCAGAGTCGCTTACCGCAAAGCGATTAACGATATGAATATCATGCTGCGCACACAGTTGCTCAAAGTCTTTAAAGGTACATAGATGAATATTGGGGGTGTTGTACCATTCATAAGGCAGTGCCTCAGACACCGGCATCATCCCTTTGAGTCCTAAATGAAGACGGTTTTGCCAATGGGCAAAGTTAGGGAATGTGATGATCGCCTCTCGGGCGACGCGTAGCATATCGAGCAGCAGCACATCAGGGGATTTTACCGCTTGTAGCGCGCGTGCCATGACCACGGTATCAAAGCTGTTATCGGCAAAGCGTGCCAAGCCATCGTTTAGGTCTTGCTCAACAATCGACAAGCCGTTGCCAATGGCTTCGTTGATTTTGTCTTCATCAATTTCAAGCCCGTATCCAGTGACGCCTAACTTCTGCTGTAAGTGCGCGAGCAGCTCGCCATTACCGCAGCCCAAATCAAGTACATGTGCTTGCGGTGCGATCCAGCGCTCTGCCAGTTGGTGATCCATTCTCATGAGCGCTCTCCTGTGGCTGGGCGGCTAGGGTTAATAAATGGCGCTGTCAAAAATCCTCTAACAGCACCCATGTAGCGAGGAATATCAAATAAAAAAGAGTCATGGCCATGCGGCGCATCAATATTAATATAGCTAACAGGTTTGCCAGTAGCCATCAGCGCATCGACAATTTCTTGCGAGCGTTCTGGTGCAAAGCGCCAATCGGTGGTGAATGACACAACCAAGTACTGGCATTGTGTATGGGCGAATGCCGCTTTGAGCGCAGAAAGCTCTTGCTGTCGATCAGACTCAATGTCTTCAATCGTCGCTACCGCATCTTCTAACTCATTCTGCGCATTGGCTTTGCTAGACTCGACTGACGCCGCGATAGAATTTTCTAATGGCACGGCCGACTCTGTATTGTCTTTTGCTACCGCTGATGAGTAGTCACGTGTCGGGTCGAAATAATCTAATGCCTTGGTCATAAGTAGATAGGTATTGGCATCAAAGTTTTCACTAAAGCGCTCACCTTGATAGCGCAGATAGCTCTCAACCTGAAACTCGACATCGTAGCCATACATAAACTTGCCAGATTTTAAGTCACGACCAAACTTGGCTTTCATCGCGTCATCAGTCAAATAAGTGATATGACCAACCATCCGTGCTAATATCAGGCCGCGACGAGGGTAGGTACCAGCTTGTATGTAGCGTCCATCCTTAAAATCAGGATCGGACAATATCGATTGGCGTGCGACTTCGTTAAAAGCAATATTTTGCGCAGATAGCTTCGGTGTACTCGCAATCACCACACAGCGTTTTAGCCTGTCTGGATAATCGACAGACCATTGCAGCGCTTGCATACCGCCCATCGAGCCGCCAACGATAGCATGCCATACGTCAATGCCCAGACGATCTGAGAGCATGGCTTGGGTTTTTACCCAGTCTTTAATCGTGATAAGCGGAAAGTCAGGGCCGTAGACTTGTGGCTCATTACTGTTATTTGCAGTGCTATCGCTTGAATCGATACTGTCATCCGAACTAATGCTATTGGGATTAATAGTTGTTGGCCCTGTTGAGCCAAAACAGCTACCGATATTGTTGACGCACACCACATAAAAGCGATTGGTATCGATGGCTTTGTTCGGACCAATCATATTGTCCCACCAGCCCGCTTTTTTGTCATCAACGCTATGAAAACCAGCTGCATGATGATTGCCCGATAACGCATGACAAATCAAAATCGCATTTGATTTATCGCTATTGAGCGTGCCGTAAGTCTCTACCATCAAGTCAAACGAGGGCAGAGTACGGTTACATTCCAAGGTCAATGGCTCGGCAAAATGGAATTTTTGTGGCGTAACCACACCCACAGATCCAGCAGCAGTATTGGCTGAGCTGTTTACGTGAGTTTGAGAATTAGGGGACTGGTCACTGGTATTATCAGAGCGTGCGTTCAAAGCTACCTCGCAAGACAACAATCATCAATAAAATAAGAGCAAAATAGGAAGGTGTTGACAGACTACTTCACTTACACGGTTTTTATAAACTGGGCTTGTATATTGTATGGTGATGCGCGTAGGAGTACAACCGCCGAGCAGGTCTTTTAAACGCCGTTTTTATCGCGTTAAATAGTAAAAGGTAAATGATAGAAGACTAGCAACTGCGTATCAAATTGTACAAGTGCGCTTTTGCCATACGTGATTCATGGATAAAATGCTACACTAATGCGGTGTTTATTCAATGATGTCTTAACAATCCTGCATCTTACACTGCACCTCATGTTGTGACATCGCCTATAATAACTTACTGCTGATAAATAGTGCTGCTATGAAACCTGAATTGCCTCCACGTATTGCTGTCCTGTTAGTCAACCTTGGTACACCAGATGAGCCGACGGCACCCGCCGTACGTCGCTATCTCAAACAGTTTTTGTCAGATCCGCGAGTGATTGAGATTCCCAAGTTTTTGTGGGCAATTATCTTGAATTTGTTTGTCCTGCCAAGTCGTCCTAAGCGCGTGGCAAAGGCTTACGCGAGTATCTGGGAAGGAGATTCGCCGATTCGTAAAATACTAAAAAGCCAAGTTGAGCTACTAGAGCCGCGTTTGGCAAATAGCGTAGCGCCATTTCGCGTCTCTGTACATCCTGCGATGAGCTATGGAAATCCTGGACTGCCTGATGTCATGGATGCGTTGCGTGGAGAAGGGGTGGATCACTTTGTCATCTTACCTTTGTTTCCGCAATACTCAGCTTCTTCAGGTGGCGCGGTATATGATGCGCTGACGAAGTGGACACTTAAGCAACGTAACTTGCCAAACTATACCATCGTCAAAGATTACTTTGCGCATCCACTATATATTCAGGCATTGGCTAACTCGATACGCCGTTTCCAAGAGAAGCATGGTAAGCCCGAAAAATTAATGTTTAGCTTTCACGGTATCCCGCAGCCCTACGCTGATAAAGGCGACCCGTATCCTAAGCGTTGCAAGTGTACCGCTGCGCAAGTGGCACATGCACTTGGTCTAAAAGACGACGAGTGGATCATCAGCTTCCAGTCACGCTTTGGTAAGCAAGAATGGGTAAAGCCGTATACTGATGTGGTATTAGAAGATTGGGGCAAATCTGGTGTGCGCTCAGTACAAGTGATTAGCCCTGCATTCTCAGCGGATTGTCTTGAGACGCTAGAGGAGTTGGCCATTGAAAACCGCGATAATTTTCTGGAGGCAGGCGGGCAAGAGTATCACTATATTCCTGCGCTAAACCTCGATGAGACACACATTGAATTGCTCGAAGCGTTGAGCTTGCCTCTTGTAAAAGGCTGGGCTGGCACACTTGATGGATGGGTTTAATCAGCTGAAAATATCTATTACTATCAGTGAAATGACAAGTCATAAAAAAGCACGCTTAACGATATTAAGCGTGCTTTTTCGCTCTAAAGGGCTATATCAACCGCGGTGCTAATTTCTAAAAATCATCGTCATTACTACGCTCTGCGGCATCTCTATCAGCAATATCCATTGTATCTGGATAATCATTGTCATCAAGATTGTCTTGAACCAAAACTTCATCCACACGCGACTCATCAAGGTTTTGACGATGCATAGGCGTTAATCCTTGGGTAGCATCACTACCGACTTCTGAGTTATCAAACCCTGCATTGTTGTCAATCACATCATCGTCGTCGATAGTGTGCAACATCGGATTGTCTAAATCGACCAACTGGTTGTCTTGATTGTCAGTGCTGTCATTATTGTCGCGGCGATTGCCATCGATATGATCCATCTCTTCTGGTAGTGGATTCTTTGTGTTTTCCATCAGTCATTCCTTGTTGTAATTATTAGCAGTAAAGTCATTGTAAGGGCTTATAAAAGCGTTGCTTATAGCGACATTGATAATCTGTCCATAAGTTTGTACGGTTATTGGGATTTTCACTAGTAGTAAGGTGTGACAGGATGTTCAAAAAATGTAAGGCGATTGCCAAAATGCAAAACGGCTACTCATATTGAGCAGCCGTGAGTTTTCATAAAATTGCTTAAAAGATCTTTGTTACTACGTCATTAATAGTATCGTGACTATAATTTTAATTATCAGCGTGTTTGAGCTCATAGTTTAATTTCTGCACAAGACATGATTCATAATCAGCCAGTTTGAATCGCCATAAATACGTCAAGGCAATACCATAGATGACAGTCTCAGCCAACTCTTCGACAACTTCACCAAATGTATGCGGGAACATAATGGCGTTCTCGCCCATATATTGAATGATTGCCAGCGCGGTAACCATGAGGTAGAGCGAGACCGGCACGTTCTTTAACACTGCCCAAAGGTAGTGCCTCGAATAAGCTAATAAGCCAAGCGCAACGAGATAGATAACGGTCAGCACACTGTCTTCCCACCAATCATAAGAGTGATTTAAAAACGAGAAATCGCTCGGAACCAACAAATCTGGTAGATAGTTTAGCTCGCGACGAATGACGGTAAAAAATACAAGTACGGCTGCCAACCAAAAGGCCTGAATGTGATTGATATGACTTTGTATCATGTACTGTGTGCAACGCAGCAAACAGACAAATAGCAAGATCATACCAGGGATTTCAATAATGCCATCTGAACTCAAAATAACTGGCTCCTGCGTATCAAAAAAATGTGTCAAAAACAAAAAAGTGAGCCCGTAGGCTCACTCTAAACCGAAAAACATCTAACGAAATATGCATAATTTACTATAACGCTATTATAACCCAATATGGTAATAATAACGTCATAGAATATAACCAAGTAGTCATAAGTGGTTGTTTATATAGATGATACAGTGGGTTTCAAAACCCATCATAACCCATAATATCTTTAAGCTCACTAGCGTTCTAAGTTGACCAAATCAATGATTAATGCGCCTCATCCCAGTTTTGACCGCTATCAGTCTCAACTAGTAGTGGCACTGCAAAGTCGACATGCCAGCCTTTATCTACGGCCGTAGTCGTCAAGACATCTTGCATGGCATCGGTAATCAGTTGGCTAACCGCGTCTACTTTATCGGCATCCACTTCAAACACCAGTTCATCATGGACTTGCAGCAGCATTTTGGCTTGATCTTTCGGCAATACCTTATCAACGGCAATCATGGCAAGCTTAATCAAATCAGCAGCGGAACCCTGTAGAGGCGCGTTGATTGCGGCGCGCTCAGCGCCTTGCTTGACCATACGATTGCTATGATTGATATCAGGGGTATAGAGTTTACGGCCTAATATCGTCTCGACATAGCCTTGCTCGTACGCGCTGGCACGGGTGTTGAACATATAGTTTTTGACACCCGGATAGCGCTCAAAGTACATATCGATATAGTCTTGCGCTTCACCGCGGCTCATCTGTAGCTGCTTGGCAAGTCCAAAGGCACTCATCCCGTATAGCAGTCCAAAGTTAATGGCTTTGGCATTACGACGTTCAGTTGAGGTAACGTCCGTAACGTCCTTGCCAAGCACTTCAGCAGCAGTGGCGGCATGAATATCTAACCCTTCGTTAAAAGCGTGCGTCAAGTGCTTATCACCTGAGAAATGCGCCATGAGACGAAGTTCGATTTGTGAATAATCCGCGGCCAAGATCACGCGACCTTCTGGGGCGATAAAGGCTTGGCGAATCAGGCGGCCCGTCGCCGTACGAATGGGAATATTTTGTAAGTTAGGATCAGTTGATGACAGACGGCCAGTACTGGTCAGAGCCTGATGATAGCTGGTATGCACGCGGTCGGTCTCAGCATCTGCAACATTATCTAGTGCATCGGTATAGGTGCTTTTGAGCTTAGATAACCCGCGATACTCTAAGGTAATATCGACTAGCGGGTGATCGATTTTTGATAGAACCGCTTCACCAGTCGAGTATTGACCAGACTTGGTTTTTTTACCGCCCGGCACGCCCAGCTTTTCAAACAGCATCTCGCCAAGCTGCTTCGGTGAGCCTAAGTTGAACTCTTCACCAGCAACTTCATAAGCCCGTTTTTCTAGTGCGATAATCTCTTCATCAAAGCGTTTTGATAGCTCGTTTAAGAAAGAGCGTTTGATGAGAATGCCGTTTGCTTCCATTTGGCAAAGTATCTCTGCCGTTGGAATCTCTAGCTCGTTTAGCAATTTGGCATTATTGGTATCATTTGCCAGCTCAACGCTGAACACGTCAAATAACTGATAAGTAATATCAGCGTCTTCACAAGCATAGTCACTCGCAATATCGATAGCCACTTGGTCAAAGGTGACTTGCTTCGCGCCTTTGCCTGCGACTTCTTCAAAGCTAATCGTCTGCGTTTGCAGATAATGGCGTGCCAAATCGTCCATACCGTGTCGAGTCGCTGCCGCATTGATAACGTAGCTGGCAAGCATGGTATCCATCGCCCAGTTATTTGGCTGCTCATGTATCGCACCGACTAGGTCGATATCATAGTGAGCAAGGATATGCGCATCGTACTTTAGATGCTGTCCGATTTTACCGATATTAGGATTTTCTAACACAGGCTTTAAGCGCGCCAGTACGGTATCGCGGTCGAGTTGTCTCGCTGTTAGCTCATCACCTTCTAAGCGGTGGGTGAGCGGGATATAATAGGCCTCGTGAGCTTGTACAGCAAAAGATAGACCGACGATTTGCGCCTCGCGCCAATGAACGCTGGTAGTTTCGGTATCGATAACAAAGTGCTGAGCTGCTTCTAATAATTCGACCAAGCTATCAAACGCAGGCTCGTCGAGCACAGTATGCCACGCTTTATCCTGATGGTTACTGCCCGTCATATTATCAATATGGGTCGATTGCAGCGATTTGGCAACTTGCGCTTGTGACTCAGCGTCTGCTTGGCTGTCAGCGACACTTGGCGCGCCATTCGCAGGATGGTTTGGATGATCAAGAGATGCCAGCTCATTTCTAAACTCAAGCTCGGTATATAGGGCGCGAAGCTCCTCTATATGCGCACAAGGATCGGTGTTGATTTTGAGATCATTCCAATCTTGGCCGATTTCCAAATTGGTGACGATGGTAGCAAGCTTTCTGTTAAAAGGAATATCATCGGCGTGTTCGATCAAACCTTTTGCGCCGCGGCCTTTGATAAAGCCAATGTGCTTGAGCATGTTGTCGATGTCACCATACTCAACCAACAAGTCTTTGGCAGTTTTCTTACCGATACCTGGCACGCCTTTGATCCCATCAGAGCTGTCGCCCATGAGCGTTAAGAAATCAATCATTTGGTTTGGGTTAATACCAAACTTATCGATTACCGCTGGTGTATCCGTGACTTTACCAGTAAAGCTGTCTTCTAAGATGACGCAATCATTAACCAACTGCATCATGTCTTTATCACCCGTTGAGATGACCACATGGTGACCTTGCTCGACGGCACGATAGGCAAGTGTACCGATGATATCATCGGCCTCTGCACCCTCAATACGTAATAGCGGAATACCCAAGGCGCTGACCAAACGATGAATATAAGGAATTTGCTCTACCAGTTCTATATCGATAGGCGGACGAGCGGCCTTATAGTCAGGCGACATATGATGGCGAAAAGTCGGTGACTTGGTATCGAAGCAGACGGCCATATGAGTAGGGTGATAACGACGCATCAGTTTTAGCAGCGCATTCAAGGTACCGCGAATCGCATTGGTGATTAGACCCTGCGAGTTTTGCATGGTCTTTGGGAGGGCATGATAGGTGCGAAACAAATAATACGAGCCGTCAACCAAAATAAAAGGCGGCTGATCTTTGTCTACGTGACTGGTATCCATCAGCGCGACGTTAGGCATGTCGTCAAAATTCGGTAAGTTTTTAGGATCGAGTGCTTGATGGGAGTTGTGGTCGTTATCGGCGGTATTGTCAGCTATATTATCAGTCATAAAAGTCACTTATCAGCTATTAGATAAAAATATGCCTTTTATTATAACGATAAAAACAGTGCGTGCCGAACTGCTTAACCGTTACGAGATGTTCTAGCGGTTTTATTTTTTCACCAAAATTTCAAACAAAAAAAGAACCCAGACCAGCTGAGTTCTTCTATAATTAACGTATTTTTAATTAACTACTTTCTTAATTAATCATTGATAATGAGTCTCATAATGCGTTACTTTACTTCTGAGGTGACTTCAACATCGATGTTGCCGCGTGTGGCTTTAGAATATGGGCACACTTGGTGCGCTTTCTCGACCAACTGTTGAAACTCGTCAGCTGACAATTCTGTATTTTCACCAATGACATGAATTTTAGCAGCCAGTTTATAGTCATGGCCTTCGCCTTGAAGCAAATCTACTTCAATTGAAGTGGTTGAATCAAACTTTGCTTTTTCCATTTGCTTAACAGCTGCAAGGGCGCCATCAAAGCAGGCACTGTATCCCATGGCAAATAGTTGTTCTGGGTTATTGCCCTCTTTTCCAGAGCCTGGTGGTACCATGTTTATAGTCAGGTCATTGTCACTTAAGCTTGCTGAACCTGCACGGCCGCCAGTAACAGTCGCTTTGGTTGAATATAAAGTTTTCATAACACATCCTTTGTTTTGGTTTTTAGATTTTCGTGGTAAAGCCAAATAACCAACCTAGGATAACAAATCATTAAAACAGCTCAGTGAGTCAGTAGTAAATATTTACGACAACTTTGTAAATCATAAGGACATTGTTCGATGAATAGAATGGTTGCGATATCTGTTGTTTTCTTCTGGACAATGCTTACTTTAATAGGCTGCGAAGTAGATGACGCCAGTTATGGTTCTGATAGCGACAATATTACGCTGACGAGTTTTGCCAATAGTTACGATAGTAAGGCCAACGATACTGCCGTTGCGCGCATCGATGAGACCTATCGTACAGGCGCACGCGAGATCAAAACCACCAATCTCATCAACAGTTATAGCAACCAGAGCCTAAATGATTTAGACAGAACGGTACTGGCAGATAATTTCGAAGGTCGACTCGAAAACAAAGACATCGAAGTCAATGGTCGCACGGTCAAACGCCCTATCTATGAAAAAAACAGTAATAACAAACTAGGCTACGAAACTACCTATCAAACACTGGACTTGTCAGGTCTAACGACTCGTAGTTATAGTGCTGGCAAGAATATCGAAGACCGCCGAGGTATTCTCACTGATTTGAGCAATTACTCTAATATCCCCTCTAATGTTGCCTTCCCTGAAGGCTCCGTTTGTTACATTCCAGTCGTGACAAGCGAGCGCTCGTTTTTGGCATTTAATGAGAGAAATAAGACAGGATATACCTCAATAGGAAAATGGATTGACGCTGCCAAGCAACGCTTTAGTGACGACAGAGATCATAGAACCTCTCAGTTTGGTGTTGGTATAGCAAATAAGCAAAAAGCGGCGCAAGTGATGTTCTTTGAATACAAAAATCAACCTGCCTATGAATATAGTGGTGTGGAGTATGGTAAGGATATTTATGAGGCAAATTATGTTGCCAAAGGTAGCACCGATCCGAATATAGATAGCCGTTTTGGCGTGGTGGATTGTACGCTTGTGAACGAGGTGGCCGCAGACTTTATAACTGAGCAAATCAAGCGTTATTATTGATCTTGAGCCATCGCTATCACCAAGCCAAAAAGGCTTATTCACACGCCCTATCTAATTGGTAGAGCGTGTTTTTTGTGCGTGAACTCTGCACCCTAACGCGAAATCGGCTACAATACGCTCATTATTGATTCTATTTATTTAGATTGACTTCTAAATGACACAACTGTTGAAGCTGAAAACTATGAGCGTAGATCCAAAAAAACTCAACAAAGAAGTGGCCAAGCGCCGCACCTTTGCCATTATCTCGCATCCCGATGCTGGTAAAACCACCATGACTGAAAAGCTGTTGTTATGGGGACAAGCGATTCAGGTCGTAGGCGAAGTCAAAGGCCGTAAGACCGATCGCCATGCCACCTCAGATTGGATGAGTATGGAGCAAGAGCGTGGTATCTCAATCACCACCTCTGTCATGCAGTTCCCATACAAAGACCACATGGTCAACCTATTAGACACCCCAGGTCACGCCGACTTTAGTGAAGATACCTATCGTACGTTGACTGCCGTGGATAGCGCACTGATGATGGTCGATGGCGCAAAAGGTGTCGAAGAACGAACTATCAAGCTGATGGAAGTTTGTCGCATGCGCGATACGCCAATCATTTCGTTCGTTAACAAGCTCGATCGCCAGATTCGTGAGCCGCTTGAGCTGCTTAGTGAAATCGAAGCGGTACTAAAGATTCAATGCGTGCCCGTCACGTGGCCGATTGGTATGGGACAGGATTTTGTTGGAGTGTATCACCTTGCAGAAAACAAAACCTATCTTTACGAGAAAGGCAATGGCGGCAAGATGACCGTCTCTGAGACACGCGAAGGCTATGATTATCCTGATATACGCGAGCGTCTCGGGCAATTGATGTTTGATGCTTTTGAGGAGTCACTCGAGCTGGTACAGATGGCGCTAGAAGAGTTCAGTGTTGACGCATTTTTGGCAGGTGAGATGACGCCAGTTTTATTTGGCACGGCATTGGGTAACTTTGGTGTCAACATGGTACTCGATACCTTGGTCAAATACGCGCCGCCACCAAAAGCCCATCCAACGACTGAGCGTAAAGTATCAGCAACCGAGACCGATTTCACAGGTTTTGTTTTTAAGATCCAGGCAAATATGGATCCGCGTCACCGTGACCGCATCGCCTTCTTGCGCGTGTGCTCTGGCAAGTACGAGAAGGGCATGAAAATGAAGCACGTGCGTCTGGGTAAAGACGTTCGTATCGCTGATGCCTTGACATTCTTGGCAGGTGACCGCGAGGCGCTAGAAGAAGCCTATCCGGGCGATATCATTGGTTTACACAACCACGGAACGATCTCTATCGGTGATAGCTTCACTGAAGGTGAGGAGCTGAGCTTTACCGGTATTCCTCATTTTGCTCCTGAATTGTTCCGCCGCGTGGTACTAAAAGATCCGCTCAAATCTAAAGCATTACAAAAAGGACTACAGCAATTAAGCGAAGAGGGTGCCACGCAGGTATTTATGCCGCAGATTAACAATGATTTGGTCTTGGGCGCGGTTGGGGTGCTACAGTTTGAAGTGGTCGCGCATCGCCTCAAAGAAGAATACAAAGTGCAATGTACCTTTGAGCCAGTATCGATTGCCACTGTACGCTGGATTCACTGCGATGATGACGTGGCTTTGGCAAAGTTCAAGAAAAAAGCCCATGACCAGTTATCAATCGATGGTGGTGGTTATCTGACTTATCTTGCGCCATCACGGGTCAACTTACAATTGATGCAAGATCGTTATCCAGAGATCACCTTTAGCAGCACGCGTGAGCATTAAAATTATTTGTATCAAATATACCGTATCACTGTATTGTTCATTGATTAAGACACGCTAGCCGTGTCTTTTTTATTGTCCGTTATTTATGCGGCAAATAAGTCAAGAGAGGTTTTGAGTGATTAGCAACACTCCAAAAACACAAACAGTGTTCCTACAATACAGCGTCATTGTTACGGTAAAATGTATTACAACATTTTATATTTATAAAAGAGGATGCATGAAAGCTATGGTTCAATCTCATCTTAATAGGTTCACACTGACGCATATTTCTTTAGGCGGAGTAGGGCGTACACGGCGAATTGGTCTCTTAGCAAGCGGTTTACTGATGGGTGCCGCTAGTCTGTCCGCAAATGCAGGTAGCCTTATCAGCTCAACAGAGTATCTCGATTATCAGTTACCAGAAAAAATTCAAAAGATATGTACTGAGCGTGATAATTGCCCAGAAATTGAAGTCAAATATCTCAAAAGCAATCACAGCTGGATAGACAACACCGTCAACGCACGTATCGATAATTTGGTCGTTAATAGCAAACCCACTGAGTCAGCACCTATTAAGACGAAAAGCAGTCAGAAAGACGTCACGGCTGCGATTAATGAATTTGCGACATCGCAGTTTCAAGATATGCCTGAAGAGGTTTCTTGGGCTTATAGCTTGATGGTGACGCCTGATTACTTGGGTCATGTTAATAACTTTGAGCTGTTTGAAATCAACTCCTACGTCTTTACTGGTGGTGCACACGGCATGCCTTATAGCGAGTATCTAACGTTTAATCTGACCACCAAAAAACAAGTCACTCTTGATGACATGCTAATCAAAGGCAAAAAGCCTCGTTTTGAAGCACTCGCGCATGATGCGTATAAAGCATGGGTGAAGACCGTCGCTGATGATGTCAGTAGCTATGAGAAAAGCTGGCCGTTTATGTTGAGCGACAATGTGACCTTGACAGAGACAGGGATTAACATTCGTTATCAGCACTATTCTATCGGTCCATACGCCTACGGTATGCCGGTATTGAGCATTCCGTATAGCCAGCTTGATAAGGTCATCAAGCCTCACTTTATACCAAAATAGATCAAGCACATGACCACTAATTACGCTCTCTATCATAGAGTGGTCAGTGAATAAAAATTGATAGTAATTTGCTTAAAATCGTTTGAAAATTAATAGAAAAAATAAGGAGTAACAAGATGACGGTTAATACAGATAGTGTGAGCACGGCAGCACAAGCCAGCACATGGCAATTAAATGCATTAACAGAGGCGCTGGGCGATCTGACACTGACAGTCGAGGATAGCTTGTCTGTTGGTCGCGGCAGTGATAATGACGTGGTACTCGGCAGCAAGCAAGTATCTCGCAATCATGCCATTCTAAGCATACTTGATGGTCAGTTATACGTAAAAGACTTAGACTCTTCTAACGGTACCTTTATCAATGATCAACGTATCGCGGGCAACGAATCCAATCAATTACAAGCTGACGACACGCTTGGATTTGCAAGCTTTAGCTTTCAGGTACAAGCGCCTGTCGCTGCTACAGCAGATGGGACACTAGAGCCAGTCATAACGGACGATACAGTAAGTAGTGTCAGTGATGAGACTGCCCCAGCAGAAACTACTGAGAATTTGCATGATGAATATATCATCGAAGAGCATATCGTCAGCGAGCCAATCGTAAAGCAAACGAATATTGAAGAGATTTTACCCGCTGCAGAGGATGCACAGAGTCCATCTGTCGATACTACTTCTTCAGACACCGTAGTAGATTTAGCAAGTGCGCCTGTAGTTGACAGAGCGGAAGTGGCTGAACCAGCGCCTCAAGAGCCAGTAGTTAAAGAGACAGGTATTGAGGATGTCTTGTCGGCTGCACAAAGTGCTACGCCTGCATCGATTGAAACAGCACCAGAAGAGTCAGAGCCAGTATCTGAGACGTCTGTATCTGAAACGCCTGTATCAGCGGCGACTGAGTCAACTGTAACGGAGTCAGAAGCTGTGACGACTGCAGAGCCGTTGACCCCAACAGTATCTACTGATGATGAACCATCAGTATCGCAGCCAACAGTAAGTGAAGAACCTGTAGTAAATGAAAAACCAGTAGTAAGTGAAGAGCACGACAAAACGACAAAGACTGAATTACAAGAAGAAGCCGATCCTGAGGTTTTAAAAGCCAAGCAAGCAGCGACCGCGCAGTTTTCGGGTACGGCAAATTTAGGGCAGGCTCATGATCTTGGCACCCAAGGCAACAACGCGATGGATCAAGAAATCAGTAATCCAGCTCATACAGGACAAGTAGAGAAAAAATCTAGCGGTGGTTGGTTTATATGGGTATTTGCTGCCATTTTGATTATTGGCTTGGCATTATGGCTATTTAACATGGGCGTCATGTAGTGACATCTATCCGTAGTTTGAATACGAGCGTTTATCCATAGCTATCCTGATTGATAAGCAGTCCGTTACCTCAGTTAGTTTATGGGGGTTGAGGCCTGAACTTAACTGCTGTATGAATCGTCATTCAGACAAACTGCTTTTTATAGCGCTAACATTCAAATACGGTGTTGGCGCTATATTTTATGGTTCAGTCCACTGTTTTATTTTTTGCCATTCTGCTGCTAAGAGAGCGTTACTATGATGACTTTCCAAGAATATCAAGCGTTTAAAGATCGGGGTTTTAGTCATGCACCCTTAGTCAAAAAACGTTTGATGGATGCACAGACGCCAGTGTCTGTGTTTTCCAAAGTACGTGATTTAAACGGCTCTGCATATTTGTTTGAGTCTGTGGTAGGCGGTGAGCGCTGGGCAAGATACTCGATGATCGGCTTGGGTAGTGATCTTATTTTACAGTACGCTGATGGCAATATGACTACCAAGCGGAACGATCATATCGATACAGCAGCAGTAGAGAATCCTTTTGATTATATCCGTCAGCTGATGGCGCAGTATCAGATGCCGACTGCTGAAGATGTGCCCACCATGCCAAGTTTTAGCGGCGGCCTAGTCGGTTACTTTGGTTACGACATGGTACGTATCATTGAGCCTAGTGTGGGCCAATCTGACGCACCCAATCCGATGTCGATGCCAGATATGTGGCTGATGCTTTCGATGAGTGTCATTGTTTTTGATAATTTAGAAAATACCTTATCGATCATCGTCTATGCTGACTGTCAAACCGAGGAGGGCTACAGCTTAGCTATCCGTGAGTTGGAAAAAATCGAAGAGAAGTTGGCAGAACCGTCCAATTTGTCCGCGCCAGTGATGCCCACACCAAAATTTATCTCGCAAACCGGTATGGAAAAGTACTGCAGCGACGTTAAGAAAATAAAAGACTATATCGCAGCAGGCGACGTCATGCAGGTGGTTCCAGCACAGCGGTTGACGGCAGATTACACAGGCGACTCTCTAGCCGTCTATCGTGCATTACGCTATCTAAATCCATCGCCGTATCTGTTTTTGGTGCATGGCTATACGCTTGATGATCACAAACGCTTTGATATCATTGGCGCTTCTCCTGAAATCCTGTCCCGTATCGAAAACGGCAAAGTCACCGTACGGCCACTAGCAGGGACGCGCAAGCGTGGTCAGAATGAAGCGGAGGATCTGGCACTTGAACAAGAGCTGCTCAATGATGAAAAAGAGACTGCCGAGCACTTAATGCTTATTGATTTGGGTCGCAATGATATCGGCCGTGTTTGTGAATATGGCAGTGTCAAAGTTACAGAAAAGATGTTTATTGAGCGCTACTCACAAGTCATGCACATCGCGTCCAATGTGGAGGGTATGATAAGGTCTGATAAAGACGCGCTAGATGTATTTTGTGCCACGTTTCCAGCGGGTACACTATCAGGCGCGCCCAAGATTCGCGCGATGCAAATCATTGATGAGATAGAGCCAGTACGTCGGACAGTATTTGGTGGTTCAGTGGGCTATCTAGGTTGGAATGGCAATATGGATACCGCCATTGCTATTCGTACAGCAGTGATGCGCCGCGGTGAAATCCATATCCAAGCAGGCGCAGGTGTTGTTGCTGATTCTGTGCCAGAAGCGGAGTGGGATGAAACCAATAAAAAAGCATTGGCGTTGGTCAAAGCGGTAAAAATGGCCTGTAATGGACTACGCATTCGCTAGTTATATAGCCAGCTATGCAGCGCATATAATCACAATAGATCAGAAGAGTAATTACGTTGTTATTTTTCTATCAAAAAAATAACAACGTAATCAGTAGCTTGAATATTATTATTAAAATAATAAAAAAAAAGATAAAAAAGGGCTTGCGCATCTCAAAATATTTGATAGAATAGCCACCACTTTAGAGAGAACAAGCCGACTTAGCTCAGTTGGTAGAGCAACTGACTTGTAATCAGTAGGTCGCCAGTTCGATCCCGGCAGTCGGCACCATCTCTTTTAAAGTAGCTTTTTATGAATTTGTCTTAAATGAGAGTCATTTTTGTTCAAAGCACCCTTAGGTGGGATTGGGGAGCGGTCAAACCCAACAGACTGTAAATCTGTCGCGAAAGCTTCGAAGGTTCGAATCCTTCTCCCACCACCATATTTTTTTAAAAGTTTGTTATAGCGCCAAGCATGCTCTATATAGTTTCTAACTCTCAGCTAGAGTTATTAAGATCAGAGTAAATGCGGGTGTGGTATAATGGTAACACCTTAGCCTTCCAAGCTAATGACGCGGGTTCGATTCCCGCCACCCGCTCCATATATACACCATCGCAAAGCCTATTAATTATTCATCACGACATCAGTTATTACTACTGTATCGTGATATTTTTTTTAGTGCAGCTCAAAGGTTTACACTATACGCTCATATAGCTCAGCGGTAGAGCACTCCCTTGGTAAGGGAGAGGTCTCGAGTTCAATTCTCGATATGAGCTCCATTTATTATGTAAATCCTCTATGCTTGTTTTGCTATTTATATATAGCTTTGCGTCGATATCGAAAATATAAAATATTGAAACATATAAAATTAGTACGACAGGTAACGATTTAAAGGTGACACTGAGGTGTTGCCTTTTAGTGCTGTCAGCATATTAATAAACATTGCTTTTGATGATTCGATATCAACAGAATTAAAACTGGTAAACGAGTATGCAAACGTTTATACATTACTTTTTGCATTTTGGTTTCCCTCTCGTTATCGCAGTTGTATTTTTTAAGAAAGAGTGGAAAAAAGCATATCTGATATTGCTTGCGACTATGTTAGTTGATTTGGATCACTTAGTAGCAGACCCGATCTTTCAGGCTAATAGATGTAGCATTAATTTTCATCCGCTACATACGTATTATGCGATGCTGGTATATGTTGCTTTGCTCTTTTTTCGTAAGCCTTTTAACATCATTGGAATTGGATTGCTTTTTCATATGTTAACGGATTTTACGGATTGCTTGATGATGTCATCTAGCTGATATAATAGCTTTGCACATCGAGCCGTTAAACGGTTATAAGCAGTAGCATATTTAAGACCTCTTTAGATAATAGAAAAATAGGTTTCGAGCAAGAGATGTATGACTATTGAGGATAAGTCGGCGTATAATAACGGATACAAAAATTAGTTCGAAGTGCTGTTTGATAAGAAGCAGTGGTTCGTGCGGTTGATAGCTAGGTTTATGATGAGTTAGTTTTATTATGAGCCATTAAACAGCTTTTTATTGATCATTCACCAAAAAAAAGAGGAAATACCCATGGCAAAGGCCAAGNACCAAAAAAAAGAGGAAATACCCATGGCAAAGGCCAAGTTTGAACGTAGCAAGCCACACGTCAACGTCGGTACCATCGGACACGTTGACCATGGTAAAACCACCCTTACCGCTGCAATCGCAACCGTAGCTGCAATCACCTCTGGTGGCGAAGCAAAAGACTACGCGTCTATTGACTCAGCACCAGAAGAAAAAGCACGTGGTATCACCATCAACACCTCACACGTAGAATATGACACAGACACACGTCACTACGCACACGTAGATTGCCCAGGTCACGCCGATTATGTTAAAAACATGATCACCGGTGCCGCTCAGATGGACGGCGCAATCTTAGTTGTATCAGCAACTGACGGCCCAATGCCACAGACTCGTGAGCACATCTTGTTGTCACGTCAGGTTGGCGTACCATACATCATCGTATTCATGAACAAATGTGACATGGTAGATGACGAAGAACTACTAGAACTAGTAGAAATGGAAGTTCGTGAACTATTGAACGACTATGACTTCCCAGGTGATGACACCCCAATCATCCACGGTTCTGCTAC
>NZ_JCATIF010000002.1:0-722388 GCF_059693765.1 Psychrobacter sp. CR212 | reverse complement strand
AAAATCGTGGCTCATAAATATCGCAACCGTCGTCAGCGCTATGATCTTAGAATGAAGCTGTTTGCTGGTATCATTAATTCCGAGCTTAACCTATGACTTTTGCAAGAGGTCTAATAAAAATCATTTTATAAAGAATGGTTTTTAAATCGTGCATAACTATAATATAAATAAAAATAACGCTAACTATAAAATTAAGCTATTTTTTATTTATTATAAAGCGGTTATTCGATGTGATAGAAAATGGCTTTGAATATTGCAGTATGATTTTTATAGCATAATCAATGCTCAATAAAACAGAGACATCATGACAAATATGCTCGATTTAACGGTATTTTTCGTAGCCTCTGGAGACGAAGGCACAGCAAGCAAGAAAAATACCGTTAAATCTCGCTGTATGTTTTTTATAAAGCGTCCACGATAACTTACCTATAACCCAAAAAAGACCCTATTTGGGTCTTTTTTATCATGGTGCGTTAAAAGCTTCGTTAAAAACGGTAATCGGCTAAACTTTACAAGCCGCACTGGCTGCTTGCGCTTTTTCATACACCGTTCTCGCATCCAAGCCTAAAGCGGTGACATCGTTCAGATACTTTTCTGTACCCGCCTCCAGCGGCCCTTTCCACTGCGGGTCGTTTAAGGGATCAGGAATGTCAATCATGGTATCGCCTTTGGCTTTGGCTTCAGCCATATACTTAGCATCTTGAGCATCAAAAACCTTGCCAGCCTCCGCAGCCATGGCTTTGCCTGAATTGTCATCGATGACTTTTTTGAGGTCATCAGGCAGGCTTTCATACTTGTCTTTATTCATGGTGACCATCATGGCCGAGCTGTAGAACGGAATATTGGTATGGGCGTTGGTCAACTCAATCAACCTAAACGGCCCCATCGCATCCCACGTCAGACTCACCCCATCCAACACGCCGCGCTGCAACGAGGTATACAAATCTGGGGCTGGCAGACCGACTGGAGTACCACCTGCCGACTCAATGATATCCCCTGCAATCGCTGATGGTCGACGCATACGTAGACCCTTTAAGTCATCTGGCGTACGAATGGCTTTATCAACGGTGTGCATCCCGCCAGGGCCTGTACCCATCATAAATAATAAATGGGTATCGTCATACTCACTCGATATCACGCCATCGTCGTACAAGGTTTGCAGCATACAGTTCATCTGCGTGGCAGAGCTTGACAGACCAGGGAGTTCGGCAACTTGGGTCAAGGGAAAGCGCCCATTGGTGTAGCCTTGCAGCTGTGTGCCAATATCAATCGTCCCTTTGGCCGTCGCTTCATAAGTGGCGTCAGGTTTGCTCAAGGTGGCAGATGGGTAGATTTCGACTTTTAGGCGACCGTTTGAGCCTTCCTCAATTTTCTTGGCCCAAGGCTCTATCACCTCTGTGTGTGCAGCAGACGTAGCTGGCCATAAGTGTGACAGACGTAAGGTGGTGACCTCTTCATTACTCGCCTCGGCACCTGTCGCAGTCTCATTTGACTGCGAGCACCCCGTCAAACCCATTAACGCCGCCAATGTGATGCTCAGAAGCACTGTCTTTTTCATCATAAAGTCCTTTTTTGATCGTTAAAATAGAGCGAATACACTATAAGAGCGTACCGTGAGATAAAAGAATGTGTCACGTGCTTAGCTGATTGGAGACGCCATAATATTTATCCCAACAGTCAATATAACCATCTCAATTGCTTTGTGAATATGATATTATTTGTTCTTAAAAAGAACTAATGTTCACATTATGAACTTGACTATACTTTTCTTTTATTATGCTGTCAATAATTTGTCTTTATATAAAACCCAATTACTTTAAATAAGTACAATGGTCATTTTGACCTCATTTTTATCTACACAGCTTTGACAGCAAACAAAAAAAGGCTCCCAATGCTTATATACAATCGCATTAGAAGCCTTGATATGATGACAAGTTATGACGGTTTTTATTGACTTATAATATATTGTCTCTTTGGCTAAAAAATTTTATTAATAATACACGCCGACACATTTTGCTTAGGGCGTGTCCTTATTTTGAAAATGGTGATAAAAATGAGATAAATCGAAGACAAACAAGGAAGATAGCACAGGTAGTATCGAGATATTGACCCGCTATTTGACACCGTTATGCAAAGATTTAGCCATTTTTAGCCCATTTAGTGATAAACGTTTGAATGAGGGACACGCCCTAGTCAGCTAGATATAATAGGTTTGAATATTTTCAGCGCAATCACGCAGTATGGGTAAGAACTCTTCGATGAGCACGTCTTTTGACACGCGCATGGCATTGGTACTGATATTAATAGCACCGATCAGCTCGTTGTTTGATTTATAAATGGGTATCGCAAGGGAGCGTAGACCCGTGTCCAGCTCTTGATCGACGATCACATACTGCTCGTCATGCGCCGTCTCTAGCATGGTTTTGAACTGCTCGCGATCCGTGATACTAAATGGCGTATACGCATTTAGCTCGATGTTATTGACGTGGTCGTCACGCTCATCTTGGGGTAGATTGGCCAAGATAGCACGGCCCATAGACGTATAAGCGACAGGCAATCGGGTACCGATAGAGAGCGCGATGGACAACAGACGATGCTTGGCGGCGGAGCGTGCGATATACACTACCTCATTATCATCCAATACGGCAAATGAACAAGATTCTCCCGTTTGTTCAGTCACGCGCTCCAGATAAAACTGCACAATATCATGATGATGGGCACCGCTTAAGTAATTGGATCCAATACTCAACGTCTTGGGAGACAGTTTGAATTGACGCTTGTCTTTATGGACATATCCCAAAGCATGTAGGGTCAATAGATAGCGCCGAGCCTTTGCTCTGTCCATATCCGTACATTCGGCGACCTCGCTCAGTGTCATGGTCGAATGGTTGTCATCAAACGCACGCAGAACGCTTAAGCCGCCTGCAAGCGACGTGACGAAATCTGGACTATCAAAGGGTATTTTCTTGTCTTGTGTCATAAAAATATTTTTTATACTTACCAAAGTTAAGGATTCTAAATGAAAATCAATCAATTAATCAATCAGCCTTTTGTACATCCTGATATCGCTGAGGGGCTATCAGATCGGGCGTTCGTTCAAGCGATGATCGATTTTGAGCTGACCATCTTGGCGCATAGTGAACATAGTCAGCTTATCCCAAAAAACACATTTCAACAATCGAAACAAGCATTAGACATCGAATTGTTCGATATCGAGGCGATTGGTGCGGACACGTATTTGGGCGGCAATGCAGCCATTCCGTTTGTGTCACAAGCAAAATCTTTGCTCCCAGCAGAGGTAAAACCCTTCTTTCATCAGACCCTAACCAGTCAGGATGTGATTGACACCGCCATGATGATGATGCTCAAACCTGTACTTGAGCGCATTCATCACGATTTGCTTGAGGTGCTTGATGCGTGCTCATTGCTTATCAAGGCGCACCGCGCATCACCCATGGCAGGCAGAACCCTGCTACAACAGGCGCTGCCGATTACATTTGGCACCAAGGTATCACAATGGGCGGCTGCACTGATTGCCATCATGCCTCAGTTGTCACAATTGGCGCAGTCAGGGTTTTATGTGCAATGGGGCGGACCTGTTGGGGTCAGTAGTGAGGACAATGAGATTCATGATTTGCCGCAGCACGTGGCCGCCGCGCTTGGGTTGTCAGCGCCCCTGCTCCCGTGGCACACCAATCGACAGCCGATTCATGCCATTGCCTCTAGCTTAGATGCTTGTGCAGGTGCGATAGAAAATATTGTCGATGACATTGCGCTGATGTCGCAATCGGAGCTGGGCGAGTTGGCTGAACCGCCTATCAAAGGCATGGGCGGCTCTTCCTCAATGCCGCATAAGCGTAACCCAGTCCTGTGTGCGCTGATTAAGACCGCCGCCCTTAGAATGCATGGGCACTTGAGCGTGATTAGTAGCACCACCGCCCAGCCATTTGAGCGCGCATTGGGTCAATGGCACGCCAGCTGGGTGCCACTCACTGAAGGCATGGCATTGGTCGCAGGCGGCGTATCGTATCTAAAAACCCTGCTGCAAGGGCTGCGAGTCTATCCTGAGCGTATGGCTGCCAACCTTGATTTAAACAGTGATGCCTATCTTATCAGTCGTTTAGAGCGCCACTTTGCACAGCATAAAGACGACATCTATCCGTTAATACATCAAGCGAGCGATGAGGCGCATAGCAAACACCAAGGGTTTGTCGCCACGTTTCAGACCTTGTTGGCAGAGCATTCTATCGAGCTGAGTGAGGATCATGAGCTGCCCACTATTTTGTCACCGCTTAGCTATTGCGGTGCAGCGCAAAGGCAATGCCAAACGATATTACAGGCCATTGAAAATATAACGTCAGAGCGTCGATAGTAACCTGACAGACAGTAAAGAAGATTGACAGCAGCCTTAAAACAAGATATTTTTATTCACTATACGAACAACAGTTCTTATTTAGAACAAAATATTTTAGAGTACATCATCGAGAAAGGGATTTTATGATGAAAAAGATACTGCCTCTGAGCTTCACCTTCGCCGCTTTAATTGGCTTAGCAGGATGCTCACAGTCAAATGAATCAGCCACGGCAAGCAGCGATGCGGTCACCACCCTGCGCTTCTCGCATTTTTGGCCTGCAACCGCAGCGACCCATACCGAGATCTTTGAGCCTTGGGCGCGCAAAATTGAGGAAGACTCAAACGGTCGCCTAAAAGTTGAAATTTACCCGTCCGCCACCTTGAGCAAACCTGACGCTACTTATGATGCGACGGCCAAAGGCACAGTCGATATCGGCTCACAGCTGCAAGGCTACACCAATGGTCGCTTTCCGCTAACCCAAGTTGCTGAGCTCCCTGGCTTGTCCAACTCTGCCACGCAAATGAACTGTATGCTGCAAACCTTGTACGATGATGGGGTGATATCAAGCGAATATGACGACACCCATTTGTTATTTATGATGGGTACAGGCCCCGGCGGTATGCACACCGTTGATCAAGCCATTCGTACGCCAGATGACTTAAAGGGTTTGCGTATGCGTCGACCGTCAGCGATCGCAGGGGATATCATTGAGTCAGCGGGCGGCACGCCCGTCGGCTTGCCGGCTACCGACATTTATACGTCGCTGCAGCGCGGTGTGTTGGATGGGGTCAGCCTGCCGTGGGATGCGACAGGCTCATTTAGACTGCTGGAGCTGACCAATACCCACACCAATATTCCGTTTTATAGCTCAGCGATCATGGTCACCATGAACAAAGACAAGTACGAGAGTATGCCTGATGACCTCAAAAAAGTCATTGATGACAACTCGGGTAAAGCCATGGCCGCAAGCGCGGGTAAAGTATTCGATGCAGAAGATGCCAAGTATATGGCCGAAGCCGAAGCTAAAGGCGACACCATGACTGACATCCCCGACCCCTTAAACGACCCAGAATGGAAAGGGCCGCTCGAGGCAGGTACGCAAAAATACCTAGATGATGTGGCAGCGCTAGGCCTAGATCCACAAGCGGTATATAAGAAGGCCAAAGCAGCCAGCGCAGCTTGTAAAGTCTAGTCCTTTAAATCACACAAGCCTTTCAATATTTTTATAACGTAGGAGTATACAATGTGTATTCTCCTACGTTCTTTCAAATCTATACTTTACCTACCACTCACCACTCATGTGATCATATAAATAACTTCAAATACCAGATATTAACAAGGAAAAATCACCACCTCATCGCCTTCTTGCCATGGTTCAAATTTAGTCATAACTTGCAAAAATAACGGATGCGCAAGCCAATCTTGTAACCACTGCTGCAATTTAGGGTATGGCAAACCATAAAACACCTCACGATCAACATGCGCAAATTGACGAACAAACGGCATGATACCAATATCCGCTGTGGTCACACTGTCTCCTAATAGATAGACATTTTTTGTCAATAGCGTCTCCAATACCTGCAAAAACACCTCGCCGCGCTGTCGATACTCGCTCTGCGTCATCTCAGGATACCGATCTGCATATTTGTATCGATCTAGCCAATATTTAAACTCATTGTCATTTTGTGCAATCAAGTCATTTGCTTGCGGTAATGTATTTTTATCAAGTAATCCGTGTGGGTCATTCTGCGCAAGTGCCCACATCATAATCTCGTCACTTTCTTCAATGACGGTCCCATCCGCCAACTGTAAAACGGGTACTGTCCCTTTTGGGCTAATCGCTAGCATTTGCTCTGGTTTATTCTTCAGCGTAACCTCCCGCAGCGCTACAGACTGCTCGGCAAATAAAAGACTGAGACGGGCACGCATGGCATAGGGACAGCGGCGAAAAGAATACAATCGATGGCGCGGTGAAATCATAGTTGTCTTCCACAATTGAATAAAAACTAAATAGCATATCAATAAGAACCAGTAGGCTCAAACACACTGATATGGTTTTTATTAGGGAGTAGGTAAATATTATTAGGCGCGATGAGATTCACACCGGTTTCACTCTCGATGTTGACGGCGTTTGCAGCACCTAAATTCTTGTTTGACTGATAAATAAACACCAAAAAACTCAAAATATAATCACAGTCAAAGTTATTATAATGGCAATTTATTGTTGGCTAAAAACCACTAACACCTATTGTAAATATCATTTTTTTGAATTTATACTGGACTATTTTCTATAGTATAAGGACTGATACGTGCAGTTTTTGAGGATGATAAGTCAGCAGTTGAGTCGGTTTACGGCTTTAGGGCGAATCATGTCCGTGATTACTGCACATGAATGTTAGAGGTTAAATACTGGGCTAAATACTCGTTTCTAACTATATCGACTGCTAACTAACTGTATCGCCTGTTAAAGACGATACTATCTTAAGGTTCAGTTAAGGTTGCTCCTTTATGATGCTTTCATGATGTTAATCGTGCTAAAAGCTTTTAACCATTTGGAGACAGCTGATGTCATTATCTATTGATAGCACTCATACCTTACAGAATGTTCTAAATACGACCTTTTATATTGAAGCGGTTAAGCCAATGTCAATATTGGAAGTGCAAGGCATACCCCCCTCCCTCTATATTCGTGCCAGTACGCAAATGCCAATAGCGACATCGCCTACTTCCTATGCTCAAAATCAAGATGCCCAAGCATTTATCAAACGCATATATGCGTATATCCATCACGCCCGATTAAGCTACTTTATGCCCATTTTGTTTTCAGGTTTTGCCGATATGCCATCCTATGGCGATTGGTTATCCACTGATGATAATACTTTGCCTACATTTAAAGGCACGAACGTTGCTATCGGTCTAAAGCCTATCTGTGAAGATAAGATATTTTTAGAGCAGTATCTGAACACGCCGATACAACATGAGATCAGCAGAGTGGCAGGCGAGCCAGTCAGTCGCCAGCGCATTTTTGAGATTGGCAATTTGGCATCAGGTTGTGCGGGTAGCGCGCGGCTTATGATCGCATTTTTGGTGTTTTATTTATCCACCCCCACCCTGAATTCTAAGACTCATGAATACCAAACCAAAGCAGACTGGGTCGTGTGTACTGGCACCGATGCGGTACGGCATATATTGGCACATATGGGCATTCGCAGTCATGTCATTGCCAAGGCCACGGCAGAAGCGCTAGAAGACCCTGAGCAAGTATCCTCATGGGGCCATTACTATCAGCACAATCCCTTGGTCGTCGCTATCAATGTGGCCGATGCTAAGCGGGTATGCGGCCCACATTATCGCTATACCGAAACGTTAGAGATGAATGCTACCACGCGTTTGACGCTAAATAAGATAGCCGTTTAATACGCATGCATTAGCCAACCAATAACACTGCACCACCACAAGACAGTGAGAATACTATGACCCCCATTTATACCGCGATATGTCAGCATGCCCGCCAAACTCCCAAGCAGGTGGCGATACAAACGATAGCTGACCATAACACGACCAGTCTGACCTATGGCCAGCTACAACGCACGCTATCCGCGCTTCATCAAACATTAGAAACATGGCAAGGCAAGCGTGTCGCCTTATATGCGCATAACGATATAGATTGGATCATACTCGATTTGGCATTGAGTACCGTCGGCGCGGTCGTTGTGCCCATCCCCTTATTTTTTAGTGCCGCGCAAATTGCGCACTTACTACAAGATGCGCAGATAGAGATGGTATACGTTGGCGCTGGTTTACAGCTGCCAACCATAGACAATACGGATAACTGGATAATTGCTGATACACCAGAGACAAAAACCATCAAGTCTGAGCAGGCGACTCCTATCACAGGCCTTTTTTATCAACTTGCTGACACGGTCATTGAACCTAACCTTACCGCTCAAAACTCCTCTACTGCCAGCGATTTTTGCAAAGTGACTTACACCTCAGGCAGTACGGGCATGCCAAAAGGCGTGTGTTTGGGTCAAGAGACATTGATGCGTATTGTCGAGTCGTTATCGGGTGCGCTCGCTGATACCTTGACAGATGACGCTACTCACGCGCCAAAAGTGAGCAATGCCACAAGCAATTTTAGTCATTTAAGCGTCTTGCCTTTTGCCACTTTATTAGAGAATGTGGCAGGTATTTACGTGAGTCTATATATGGGGCGCACCTTAGTGACAGGGCACATTGATCAATTTGGTTTGTTATCCAATCAAGCATTTGATGCCAAGCGCTTGATGACAACGGTACAAACATACGATATCGCCAGCGTTATTTTATTACCGCAAATGCTAAAAGCCATTTGTGAGCACATAGCAGACAAGGGAGCAACCAAATCCAGCGCCAATGCTGCTGTGCCATCATTAAAGTTTATGGCAGTCGGCGGCGGCAAAGTCTCCCCTCAATTACTACAAGACGCCAGTGCCTTAAGCTTGCCTGTTTATGAAGGCTATGGTTTGTCTGAATGCGGCTCGGTAGTCAGTCTCAATACGCCAAAAGCAAAGCGCGAAGGCAGTGTGGGCAAACCTATGCCTCACGCCTCGGTCAGCATCGCAGATAGTGGCGAAGTAATGGTTAAGGGCAATGCGATGCAAGGCTACTTAAACCATGATAATAGTAAGGATGACAATGGCATCATTGCCACAGGGGATATCGGTCATTTAGATGACGACGGCTATTTATACATCACGGGTCGACGCAAAAACGTGCTCATCAGTAGTTTTGGCCGTAATATCTCGCCTGAATGGGTAGAAGCGCAGCTCTCAACGCAGCCCATTATTTATCAGGTCGCGGTACTCGGAGATAATGAGCCGCATTTGTCTGCGGTGATAGTCGCCAACCCCAACATGGTCGCAACGAGCAATGATCCACAATCTGCGATTGCGCAAGCGATAGATGTCGTTAACCAAACCTTGCCCGACTATGCGCGTATCCAACAGTGGCATCTCGCCGAGCACCCTTTTAGTACGGACAATGAATTATTAACCGATAACGGTAAACTGCGACGCGCGCACATTTTTACCGCTTATCAATCGGCACTCGGCTTATAACGGACGCTTTTACCAGCAGTACAACAATAGGACCATATTATGCAAACCACTCTGATGCCAAATGATTTGATAGAAAACGACCTGATACAAAGCAACTTGATAAAAAGCGACGTTATCGAACTTGACACTTTTGAGGCACCAACCTCCCACGCGTCTGCTAGTGTATACCTACCTAAAACCGCTGATATTTTAATGGAGTTGCAAACCCATGGTTGGACGTTACTTCGAGGCTATCACTACGATGTAGAGACGTTTAGCCAGTTGATGAGTCAACTTTGTCAAACCTTGACCTACGATCCCGCCCGCCAAAACATCACTTCTGAAGCGCAAAAGGTGGATGCAGGTACGCATGCTATTGGACTACATATCGAAAATGGCAATACGCCGATGCCGCCTGACGTCATTGCTTTTTTTAGTGAGTTGAGCGCCAAAAAAGGCTCACAAACAACGATATGTGATGGGCATGCGGTGTATCAAGCGCTATCACCTGAGCTAAAAGCTACCTTTAGTCAGCCGATGCGTATCAGTCGCTATTTGCCTCAGGCCATTTGGCAAAATTATGTGGCGACTGCGACCGGCAGAGCAAACGCCGATCAAATAAGCTTGGATGATTTAGAGACATTTATCACGGCGACGACGAGCAAGACGTTAACGCATCACGTAGAACCTCAGACAGACGGCGGCGTTCGGTACGTATTACAGATACCTGCAATTCGAGAAGACAACGTAAGCGGTCAACTGGCCTTTGCCAATACCTTACTTGGGCCCTCATTTAACTATGAAAAACCTGAGTTCACCCTAGCAAACGGTCAACACGTTGATGATGCGCTCCTAGATGAGCTGACTCAGCTTTGTGAAAAATACACTCAAGACATTGCGTGGCAAAATGGCGATGTGGTGATACTCGACAACAAACGCATCATGCATGGTCGTCGACAAATTGATGTGCCTTTAACAGAGCGTAAGCTGTATATTGCGATGGGGCTTGGCATTAGGCATGGCATGAATCACTCAAACGATGAGCAACAGCACATCTCACCACAATCCGCGCTTCAATAGTCCGTGCTCTAACAATCAATGTTCAACAAGGATGCGATATCATGACACCAGCTAATGGCCAATCAGACCTAGTACAAGCTACGCTCAATTACACCATGCTAATCGGTGCCACGGGTGGTATCGGGCAGGAGATCGCACGGCAATTATGTGCCAATAATCAGCCTGTCATTTTGGTCGGGCGTAACAACCAGACCTTGACTCATTTGTTAGATGAGTTGACCAAAGACTATCCTGATGTCCCACTTGTGTCTCATACGTGTGATTTAAGCTCGCAGATATCGCAATCGCTACTGGTAGAGGGACTGGGGGAAATGACACAAGGCCATGGAAACGTCATTGATACGGTCATACTCAACGCAGGTATCAATGATTTTGCTTTGCTCACGGATCAAAATGATGACACGATTGAACAGATGATGCTCGTCAATGTGGCGTATCCACTACAGCTTATAAAAAGACTGCTACCTATCTTGATAGCGCAGCCTAGCCCGAGCCAAATTATCAGCGTTGGCTCAACCTTTGGCAGTATTGGCTACCCAGGTTTTAGTGCTTATAGTGCGAGCAAGTTTGCCTTACGCGGCGCAAGTGAAGCGTTAGGCCGCGAGTATGCCGATACCTCAGTGAGGTTTCGATATTTTGCGCCCAGAGCCACCAAAACCATCATGAATAAAGACGCAGTCGTCGCTATGAACGAGGCATTGAAAGTAAAAATGGACTCGCCTGAGACCGTCGCAAAGGCACTGATTCACTTTACATCAACCAAACAAGCGCAGCAGCATTTGGGGTTTCCCGAACGTTTTTTTGCATGGCTCAATCGATTGTTTCCCAACATCATTGGCAACGCCATTGTCAAAGACCTGCCCACCATCAAACAGTATGCTAGAAGATCATGATAATCAGTTAGGCAATCTTAGAATGAGTGAATGTACATTTAAACTGCCACGCCAAATAAGCGACCAATTAACGAGGTTGCCACCATGGCAAGCACGCCCCAAACCACGACTCTGGTAGTCGCAGGGATCACAGGTGCACCGCCTAGACGAGCAGAGATGATTCCAAGTAGCATCAAGCCCACTATCGTCAAAGATGACAATGACCAGACCAGTGTTTCCGCTGGTAACAGTAATATCCCAATAATCGGTAGTATCGCCCCCGCTATAAATGATAGTCCCGAAGCCACTGACGCATGAATGGGCTTTGCTTCACTAATATCCGTCAGGCCAATCTCATCACGGGCATGGGCTTCTAACGCATTGTGCTCAGTCAAGCTCACGGCCACTTGATGCGCCAAATCATGCTCAAGTCCACGCGCCTCATAAATTTTGGTGAGCTCAAGCAGCTCACGCTCAGCATTGTGCCTCAGCTCATGTCGCTCTTTATCGAGATCCGCCTTTTCGGTATCCGCCTGTGATGAGACCGAGATATACTCGCCAGCCGCCATTGATAATGCACCTGCGGTCAGCGCCGCCATACCTGTCAGCAGCAATGTCTGACTGCTTGTACTGGCAGCAGCCACCCCAACCAATAGACTGGCGGTCGAAATCAGCCCATCGTTCGCCCCCAGCACTGCTGCCCTCAACCAATGATTGCGATTGCTCAAATGTGCTTCGTCATGAATAGAATGATGCATAAAATCCTCAAAAGGTAGAGACGCGACTGGGTATGCCCTAGTGTAACTGATACAGATTAAGACAGTATGCTTTATGTCTTATAACGGTTTTGAGAGTGCGTTCTTACTGCTGACCGTTACGATAAAGCCTGTTTCTGGTTGAGGGCGGTTGGCAAATGCTAAGGTAAGATTGTGCAGATCGGCAATTCGATTGGCAATTGATAGCCCCAGCCCACTACCTATTTGGGTTTGACCGGCTGGACGATAGAAGCGCTCGCTTAGCCGCGCTAGCTGCTTTGGGTCGACGCCCAAGCCATTATCCACCACTTTGATGCTATCAATATCCAACTGCAGTTCAATCTGGCAGCCCTCTGGGCAATAACGAATGGCATTGTCTAGTAGGTTACGGATTAATAGTTTAAACAACACTGGATTGATAAGAATGGGTAAAATATCGGCAGGATTATCGCAGTGTACCGTGCGTCTTAATTGGATGTGTTTTTCTCGAGCCAAGCGGTTGACATCACTCAGCACAGTATCGGTGAGCATCAGCCAGTCTGGACGTTCTAATTGCTCAAAAGGCAACTGCTGTTGCGGCTCTATTTTGGCTAACACCAATAACTGATCGACCAAATGGGTGGCGCGCTCAATACCATCGCTGATTTTTTGCGTGTGATAAAACAGCTGACTGTCGTTTTCTATACTAGACAGCTGTAATAGCTGCTGCTGCAAAAGATCGGCTTGTAGTTTGAGCGCAGCCAGTGGGCTACGCAGCTCATGAGAGGCATCAGCGGTAAAGCGCTGCTCCCGTGCTAGAGTGTCTGCCACTTTCACAAACAACACGTTTAACGCGGTCACTAAAGGCTGAACCTCTTGTGGGACGTCTGCTGTAATCGGACGATCGTCTTGCGGCTTGCGCTGTTCTACCTCAGAACTAATCTGACTTAATGGCATCAGTCCGTGTCGTATCAATCCGATAGTCAAGATCATTAAGGAAAGCAGCCCAATTAACATCGGCAGTACTTGCACAGACATCGCTTCAACAATCATTTCTCGGCGAGAGGCAAGGCTTTGACCAATGGCAATCACACGCTCCTCACCCATATCATCGCTACGATAGTCATCATGCGCATAAAACAACCGCCAGCGTTTACTAAAAGGGTTTAGACGCTGATAAATAGCGTTGTCCTCTTCTACAAAACCGCGCTGATCTGGCAAAAAAGAAAACGACTGCCCGTTTTCATCAGCCGCTAAGAGATTCCCTTCTTTATCCCAAATGGCAAAACCCATGTAATCGTCTTCTGCATCACCCAGATCACCTGACAGCGCCTTACTTTTTAAATTATATATTTTGGCGACGGGTTTTCCATTGTGCTCTGTCTCGTTATTATTGTCGCGGTCACTTTGCTCATCGTCATTGGCGGATATGCCCATCAAATAACGAACCACTTGGGTGATTTGCGTGTCATTCATCTCATTGATTTCGTGCCACAACCGCCAAGCAATAAAGCTCGATGTGACAAGCCACAGCAAAGGCAGACCAATGAGTAAGGAGATGAACAGTCGCTGCTGGATACTTTTCATAAGCTCATAGGTTGCTCATATATGGTTTGTATATTGAAAGCCAAATTGAATATAAACATATTAATGATTATGGGCTGGATTGAGATAGTAGCCGATGCCGCGTTTGGTTAAAATAAAGTCATTGCCCAGCTTTTTGCGTAAATGATGGATATGTACTTCAATCGCATTGCTCTCAATATCCTGTTGCCAGCCATAGAGCTTGTCCTCTAAGCTTGCGCGGCTGTGAATCTGTTTGGGATGGGTCAGCATTTGCTCTAGTATCGCCACTTCTTTGATGGTGAGCTCAACGACTTGGCCTTGATAAGAGACTCGGTGATTGTGCGGCCAATAAGCGACGTCACCATAACCAATCTCAGGCTGGCTACGTCCTTGACTGCGCCGTATCAACGCTTGCAGGCGGGCAACCACTTCGTCTAGTGCAAATGGCTTGACCAGATAATCATCGGCGCCCGCATTGAGTCCAGCCACGCGGTTGGCAATGGCATCACGGGCGGTAATGATCAGCACAGGCGTGTCTAGCTGTTTGTAGCGCCAATTTTGTAGCACCGTCATGCCATCCCCTCTTGGCAAGGTCAAATCAAGTAGCACCGCGTCAAACATACCCTCTTGCAGTGCCATCTCACCTTGCTTGGCATCACTAAACCAATCGACCATCATACCGTGACTTTTGAGTCCAACAACGAGACCATCAGCGATATTGCTATCATCTTCTATTAATAGTATGCGTGCCATGACTGTCCTATTACGTTATGTACTCTATTGTCTTTTTTATTGTGGGCGACGCGGTGTCACCGTTTTATTACCCGTTATCATCGACTTGATCAGGTTTTGCCGCTCCCAATAGCTCATGGCAATCGCAGAGATAATATGCACCGGCACCAGTAAGTATAAACTATTGGCCAGTATCTCATGAACTTCTTCAAGGACATCTTTACTGGCAAAAATGTTGGCTTCCATCAGATAGCCACTAATACCCAAGCCAATAATCACCGCCCATAACGCAAACATCATCAGGGCAGCCAGTGGATTATGACCCAAATGCTGCTCGTCTGTGTGGCGAATACTCAAATCAGATAGGTGGCGTTTGATACGAGACGGCGTGGGGAAAAAGTCACTGAAACGTGCATAACGCGTCCCTACCAAGCCCCAAAGTAGACGGATAACCACTAGCCCCACCACGGTATAACCGACATATTGATGCAGCTCACTGCCTTCTTCGGTAAACAGCAAATTGGCAGTGATACCAGCCGCGACGGCCCAGTGAGTCACTCTGACCAACATATCCCAAACTCGTACTTGTCGAGTTTTAGGAGTATTTGATAAAGACATATCAGGCTCGTGCGCCGGATTGCTTGTGCTATGTTGGGTCATGACCGTCACTCCTTTAATGGTTCGTTTGTTTTTTACGACGTGATTGCTAAATATCGAATCTAGGCGAGATACCGCTAGTAGACTCGCCATCACATCGTCTGCTCTACCGCTATTACAACAAACAAACCTTAAGAGGAGCTTAGGAAACTAAGAATTCGAACTTTAAAGTAGTGAGTAATCTACCTGACATTTATAGATAATTAAAAGTACATTTCAAAACAAGAAATTGAGCAGGCAAGACCACTATTGGCAATATAAATAATACATTTAAAATTTGGGGCTGTCCTAGATAACTAGTTCAAACCCTGTTTAACCCATTGTTTTAATTGTAGTAATTGCGACTTTGGGTCACTGTGATTAAAACGCCACTCACATTCCTTTAAATAGAGGTGAAAATGCTCTTTTGGAACTCCGTTAAACTTACGTAGATGCCGTTTAGCTTGGTTCCAGAAGTTCTCTATACCATTAATGTGATTCTTGTCATTAACAAAGGTTTTGGAGTGGTTGATACGATAATGAGTAAACTCACTGACATCTAGTGCGTTATAGCTTTTAAATGAGTCAGTATAAACAATGCTATCAGGCTTCACTTTTTCTCTTATGATGGGGATCAAAGTATCTGCTTTAGCATTGGGTATAATACAAGCGTAGACCTTGCCATTACGCTTTAATAGACCAAACACGGGCACTTTGCTACTAGCACCTCGCCCTCGCTTGCCTTTACGGGTTCCACCAAAGTATGATTCGTCTACTTCGATTTCGCCTTCAAATAGACCAGGGTCTTGACTATTCTCGTAAATAAGCACTCGTAGCCTATGAAAGTAATAACTGGCTGTCGTTTTATTAACACCAATTAGGCTTGCTGTTGTTCTGGCGGTAGAACCGGCAACAAATAACTCGATGAGTCTGTTTTGTTTATACCAACTTAGTTTACTCTTTCTCATAGTGCTATCCTAAATAATTTTACTTATCTAGGACAGCCCCTAAAATTTTAACCTGAAAATATATTTAGCATTAGTTCCGCAATAATATTGATAATGAAAATTATTATCAATATAATAACGATTTAAATTACATGCTGGAAATATTCATGCAACTGTCTCGCTTATCTGCTGCGTTATTTAATCTTTCGAATGTATCTGGTTCTTCTCTACGATTAGCACCTATACCTTCGAGATTGGTATCGACTAAATCCCTCTCTTTAAAGACACTATGCTCAACCTGTCTATCTACTTCTGTCATCGTATTAACAACGAGTCAATCGGCATGGGCACAGGCAGATGATGTAGATGCTCAAACCACTCCTAATGTGGTACTTGATACTATCGTCGTCACTAGTAGCGCTGATGCTTCAGCGGATGGATTACCAGATGCTTATGAAGGTGGCCAAGTTGCAACCGGTAGCCACGTCGGAATCTTGGGTAACCAAGACATCATGGATACGCCGTTCTCTACCACCTCATACACCAATGAATATATCACCAATCAGCAAGCCCAAAGTGTAGGCGATCTACTCAAAAAGGATCCTACTGTTCGCGTGGCAAGGGGTTTTGGTAACTTTCAAGAAGCCTACTTTATGCGCGGTTTCATCACCACATCAGATGATACGATGTTTAATGGCTTATACGGTATTTTGCCCCGACAGTATATCGCCACCGAATTATTCGAGCGTGTTGAAGTCCAGCGCGGCGCTTCTGCCATGCTAAATGGTGCCGCACCTAGTGGCGGCAATGCTGGTGGTACGATTAACCTATTACCGAAACGTGCTAGTAATGAGCCACTACGTGAAGTGACGCTTGGTTATGGTCAAGGTGACCAAGGTAAGGTCGCGGTAGATGTCAGTGATCGCTTTGGTAGCGATGATGCTATTGGTGTTCGTTTTAATGCTGCTTATCAAGATGGTGACAGTGCTATCGATGATGAGTCGTCGACCTTGGGTCTGGCTGCCCTTGGTTTGGACTATAGAGGGGATCAGTATCGCCTATCAGCAGATTTAGGCTGGCAAGACAATAAGCTGTCAGAGACTCGTCCTAGTGTCAATCTTGGTGGGGTGTCTAGTGTACCAAATGCGCCAGACGGCTCAAAAAATTGGGCGCAGCCTTGGACCTACTCAGATGAAAAGGATGTCTTTGGTACGATTCGAGGAGAATATGACTTTAATGACAATATCACCGCTTATGGTGCTTACGGTGTGCGAAGTGGCGAGGAAGAAAACTCACTAGCCACGTTAACTGTCAACAACGTTGATGGTGCGGGTACAGTTTATCGCTTTGACAATACTCGAGAAGATAAAGTACAAAGCGCCGAGCTCGGTCTACGTGGTAAATTACAAACCGGTGAAGTGGCTCATAGCTTAGTGTTGGCCGCAAACCTCTATGATCAAGAAGAAAAAGGCGCTTACGCTTTTGATTTTGGTAACCAACTCGCAACCAATTTTTATCGCCCTACCGACTACACGGAAGTCCCTTTTACAAGTACAACTACGTTTGGCGGCAACTTAGACGATCCAAAATTAACCAATGAAAAGCAACTCCAAAGCTTTGCGCTAGCAGACACCATATCACTGTTCGACGATAAGCTAAAAACCACCTTGGGCGTGCGTCATCAAAATATAAAAACTACCAGCTATGATGCCAACACGCAGGCAGAAACGGCTCATTACGATAAGAGTGAGTGGACCCCAAGTATCGGTATTGTTTATCAACCGAACATGGACTGGTCTGTGTATGGTAATTATATCGAAAGTCTAGCACCAGGTAAAAGAGCGCCTCTAACTAACGATAATGACGCTGTCACTAATGGTGGTCAAAATCTAGATCCGTACGTGAGTGAGCAAACTGAACTGGGTGTGAAATACGACAATGGCATGATTGGCAGTAGTCTCGCTGTCTTCCGAACTGATGAACCACGTGCTTATATCAATAACTCAAATACGTTTACTGCGGCTGGAGAAAACCGCCATCAAGGTGTGGAGTTGACTGTCTTTGGGAGCCCAAGTGAAAACATGCGCCTCAATGCTGGTGTTACTTACTTAAGTGCTGAGCAAAAAGACACTGGTGATAGTGCGTTAGATGGCAATCGAGTGATTGGTGTGCCTACCTTACAGAGCAATGTCAACCTAGAGTATGATTTAGCCGCAGTTGAAGGACTGACATTAACGGGCGATATTATCCACACAGGCTCTCGTTATTCGGATAATGCCAATACCTTAAAGGTTGATGGTTATACGACCTTAGACCTTGGTGCACGCTATCGCACTATGCTAGCAGGACAAGACGTTACTCTAAAAGGCGTGGTAACCAATGTCACGGGTGAAGATTATTGGCAGTCAGTAGGCGGTTATGCAGATTCAGGCTATCTAAATGCAGGTGAGCCAACGGCCTTAAAAGTGTCAGCCACATTCAATTTTTAACATATATCAGCTATAGTTGATTCAATTTAAAAGTAGTACAAGGCAGCCCAGTGCAGATGTATATGTGATACTTGAAGCGAGGTTAACGCTGTAATTCTTTTATAGAGAATTGACTATAAAACGTACTTATCTAACTAACTTCAGTAAAAGGGATTAGGTGTGACCTATTCCCTTTTATGCCATCAAACATCCATACTATTACTGAGTCACTATGTCCTCTCGTGCCAGCGTTTCTCTACATCATATGATTTGGGCACAGTATCGTCTGCCCTTTCTAAAAGTCATTTTACTCAACTTAATCAATGCTGCCGTCAGTGTGGGTATCATTGCTTATATCAATCAAACATTTATCAGTCAGCCTGTGTTCAGTACCTTATCGTGGTCGAGCTTAGGGCAGTTTGCTCTGCTCGTGCTGCTGTTGCTGGTGACTACCTTTGTATCGCAATATGCACTCACCCGTTTGGGGCACAAGTTTGTCTATGAGCTCAGAACCAAGCTGGTCAAACAAATCATCGATACCACCGTTCCTCAGATAGATCATTTGGGTAGTGCGCGGTTACTTGCCAGTCTATCCTCAGATATTCAGTCTATTACCGTCGCCTTTGTTCGGATGCCGGAGTTGGTGCAAGGCGTTATCCTCTCTGTTGGTGTGGGGTTATATCTGGGCTGGCTGTCGCTACCATTACTGCTGATTGTTATGTTTTGGATTGCGATGACGATTTGGATAAGCACCCTATTGGTCAAGCATGTCTATACACATTTGACAAAGTTGAGAGAGATTAATGACGTCTTATATCAGGATTATCAATCGATTATAGAAGGTCGTAAAGAGCTGGCACTTAACCAACACCGAGCAGAAAAACTGTATACGGATGATTTTTTGGCCCATGCTAAATCCTATGAAAAGACTGTCACCAAGTCTGATACTTTTCATTTATCAGCGGTGAACTGGTCAAATATTATGATGTTTGCATCGATTGGGGTGATATTTGCCATATCAAATTATCTCGGCATCTCGATGGGCATCGCCACCACTTTTTCTTTAACGATTCTATTTATGCAGTCGCCGCTGCTCCATGCTGTCGGTGCTTACCCAACACTACAGACGGCTCAAGTCGCCCTAGACAAAATACAGTCGCTAGAACTGGCGGAGTACCAACCTTTATTTAGAACGGACAACACCAGCAAACACTGGCAAACGATCTCGCTAACTGACGTTAACTATCGCTACAATACTTCGAATAACAGCGTTTCGAATACCAGTGATAATAACAATGCTAGTAATAGCAATGATACTGATGCTCAGACATTAATAACTAAAGACAGCGATCACTCTGGTAATATTTTAAAAGACGTTAATCTAACGCTACAACGAGGCGATGTGGTGTTTCTGATCGGGGCGAATGGTAGCGGCAAATCGACACTTGCCAAGATTATTACAGGCATTTTCACCCCTACCACAGGTGCGGTAACCATCGACAAACAGCCCGTTGATTCACAGAATAATGCCGATTATAGACAGCTGTATTCTGCCATTTTTAGCGATCAGCATATTTTTAAGCAATTGATTGGCAAACAAGGACGGCAGCCAGACGAAGCACTGGTCAATGCGTGGCTGCATAAATTGGACTTGCAAGATAAAATAAGTGTGGCTGACAACCAGCTGTCTACCGATAAGCTATCGCAAGGGCAACGCAAACGCTTGGCCATGCTGATCGCGGTCGCTGAACAAAAAGACATCTTGCTACTTGATGAATGGGCCGCTGACCAAGATCCTGCGTTTCGCCGCGTGTTCTATCAGACCCTGATACCTGAACTAAAAGCGCTGGGGAAAACGCTGTTTATTATCAGTCATGATGATGGTTACTTTGAGCATGCAGATCGACTGTTACTCATGAAACAAGGCCGCCTCATTGAATTAAATGCTGAAGAGCGACAGCGTGCGAGTAAAGATGCCATTGCCATGTTGGCGTAAGTGTTCGCTTAGTAAAAAGTCAATCACGGATAATAGGGCGTGTCTTCATTTTAAAAATGGTAATAAAAATGAGATAAATTGCCGTCAAACAAGGAAAATAGTGTCGATAATATCGAGATATTAACCAGCTATTTGACGCGGTTTGGCAAAATTTAGCCATTTTTAGCCCATTTAGATGATCATCGATTGAATTGAAGACATGCCCTAAATAAGAATAACTTTTTGCACCATTTATTTATTGTAATAATCTCTGCAAAAACCCAACACGAGAAATCACTAAAAAGTCCAATAACGCAATAATCACAATCGCAATAATGGCAGTTGGGAATATGATAGCCACTGCCAATAAAGGAATAGCGAGCGGCCACCAAACGGTAAAACGCTGCCCACGCGCTGGCGGGTTGAGGCCGCGATACTCACTAGCATGACGCGGGCGACGCTGCCACCACATGACATAGCCACTCACACACATAGCAATCACCGATAGACAAAACAGCACATTGGCCAGTAAGCTCCACCAGCCGAGCGTGCCCATATGCAGTGCGAGACCTGCCGCCATAAACTTACCAAAAGCATTGTAATCATCATAGCGTATATCCGCCAAGATATTGCCCGAATAGCGGTCGATATGTACCGTGCGATCAGCCGTTGGGCTCTTCATATCGTAGCTCATGGAGTCTTGGCTAATCGTCCAGACGCCAGTACTGCCTTGGGGCAGATTTAATTGATAACGCCCGTTAAACCCAATTTCACGAGCAAATCGATCTACGGTATCAATCATAATGGGTATATTAGGCGCAATACCATCCTTCCCCATGGTCGTGCCAGATACGGGCATCGGTGTCAGCTCAAGCACCCAAGGTACTTCTTTGGCTGTACCCGAGTTCAAGACACTGCCATGCGTAGGCACGACAGCAGGCGTCGATCCATGAACATGGGGCGCAGCATCGGCGTTGTCCATATCCATACCAGCGTGATGCTGACTGTGGTCGATAGAGACAGGCACTGGTGCCACGCCCCATTTCCCTGCAGGAAACTGACTCCATGCTTGCACGACTCTCTCGCCCCATACACCTGCCCACGCCATTCCTGATATACAAAAAAACAGCAGTAACACAGATATCCAGCTACCGAGCGTGGCATGAATAATACGGATAAATGAGCGTTTTTTCTTATTAGGCGCAGTGTCATTAGGAATAAGCATGGCTTTGATGGATTTGCGTTTTTGCCACCATAGATACCAGCCCGACAATATCAGCAAAATCGTTAATGCAGCAGCCGTCTCTAACAGATAATCACCAACTTTACCAATCAGCAAATCACTATGGATACTGTCAAAGGTATAGTACAGATTGCTATTGGCAGGACGACTAGCAACGATGTCGGCTGTGTAAGGGTTCACTGCCACCATATTATCGTGATCTGCTGACTTGATCTGAAACAAGGCAACCGTATCCGTATCACGCGGTGCAATATATTTTATCAGTGTACTGTCAGGTAGCGTGCTTAGCGCGTTTTTTGCTTGCGCCGCGACGGGAGCCTGAACTGTCGATTCTGAAATAGCGACGGTTAAACGGTCATTATCACGGCCTGCGGTATTGGACATAAACAGCATACCAAGTGCGCTACACGCTAGGATAATTAAAAAAGGCGCGACAAACATCCCTGCATAAAAATGCCAACGCCATACCGTAAAATAGCGTTGGTTATTGGTAGATTGGTTGGAGGGTGTGTCCATAAATGTGACCTTAAACAATCTTTGGTTGCTCAATGAACAACGTAAACCTATCGATAATAATGGTATATCTGCTTACAAGACCAATTTTAAAGAGTCTCGAAGCGAGCTAGAATAAAGCCGTACAGTGACGTCGATACAGCGATGTAAAAATTCTACTGTAAATAACTGTATTCAGAATGCTGCTGCATAATACGAGAAAAACCTGACAAAAACCATCTTTTAAAACACATCGCACAAAACAGCAAGTCTGCGTGACTTTATTCGAAATACTCTGTTTTTAGCCTCTTATTAATAGTGTAAATACTTCTCAAAACTGTCTCTTTGTAATTTTTAATGATAATAATTATCATTAGTGTTATTATTAGCGTCGTTGTAAATTTGTTTTAACTGTCACAAATAACATTCAATCATTTTAGTCCAAGAGGAAATCTGATGCGGTCTCATCTAACCACTAACGTCATTCGCAAAAAATATCTCACCACAGCAGTACAAATTGGCCTGATCATGGGTATGAGTCACGCCGCTTACGCTGTAGAGACGACAAACAATACTGAAAACGATGAGGCTGCTACACCATCAGCTACCTTGGATACAATTACCGTTTATTCAGATGGCTATCGCAGCACGGGTACCAAGACCGCATTAGACCCTGAAGATGCGCCTATGAGCTATACCCGCATCGATCAGGAGCTGTTACAAAAGCGCCAAGCAGATAGTGTCAACGCTGCTTTGCGTTATGAGCCAGGCGTGAGCTCTGAGAGCCGCGGCACGGTCTCTATCTTTGACGAATACAACATTCGCGGATTTAAGACCTATTCAAACTTTTATGACGGTCTAAGATTGCCTTATGATGGTGCATATAACCTGATGCCCCAAGTAGATATCTATGCGACTGAAGCGGTCGAAGTGGTGAAAGGGCCAGCGTCCTCGCTATACGGCTATGCTTCACCGGGCGGCATGGTTAACCAGATCGCCAAAACCCCAAAGAGCACGCAAGAAACCGAAGTGCAGCTGCGACTTGGCAATCAAAACTTAAAAGAGGTAGCGGTCGATACGACAGGACCAGTCAGCGATACGCTTAACTATCGCTTGGTGGCATTAAAACGGCAAAAAGACGGTCAAATGCAGACCACCGAAGAAGAGCGATTGTTGATTAACCCGTCGCTTGAGTGGCAGGCGACTGACGATGTCTCTGTGCTTGCCAATCTGTTTTATCAAGATGATCCAGAGATGGTGCCCTCTACCCCATTACCTGCTGTCGGCACTGTCTACAAGGCAAGCTACGGCAAATTGGGTAGTGATGCTTATGCAGGTGATAAATGGAATAAATTTAGCAAAGAAGTATTTATGCCAAGCGTCACCGTAAACTGGGACATCAATGATAACCTCACCTTTAAACATATCACGCGCTATACCGATGCCGAAGCTCAGCAGCGCAATATGTATAATGATGAAGGATTTGTAGAGGGTAGTGATACGATTTTAGATCGTATAGCTTACACAACAGATGAAAGCATGAAAAACTGGACCACAGACAACCAACTGGCTTATACATTCGATACTAAAAATACCTCACATAACCTATTGTTTGGTGTTGAGTATCAAGAGACAGACAGCACGGCAACTTATTATGACGCTGGCGCAGATGGTACACCAAACCTTGACTTATCGAATCCAGATTTTTCACAAATCAATACTGACACTTTACCATTAGATAATTTTAATCGATACGATGATATCGAACAAAGCCAGCTTGGACTCTATGTGCAAGATGAAATGACGTGGCAAGACTGGACAGTGGTGGCAGGCTTACGACATGATAAATTCAAAAGTATCCTTGATCGAACCGATACATCGAAAGGTGAAATCCCTAGCGAAAAAATGATCGACAATGACGCGTCAGAAACCAGTGGACGTCTTGCTGCTATTTATAACTTTGATAATGGTCTATCACCTTTTATGAGCTACTCACAGTCGTTTCAACCAGTTGTTGGTAGCAACTTCATTACCAATGAAGCGTTTGAACCAACCACGGCCGATCAATTAGAAGCTGGTATCAAATATCTGTCTCCAGACCGTGCGACTAAAGGAACGTTTGCGGTATTTGATATTGCCCAAAAAAATGTCGTGGTGTCAGATTACGTCAAATATACAAATCAAACACAAACTGGTGAAATTGAGTCAAAAGGCTTTGAAGTTTCAGCCAGTCGTATGCTCAATGATTGGGTAGATCTGTCGGCAAGCTATAGCTACACCGACGCTGAGATCACAGAAGAAGAAATTAATCCTGAAGTGATCGGCAATACTCCTGCCCAAACAGCCAAACACAAAGCCACGCTATGGGCCGACTACTATGCGACAGACAAGCTCACGCTCAATGCAGGCATTCGCTATGAGGATGGTATGCAACTTGATAAACAAAACTCAGATGAGCTACCAAGTGTGACGTTGGTCGATATTGGCGGTAATTATCAGATCAACCCAATGCTTGCTGTCGGCGCGAGTATCAACAATCTGTTCGATAAGACCTACGTTGGTGCTTGTTATGATATTAACAATTGCTGGATGGGGCCTGAGCGTGAAATGTCGGTCAGCCTAAAAGCCAGTTTTTAAACCTGATTTTTTAAACTTAGCAAGACGGTTATTAGGGCGTGTTGAACATTCGACCATGGCACTGACAGCGACTATTTTTTAGGCGATTCGATGTTAAAAATAATAAGTTTAGTCATTCTAAGCGCTTATTTTTAACGATGAAGCGGCAAAAAAGAGTCCTGTCCCCTGCTTTTTATCGTTGGGGCTGATGCTAAAATTGCCCCATACTGCGTTACAAATCTCGCTAAGGCATCTGCATTATCGTCGCTTTGTGCCTTGTCTGGAACAATTTTAGCGATCAGCAGTGCCTATTTGCGAATGTTCAACACGCCCTAATAAAATCATCCACTTTCTAAAACCATTTTTACCCATACATTTTTAAGATAGTCGATCATCAAAGCAATATGCTAGCCTTACAAGCTATCAGACGACAATAAATCATGCTTTGCGCACTATCGTTACATGCTACAAAAGAAGGACATAGCAAATGGCAAAACCTACCCCTAGATTACTCGATGTTATCGGTAGCAAATACCTCACCCCAAATATGTGCCGCGTCACGCTTGGCGGGGCTGGACTTAATGATTTCCCCGTAGATCAAGAAAGCGCCTATATCAAACTGATGTTTCCTCAAGGTGAGGATGCTCGGCCATTGGTACGTACCTATACCGTCAGCGTTCAACGTGATGATGAGATAGATGTTGATTTTGCCTTACATGAAGCTGAAGGCCCTGCATCGACGTGGTCACGCAACACTAAAGCTGGCGATCAAATATTGGTAGGCGGACCTGGCCCAAAAAAACTCATCAACAATGACGCCGATTGGTTTTTATTGGTCGGTGATATGACAGCATTGCCAGCGATCACGGTCAATTTGGCACAATTGCCTGCCGATGCTCGCGGCTATGCCGTGCTTGAAGTGACGACTGAGGCAGACCAGCAAACACTCAAAAAACCAGATAACGTCGAGATTCAATGGGTGGTCAACCCTCATCCAAATGCAGACAGCAGCCCGTTACTTGACTGCGTCAAATCACTGACTTGGCTTGAGGGACAGCCCGCGGTTTGGGCGGCTTGCGAGTTTCATAGTATGCGAGTATTGCGCCAATACTTCAAAGTTGAGCGCGACGTACCAAAGACGCATCTATATGTGTCTAGTTATTGGAAAGTCGATAGCACAGAGGATCAGCATAAAGTGGTGAAAAGTCAGGATGCCCTAACGGCAGATCAATAAAAGCTTATTTAATGAATATTTAAATGCAAAAGACGCGGCTTATATAAGCCGCGTCTTTTTATAAATCATCACCTATTATGCTTCGACGACTTTTGCTTCTTTATCCACTCGGCTAATCGTCAGCCCCGTAAAGCCAAACAGCAGTGTTAATAGCAATGACAAATAACAGAAAAACGCATACGGCAAATACTCTAATACCGGCACCCCTAACGCCTGACTGATAAACACCCCGCACACACTCCATGGCACTAATGGATTGATCACCGTTCCTGCATCCTCAATCGTCCGAGACAAATTCTTTGGATGTAAGTGCAAACGCTCAAACGTTGACCGAAATGCCGTACCGGATAATAAAATACTCAAATACTGCTCACCGATCAGCACATTAATGCTCAGTGCCGACATGGCTGCCGCAAAGATCGCCCGTCCTGATGTCGTCAAGGTGTCCTTAATACCAGACAGTAATGCAGGTAGAATCCCTAGTGCCGTCAGCAAACCACCTAAGCTTAATGCCAATATCACAATCGCTTGGGTAAAGAACATACTCTGTACACCGCCGCGCGACAGCATACCGCCTACTTCCCCCAGCTCTAATGACTCAGCAGAGGCATAGCCTGCAAACAGATACCCACCTAATTGACCAAAGCTGGGTGAGCTGTGCATATAAGTAATGATCAGCGCTGCGGCAATCGTACAGATAATCGTATAAATCGCATTGACCCGAAACAACGCCAACCCCACCAATATCACAAAGGGTAGTACCGAATACCCATGCACCAAGCCACTGTCAATCAGCTGTCCTTGTAATATGGTCACTTGACTCAGATCAGCACTGACGGTCTGACCTGAGAAAAACCAGAACAGAATTACTGTCAGTATCCACGCAGGTACTGTCGTATACATCATGTTGCGAATGTGCTCAAACAGATCAATACCCACCACCGAAGAGGCAATGGTACAGGTATCCGACAAGGGCGACATCTTATCACCAAAGAACGCACCTGATACCACCGCACCAGCCGCTATCGCCACGTTGGCATCAAAGGCATTACTCATGCCGATAAAGGCCACACCCAGTGTGGCAGCGGTGGTCAAACTACTACCCAAGGCAATACCGATAATAGACGTCAAGATAAAGGCGGAGATATAGTAGTACTCAGGGGAGATGAGCTGAAAACCAAAGTACATCAAGGTAGGTATGGCCCCTGACATCATGAGGGCGGCGACCATGAGGCCAATAAAGAAGAATAGATAGATGGCGCCGATACCGCGCATGACGCCTGAGGCCATTTGTGCTTGCATGTCGTCAAAGCTGAGTCCTTTATACATACCGATAGCCAGCAATACACAAATGGCAAGGATAAGAGACAGGTGCGGTACCCAACCAAAGCCAATCATGGTAACACCCATGATGGCGATGACGATGGCTGAGATAATAAAGGCAAGCTTGGCGCTGATCTGGGTGAGCGGTTTTGGTGGCATGACACATCCTTAAAATGCCAGCTCAGGCTGGCATTAGATTGGGTTTGAGTTTGGAAGGGTTAGCATATGGGTTTGCTAGCGAATAACCGAATGACTGATGCGTTACTTATCAAGTAACGCATCGGTTTTAGCCGCCATGACGAAGTCATTACGATGCAACCCTTTGATACTATGTGACCACCATGTGACGGTCGCTTTGCCCCACTCTACCAATATGCCGGGATGATGCCCTTCTGCTTCAGCAATGTCTGCCAATTGATTGGCAAAATCCATCGCTGCGACGAAGTTTTTAAATTTGTACTGACGCTGCAACTGCTGAATACCCTCCACCTCAATCAATGACCAATCAGGAATTTGTGTCAATAGCTCGCGTGCCTCGGCCTCGTCGACTTTTGGTGCGCCAATACGGCAAGCTTCGCAACTGCTTTGTGATAATACTGTCATGATAATGTCCTTTTATCGAGTTTATTGTTTTGTGATACTGATTTGTGATACTGAGGTTTGTTGACGCCACTCCACTGCTATGTGCTTATGTAGTAGAGCGGCTGTTTATAAAATTTTAATGGGATTTTTCTGGAAAGGTCGGCTCGAATAACCCAAGTGACATCGCCTGCTTGACCGTCCCCATGATGTCGCTATCAACGATATCAAATAGCGTATCTAATTCGTCAATCACATAGTAAATCGGCTGTATTTGATCGATGCGATAAGGCGTACGCAACACATCAAGCAAATCAAATGCGCGGTGTTCAGGTTGGGGTGTGGGCTGCTGGTTAGATTTATGTTGGTGCTGACGTTGTGATTGGTCATTCAGTGCGTAGATCGTTTCAGAGGGCGAGCTTAATATACCGCCGCCGTAGATTCTACGGTCTTTAGGCTGACTACCGACCAAGCCAAACTCAATGGTAAACCAATAGAGCCGTGCCAAAAACCATCTTTCCTCTTTCGTTGCACTCAGACCAAGCTTGCCATACGTCTCGTTAAAAGCTGCAAAGGCTGGATGAGTCAATAGCGGGCAGTGTCCAACGATTTCGTGAAAAATATCAGGCTCTTCGATATAGTCCATATCCTCAAATCGGCGAATAAACGTCGCGACAGGAAAGGATTTATTGGCCAGTAGTTTGAAGAATTTGCCAAAGCTGATTAATGCAGGCACCGCTGCGGTTTGCCAACCGGTGGTCGCTTGCAATACCTCGTCAATATCATGCAACTGCGGGATATGCGTCGTTGACAAGTTTAGCTTCGTCAAACCTTCTAGATAGGCAGGACAAGCGCGGTTAGGGATTTGCTCAGCTTGACGCGTAAGCAACGCCTGCCACATTGCATTTTCATCATCACTATAATGAATATGACCGTTAGGATCTGGTTGATGCGAGATGTAAGGCTTTTTATCCATCGTATTCGTAGTCGCAGTGCCATTTTTTCGACTGGTTGCAACATGATCGGTGCCGATGGCTTTATTAGGAGAGTCTGTCTGTGAGAGGCGTTCCATGCCTGTGTTCCTTTTATCGCAGTGAATATTTGCACTCATACTGATTAGTCAGTGGCTAATATCAGTCACTCATGCAGGACAAGCCAAACTCCTTTTGCCTTGTCCGTTTGTTTTTTAAATTTTTTCTAAATGTAGTGTGATCTACGGCGTTTCTGTTTCTGATTGATTGGTCTCTTGCTGACCGACCGTGCCACGACGCACTTGGTCGCGCTCTATGGATTCAAACAGGGCTTTAAAGTTACCTTCACCAAAACCGTCTGCATAATCACCTTTACGCTGGATAAATTCAAAAAACACTGGGCTGCCTAAGATGGTCTCAGAGAAAATCTGTAGTAGCAGACGTGGTGCGCCGCCCTCTGTCGTACCATCTAACAAGATACCGCGCGTTTGCAAGTCAGCGACGTTTTCACCATGGTTTGGTAAGCGCTCATTCAGCATCTCGTAGTAGGCTGCATTTGGTGCAGTCATAAGCGGAATACCAGCGGCTTTTAGCATATCGATACTGGCAAACAAGTCATCACTAGCCAAAGCAATGTGCTGAATCCCCTCGCCATTGAAGTGCATTAAGTACTCTTCGATCTGTCCACCGCCCTGCTTGGCTTCTTCGTTGAGCGGAATACGGATTTTGCCATCAGGGGCAGTCATCGCTTTGCTGGTCAGACCTGTATACTCACCTTTGATATCAAAATAGCGAATCTCGCGGAAATTAAAGATACGCTCATAAAATTTTGCCCAGTACGCCATGCGGCCGCGATAGACGTTGTGCGTGAGGTGATCGATGACTTTGAAACCATATCCGACAGGGTTTCTATCGATATCTGCAAAAAACTCAAAGTCAACATCATAGATAGATTCACCGTCTTTATAACGGTCAATCAAATAGATCAGTGAGCCGCCGATACCTTTAATCGCTGGCAGTCTCAGCTCCATCACGCCTGTTGGCACCTCTACTGGCTGCGCACCCATCTCCACCGCACGCTCGTAGGCTTTTTTGGCATCTTTTACCCGAAAACCCATGCTGCACGCACCAGCGCCATGCTCTTCGACGAAGTAACTGGCTGGGCTTCTTGGCTCACGGTTTAAGATTAGGTTGATGTCACCTTGGCGATATAGCGCCACATCTTTTGATCTGTGATTGGCCACGTGGGCAAATCCAAGCTGTTTAAACAATGCATCGACCGCATCAGGCTGCGGAGAAGCAAACTCGACGAAGTCAAACCCGTTTAGTCCCATTGGGTTGTCAAATAAATCTGCCATTGCAATCATCCTTAATGTCAATTGGTGGTAAAAAGTCGATTAGTAATAAAATGCGATAAAACGATTGATAATCAATCTTTATTGTTGACGTTGTATTTATATTAGATTAGCTTTATTTATAAGACTAATTGTTTTTTATGATTTATTTATCAGGTTTACTTATGAATATCAGCATTCGTCAACTGACCGCTTTTATCAAAGTCGCTGACAACGGCAGCTTCACTCGTGCCAGCGAACAGATGTATCTCACCCAATCTGCTGTTAGCGGACTGATCAAAGAGCTGGAGACTGGCCTTGGCATCGTGTTATTTGACCGTACTACCCGCCAGTTGTCGCTATCCGCTGTCGGACGCCATCTGCTGCCACAAGCGCGGCGTATCTTGAATGAGATGCAACTGTTCGAAAACGAAGCGAGTAGCTTGACCAGCTTGGCGCAAGGTCAGGTGCGCTTAGCGGTGTCGCAGTTTGCGGCATCCTCCCTGCCCGCCGTCATCGCGCAATTTGCTAAGGAATATCCAAATATCGGGGTGTCGCTATTGGATTGCTCAGCAGAAAATTTGCTCAAGCATGTTCAAGACATCGAGGTCGATTTGGGGGTTGGTACTGAACTTGGTTTTATAGAAACTGAAGATGATATCGGTGCTGATCTGTTATACAAGCTGCCGTTTTGCGTGGTTATGCCAAACGATCATGCACTGGCGCAAAAAGACGAAATCACTTGGCAGGAGTTGCTTGATATTCCACTTATCACTCTACAAGGCCCGTTTCTTGAGCAGGTGACAGTCGAGCTGGATGACTCTATCGCCGCTCAGATTCAGCAAGCGCGCTACAAAGTCAACTTTATGTCCACCGCGCTTGAGATGACCCGCCAAGGGTTCGGCATTACTTTATGCCTCCCCTATATGCCCGAGGTCATCGATTGGGTCAGCGCCAACGGCTTGCAAATGCGCCCATTGACGCAGCCTATAAAAATGCGCCAGTTCTTTATCTATCAGCGTGCCTCACGGGCGCTGTCTCCTGCAACCATCGCTTTTAAGCAGTTTTTGCAAACTTACTTTGCCACCCATTATCACGACTTACATCAGCCTGAAACACTGTCGATTAAGTGATGCATCACGCCACAAACTCGTCTGCCAGATAAAGAGACAAGATATTTGGTGATTTATTTTATTAATTGCGCAAGATAACGCACTCGCGTGTTGAGTTCATCAGCAATTTGCTCTATGATTTTCGGCTGCTTGGTTTATATTCTTATAAGGAAATGGCATGTTTGAACGTATCGATTATTACGCTGGCGATCCAATCTTAGGGCTGATGGAAAAATACTCAGCGGACAATAATCCCAATAAAGTCAATTTAGGCATTGGTATTTATTATGATGAAGATGGCGTACTGCCTGTACTCGACTGTGTAAAAACAGCGGAAGCGCGTATTGCTGATCCTATCGCGCCGCGTCCCTATCTACCAATGGCAGGCTTGCCAGGCCACCGTAAGGGCTGTCAGGAATTATTGTTTGGCAAAGACGCACAAATCTTACAAGACGGTCTGGTTGCGACCATCGCCACTATCGGTGGTTCTGGCGCGCTGAAAGTCGGTGCTGAATTTATTCACCAATGGTTCCCGCAGTCTAAGTGCTATGTAAGCGATCCAACATGGGGCAACCATATTGCCATCTTTGAAGGTGCTGATGTTACCGTTGGTAAATACCCGTACTACGACAAAGCCAACAGCAGTATCAAATTTGATGAGATGATTGCGTTTTTTGAAACATTGAACAAACACGATGTGATCTTGCTACATCCTTGCTGCCACAATCCAACAGGTATGGATTTGACCCAAGCACAATGGGATACCGTGCTCAACGTCATCAAAGCGCATGAATTGATTCCATTCATGGATATCGCTTATCAAGGATTTGGCGAGGACATGGACAGCGATGCTTACGCCATTCGTAAAGCCGTTGAGATGGGCTTGCCTCTATTTGTCAGCAACTCATTCTCTAAGAATTTATCGCTATATGGCGAGCGCGTTGGCGGTCTATCAGTCGTCTGTCTCACTGTAGACGAAACCGAGCGCGTCTTCGGTCAGCTAAATGCAATGGTACGCCGTATCTATTCAAGCCCGCCATCACACGGTGGTCATGTGGTTGATATCGTCATGAACGATGACGCCTTACATGAGCAGTGGATTGGCGAGGTTTATGCGATGCGTGACCGCATCAAAGCCATGCGCCTAAAGCTAAAATCGGTACTAGAAGCCAAAATCCCCAACCGTAACTTTGACTACATCACGCGTCAAAACGGTATGTTTAGCTTTACTGGATTGACGCCTGAGCAGGTCGAGCGCCTACAAAGTGAGTTTGGTATTTACATGGTATCCAACTCTCGTATGTGTGTCGCAGGTCTAAATACCAGCAACATCGACTATGTCGCCAATGCGATGGCAGACGTTTTAAAAGACTAAATTAATCAGACATATAGACTAAAAAATAAAAAAGGCTGAGCGATTGCTTGGCCTTTTTTTGTGCTTAGGATTCGTCTTATCAATCACTAAGCAAAAGACATGGCACAAAAAAACTTGCAATCAACATATCAATAAATTACATTATACGTAAATCATTAAATATAACGTAATTAAATAATACTTTTAGCAAGGAGCAAATCATGTCAACGATTGACAGTACTCTCACCTCTTTTATCGACATCAAAGCGAACTCTGACTTCTCCATCCACAATCTGCCGTATGGTATTTTTAGCGACACTAAAGATAGTGCGCGCCGTGCAGGCGTTGCCATTGGCGATCAGGTACTAGACTTGTCTGTGCTAGAGTCAGAAGGATTACTGAGCCTAAATGGTGGGACTTACTTTGATCAGTCGACGCTAAACGCTTTTATTGATTCTGGTCGAGACAACTGGACAAAAGCACGCACGACCATTCAGTCGCTACTGTCTAGTGACAACAGCGACTTACGTGACAATGCCGATCTGCAAAAAAAGGCGCTGTTCAAGCAAGTAGACGTCACCATGCACTTGCCCGTCCAAGTACCTGGCTTTACCGATTTTTATTCATCGAAAGAACACGCGACCAACGTCGGTACGATGTTCCGCGATCCAAACAATGCCCTGCTACCCAACTGGACGGAAATGCCAGTTGGTTATAACGGACGCGCCAGCACCGTCATCGTTAGCGGGTCTGATATCGTCCGCCCTTCAGGTCAACTAAAGCCTAACCCTGATGAGCGTCCTGTTTTCTCCGCCTGTAAGCGTTTGGATTTTGAGCTCGAGACCGCTTTTGTCGTTGGTAAAGGCAACCATATCGGTCAACCAATCGCCGTAGACGATGCCGCTGATCATATCTTTGGTATGGTACTGCTCAACGACTGGTCGGCTCGAGATATCCAAAAGTGGGAATATGTCCCTTTAGGCCCATTTAATGCCAAGACGTTCGCCTCGCAAGTTTCTCCGTGGATAGTCACGATGGATGCATTGGCATCATTTAGCACCGCTTGCCCAACCCAAAAGCCTAAACCACTGGCTTATCTCAATGAAAAAGACAAAGAGAGCAGCTTTGATATCAATCTGTCGGTCGAGCTACTGCCTGAAAATGCAAAAACGGCTACGGTTATTTGCGAGACCAATTTTAAATACATGTATTGGTCAATGGCGCAGCAATTGACGCATCACACCATCACTGGCTGCAAAGTTGAAGTCGGTGACATGATGGGCTCGGGCACAATCTCAGGGCCAACGCCTGATTCTTATGGCTCGATGCTAGAGATTGCTTGGAATGCCACCAAACCCGTAGCACTTGAGGGTGGTGAGTCGCGCACCTTCATCGAAGATGGCGATACCGTTATTATGAAAGGCTATAGCGAAAAAGATGGCGTGCGTGTTGGGTTTGGTGAAGTACGAGGCAAAGTACTGCCCGCGCTTAGCTTCGATTTTAACGAATAATAATGGCATAGAAAAAAGGCGTAGTGACAGTAGATTTGAGCCGTTAGAACCATCATGACATTTGGTCTATTAGTACGGGCATCGTTCCTCTTACATTCACGCTACGCCTTATCAAAAGGAGTTGAATATGAGCTTTCAAATTGAAAAAATCCATCATGTGGCTTATCGCTGCAAGGATGCCAAAGAAACGGTCGAATGGTACAAAAAAAACCTCAATATGGATTTTATCTTGGCATTTGCAGAAGATCACGTACCTTCGACCAAAGCCTTTGACCCCTATATGCACGTCTTTTTGGACGCTGGTAATGGTAATGTATTGGCGTTTTTTGAAGTGCCCAACCAGCCTGAAATGGGCTTTGACCCCAATACTCCAAACTGGGTGCAGCACTTGGCGCTCAAAGTCAAAGATCGTGATGAGCTGATGGCAGCTAAAGAACAACTAGAACGTGCAGGCATTGATGTCATTGGCGTGACCAATCACGGTATCTTTCACTCGATATATTTCTTTGATCCTAATGGGCATCGTCTCGAGTTGACCTATGACGATCCGACTTCAGAGGACAAAGTCTCGATGATTACGGAGGCCATCAAGCACGACATGCTAGATGAATGGTCTCGTACCAAACGCGCCCCAGCCCACACACAGTTTTTACACAGTGATGAGTTCGCTGAAGCCCGTGACATTGCCCCTGTCGGCGAGTAACGGTCTATTACTTTATTTGCCGCCTGTTGTCGTATCCTCTCGTGCTCAATTATGTATCCATTTAACCAAAGTCATGATTGATTTAAGACAATAAAGAGCAAGTTTTTGCATACTCACTATCACGTCAAAGGCGCTGGTGCTGTCCGTGTGTAATGGATGACACACCCTAACAAACCCTATCTACCCATCATGAAAGGACTCAATGATGAAAGTAACATTCCCTTTAGGCATACTCTTCGCCGCCTCGCTTGCAGTAACTGGCTGCTCTAACAATGATCAAAATGAGCAAGCCAAAAGCGCGGATATTAATACAGACGATGTGACGACACTGAGATTTTCACACTTTATGACGGCCAATGACAATATCAATACCGAAGCATTGGAGCCATGGGCCAAAAAAATCGAAGAAGACTCAAAGGGTCGTTTAAAGATTGAGATTTATCCGTCTGCCACTCTCAGCAAGCCAGGTGCCACCTATGATGCAACTGCAAAAGGCATCGTCGATATCGGTATGCAAGCGCAAGGATATACAGCAGGACGGTTTCCTTTGACGCAGGTTGTCGAGCTACCTGGTATCACCAATACCGCACAGCAGCAAAGCTGTATCCTGCATAAACTTTATGATGAGGGTGTCATTAAAAATGAGTACGAAGATACTCACTTGCTCGCGCTCATCGGGACTGGACAAGGCGCGCTTCATACCATCGATAAACCCATTCGCACACCAGCCGATATGAAAGGCTTACGCATTCGCCAGCCTTCTGCCGTTGCTAGCCACATTATCGAGGCAACTGGTGCCGCACCCGTTGGCATGCCAGCCAGCGATACTTATACCTCGCTTCAGCGCGGCGTCATCGATGGGCTTAGCTTTACGTGGCAACCCATCCAAGCGTTTCGCCTTGATGAGCTGATCAACACACACACCAATATTCCTTTTTATAATTCCACCTTTGTCATCAGTATGAACAAAGACAAATATGAGAGCCTGCCCGATGACCTCAAAAAGGTGATCGATGACAACTCAGGAGCTCAGATGGCAGCACATATCTCCGAAGTATTTGACGTGAGTAACGCCAAGGCCATGGCAGCCGCCAAAGAAAAAGGCGATATTATGATTGATATCCCTGATCCACTCAATGACCCAGACTGGAAGGGGCCATTATTGGAAGGCTCAAAGTACTATCTAGATGAAGTCAATGCCACTGGTCTAGATGCTAATAATGTATACGAAAAAGCAAAAGCCGCAAGTAGCGCCTGTGTGGTTTAGAGGATGGACTTAGTGAGACAACATGAGTAAATAAGTCTCTCGACGCGATAACGCGATATAGTGAAACCATTACAAAAATGGTATAGCAAGATTAAACGCTATTTTTCGCAGCCTCTGGTCTGGAGACGCAGTCACAGCAAGCAAGAAAAATAGCGTTTAATCGAGCGCGTTTCCTATGCTGTATTAATTTTATTAAGGTTCTACTATAGCCAATCAGCTTGTAGTTAACATTTTGACTATGCTATTTGATAGCGCTGTGCGATTGCTAGTATTTGCTCAACCACGTTCTGTTGCTCACTCATTGGTAGTTGCTCTGTGGTGCCAATGATAGTGATGGCATATTCTAATGGCAGTGCTTGATTAGAGGGTTCAGTGTCAGCAGTCATGCGGGCAGTACTGCCATTAAGGCGCGGCAAAATGACGGGAATGGTAATGGCATTGATTCCCATGAGCATGTCACCGGTGACAGTTGCGTAGCCTTGCGTACGTATCTTGGCTTGCAGACGAGTAAAGCGTTGCCAGTCGTCTACTCCGTCTTTTTCACTTTGTGTCTGCCATTCAGCCTCAACCAATGGCTGGATGATCGTATCAGGCTGATAGCTGGCAAATAACTGCCCTGTGGCTGATGTTGTCAACGGCATGCGTGAGCCGATGCGCGTGATAATACTGATCAGACTGTCAGGCTCGACCGCCTGAATGATAATAGGCCCTTCGCTGAACCATTTAGCGATTTGTACAGCGCAATTAAACGTCTCTTTGATCTCATTGGCCACCTGCGTGAGACGCGCCAAGAGATTGTTTTGACTGAGCTCAGTATGTCCTAATGCTGCCAATGCATTTACTCTATCGCCAAGCCCATAGCGACCATCATCAAGCTTACGCACATAGTTTTTGCGAATGAGGCTGACCAAGTAACGATGAGATTTTGCTGGATGCATCTGCATGGTTTCAGCGATATCCTTTAGCATCATAGGCTCATGGCGATCGATAAGCACATCTAGTATCGACAATCCAATCTCAAGTGACTGGATGCCACTCTGGTTTTTACTCGTGACGGATTTATCTAAAAAATTTTTATCTGCTGGCATGATGGCTCGTCTCTAGTGTACTTAATTATGTTTTCTTGATACTGAGTTGCTCAATGAGAATTGCTCAATGAACTGGCGGTGACATACAGGCCAAATTAATAGTGACACGACTCAATAATACTAACTTTATCTCACATAAGCTTGATACAAATAACCTATCACAATAAGGGCATAAATAATGATGACACTTTATGGCTACTTTCGTAGTAGCACGTCTTACCGTACTCGTATCGCTATGAATCTAAAAGGCTTAGATTACGATGATATCACGATCAACCTGGCACAAGATGAGCAGTTAGAGGACGCATTTAAAGCGATTAATCCGCAAGGACTGGTGCCAGTCTTAAAAGCGGACGATTTATTATTATACCAAAGTCCCGCTATCTTGGAGTGGTTAGAAGAAGCCTACCCTGAGCACGCTTTATTGCCCCAAGATGCCGCTGGTCGCATGCACGTGCGTGCGCTAAGTGCGATGATTGGTTGCGATATCCACCCAATTAATAATCGCCGCATTTTACAGTACCTACGCAATAAGCTGTCAGTAGACGAGGAAAATGTGATTGCATGGTGCAATCGCTGGATCAGTGAAGGTTTTTCCGCTTTAGAGACACGTTTAGCAGCGGATAACAATCGCGGACAGTTCTGCTATGGGGACAGTCCTACTCTCGCAGATTGTTATTTGATTCCACAAGTCTCTTCTGCTCGCCGCTTCAAAGTAGATTTGAGCGCTTACCCCAATATCGTCGCCATTGATACTCATTGCCGTACACTAAAGGCATTTGCAGTTGCGGATCCTATGATGCAACCTGATGCGCCGAAACATGCATAAATATCAATATATTAAAACAGGACTTAATAAGGGTATTATTATGTTAACTGTTGATTGTAAATGATATCGACTCTTAACCGCCCTATCACTCAAAGTTTCTTTACAAGGATTCGTATGAAACATACTACAAAAGCATTAATAGCAGCCATGGCATTTTTCGCTTGCTGAAGCACCGATGCCAAAGGCAGAAGACGCAACACCAGATGACTTTATAAATGCGGTTCATGATGTATACTCCCTTACAGATTTGTCAGAATTAAAAAATCAGAGATAAAATCTATGGTGCAAGAGAGTCGATATGACCAAATAAAACGAGTTATGAATTAGGGATCATGCAGCCTTTTGAAGTGGTACTGGTTTCAGTTTTTGAGAAATGAGACGTTTTCTTTTGGATAGAATATGAAACATCAATCCATGAAAAGCATCTACTGATACGTTGAGCTTTTTCCTCATGATAAATTTTACTATTTAATCGGTAATACTATCTGCACCACCAATCCTAGTACACCATCTCGTCGATTATGGGCGTTGATATATCCCTTATGCGCCATCACGACAGCATGAACAATAGCCAGCCCCAACCCGTAACCGCCAGTATCACGATGACGAGCCGTGTCGAGACGGACAAATGGTTGAAAGATACGCTCTAAGTCATCGTCAGCGACGCCGCCGCCCTCGTCCGTGATACTGATTTGAATCGCAGGCATCTTATTATCTATCTGCACCGCGTTCATCTCAGCGATGACTGTTGAGCCCGCTGCCGTATGCATAAAAGCGTTGCGAACGACATTTTCAAGTGCACTATGCAGCTGCTCTTGATTGCCTTGTACTGTCCAAGCGCTTTTTAAGTCATTGCCAAATGAATATTCAGGTGGTTGCCACTGCCATCTAACCTCTTTGTGCTGAAACTCGAAACACACATCCTGCCCGATGTCACTGATAATCTCGGACAAATCGACGGCTTCGCTCTCCAAATTATCAATCGTGTATTGCTGCATTTGTAGGGATTGAATATGGATAATTTGCTCAATTAACTCATTCATCCGCGCAGACTCTTTGTCAATACGGTCTAAATAACGATGGGCGTTGGGTGCAAAATCACGAGTCAGCTCAGTTGCAACATCGAGACGCGCGAGCGGTGAGCGCAGCTCATGCGAGATATCACTGAGCATCTGCTTACGCGCCAGCTCACTATCAGCCAGTCTCGTTGACAAATGAGCCACGTCTTTGGCCAGTAATCCCAGCTCATCATCACCCATTTTTGATAGCGCTGGATTGGCTTGATAGTCCCCATCAATCATACGGTGCACGGTACTCTGTACACGTCCAATACGCTGAGTCAACGTACGGCTAAGCCAGACACAAACTAATACACTAAAAGCAATAATCAATAATAAACGTATGGGAAAATTGCCATGCTGTAGCTCCACCACGTCTGCAAAACGTAGATGCGGGCGCAACTGTATGATGACTGATTGTCCATCAGGCAGTTCAACCGAGATGTCTGCCAGCTCAGGACGCGCATCAATATCCGCTATCGCAGCACTGCTCGACATTATTGGTTTTAGGATCTCGTGCAAAACAGAAGGCTGTTTTATGGGCATCTCATCATTCAGATTGCTTGGTTTATTATCGTAAGCTCTAGGCGGTGGCGGCAGTGGTTGCTGCATGGCACGTTCCATCGACTGCTGGCCGCTCTGCCCACGTCCTTGCGTGCGCTCTTCTCTATCTCGATAACGCGGAAATATAATAGCGCCTTGCTCATCGTAGACTCTGATTTGACTCATGAGGCGTCGATCTTGACGATACATCTGCCTGACAGCTATCAAATCACCCACTCGCAGCGCATCGACCATCTCTTGACGCTGAATTAATAGACTCTCAATTTGTACGTCCATACGAGCCGTCAGCTCTTTTTCAGCCAGCCAACGCTCCACCATAATGGATAATAGTGAGGTAATTAGTATCGTCAGTAATAGACTCAGGAATAAACGCCAAAACAGCGTGATTCGCACTTTGAATTTCGGTGATTTGATGGGACTGCTGGAAGTTTTTATCATTAGAGCACCAGTTGATAGCCTTTACCGCGCACCGCTTTTATTGGTTCGTCATGAAAAGGCTGAAGTTTTTTGCGCAGGCGAGACACATGCACATCAAGGCTACGATCAAAAGGCTGCAACTCACGCTGCAAGACATTCTCTGACAGGTATGCTTTGCTCACTACCTCCCCTTTTTGCTTGAGCAGCGCCACGAGTAAGTCAAACTCTGTTCCCGTCACTTGTAGCGCCACACCATCTATTTCACAAACACGCTGGTTTTGATCAAGATGCAAGCGACTCTCTGGTAGCGGCGTATGCTCAGACGTGGTCGTGTTGGTACGCTTAATCACAGCATTGATACGTGCCAGTAGCTCGCGGGGGTTACAGGGCTTGGTGATATAATCGTCAGCGCCCAGCTCCAAACCAATAATACGATCAATCTCCTCACCCTTTGCCGTCAGCATAATCACAGGGATATCACTGATATTTGGCAGTTGCCGCAGCACACTTAGCCCATCTATTTTTGGCATCATGATATCAAGGACGAGTAAATCATAAGCGGAATCATCGTGCGCCACCGCTTTTAATCGCTGTATAACTGCCGCCCCATCATGGACACAGTCGCAATGAATACCATGGTTGTGCAAATACTCTTGTAGTAACTGAGTCAATTCATCATCATCATCACCTATCAATATATTTGGCACACTCACCTCCTTTCCATGATTTTAATTGGCTTTCATTCATTTACTTGCCCATATTATCAGGCAAGCGCGTGTCAATTCGCTATAAACGTTACCTTTCTTAATACTTCATAAATGTTCGTAACCTTTAACTACCGTAAGATAGCTTCTATCAACCGCAAGACCTGCACTTTTAAGACGACTAATCACAACGATTAATAGCGCTTAAAACGCGATGCTTGCAAGATAAGACTTTAGTATTTACTTAACCAAACTCACGGTAATTAAAGGATGTCATCATGAAAAAATTATTATTGGGCTCAGTATTAGCAGCTTCTAGCGTATTTACTGTGACAGCATGTTCTAGTGTCAATGCAGCCTCTGACACCGCGCCAATGAATCAAATGCAAAAGAACCATAAAGACGGCGCCATGAGAGGCCCAATGTCAAAACTGGATCTAACAGCGACGCAGCAAGCGCAAATCAAAGCCATCATGCAAGAAAAGCATGGCGACCGCGTAGCTGACCGTGAAAAACATCAGGCAGAACGCGCACAAATGGAACAACAAATACAAGCATTGACCAATGCAAGTACGTTGAACAACGCAGCGGTAAACCGTTTGGCCGATCAGCAAGCGGCAAAAGCAAAACAGCGCTTTATTGAGCGCGTCCAAACTGAGCATGCCATCTCTCAGGTGTTGACCGCTGAGCAGCGTGCAAAAATGGAACAGCTCAAATCAGAAAGACAAGAAAAAGATCGTAAGCACTTAAAAGATCGTAAAGGCCATGACAAGCCACATCATCAAGGCATGTAAAAAATCTGTCACAACATAAGTGATGGCCATATTAAAAAAAGCGCACCGTTTATACGATGCGCTTTTTTACGACAGTATCCTACTTAACACTCAATGATGCTATCTTCCAGTTAGTCTGTCGCCCCAAAACGCGCTTTCGCCATTGGCATCATGTTAAATATCATTTTACCCACTGCTGTGCCATTACCGTCACGATAATATTGCAACAGCTTAGGGCCGTATTCTCGCATATCAATGCTATTGCTGGCGTTCGGTGATTGAACATTATTTGGCAGATTCGGAAATGCCTTATCTTTGCCATTAGTAGCAGAATACTGCTGCAAGATATCTATTGTCATACTTTTATCTGGCGCAGTTTTGCCAGTGTTATCTAATTGGCGGTGCAGATGCTGCCATTTGAGCTGACCACGTTTGTCAAATCCATATAGCTCTTCTACTGTAGCGTTTGCAGCGACTTTAGATTCCGTCTTATCTTCATCATTTATTTGAGCATTTATCATAGCCAGTATTGTTTGCACCATCGCTTTACTAGTGAGTTCCTTTGAGCTTTGAATCGTCTCAAAGGCTGTCATAGGCTCGGCTTCTTTTACCAGCTCTGGATATTTTTGGCTAATGCGCTTGTAGAAGATTTGCAGATAATTTTGATAATCGTCTTGATAGCTATCAAAACTTTGTACTCGGCGAATCACTTGGTCAGTTGAGAGCATTGCTGATAGCTGATGCGCCGGCAACTTGGGAGACAGCGATGCAAGCGTACTAGGCGCGACATAATCGAACTGGCTAACAGGCGCCGCCTCATAAGTCATATCCGATGCAGCAAAGTGGCTTTTTATCACCTCACTACCGAATCCTTTAGGGAGCGTTCCATCATCAATGGCTATTTTTAACCATTTGTTTCGCCATTTGGTGCCAAGCTTATCGTCTAATAGCTCAGAGTTTATCATCGCAACATTATCTGCCCATAAATAGATATCACCATTTTTCATGTCGACATAGACAGGCTGATTGATACTGCTATGATGATTGCGCGCTTGATACTGAGCGCTGGCGAGCATCGTCGCCTTGCCCGCCATGGGCTGATAGATGCCTTGAGCATCGATAGATAACGGTTTTAGCAAGTACTCATCTAGCAGTTGCGCTTTTTTTATATCTAGCGGCTTTGGTTTGTCTTCATAATTGTCAAATAGTGCTTGATAATCTGGCGCGACCTTAACATCACTATCATACTGATGATCATCCCATGCATGGTAAGCATCGACGCACTCAAAATAAGACTGTTTAAGAGCATCACGCTTGTCATCGTAATCCGCAGCTAGGATATCTTTGTTTTGTTTTTCTGCCTGCATGATCAATGCCGCATAGGCTTGGTCATGCGTCTCTTCGCAATGTGCATCCACATAATCTGATGCCACGACTTGTGTGCCAGATGTCGCCGTACGCTGCTGATGGTTACTGATCTCGATATTACTATGGTAGCTAAACGATTGGCGGCGCTGTTTTTGTAATGCAGTCGCTAATGTCTTTTTAGCGGTGCTAGGTGATTGCTTAACGATCAATGCATTTGACTGGTTCAAATTGGCAGATTGACAACCCGTTAAGAGTAATGCTCCTGACAGCAATGTACTGGTCAATAATAAGTGATTTTTTATCATAGATGACAGACGTAGTGTAAGCGTTTGATGTGCTGTTTTCATTTTTTATCCTTAATAGACATATGCGTAAATGCGATAAGATAATGCGACGTCGTCTCTATTTTTCATTATCATCTTTAGCATCGCCAATACGGCTCTCATCGATTGATTCTGCATCATAACGATTGTCATATTCGTCACTACTATAATCAGTCTCTAAGCTGCCATCCTCATAATCGTAGCGCGCATAGCGTGCCGTTTGTAGCCTGTCTTTTTTCTGGCGCTGTGCTGCTATCCATGCATTACCATCGATAGGCGCTACCGCATTTGAGCCAAACGATTCCGCCAGCAATGGCGTTAGGGCATGTCTTTTAAAGCTGGCTTTATCATAGCGGACTTGATTGAGCATGGTCGTCGTAGAGCCAAGTAAATCACCACCGATATTGACGCGCTGCTGCTTGGCAAGCAGGCGATCTGAGTCATCTAAATAATAGTAATTAATCTGATTAAAAGAGATAGGGCCAATGGCTTCGATAAACTGCAATAACGAACCCACATCCGCACTTTGATAGTCTTTGTTGTATAGCTGAACTTTGGCAAGCGCGGCTTTTAGCATGGCTCCATCAGGATATTTTTCTAGATGGGCATCCACATACTCTTGCAACGACTTGGTCACATATTTCAGAGTCTTACCAATCATTTCACCACTTTGCTGACTGCCAAAATAAACTTTTACTGCTCGAGTCGCGCCAACTTCTTTGGCAAACGCATCACCTTTGATATCTACGGCGCTAAAATGCTCAGGTGCCAACTCTGCCATGCTGCTCTGTATGGCATTTAGCACTGCATCATAGAGTACCGCGGGCGGCAACTGCGCCGTGATACTTTCAGGCAAACCAAAGCTGACCGTATGTGAGGCCATCTGCGAGGGTAATGGGGTGTTCTCAGGATTGACGAGCGCAACGATTGGCATGATTGCCGATGGGTCGAGCGTGACACTGCTGTTGTTAAAATCAAATGCCACTGGTATCTGTATGGATGAGCTGATGGTTGGCGTGGCATAGTCGTAGCTATAGACACTTTGTAATTGCCGCTGTTTTGGGTTGTACTGACTGACGCTATTGAATGTCAAATGCTGATATTGATAGGCGTTGGATGCAGCGATTTGCTCAGGAGTGCGGCTGAACATCGTCAGTATGTTACCAATCAAGCCAGTAGAAGACATTGATAGCTCCTCGCTATTGGTCGGCTCTGTCTTAGCTTGCTGTTTTGCCATTTGCATGGCTTCATATTTTGCAGCCATTGTTTTCGGGTTTAACCCTGACATGCCGGAGAGCATGCCTTCACCACCGCTACTGTATTCATCATAATTATTATAGTCGTCACTACTGTAATCATCTGCTGCATCGTAGGCATACTCGTTATCGCTGCTAGCATCACTGCTCGTCGGCTCATTCTCCCCTGCTTCAGCCAATATAGCAGCAATGGCCTTTCTTTCTGCTTCAGCTTCTGCTCTAGACTTAACATAGTCACTAGGATAGTCGGACTCTATCGAATCTTTCGCATCATCATGATCGTAGTTAATACCCTCTACCACACAGACTTCATAAGCGTCATCATCTTCGTTTTCATTGCATTTATTCGACTCTACACCTACCGCTGCTAATTCTGCTCTAGCCTCAGCTTGCGCTTCATCATCGCTACTATCGTACATTCCCTCAGGCTGATAGGCATAGGTCTCTATAATCGTTCTAAGTAAGCTGCTTGAGCCTGCATCAATACTATCGGCATCGATAAATGGTACTGCTTGGTAATTGACTTGCGCGACGGCCACATGCTCTGTTGCCAAATGCTGGCGAATCGCTGCCAATAAATGCGCCTTGGCTTGGTGCTCAGTGTTGGGATATTTTTCTTGATTAAACAGTTGCGCGTAACGCTCAGCTTGGGCCTCTTGACTAGCCGTAAAAGCGCGACCTTGACGTTGGCTCTGAGCAGGATTTGCAGTGCTAAAATCCATAAGGGTACTGGAGGCTGCCACATCCGCTGAGGCAGTCGGATTTGATTGACAACCTGTAAGCACAAGCGACGCACTACCAACTAGCAAAGCGATAGAGGTTAATTTGCTTGTTTGAGATACATGACCATTATTATTTTTATTGTTAATGATAGGCAAATAATTACTCGCCATCTCAGAGTGGCACTGTCGATTACGGTTATTAACATGGTTTGATGACATAAAAATCTCTTTATAGCCAGTCGTTAACGGATGTACATTAGTACTGTACTTTATATCACAAGACGTTACAATTTAGTAATATTAAGACTTATTTTTAAAGAAAATCTTCACTGGTTAGTGAGCTTCTCTGCACAATTTACATGACACTAATTATATATATATCGATAGAAGACCACTCATACTGCACATCATATAAAAACTCAAATGACAAAATATGATAAACAACTTTCTACTATTTGATATTTTCGTTACTATTTAAGTGTATTGATTTGATACCCTGTTTTTTCTACTCGCCCAAAAAGGACTTTGCGATGTCACCATCATTATCTCACCAGCATCGAATTACTCAGCAAAAAAAACCCAAGACTCATAACCAATTAAAATCTAGCGCAGCCCTTATTACGAGTGCGCTACTACTGTCTGTCTCAGCCCATGCACTAGAGCCAACCGTTTCAGCCAACAGCCCCACGGTCAACAACACCTCGATCAATACCAATGCCATCAATCTAGCCATCATGACGGACAACCCAACCGTCGTATCTGAAACCAAACGCATCACACGAGCCAAAACCAGTAGCACCGTATCAACCACTACCAATAGCGATCAGGCTATCTACTCTGAAGATACAATTCATCATCCAGTATGGGCAAAAAATGGTATGGTCGCCACCCAAGAAGCGCTGGCTTCTGACATCGGTTTACAGATTTTGAAAGACGGTGGTAATGCGGTAGATGCTGGGGTTGCGGTTGGCTTTGCCCTTGCTGTGACCTTACCACGTGCTGGCAACATCGGTGGTGGCGGCTTTATGATGATTTATGACGCCAAGCAAGGCAAAACCGTCGCGCTTGATTATCGTGAAAAAGCACCCAGTAGCGCCTCTCGCGATATGTATCTCGACGATGAGGGCAACGCAGTCAGTGACTTATCTCGTTATCATGGCTTAGCCGTTGGGGTGCCGGGGACAGTAGCAGGGCTACTAAAAGCATTAGAAGAGCATGGCACCATGAGCCGCGAGCAAGTCATGGCACCAGCAATCGCATTGGCAGAAGACGGTATAGAGGTTACCGCAGGTTTGTCCGAATCGCTTACTGCTTTGAGTGATCGCTTGCAAAAATGGCCAAGCACCAAAAAGGTATTTTTCAAGCCTGATGGCAGCGCTTATCAGCCGGGTGAGCGGTTAAAGCAGCCTGAGCTTGCCCGCTCGCTAAAGCGAATCGCGGTACAAGGCGCAGACGGATTTTATAAAGGGAAAACCGCGCGTGACATCGTAAAAGCCGTCAATGAAGCAGGCGGTAGCATGAGCTTGCAGGATTTAGCCGATTACGAAGCCATCGCCCGCGTGCCTGTCAAAGGCGATTACCGTGGTTATGAGATTGTCTCTATGCCACCGCCCTCCTCTGGCGGTATTCACATTATCGAAATATTAAATATCTTAGAAGGCTATCCACTGGGGGACTATGGTCAAAACAGCGCACAGACCATTCACTTGATGGCGGAAGCAATGCAACTGGCTTATGCAGATCGTGCTGAGTACCTAGGGGATTCTGACTTTATCGACGTACCTGCTAGCGGCCTAACGTCACAAGCCTATGCGGATAAACTGCGTACACTGATTGACCCCAATAAAGCCACGCCAGCCTCGACCATCAAAGCAAACAACCCGCTCCCTTATGAGAGCGATCAAACCACGCATTTCTCTATTGTGGATAAAGACGGCAATGCCATCGCCAACACCTATACGTTGAACTTCTCTTATGGCACTGGTCTCGTGGCTGACGGCACAGGTATTTTGTTAAATAACGAAATGGATGATTTCTCTGCCAAGCCGGGTGTACCCAATGGTTACGGATTGATTGGTGGTGACGCAAATGCTGTTGAAGCCAATAAGCGTCCGCTCTCCTCGATGAGTCCAACGCTGGTATTTAAAGACAACAAACCGTATATCGTTACGGGCAGCCCAGGAGGCAGTCGCATCATCACGACCGTCACCCAGATTATCTCTAACGTCATTGATCATGATATGAATATCGCTGAGGCAACTCACGCACCGCGTATTCATGATCAGTGGCTCCCTGATGAGATTCGGATTGAAAAAGCGCTCAATGTCGATACGGTCAAAAAGCTTGAATCTATGGGGCACACGGTCAGTCCAAAGTCCGCCATGGGCTCCACGCAGTCGATTATGCTCACACCAAACGGCCTGTATGGATCTTCTGATCCCCGTATTGTGGATGCAGCGGTGGTTGGGTACTAAGTCAAATTGTCATTACTTATCAAGTATATAGCCCTCCGCACTTTACCTTGTTGAGGGTTTTTTTATATCATTTCTTACGTAATTAAATTGACATGATAATTCACATCCCTCAGATTAAACCCTTGCAATCGGTGGCTGCATGCCACAAATAATGCTATTATTAACGACCCCATTTAAAGCGTATCAACATGGCTACCGAGGTCTTAACCACCTCTCGATAACACTACAAATGATTGATAATCATCCTGTATTTTATCGCTAGCTTATTTCTTTTGATCGTACTAGTAAGAGTCTTCTATGGCATTTGTACACCTTGGTATCCACAGCGAATATTCCATCACCGATTCTATCGTGCGCATCAAGCCGCTCGTGAAAGCGGCGGCAGCTGACAATCAGCGGGCGCTGGCTTTGACTGATTTGTCCAATTTATATGCCACGGTGAAGTTTTATCGTGCTTGCCTAGGCGCGGGTATCAAGCCCATTATCGGCAGCGAAGTCATTATGGATAATGAAGACACACGCCTCACCCTACTCGCGATGAACAACGAAGGCTATCAAAACATTACCCGTATCGTGTCGCTTGGGTTTACCGAAGGTCGCGCTGACCCTGTCAATCATGGCACACCTGTGATTAAACGCAGTCATATTCTAGAACATGCAGCAGGCGTCATTGTTCTACTGACCGAAAAGTCCGACGTAGGCCAAGCACTGGTTGGCTCTATGCCAGAAAAAGCCGATGAGCTGCTCACCGAGTGGCAAGCGCAATTTGGTGATCGTTTATACTTTGCCATCAAGCGTACCAATCGCTCAGGCGAGGACGCTTTTATTAGAGCAGCCATTCACTCAGGTGCCAAACACCATATCCCCATCATTGCGCATAATGATGTGCGTTTTTTGGCGCAAGAGGATTTTGATGCGCATGAAGCCCGCGTGTGTATCGCAGGCTCTTATGTCTTAGCTGATCCCAGTCGTCCGCAAACCTACTCAGATGAGCAATACCTCAAAACCCAAGAGCAAATGGCGCAGCTGTTTGCTGATATTCCGCAGGTGGTTGACAACACCTTACACTTGGCGACTCGCTGTAATGTGACCTTAACGCTGGGCATTAATGTACTGCCCGACTTCCCTGTCCCTGAAGGCGAGACGATTGAATCGTTTTTTCGGGCCGAGTCGCAGCGCGGTCTGGAAGAGCGCTTAGATAAGCTTTTTCCTGTTGAGGCCCGTACGGACAATTGGAGCGATTTCCGTCAAAGATATGACGAGCGCCTCGCCTATGAGTTGGATATTATTCTATCCATGGGCTTCCCGGGTTACTTCCTAATTGTGATGGACTTTATCCGCTGGGCGAAAGCCAATGGCGTGCCAGTAGGTCCTGGACGTGGTTCTGGTGCAGGATCCTTGGTTGCATACGCATTAAACATTACCGACCTTGATCCGATTCATTACGATCTACTATTTGAGCGCTTCTTGAACCCTGAGCGGGTATCGATGCCCGATTTCGATATCGACTTTTGTATCGAAGGTCGTGATCGCGTGATTGACTATGTGGCGCAAACCTACGGTCGTGATGCGGTTTCACAGATTATTACCTTTGGTACGATGGCCGCAAAAGCGGTCGTGCGAGATGTGGCACGCGTCCAAAGCAAATCATACTTTTTAGCCAATAAAATATCGAAGCTCATTCCCAAAACTCCCGGTATCACCCTAAGCCAAGCGCTTGAGCAAGAACCGCAGCTCAAAGACTTGATCTCTAACCCTGACAATATGGATTATGAAGATGCCATTGAGATTTGGGAGATGGCGATTAAGCTTGAAGGTGTCTGCCGAAACGTTGGTAAACATGCCGGTGGCGTACTGATTGCGCCGCATAAAATCACGGACTTTAGTGCGATTTATTGTGATGACGATGGGCACCGTGTCAGCCAGTTTGATAAAGACGATGTAGAAGCCGTCGGGTTGGTAAAGTTTGATTTTTTGGGTCTACGTAACTTAACGGTCATCAACGCAGCGGTTGAGAATATCAACTTGCGCCGTGCAAAAGAAAACGTGCCCGCATTGGTATTGGAAGATTTGCCGTTAGATGATGTTAAAGCCTATAAGTTGCTGCAAGATGCCAAAACAACCGCCGTCTTTCAGCTAGAAAGTATGGGCATGAAAAAGTATTTGGCCAAACTGCAGCCGACCAATATCGAAGATGTGATCGCCATGTGTGCGCTCTATCGTCCCGGTCCGCTTGATGCCGGCATGGTAGAGATGTATATCGACCGTAAGCACGGTCGTGAAGAGGTCATTTATGACCATCCCAATCTTGAGCCGATTTTAGAAAATACTAACGGCGTTATCGTCTATCAAGAACAGGTGATGCAAATCTCACAGGTGATGGCAGGTTATAGTTTGGGCGGTGCTGATATGCTGCGCCGCGCGATGGGTAAGAAAAAACCTGAAGAGATGGCAAAGCAGCGCGATATCTTTGTCACTGGTGCAACCTCACAAGGCATCGATGAAGTCACGTCAGGCGGCGTGTTTGACCTAATGGAAAAGTTCGCAGGTTATGGTTTTAACCGCTCGCATTCTGCGGCTTATGGGGTACTTGCCTATCAGACGGCTTATCTCAAGCAGTACTATCCTGCTGAATTTATGGCGGCAGTATTAACGTCCGATATGAACAACACCGACAATGTGGTGTTCTTTATCAATGATTGCCGTGAAAACTTTGATTTGACGGTGGTCAATCCGTCAGTCAATCGCAGCGAGTGGCACTTTGTCGCAGACACCCCAACCAATATCATTTATGGTCTTGGGGCGATCAAAGGCGTAGGTGAAGGGGCTGTCGAGTCCATCGTTAATGCTCGTCGAACGGATGGACCCTTCAAAGACTTATATGATTTTTGCCGCCGTGTGGACATCAAAAAAGTCAATAAGCGTACTCTCGAAGCATTGGTCAGTGCTGGCTGTTTTGATGACTTTGCTGCGACGCTACGACCCGACTTACCAGCCGATGAAGCTTACGAGATTCGCGGTGCACTGATGAGCCAACTGCCAAGCGCGGTGCAAGCGGCTGAGCAAGATCGGCAGAACAACGAGCTTGGCATGATGGATTTGTTTGGCGAAATGGACGGTGTTGTGGCAGCACCGCCATTCGTGATGACGCCAGAGCTGATCTGGGGTGACAAGCATCGCCTAAAAGCGGAAAAGAACACCTTAGGATTATACTTAACTGGTCATCCAATTAATGAATACTTAGATGAATTAAAGCGCTATACCTCAGGCGCTCGTCTTAATAAACTGGCAGATACTGGTTATAACGGTAGCTGCTATTTTGCAGGACTCATTATAGATATCGCTAACTTTGGCAATCGTAATGTGATTACTTTAGATGATGGCACATCGAGATTGGAAGTCAGCTGCTATGCTGAGCGTTTCAACCGTGTCAAAGAGCAACTAAAAATTGATGAAGTCGTCATTATCAAAGGCAGTATTCGTGAGCGTGATGGGCGCTTGTTTGCGCGTCTTGATAGTGCCATGAGCATGGTCGATGCGCGCCTGCGTTGGCTCAAAAAAATCAGCATCAAAGTTCATGGCAGCGATATCGACCTACTCACACGCTTGCAACCATTACTCAAATCTGCACAGGCTGATATCATACCTGAGCCACGCTTGGCTTATAATCAAGAGCAAGATGAGCTAGGCAATAGTGGTAGTAACACTTACGACCCTGCCATGGGCGGCAGTTTGTATGATGAAAATGGCAATGACTTACTGGCTCTAGAGAACGATATGAACCATGACGCAATGAATCAAAATAGCATGCCCCAAAGTTATGCAAACAATGCGCTCAGTAATACAGATACTTCTATCAATGATAACTGCTTGCCACTTGGTTTGAGCGTGTATGACGTTTATGGTATCGCAAATGTGGGACTATCCGAACATTGGCGGGTTTACCCGAACGATGATAACTTGCAACAACTGAAGACGTTAGTTAGTGAAGATAATTTACACTTTCATTACAGCTAAAATGCACAATCCCACCAAAAATCTACTATAGTAATTTGACTGCTTTAACTTTTAACAATTGGATAAAACCATGACTGACATGACGAATAATAATATGACTGGTCAGACTGATGAAGAGATTATCAATCACGAACAGTTCGAAGACATGCGTGACTTGCTAGAAGAAGATTTTGTCGAGCTGATACAAGTGTACCTCAATGACAGTCAAAAACGTGTTGCAGCACTGCGAATCGCTCAACAAGAAGATGATAACGCCAATGGCTTTGAAACCGCTCATGCCCTAAAAGGCGCAAGTGCCAATTTGGGTACGACTCAGCTGGTTCGTCTTAGCAGCCAGCTACAAGAATATTGCCGCGAGCGCCGCATCAGTGAGCAAGCAGATCTTATTGAAGAGATTGCCGCCGCATTACAACGTGCTGAACAAGAAATCAATCAAAGATTGGGACAATAATGAGTAACGACTCTTTATCATCTACTGAGCAACCCCGTACAGTGAATGACTACCTCGACTACTTACAAGTTGTGATGGTCAATACGACGTTGCCTGCTAATATCGGCTCAGCCGCGCGCGCCATGCATACAATGGGCTTGTCCCGTTTGACCGTTGTCGACCCCAAATTGCCAATTGATGAGACCAGTGTCTCTCATGCGGCAGGTGGTAGTGAGCTGCTGTCATCTGCTGTGATCGCACCTACTCTAGAGTCTGCCATTGCCGACTGTCAGCTGGTATTTGCAGCCAGCAGCCGCAGTCGTCATATGCCGCGCCCTGTTGTGACACCCACGCAAGCCGCTAAGATTATGTTTGATTTTATTGATACACAGTCGGCTTTAAGTGCAAATGATAATAACGCTGACACCTCATCAGACGCTGTTTCTAGCAAACCAAATATCGCTATATTATTTGGGCGTGAAGATCGTGGGTTGACCAATGAAGAGTTGGCTTATGCTGATTATCACATTCAAATCGACGCCAATCCTGCTTATCCTGTACTAAATGTCGCCTCAGCAGTGCAAGTCATTGGCAGCTTTATTTTTGCTTATGCTCAAACGCATACTCAGACAGCGAACAACTTATACGAGAACAACGACTCCCAATCGACAATCAACGTGAATTTGCGTCAGCAATGGGATGAGCCTGCTATCAATCAGCAGCAGCTGCAACAGCTCACTCAGCGTACTACTGACCTTATGGTACAGCGCGGTCTGGCAAATAGCGAACATCTAAAGTCATTGCCATCACGCTTGTCTAGACTTGGGTCACGCCTACAGCTTGATCAAAAAGAGTATCAGCTATTAAGTGCTTTGATTGCAAAATTATCCAAAGACTAAAACAAGTCATTGTTTATCAGCTCGCTTTCATTTGACAGCTTTTTACTATATTTTGCGGTACAAAGCTGTTATAACTTAGAAAAAATGAGCAACAATATACTCTCATCATTATTTAACCATCATGACCATAAAATAAAGACATTGCTACTTTAGCAACGCTACTTTACCGACGAATAGATAGGACGCTTTATGTCATTGCCATCCAAATTGTTCAGATCGCTTGTCAGCATCAAAAAAGATCTGAAAGAAGATATCGATGCGGTATTTAACCGCGATCCTGCAGCACGCAATAGTCTGGAAGTCATCCTAACCTATCCAGGTATCCATGCGCTCATTCTACATCGCGGTGCGCACTGTCTGTGGAATCATGAACAGAAACTGGCGGCTCGCGTCATCTCATATGGCTCGCGTATTATTACAGGTATTGAGATTCACCCTGCTGCCAAGATTGGTAAGCGCTTTTTTATCGATCATGGTGTTGGGGTCGTCATCGGTGAGACTGCTGAGATTGGCAACGATGTGACGTTGTATCACGGTGTTACTCTAGGCGGTGTGTCTTGGAATAATGGCAAACGCCACCCAACGCTAGAAGACGGTGTAACGGTCGGTGCTGGTGCAAAAGTCTTAGGGCCATTTACAGTCGGCAAAAACGCCAAAATTGGCTCGAATGCAGTGGTAGTCAAACCAGTACCAGCAGGCGCTACGATGGTTGGCAGTGCTGCTCGTATGATCTCAGATCATCACGATGAAAAAGGCAATCCCATCGCGACAAAAGTACAAGATGCCAAGCAACAAGAAAAAGTCGCGCAAGCTGGCGAGAGCGTTAAGGATCAAGCAGCTGACACCACCTCTACTGCAAAACGCACCAATACCTTTCGTGCCTATGGTATCGATCCCTATTCACAAGATCCCGTTGCAGAAGCGTTTGCTAAAATGCTCGAACACATTCAGCAATCAGAGAATCGTCTCGATCAGTTGCAGTCAGCAATGTGTGATATCGATCCTAATTTTTGTAAAAAGAAATACGATAAGCTTTGTCTAGAGGATTTAGATGTGATTGGTCGTGCTGATATCGATGCAGCAGATAACGAGCAGAAGTGAATACGAGAGTTTCAGTAAAACAAATAAAACTAGGGGGCGTACAATACATTTTACGCCCCTTAGTCTTATCTACTGCAAAAATATCAGATGTTATCAGTGTGAGTTAAAATAAGTCACCCCACTAACTGTCTATTTATTATCAATTTTTTCTCAAAACGCTATTCAAACAGCTAATCAGTAAATGTAGTTAACTCTTCAATCCCTACAATTTCATGCGCCTTGAAGGGATAACGATCGGCCATTACAATCCAATCAGATATTGATTTAGACACCAGTTTTTTGCTTAGGCTATTTTCTATAGTAGCCAATTTAATCATTAAAATATCAATATCCATCGTCACTCGCCGTACTTGATTTGGCTTAGTCTGTCGACGTCTATTACAATCACCTTCAAGCATTTTAAAGGTTTGCTGTAATTGTTGCAGACTCATCGGTGTGGTCAGTACTAGATGAATACACTGATTGGTATAGTCAGGCTTTGGCTGTTCCAAGGTTGCAGTAAAATCAGGGTTTTGAAAAGCCGTAGATAGTCGTATCTCACCCAGCGCTGCCAAACTCTCTCGAGCACGCGGTAGATATTTTTTGGCTTGATAGTTGCTACCCAGCGCTAACATCACCTCTACCACAGACTGCGCTTGCAGAGTTTGAGGTGCGCATTGTGTTAGCGTTGCCATATTCAAATCCATTGACGTTTTATGCATCATCGGCTTGGCTATCATTAACTTCTTTGGTAACGTCTTTAGTAGCTGACTCGTTAGTTGATGCTGGCGCATAACGTGTTATTTGTACCCCTACCGCATCTACTTGGGCAATAGCAGTCGGCTTAGCAATGCTCAACGTAATTTTTTGACAGTCATACTTTGCAAATATCTTATCAGAGATCTGACCGGCCAAATGCTCAAGCAGCTTTGCTTTAATCTCTTTGCACCACTCGCTCACATCATCGCATACTTCTTTATAGCTTAGCGCATCGCTGACATCATCGGACACAGCGGCACGGCTAATGTTCGTTTCAAGCGCGATATCGATCAGTAACGGCTGAGTAATGGCGCGCTCCCAATCAAACACACCAATGACCGCTTCAACTTTTAGACCTTTTATAAATACCACATCAGACTGGGTATGAAACATGCTTCCATCCTTGTTTGCTAATTTTTTGTTCGTATTTTTGATTTTTTAATTAACCGATTATAAAGCCTCTTCACGGAGACGCTCAGCCTTTAACACTTTACTTGGACGATGTCGCCACAGATCAATGCTAAATAAGAGTAACCCTAACCAAATCAAACCAAATACTGCCAGACGATGTAGATCAAATGGTTCATTGTAATAAAATACCGCTAAGAAGAAAATAAAGGTCGGCGTCAGATAATTCATAAAGCTTAAGATACTATATGCCACAAGCTTGGTCGATTTATTAAATAATAAAAGCGGTATCAACGTAATCGGGCCTGCGAGCATCAATAACCAAATGTTTGAGCTGAACCAAAAGCTTAGCTGATGGCTGACGACATCTGACTGCCAAAACCACCAAATACATAAGGGTACTAGCATGGCCGTTTCAACAAACATAGCATCGACAGCAGTCAATGGGGTTTGCCGCTGAATGGTGCCATAAGTACTAAAGCTGAATGCTAAAATCAATGATATCCACGGCAGACTACCAAGCATCACCACTTGAATGACCACAGACAGTAGTGCAAAGCCAATGGCTACCCATTGTAGCGTGCGCAGGCGCTCTTTGAATAAAATCATCGATAAGCCAACACCTACCAATGGCCCAATAAAGTATCCCAAACTGGCCTCAAGGATACGATCATGATTGACCGCCCATACATAGGTCAGCCAGTTGGTTGCGATAATTAACCCAGAGACGAGTGACAACGCGATCCATCTTGGGTTTTGTTTGAGCGTCTCTATCCACCCCCAACGCTTGGTCGCTACCAATACAATGAGTAGGCAAAAAAACGTCCAAACAATACGGTGCCCGATAATCTCTGTTGCATCATAATTGGATAATTGCTTGAAGTATAAAGGGAAACCACCCCAGATAAAAAAGGCAACAAGGGCAGTGATAATACCGCGTCTGGTTGTGGTAATCGGGGCAACAGGTTTTTTGACGACATTTTGGGTAGTCATAATACAGGACAACTTTTTAGAGCAAAGCGCACCCTCACCTAATTCTGATTATTATCAATTTAGTGGTGAAAGCGCAGGGTCACTACAGTGAAATTATAAGATAAAAAGCAATATACTCATGCCAATAGTGACATGAGTACATTGCTAACGATATTAGATTGAGCTTTTTATGGATGCTTTACAGTGCATGATTATAGGAAAATGTTGATCCGTACTCACTCATTTATTCAGCATCAGTATCCACTTGAATAGACATACCGATTTGGTTAGCCAGCTCAGCAAAACCTGGGAAGCTGGTATTGACCGTCTCAACCCCCTCAATGGTAATTTGCTCAGCAGCACGCAGACTCGCAACAGAGAAACTCATCGCAATACGGTGGTCATGATGCGAGACAATGTGGCCACCACCAAAGACAGGCTGGCTATTATTTATGTCGCCGTTCTCGGTAACAGTGCCTTTGCCTTCAATAATCAGCCCATCATCAGTGACGGTACAATCGATGCCAAGCGTCTGTAAGCCCTCTGCCATCACCGCAATACGATCCGACTCTTTGACGCGTAACTCTTTGGCGCCAGTCAAGACGGTACGCCCTTTGGCACAGCTAGCCGCGACAAACAGTACAGGGAACTCATCAATCGCTAGTGGTACGAGATGCTCTGGTATCTCAATACCGACCAAGTTTGAGCTGCGAATCGTAATATCAGCCACTGGCTCGCCGCCAACATGGGCCTCATTGCTTAGGCTAATATCTGCATTCATTAATTTTAGAATATCAATAACGCCAGTACGCGTAGGATTGATACCGACTTGCGTCAAGGTCAACTCACTATTTTGGCTAATAGCAGCGGCTACCATAAAAAACGCCGCAGATGAGATATCAGCAGGAACCGCAATATCGCCACCTGTTAGTGTGCCGCCACCGGTGACACTGATACGGTTGCCTTCTACAATTACTGGATAACCAAAAGCGGATAGCATACGCTCGGTATGGTCACGGCTGATTTCAGGCTGAGTGACCGTTGTCGTACCCTCGGCCCATAGACCTGCTAGCAGCAAGCAAGATTTTACTTGTGCTGACGCCACCGGCATATCATATTCGGTGCCTTGCAATGGCTTACCAGCGGTATCACGACCCGTAATGCTAAGCGGTGCCGTACCACTATGACCCGTACTTTGGATGACGGCACCCATCGTGCGTAACGGTGCAGCCACACGCTCCATCGGGCGTTTGTTTAGGCTAGTATCACCTGTCAACACGCTATCAAATGATTGCGCCGCCAAGATACCAGATAGCAGGCGCATGCTCGTGCCCGAGTTACCCATATACAAAGGCGTTTTGCTAGGCTTTAGGCCATTCATACCGACACCATGAATGGTCAAATTACCATTATCAGGGCCCTCAATCGTGACACCCATATCACGAAATGCTTGCAGCGTTGCAAGGGCATCTTCCCCTTCCAAGAATCCAGTAACGTGGGTTACGCCTGTGGCAAGACTGCCAAGCATAATGCTGCGATGCGAGATAGATTTGTCACCAGGAATGGCAATGGTGCCAGAGACAGTATTGCTAGGGGTAATATTATAAGAAGCTGACATGGCAGAAGTATCCGTATAAGGGGTGCTGGCTAACATATGGCCGAAATGTCGCCGTGCGGCTTGCGCGCGGCCCAAAAGTCCCATCAGGGCGGTTGAATCTTTATCAATGATGAGCTGGCGCATGGTTTGCAGATAGACACCATACTCATCAAGGGCGCTCACAATGGCGCTTTGATTGGCAAAAAATATATCATGCCACATTTTAGGGTCGCTTGCGGCGATACGCGTAAAATCGCGGAACCCACCGGCAGCATAACGAAACATATCTAAATTATCATCGTGGCTTGCCAATTGCTCAACCAAGTTAAAGGCAAGCAAATGCGGCAAATGGCTGGTATGCGCCAGTATACGATCATGGTGATCAGCTGGCATAGACATCACATTTGCGCCTACTGCTTCCCACAATAGACGTAATCTTGCGATTGACTTTGTATTGGTAGTCGGTAGTTCGCAGACAATGACGCTATGGTTGACAAACAAGCTGGCGCGTCTGGCATGATACCCTGAGTTTTCAGCCCCAGCAATCGGATGCGCTGGCACTAGACCTACCGGCAACGAACCAAACACCGCTTTGGCCGCGTCAATGATATTGACTTTGGTACTACAGACATCGGTTAAGATACAGTCAGCGACAAGCTGTCCGTTATCCATTGCCTGTTTGATATCTACAAACACTGCTTGTACTGCCTGTACAGGCACTGCAATGATAATTAAATCACTACCGCTTATGACGTCTTGTAGGTTTGCACTACCAGCATCAAGCAGACCATGCTCGATAGCTTCTGTAATACTTGGTGCATGCCTATCGACTGCGACCAGACGCTCACTTAAGCCATTATCTTTAATAGCTTGCGCGAAGCTAGCACCAATGAGCCCAAGTCCAATCACACAAACTTGTTCGAATATAGGTCGATGCATATTTAAAGAGGGCTGAAGATTGTTTTTTTTCTGACGACTCACGGCTTTTCTCGTTGAACGTGCTCGGATAAATTTCGGTAAATCCCAGCGTTATATAAGTTAATGGCTAGTTAAGATCACTTCTTACTAAATAATACCTTTGATCAAAACATATCGATGGATGTGATGAGGACATGTCCCTATTTTAAAAATGGTGATAAACGTTTGAATTGGGGGCATGCTCTAGTCTTCACTGAGAATAGAACGCAAAGTATCAATCAAACGTAAATTGTCCTCAGCCACACCTACCGTAATGCGTAACCAGTTTGGCAGCCCATAAGCGCCCAATGGCCGAACAATAACGCCTTGCTCAAGGAGTGCTTGATGGATTGAAGCGGCAGTTATATCTTCCATCTCAACCTGCACTTCAACCATAATGAAATTGGCATGCGACTTCACAAAACCCAACCCCAATGTATCAAACTGCTTTTCTAACCAACGCATTTGCTCATCATTCATCTGGCGCGTTTTTTCGATAAAATCTTGATCAGCAAGTGCCGCAGCGGCAGCAGCTAGGCCTACACGGCTGACATTGAATGGCTGACGAATTCGGTTCAATAACTCTGCAACAGCTACTGAGCTTAAGGCATAGCCCACACGTAAACCTGCTAACCCATAAGCTTTAGAAAACGTACGCACAATGATGACATTATCAAACTCATCTAACAATGCGCGGTTGTTACTCTCAGGGCTATACTCGATATAAGCTTCATCCAATACAACCAAGACTGAGCTTGGCACACTGGCAACGAACTGGCGCAGCTCTTTTTGCTCTAACTGCGTACCCGTTGGATTGTTCGGATTGGCAATAAAGACGATTTTGGTATTCGGATTATCTTGTACCGCTTGGCTCATGGCTTTTAGGTCATGACCAAAGCGTTGAGCAGGCACCTCAACATCCATCGCGCCTTGCATCTTTGCCAGCATAGAGTAGACCACAAACGCATACTGACTATAGACGATAGCATCATCAGCACCCACAAAACTACGTGCCAAAATATCGAGCAAATCATCAGAGCCATTGCCAAGCGTGATCTGCTCGACCTTGACATCATTAAAGTCAGCCAACGCTTGCTTCAGATAATAGCCATTGCCATCAGGATAACGCGACAATTGACCCAACTGCTCAGTGATGGCTAGTGTCACTCGCGGCGAGCGCCCCATCGGGTTCTCATTGCTAGCCAGCTTCACCACATCTGAGACACCATATTCGCGCGTCAGCTCTTCAATTGGTTTACCTGTCTGATAAGGTGCCAACGTCAGAATACTGTCATAAGCTGGCGTTAATGGCGATAGGTTTGATGCTGTCAATTGATCAGGCTGCATGGTTTATCCTTGGAGGTTATCACTAAATGCGATCGCCCATCTATTAGGTGTCAATCTCGTAGGTGTCAATCTCGATAGATAAACAAGCTAATAGATGAGCCAATATATCTCTACAATACTGCTTTTGGATACGAGCCTAAGATGCGCAGATCTTTTACCAATGGGCGAATATCGTTGATAGCGGCGCTAACATTTGGATCATTGATATGACCGTTCATATCAATAAAGAACACATATGCCCACTTATTAGGACGCTCAGGACGTGTCTCGATACTGGTCATCGAGACGCCGTGATATGATAACGGTTTCAAGATCTCGATCAATGCACCAGCTCTGTCATGGGCTGAGACCACGATGGAGGTTTTGTCTTGACCAGAAGGCGCAATGGCCTCATGTCCGATGATAAGGAAACGAGTGGTGTTGCTTGGATTGTCTTCAATGTTTGAGTAAAGCTTATGCAAGCCGTACTCTGCAACCGCAACGTCGCCAGCGATTGCTGCTGAATGCCATTCGTTTTTGAGGCGACGCGCCGCTTCACCATTGCTTGATACCGCAACGCGCTCCACATTAGGGAAATTCACATCTAGCCAATGACGACACTGCGCCAATGACTGCTGGTGCGAATAAATACGGCTCAAACCATCAAGCTTAGTATGCTCAGCGACCAAGAAGTTTTGATGAATCGGTAGCTCAACTTCACCAATAATTTTTAGCGTAGAAGATAAAAATCCGTCCAAAGTATGATTGACCACCCCTTCTGAAGAGTTCTCGACAGGGACAACGCCATACATCGCCGTGCCCGCTTCAACTTCACGAAATACATCGGTAATGGTCGTCATTGGCACAGTATCAGCAGCTTTGCCAAAATGCTTTAATGCAGCGGCATGGGTAAAGGTGCCAACTGGTCCTAAGAAAGCAATACGCTGCGGCGCCTCTAAGTCTAAGCATACTGACATGATTTCACGGAACAAACGCGCCATCTTTTCGTCAGCGATTGGACCCGTATTACGCTCCATAACCGCTTTTAACACCTGTGCTTCACGCTCAGGACGATAAAAGATAGGATTGGTATTGTCATCAGCGGCCGTGTGGTTTTTCTTTACCGCTGCTACTTGTTGCGCCAGCTTGGCACGATTATTGATGAGTATTTGGATTTCGCAGTCGACCGCATCAATGTTTTGGCGAATATTATCTAAAAATTCTTTTTCAGTTGCGGTGTCGCTAGCGCCTGCGGCGGTTTGATTTAGATTATCCATGGTTTGTTCTGGTGACTGCTCGCTCATTACCGCCCATCCTTTTTAGATTTTATCACTGTTAGGTATTATTAATATTTAGATATGAATATCTGCTAAATTTCACTATGTTTTTTAAATGCTTCGACTATCTCTATATACCGATAGTGCTTGAGAGTGTCATTATGAAGTCATTGGTAAATAGCGGTCAATGACCAAAACTATTTTAACCATCATCCAAAAGCAGTCTATCAGAAACATCGCGCGTCATTGGCGTTCTCTGGTATTACTGCTATATTGGTCGCCAAGTACATAAGACCAACGGATGACCGGCTCTACTATAGCAAAAACTCGAGTCAGTGCCCATTCGTAAATAGTGATAAGTCAGCAAATTATTATTAATATTATCACAGTTAAGTGATATGACAGTGGCGCATAGCACAACTATGAGCAAACACACGTAGAAAACTGTGTTACAGTTTCCATTCAGCTCCCTACCCTGCGATATATAAGAGGAGCACCATATCATTAATAAGAAAAAGGATATCTGATGAGCGCATTACAACAATTACGTACCATGACGACCATTGTCGCTGATACTGGCGACCTTGCTGCTATTGCCCGACTAAAACCTATCGATGCGACCACCAATCCAAGCCTCATCACCAAAGCCCTCATTCATCCTGATAACCAAGGTATGCTATCAGAAACCATGAGCCGCCATAATGGCGATGTAGATGCAGTGATTGACGCCCTGACCATTCAAGTTGGTTGTGATATTTTGGCGCTTATTGAAGGGCGCGTTTCTACCGAAGTCGATGCGCGTTTGTCTTATGATACTGGGGCGACGATCGATAAAGCCTTAGCTTTTATGGACGCTTATCAAAAAGCTGGCATCGACTCAGAGCGAGTATTGATCAAAATGGCAGCAACTTGGCAAGGCATTGAAGCGGCGCGTTATCTTGAAACTCAAGGCATCCACTGCAATTTGACCCTATTATTTGGTCAGCATCAAGCAATCGCCTGCGCAGATGCGGGCGTGACGCTCATCTCTCCTTTTGTAGGGCGTATTTTGGACTGGCAAAAACGCCAGCAAAACCGCCAAAATGTACCGGCTTCTGAGGATATGGGCGTACAATCTGTCAAACTTATTTACCAATACTACAAGCAGCATGGCTATCATACGCAAGTCATGGGGGCGAGTTTCCGCTCAACTGAGCAGATATTGGCACTTGCAGGTTGCGATTTGTTGACCATTGCGCCCAACCTAATCGATGAGCTGGCAGCCATGGATATTGATGTGCCTCGTCAGTTATCGCCGAGCATGTCCATGGATATGCAAGCGATGAGCCAAGTGAGCTTGACGCATAAAGAGTTTAGCGCGGCCTATCAGCAAGACACAGTCACACAAGATCTATTACCAAAAGGTATTGATGGTTTTATTGGGGCACGTGATGAGCTTGCTCAGACATTAGCGGCTCTGCGCGAGTAATAAAGTAGACACAGCCAATACTCATAACGCACAAAAGATATTTGCCTGCCCATAGTAAGTTGGCTATCATGAGCGACTTCAAATACCAAGAAGCAAGGCTTAAGTATGAAACGGCTATCAATGTTATTGGCAGGCAGTGTTTTAGTGACCAGCGCCCATGCAGTCAATTGGGTGGAAGTGACTAAGAGTAACTCTGGATCGACGTTTAGCTTAGATGTAGACTCTATCGAACACTCTGACATCAACATCATAGACGAAAAAAACGTCGAAAATATCACAGTCTCTATGCTGAAAACCTACCCTACATTAAAAGAGACACAAAAAGAAAAAGGGACAGACACAGGCACAACAAAAGAGAAAAGTATTCATCATAGCGATCAGCAATTACTGATTTCATGTAAAGACTTCAGCTATTATAAAAGGGCTTACGTCGATTATAATGCTGATAATAAAGTCCTCAAATCGTGGCAATCAGAAAAACCCATTCTGACCACCAAGGACTTTATTATCACCGTACCAAAAAGTGTTGGTCGCACGCTGATCGAGTACGCCTGTAAAAGCTATGAGCAAAACAAATCGTAATATCATTAGACTCACCACAAAAAAAGCGCCCTGATGATTTTCAGGGCGCTTTTTTATACTCTATAAACTTTCTTGAACAATCAGACTTACGCCTTTAATACCGTATAGACAGGTACTGGGAACTCGCCATGTAGCTCAACCAAATCTAATAAAACTAATGCACCGACCACCGTATGATTTGCCGATTGGCATAGCTCATAAGCGGTCGTCAATGTGCCTCCAGTCGCCAAGATATCATCGACCAGTAGCACACGTTCAGGTGGCAAGTTGTTTTGCATCTCAAGCGTATCTTTGCCATACTCAAGCGCATAGGCCTTATTGGCAACAGGTGGTGGTAGCTTACCTGGTTTACGTAGTAAAATCATACCCTTACCCAAGCGCCCTGCCAGCATACTTGCAAATACAAACCCACGCGCCTCTACAGCCCCTAAGCAATCCACCTCATCCATCAGCCCCTCTGGCAACGCGGCAAGCAGCGCATCAATGACAGCATCAATATGACTGCGCAGTAACGGGGTAATATCATAAAAATCAATGCCAGCTTTTGGAAAGTCTGGTACTGTGCGAATAATCTGCCAAAACGGATGGTCTGTATTGAGCATCGTAGTCGTCTCATTTTCGGTAGTGGCAGATGTGGCGGCGTTAATACTCATGAAAACCCTTAGCTTGTGTGTTTATATGGCTTGGACAATAGTTAGACACTGATAGATCAGCAGGCAATTATGGCTGACAGTGTCAATTTAGCGGCCGTTATTATAGCATGATTGGCTTTTTTGTGGCGGCTTATAGCCCAAGATCGTACTTCGCTTCGGTACGATGGTTCAGATGATGGACTTGATAAAAGCCAATTTCATCTCAATATACAAGTGTAAACTTAACTATGAAAATAACGGTTATATGCTAAACTACGTGCGCTTTTACCGTCTAATATAATGACTGTAATACGAAATATAAGCGTTTATGACGCACTGTGACACTGGTAATGATCGATAGGACTATTTATGAAACGTTATGAATGTATTGTCTGCGGCTGGATCTATGACGAAGCGCTTGGCTGCCCTGAAGAAGGTATTGCCCCTGGCACCAAATGGGAAGACATCCCTGATGACTGGACCTGCCCTGAGTGCGGTGTCGGCAAGCTTGATTTTGAGATGCTTGAGCTGTAGTAGATGACCCTCTAATTAGGACACTTCATGACAACATCAAATGACATTAATAGTGCCAAATTGCCGGAAACGTCAGATACCAGTTTAGACAATACTCTAGACTTTTACCCTACTCCTGAATGGCAACGGTTTGGGGAGCATCAGTGGCGCGACTCCGATCTTAGCCAACACCTTCATCAAGCGATGATTGATATTGGTGATGGTATAGAGTTGTGTGTCGAAGCGGGTGGCAACCCTAATAATCCGCCGCTCCTGATGATCATGGGGCTGGGTTCGCAAATGATATTTTGGCCAGACAATTTTATTAAGCGCTTTATTGATGCTGGTTTTTTTGTGATCCGTTTTGACAATCGTGATATTGGCCTGTCTTCTAAAGTACAGATCGAGGGCCTACCGCGTATCAACCAGCTCAAAATGATGGTACGCCTACAAACGGGTCTATCGAACAAAAGCACTCAGGTGGCTTATAACTTGACTGACATGGCAGAAGACACCGCCCGTTTGATCAAGGCGCTCAAGCTTAGCAAAACGCATCTGCTTGGTGCCTCTATGGGCGGGATGATTGCTCAAATTGTGGCGGCACGTTATCCAAGCTTGGTGCAGCGTATGGCGCTTATGTTTACCACGACCAATCGAGCATTTTTAAAACCGCCAAGACCTAAGCAGCTATACACCCTTATCAATCGTCCAGAGAGCCACTCTGAGCGTGATATCGTACGCCATAGTGTCTGGTTTATGAAAACGGTTGGCACACCAGGTCACGTCAATGTGCGCATGGTGCGTGAAATTGCCAAAATTCGCTATCAACGCAATTTTCACCCTCTAGGTACGGTGCAGCAGCTCAATGCTATCTTGGCATCAGGTTCTATCAGCCGCTTTAGTAAGCAAGTCAAAGCACCAACGATTGTCTTACATGGTAGCGCTGACGGACTGCTACCGGCGTCACAAGGTCGAGTGGTGGCAAAAACCATTCCTAATGCCAAGTTTCATTTAATCGAAGGTATGGCGCATGATATTCCAGAATATTATCAGCCTTATATGGTCGATTTGATTAGCAATCATTTGTTAGAAAAATAGCTATTCGCCTATAGTCACACTAGCCATAAAAAAGAGTGTATACCCTATCGATAACGAATAGGGTTTACACTCTTTTTCATTGTATACCAATTATAGATTATGGATATAACGCTAATCGCAGCTGACACCTGTGCCTTCTTTATTGATGCACATTTTATTGCCGTTCTTTAAATTGCCGATCCATGCCTTACCACCTGTAAATACAAATGAGGGTTGACCCTTATAATTATCATCAGTTAATACCCCATCATTAGTGAAGCGAAAAGGAATCACTAGCTCACCGCCCAGATTAACAAAGCCCCACTCCTCTCCGATACGAACGCCCGCTAATCCTTCAGAGAATGGACGGACTTCATCGAACGAATAGGTAATCATCGTGACGTCGTTGTCGTCAACGAAGCCCCATTTTCCATCTTGCTGACGTGATTGTAATGTCGTAAAACGTGTAGGTGCAGGTTGTCTTGATTGTGATGACGTATTGTTAGTAGAAGCTGTGGATTTTTTAGCCGACTGACTCTTATCCTGAGCATTTGGATCACGCGTTGCATTACCATTTTTATCTAACCAACTTATCGCACTGTTTTTACGGACGCGCGCTCTCCCATTACGATAATCATCGATCTCGTCAATCGATGCTGAAAACGAGACAACCGTGCTGTTGGAGGTATTGATAACACCGTAGTTACCATCTTTTTTTACGACGATACGTCCTTCAGATACTGGACGCGCCCACCCTTGATTTCCTGTGAGCATATCGTACATTGCAGGCACGACTTCGCGTCCCTGCATATTGAGATAACCGACCCGACTGTTGCGCAATACAGGTAGTAGCCCGCCCGATATCTTGTCGGCATCGACTTTTTGATAGCGTGATAAATCAACGACCCTTTTACCTTTGCTGTCAATCAGAGCGACTGGCGCACCAAAATCTTTGATTGCTAAAAAATAGCCGCTAGTAGACGTACAAGAGACGTTTTTATAGTAGCTTTTGGGGAGCTTGCAACCAGCCGCTTGGGCGCTAGGCATTAAAAAAAATGCACTAGAGACGATACCTATCGCAAAGCCAAATTGCGATATTTTTAGAGGCAAACAAGAGGTCACATTTGGTTGTATTTTTGACATAAAATGTCGGAGCATAAGCAAACCTAGGCAAATAATATAGATTGTTTGATATAGCGGTTGATGACTGGTGATTTTATGAGTACTAGACTAACAAATTGCAATATCAGAGCCAATATCATTCCTGTAAGGATGTGACTCGATTATATAAGCGCTGTTGTACAAGCATTATTGTGTGAGTAAGGTTACAAGATGGTTCTACTGCCTACGAGACTTTTTCGTACTATTTGGTTTAATAAATTATCTATAGCAACGATCTATCTAATAACCAGAATAAATTTTGGTTTTGCCATTTTATTTTTTGCTTAAAACCACGACAATAGGGCTTTGGCTAACCCTCACATTGGTCTAGGACCATAAGAATAATAATATAAGGACGTTTTATGGCGACTGCTTCTTCACGCGCTGCCCCTATTGGCCTAGTTATCGGTTGTATTATCTTCGGGCTGGGCAGTCTGATTGTCGCTCACGTCGATATCGGTGGCTGGGCGATGTCATTTTGGCGACTGGCCATTTCAGGTATTGTCTTTGCGATTTTAGCCAAGGTGATGCGCCAACAGATGCCACAATCAAAACGTGCTATTTTTTATGGTTTATTGTCAGGTGCATTTTTAGGATTAGACTTGGCGCTTTGGCACGAGAGCATTTACGCTGTGGGTCCTGGTATTTCGACCCTGCTCAATAGCTTACAAATCTTCTTTTTAGCTGCCATTGGTTTTTTATATTTCAATGAGCGCCAATCTGTCGTGCAGATCATCAGTTTATTTTTAGCGATGCTGGGCGTTGCAATGATAGGCAGTCCTGAATTTGCACACAATTCAGCGGCCACTTGGGGATTTGTCACGGGTATTGTGTCAGGAGCAATGCTAGCCGCGTCGATGACTTTTATTCGAAAGACACATGATACCGAACCGACACCGATATTTATGCTGATGCAGCTAATTAGTATCGGTGGCGTCTTAGCGATGATTGTGCCTATGTTCATATTCGATACAGGTCATATCTTGCCCAACACATGGTCTGAGATTGGTTGGGTGCTTATCTACGGCACAGTGATGCAGTGTTTGGCATGGGGTCTGATTGCTTATTCTATTCCTAAGTTGTCTCTGGCACTGACTGGTTTGTTACTATTAACTGAGCCTATTGCAGCACTTGTCATTGATTATAGCTGGCTGGACAAACCTATCAACAGCTTACAATGGGGCGGCGCCTTGTTAACCATGTTTGCTATTTATTTAGGGTCACTAAAACCAAAACCACGCGCCCTACGCCGCTATCAATTTTTTTCAAGGTTTTATAAGCGAGACTATAAGTAATTAAGTAATATTGATACGATTACTTAAACTGCCATTCAACAAAAAGCGCCCATGCTACAGATAGCATGGGCGCTTTTTTTTAAAGGATATATGCTTTTACTATTTTTATTCGATAGACTCAAACTTTAATCTTATCAGCATTACTTATTTAACGTCAGAACTTTTATTAAATAAAGCATTCAACACGATAGCGGCTAAAGTGGCAGTACCAATACCACCCAAATCAAAACCACCTAAGTGCAAGCTAAAGTTACCTGTACCCATGATTACGGTCACTGCCGCGATGATCAGATTGCTGTTTTTACTAAAATCAATGTGGCTGTCGATCCAGATTTTTATCCCAGCGATCGTGATCAGACCGAAAACGACGATAGAAGCGCCGCCCAATAAAGCCGCTGGTATCGTTTGGATAATGGCACCAAATTTTGGTGATAACCCTAATATAATAGCGACCACACCTGCGACGACAAATATCGTTGTGCTATATACTTTGGTGACCGCCATCACCCCGATGTTTTCAGCATAGGTAGTCACACCTGTACCGCCAAATCCTGCTGAGAAAGTCGTTGCCAAGCCATCGGCAAAAAATGCTCGGCCCATATAAGGGGTCACGCGAGACTTGGTCATACCTTCCACTGCCTTAAAGTGACCTAAGTTTTCAGCGACCAAAATAAAGGCGACAGGCGCAATGAGAATAATAGCACTCATCTCAAAGCGCGGGGTATGAATGCTAGGCAGACCAAACCATGAAGCCGCAGCGACTGCGCTAAAATCAATTGCCGCACCAAAACCTAGGATATTGGTCATCACAAAATAAGCGATGTATGACAATACCAAACCCACGAGTAGCAGTAAACGACGTAACATGCCACGGGTAAACACAGCCACCCCACTGATGAGTAGTACGGTCAACGTGGCCATCCAAGCATCAAACTGATTGGCAGATACGCCCTGAATAGTGACTGGCGCTAAGTTAAGACCGATAATCATAACAATGGCACCGGTGACGATAGGCGGCATCAAGCGCTCAATCCAGCCAGTACCGGTTTTCATCACCAATAGGCCAATCAACGCATAAATGATACCGCAGGCCATGATACCGCCTAGCGCGACATTCAAATTATCATTGAACCCTGCCCCTGCATACGCAGTTACCGCAATCACTGGACCAATAAAAGCAAAGCTTGATCCCAAGTAGCTTGGCATACGCCCACCAGTGATCATAAAGAACATCACCGTACAGATACCAGACATCAAAATGGCTAAGTTAGGGTCAAATCCCATCAATAATGGCGCAAGGACGGTCGCACCAAACATGGCAAATGTATGTTGTATACCAAGTAATACACTCTTTGACGGTGGCAGATAATCATTGATACCCACTGGATCACGATCCAAATCACCTTTGTAAGGTCGCCATGTCGGAAACCAGCGACCATTTTCAAAATCTGGATTGTGCGGATAACTGATGGCTGCTGAATCAATACCTGCAGCTTCCAATGCATTGTGAGCTGACTGATTTTGAGCGCTGTTGTCTGAAGCTGATGATGGGTCTTTTTGAGATGGCATGCGCGCGTGTCCTATGTGAGCTGAGGTAATAGGCTAAAATAATGGAAAAAGTAAAAACGGTGCGAAATTGGGAGGATAGTAGCGAACGCGATAGAAGTCGTAAACAATATAAATAAGCACTATCGTCTTCTATCGATAATATGTCATCCCAATTCATTCATTTATGTTGTAATATGACAAACCAAAAGTATTATTTGGTATGATAGCCAGTTCTTGGCTGGTTGTATTAGATCACTATGTATAACCAAAGATACTGTATGATCAAAAGCACGTTTGCTCTTCTACCAACCAGCCTACTTAATAGCGGTACTGACTTACAGGATGTTACATAGTCGTTGACTCCGAGCATGATAGCGGAGTTTCAAAATAAATAAAAGTGATTATTCAGTCACCATCTGTACTCTTTAATAGCAATATTTTTATAGACGGTCGCTCACAAGTCTTCTGCAGTGGGCCTTGAGAGTGACGACTGCCTATTATATTTTCAATAAAAGCGCTCAAGGCAATCAACAGGATTGTTCAAGCCTTTGAATTTTCGGTAACTCATTATGATTAGTATTTTTGATTTATTTAAAATCGGCATTGGTCCATCGAGCTCACATACAGTGGGACCAATGGTGGCAGCCAATTTATTTTTAGCCTCATTGACCAAGCAAATGGAACTGACGGCTATCGCAAAGATTGAAATCGAGCTTTATGGTTCTTTGGCGGCGACAGGAAAAGGGCACGCAACAGATACTGCCATATTGTTAGGGTTACTTGGCCATACACCTAGCACCATCGATACACGTATGACCAGCAGCTATCTTTCTCCTATTTTTTCTGGCAAGACATTAAATGTGTCAGGTATTCACACAATTGCATTTGATACAGAGCAGGATATTTATTGGTACGACGATACTTTCCTGCCCTATCACCCTAACGCACTGACGCTTCGTGCTATATCGACTGACGGTACTCGTTATCAGCAGACCTACTATTCGATTGGTGGTGGTTTTGTCATCAATAAAGAAGATGCCACCGATCCAGATGAAGATCATGCCAGCCCAACGATCGATAGCGTTCCTTATCCTTTTAATAATGCAGCAGAACTACTAGAACAATGTCGTCAGTATGATTTGAGCATCAGCGAATTAGTACTGGCCAATGAATGCCACTTCCATGACAAAGAAGAAGTATTTGCCTACCTAGATAGCATTTGGGAGGTCATGCAAGATTGTGTTAAACAAGGCTGTGAAAATGGCGGTATTTTGCCAGGTGGCTTGGATGTCAAACGCCGCGCACAAGATTTGCACAGGCAACTGTCTGCGGAAAAAGACCAACCTATCACCAAAACTGATAAATTAGCCGCCATGGATTGGGTAGACTTGTACGCGCTCGCCGTCAATGAAGAAAACGCCAATGGCGGCAAAGTTGTGACCGCACCCACCAATGGCGCAGCAGGTATTATTCCTGCAGTATTGCACTACTATCGTGATTTTTTACCTAACTATAGCCAAGATGGTGTCCGCAAGTTTTTATTGAACGCCACCGCTATCGGTAGCCTAATCAAGCAAAACGCTTCCATCTCTGGTGCTGAAGTCGGCTGCCAAGGCGAGGTTGGATCGGCATGTGCGATGGCAGGTTCTGCATTAGCAGAGATCATGAATGGGACACCAGCTAAATGTTTAAATGCGGCAGAAATCGGTATTGAGCATAATTTAGGTCTAACCTGCGACCCTATTGGTGGACTGGTGCAGGTGCCTTGCATCGAGCGCAATGCCATGGGGGCGGTCAAAGCTATCAACGCAGCACGTCTAGCCTGTAGAGGAAATGGCCAGCACTTCGTCTCTTTGGATAAGGCTATAGAAACCATGAAGCAGACAGGTGCTGATATGTCTGATAAATATAAAGAGACCGCTCGTGGTGGCCTAGCTGTCTATGCTGATAATAGAATCCCTACTGCGACGCGCGGCGTTAGTGTTAACTACAGTCAATGTTAATGTAATTGATAAATGTTACCTTTAACTACGCTATCTCATCATAGCAGCAGATATCGTATCAATAAAAAGGCCGCTATATATTAGCGGCCTTTTTATTAGTTGTATACTTTCAAGCTGTACTATTCAGCAGTTTTTGAAACGACTTCGTTTAAAATCCAAACTGGTTTGACCACATTAGAGCCTTCAGCAGTGACTGCTTCTTGGCGTACATCTAATACATAACGGTAGTTTGGCTCATAAGTGAAGCCTTGAATGTTACCACTTAAAGTGGTGTAGTTTTTCTGATAAGTTTGGCGATACTGTAGGCACTGTGATTCAACCATCGTACCGTCTGTTGCAGTCAGGTCACAAACTGCTTTACGCGGTGCGATTTCTACTTCAAAACTTGGAATATTTACCACTTTGACGTTCATAGGCTGTCCTTCTACAACCATTGTACGCTCATTGTCCATGTCCATAGTAGAACAACCAGTAAGAGCAAAAGTTGTCATCAATGCTGCAAGTGCTAATCTTTTCATTATTCAATCCTCAGATAATTGGTAATAATTCTTTATTTTCTATCTAAATTTATTATTTTAAAAACTCTACTGCATTTCTTCATACAACAAAGCTTCTTTCTACCATGATGATATTTAGAGTCACGCTAATTGAAATCTCTAGCCAGCTTTACTAGCGTTGTAGTGAATATCATCTGTTCACCCCAGCAAGTATAGGTCGCAACTCACCTTACTCTCTATGACTGCTTTGTAAAGTAACGTCAGCTTTTGCAACTGATGTTAATAAAGCGTATTGAATAGCAGAGTAATTTGATAACAGCTTGGTATTAGACACAAAAAAGCCAGAGCAATAATTACTCTGGCTTTTTATAAATAGATTTAAAAAATCTGTCAAGATTGAAGCTTTTAAGACCGTTTCTAACTGCGATAGTCAGCGTTTATCTTGACATAATCGTATGACAAATCGCAGGTATACACCGTATCGCTAGCATTACCACGAGCCAGATCAATGTGAATGGTAATCTCAGCGCGGCTCATGACTTTTTTACCTGCTTCTTCTGTATAGCTGGGCGCGACACCGCCATTTTGACAAATCATCACCTCATCTAAATACACATCAACTTGCTCGGTGTCTAGGTCGTCAATACCAGCATAACCGACTGCCGCCAAGATGCGCCCCCAGTTTGCATCACTCGCAAAGAATGCCGTTTTTACCAGTGGTGAATGCGCCACAGCATAAGCCACATCGCAGCACTCTTGCGTGGTCTTCCCGCCAGTCACTTTAACCGTCATAAACTTGGTCGCCCCTTCACCGTCACGGACAATGAGCTGTGCCAAACGTACAAACACTTCGCGCAGTGCATCAAAAACGGCCTGATAATGCGGATGCGCTGGACTATCAATCACCTCTGAGCTGGCAGCACCTGTCGCAATCAATACGCAGCAATCATTGGTTGATGTGTCACCATCAACAGTAATACGGTTAAACGACTGCTCATTGATAGCGCTTAGCATCTCTTGCAATAAGTCGGCCGCGATATTGGCATCGGTTGCGACATAACCCAGCATAGTCGCCATATTTGGACGTATCATGCCTGAGCCTTTTGACATGCCAGTGATATGATAGCTAGTACCTGCAACGTCGACTTTTTGGCTAGCAAGCTTAGGGATAGTATCTGTCGTTCGGATACCATTAGCAGCAGCCAACCAGTTATCAGAGGCTAAGTTTGCTAGCGCATCGTCTAAACCTGCAATGACCGCGTCACTATTTAATGGCTCGCCAATCACGCCAGTAGAAAATGGCAGTACTGTATTAGCCTCTACGCCAGCTTTTTCAGCCAAGGCTGTACAAATTTCAGTAGCGCGGCGTTTACCATCAGCGCCCGTGCCTGCGTTTGCATTACCTGTATTGGTTACCAGATAACGCGGACTAGCCTTGGTAAAGTGCTCACGTAATATACGTACAGGCGCGGCGCAAAATGTATTTTTAGTCGTGACAACTGCGGTCGAGGCCTGTTCAGCGATTTCAATCACGACTAAATCATCACGATTTTTATAACGTACGCCCGCGGCAGTTGCGCTCAGCTTAATGCCATCAATGGGATAAATAATATCAGGTACTGCTACGTTTCCAACAGACATAGTAAAATCCTTATTTTTCAATTTTTATCGTTGTTTTTAGAGGTAATGTGATAAACATCATATAAATATTACGGTTTTTTTAGATCAAATGCCGACCAAATGGGTGCATGGTCAGAGGGTTTTTCCATCGCGCGTAGCTCATAGCTGATGCCAGCATCGATGCATTCACTAACGAGGTCTGATGTGCATAAAATATGATCGATACGTAAACCGCGCTTGGGTTCATCATTAAAGCCGCGACTGCGATAATCGAACCAACTGTATAATTCGGTACTCTCTGGATAATGCAAACGGTACGTATCGGTCAACTCACGCGACATTAATGCTGAGTACCATTCGCGTTCCTCTGGCAAAAATGAGGTTTTTCTATTTTTTAACCAGCGCTTTGCATTGACCTCACCGATACCGATATCTATGTCTTCTGGTGCAATATTCATATCTCCCATGACAATAATCGAACGACCTTCTGCCTTTAGTGTATCAATATAAGCCATTAAATCTGCATAGTATGCACGCTTCATTGGAAACTTGGTTGGGTGATCTTGGCTCTCTCCTTGTGGAAAATAACCATTGAGCACATCCACTTCACGCCCTTCAAGCTCATAGCGTGCATGTATAAAACGCTTTTGTGCTTCAGTATCTTCGCTAGGAAAACCTTTTTGTACAAATATAGGCGCCACTTTCGACAATAATGCCACGCCATAATGTCCTTTTTGCCCGAAATACTCTACGTGATATCCTAGAGCTTTTATGTCATCAAGTGGAAATTGATCGTCATGGACTTTGGTCTCTTGTAGACCCATGACATCAGGATCGATTACCTCGCGCACTGCCTCAAGCTGATGCTGACGAGCGCGGATACCATTGATATTAAAACTGACAAAACGGGTCATAAACTGTCCTATACTGATTGGTTAAAAGACTGTGCTGATATAGATGAGTCTGATACAAAAGCCTATGATAACAGACCTAGGCTACCCTAGCTGTTGCATGGCCTTATATCTTGAGCTAGAGTAGCGCTTATTATAAATATAATAGAGACTATTTTTTGTCGGGTTTCTTATTTACCCACATATATAAATTACGTTCGCTAAACAACCTTTATCAAAAATACTGAGCACCCTTATGACGACAACTGAGCATAAAAATACAGCCGTGAATAATATGGAACCACTATTTGCTAAAGATTATAACGTCTACATCAACCATACGGATGCAGGCGGCATCGTTTATCATGCCAACCATCTGGTGTTTTTTGAAAACTGCCGCCGTGATTGGTTTACCAAGCTGGGTCTAAACGGTTATTTTTTGCAAACTGATGATGGCGACATACAGCATTTTGTCGTGAGTCAGGCAGACTTACAATACAAGAGAGCCATTCTCTTAGATGAAGTCATCTCTGTACGTATCGATAAAGTGGAGCTAAAACCTGCTAGCATCATATTCTATCAAAGCATTCATCGTAGCACATCAGATAATAGTGCTACAGACAAAACCACTAGCCAGATATTAAGTAGCACTAAGATCGTCATTGCTTGTGTACAAAACCTTGTCAAACCAGAGCCGATGACAAATGATAATACAAATCATGTTCAAGCTGACACCGCACCAATGCGTCCTATCCGTGTACCAAAAGAGCTACGCGATGCCATTGAACAAGCCATTAGCGAGCAAACGAACGAGCGACTGTAGAACGCTATGCGCATTGATCCTGATAGACCCTTGCTTGAATTTAATAATCTCTGGGTGCATGGCAGGCCGGTAGTCGGTAGCGATAATCCTAAGCATAGTAGTGGTGAACAGACAAAAATCTTTGTACCGCATAAACTCTATCAAAGGTGGTTAAATAAGCGACAAAAAAATGTGCTATCTGATGGACTATCGCCTCATAGCCGCATATTGATAAACGGTGCGAGTGGCAAGCTACTATCAGGACAAATCACCGTGTTGACAGGGGCTTCTGGTAGTGGCAAATCTGTCCTCTTGCGGGTGCTGGCAGGATTGTTGCCGATGAGCACTGGTGATATTCATTTGCGTAGTGATGCCACGCCACATCAGCGAGATGAAAGCATTCACGCCACATCGCCAATTACTTGGCGCAAGCAAGTGGCGCTGCTTGCTCAACAGCCACAGCTGTTAGAGGGCAATGTCCTTGATAATTTAAAGATGCCTTATGCTTTAGACGCGCATCAGACCCAAAGTTTTGATATAAACTGGCATTTGACCCAACTTGCGTCTTTGAATAAAAATGCAGACTTTTTGCAACAAGAGGCCAACCACTTATCGGGTGGTGAGCGTCAGCTGGTCAATACCTTACGCCTACTACAACTCAATCCGCGAGTACTATTACTAGATGAGCCAACCGCCGCGCTAGATATCGACACCTCAGCGCAGTTGGTCAGCTTGCTGATGAGATGGTTACAAGCAGATACTCAGCGCTCGTTATTATGGGTAACTCACGATACCAAAGAGATTATGTCATTGGCCAGTAGACATTGGCATATGCAAGCAGGTGTACTAACCGAAGCGCTCTAGGGCACGATATGATGCTCAAAAACTTGCTCGAAACCTTCATTACATCGTGCTCATGACATTACTGCCTTCCTTTATAATGAGCCCCATCAACGGTATGAATCATATGCAAGTATTTTTAACTTACAGTGATATTGCGCTTGCCAGTTGTATGATTATCATCGTACTACTCATCTCATGGCAACTGCGCTTAAAACTGACGACCACACTCTTAATGGCCGCTGTTCGTACGATCGTGCAGCTTAGCTTTATCGGTCTGATACTGGCATGGATTTTTGCACGCGAACAATGGTACGAAGTGTTGCTGATTTTGACCATTATGACCCTGATTGCAGGGAGTGCTGCCAAAAATCGTGTCAAACGCAGCTATAAAGGGTTGCTAACCGATACGCTAATAGCCGTAGGTACCTCAGCGACACTGGTCACTGCAATAGCGATGATCGTTATCCTAAGAGTGCAGCCTTGGTATACGCCGCAATTTATTATTCCTATACTGGGGCTGATATTGGGCAATTCTTTGACAGCCATCTCCTTAACGAGCAATCAGTTGATCGAAGCTTTTCATGAGCAGCAAAGGCGTATCGAGATGATGCTGAGTCTTTCTGCTCGACCATTTGAGGCCGTCCATGAGCAGATTCGTACCGCAATCACAAATGGCATGACCCCAACGCTCAACTCTATGCTAGTCGTCGGTATTGTCAGCTTGCCCGGTATGATGACGGGGCAAATATTGGCTGGTGCCGACCCCACCCAAGCGGTCCGCTATCAGATAATCACGATGTTTTTGATCTGTGTGAGTAGCACACTTGGCTGTACCATCAGCGCGCTGCTCATTTATCGACGCTTTTTTAATAAAAACAAGCAGTTTATTCTGCCTCATTGATGCCATTTTCTCTTTGCATGATATTCATCTTATTGACCATCAAACGTTGCCAGCTTAGCGACTTGCACCATGAATGAGTCATATCCATTTTAATACTTACGCAATCACTTCTCTGTTTTATCAATAAATCCTTCTACTCTATTGACACGTTTGACTCACTCAAAAACTTATCTTGCGGTAGCAAATTTCTTATACATCATATACCTGCTGTAGTGTTCATTTTTATCTATGTACTGCTCAGTCTTGCTTTCTATTATTGTCTTCAACATTATTCATGCTAATGTATTGCTTAAATGTATCGTTTTTTTGATACCGTAGTTGCAAAAACCAGATAATATCTACTTGAAATACAGGTTATTTCTGTCATTGGGTTATCTAATTGTTTGATTCATTTAACTCACCCATCAGTAGTTAATTAGATTGAACAACGGCAACAACAGCAAGCAGACACGGACGTTACTGCATCCAATAGCAGGTTAATCACATTAATGCTGATTTGTGATATTGACATGCATATGACTGCTTTCTTAAAAAACATTCACCTATATCAAACTGCAAGGACGCTGACTATGATGCCAAACAAACCTTGGCTTGACCAATATCCGGCAAGTGTACCAAAGACGATTAATCCTGATACTTATGGCAACGTGATGGAGTTGTACGAGGAGTGCTTTGAACGTTTTAGCGGGCATCCAATGAGTATATGTATGGGTGTTACGCATACTTATAATGATGTCAATAACGCTTCTTTGGCAATCGCAGCTTGGCTACAGGCTCAGAGGTTACCCAAAGGAAGTATCGTCGCGCTGATGATGCCAAACCTACCGCAATATCTACCGACGATGATTGGTATCTTGCGTGCAGGCTACGTCTGTACCCCAATCAACCCACTCTATACAGGTCGTGAGCTACGCCATCAGCTAAATGATTCAGGCGCTCAAGTGATTTTTGTGGTGGATAATTTTGCCCAAGCTCTTGAGCAAGTCGTCGATGAAACCGCCATCAAACGTATCGTCTTATCTAAACTTGGCGATATGATGGGACTTAAGGGTATGCTGGTGAATACCATCGTCCGTCAAGTCAAACGCTTGATACCCAAATACGAGCTCAACGATCCAAAGCATGAAGTTACTAAATTCCCGGACGTGCTCAAGCAAGGCAAAACTTTGCCTTTTCATGCACCCAAAATGACTTTAGATCAATTAGCGATTTTGCAGTACACAGGTGGCACAACGGGTCTGTCTAAAGGCACGATACTGACCCAGCGCAATATCGTGGCTGCAGCATTGATGGCAGAAGCTTGGTATCGTCCGGTGACCTCAGACATCAATGAAGTGTATATCAATATGGTCATGGCATTGCCGCTCTATCATATTTTTGCGTTTTCGCTGAGCCTACTCGGTATGCGCTCAGGCTACACTTTTATTCTAGTACCCAATCCGCGTGATATGCCAGGGTTTGTCAAAACCTTGTCAAAACAGCCGTTCCATATTTTCCCTGCGGTCAATACGTTGTTTAAGGGGCTGCTTGATACACCCTCTTTTAAAAACTTGAATTTTGCGCCATTACGCATCTCTCAAGCTGGTGGTATGGCGGCCACCAAACAAACAGCCGAGCGCTGGTTGGAGGTGACAGGCTGCCCTATGGTTGAAGGCTGGGGTATGACAGAAGGAGTCGCAGGCGGTACAGCGAACCTCGTCACCGATGACCAATTCAACGGTACAATTGGGATACCTGTCCCCAATGTTGACATCATTCTCATTGACGAAAATGGTGAGCGTGTGGGCACGCACCAAGCAGGTGAGATGTGTATCAAAGGTCCTAATGTAACCTCTGGATACTATAATAGAGACAGCACTAATGATTTCACAAGCGACGGTTATTTCCGTACTGGCGATATCGCGAGTATGGATGAAAAAGGTTACTTTACCTTATTAGACCGCAAAAAAGACATGATATTGGTCTCAGGGTTCAATGTATTCCCAAGTGAGGTTGAATCTGTGATGCTAGACTGCGACGGGGTGATTGACTGCGCTGTGATTGGCATTCCTGATGAACGTCAAGGTGAGGCAGTCAAAATCTATGTGGTTCCTGCAGACAATAACGTGACTAAGGAAGTGATTACAGATTTTGCATTAGACAATCTGACGGGTTATAAATGTCCGCGCTATATTGAATTTGTGAGTGATCTGCCAAAGAGTAATGTCGGTAAAGTATTACGTCAAAAACTGCGTGAGAAACATCATGCAGACCACCCTCAACAATAAGTAACTTCTCTTGAAAAAAGCGCCCTATATCAATAATAAGGCGCTTTTTTGTTGCGCCTATTTGCTTTGAATGTCTCATTGAAAGGTAAATGTATCAAGCACAAATTTTTATCTACTCTGATCAATTCTGTATACCCCTCACTCTCCAACATATATTTTTTCATATATCAAACCCAAATATAAACTATCAAGTTCTCGTATGCCTGTAACGAGTTTAGTTGTAGTTATGTTAATGTAAGCCCGCAATGTGTCACTAAGTTTTCTGTCGATTTAGATTAATCGAATATTGACTTTAGACACGTCAAAACTGTTGATTTGAAAGGTATTTCAATTTTAGAAACAGTAACCCGTTATTTGATCTACCCAGAAGCGTATTTATTAAGCGTTTAGTCTTGGTAGTTAAATCAAATTTTATAGAGGACTCTGTACGTTAGCAGTATGTGAAAACAAAGGATAGCACTCGACAATTCATCGCTCAAAGAGCACTGATGTATATCGTCGACATGGATGTGACTACTTTTTTATAGACCCTTAACTTATCTTAATTTAAGGACGCTTGGCATGACAGTAGATAAACCTTGGCTTGCTCAATACCCAGAAAACGTACCCAAGACCATTAATCCCGATCAATATGAAAGCCTCATAGAGTTGTATGAAGAGTGCTTCAACCGTTTTCGTATGCATCCGATGACTATCTGCATGGGTGTGACTCATACTTATGATGACGTTGACAAAGCATCATTGGCAGTAGCAGCATGGTTACAAGCTCAAGGCTTACCTAAAGGCAGCGTCGTGGCACTCATGATGCCAAACGTCCCACAATATTTACCAATCATGATTGGTATCTTACGCGCAGGTTACGTCTGTACCCCGATCAACCCACTATATACAGGTCGCGAGCTGCGTCATCAGTTAAATGACTCAGGCGCTCAGGTGATTTTTGTGGTGGATAACTTTGCTCAAGCGCTAGAGCAGGTTATCGAAGAGACCAATATCAAACGGATTGTCCTCTCAAAAATGGGCGATATGATGGGTCTAAAAGGTATTTTGGTAAATACTGTCATCCGTCAAGTCAAACGCTTAGTGCCTAAATACAATCTAAATGATCCTAAGTACAACGTCACGAAATTCCCTGAAGTACTGAAAAAAGGACGTAATCTACCGCTTCAAGCACCCAAAACCACGCTGCAACAAAAAGCGATTCTACAATACACAGGCGGCACAACGGGTCTGTCTAAGGGTGCTGTTTTGACGCAGCGTAATGTCGTCGCAGCGGCGATGCAATCAGAAGCATGGTACCGTCCAGTGACCTCAGACATTAATGAGGTGTACATCAACATGGTCATGGCCCTACCCTTGTATCATATCTTTGCGTTTATGCTCAGCTTACTTGGTATGCGTTCAGGCTACACTTTTATTCTAGTACCCAATCCGCGTGATATGCCAGGGTTTATCAAAACGCTATCAAAACAACCGTTCCATATTTTCCCTGCGGTCAATACCTTGTTCAAAGGGTTGCTTGATCAGCCAAGCTTCAAAGAATTGGACTTTAGCTCATTGCGTATCACTCAGGCGGGTGGTATGGCGGCAACCGAGCAAACAGCAGCCCGTTGGTTAGAGGTGACTGGTTGCCCTATGGTTGAAGGTTGGGGTATGACAGAAGGGGTTGCTGGCGGTACCGCCAACGTCATTACTGATCGTAAGTTCAACGGTACAATCGGCATACCTGTTCCTAGTGTCGATATCATCGTCGTCGACGAAAATGGTGAACGTGTCGCCATGCATGAGGCAGGTGAGATGTGCATCAAAGGCCCAAACGTCATGTCAGGCTATTTCAATCGAGACAATACCAATGATTTCACAAGCGATGGTTACTTCCGTACTGGCGATATTGTGAGCATGGATGAAAAAGGCTACTTCACTTTACTAGACCGTAAAAAAGATATGATTTTGGTGTCAGGATTCAATGTATTTCCAAATGAGATTGAAGCGGTCATGCTTGACCATGAAGGTATCGTCGATTGCGCCGTGATTGGTATCCCTGATGAAAACCAAGGTGAAGCCGTCAAAATCTATATTGTGCCTGCAGACAACAATGTCACCAAAGAAGACATCAAAGAGTTTGCATTAGACAATTTAACGGGTTATAAGTGCCCGCGTCATATCGAGTTTGTCAGCGAACTACCAAAAAGTAATGTCGGTAAAGTATTGCGTCAAAAGCTACGTGAGCAGCACATATCAGACAACCCGCAAACGCTATAATCTGTACATGATTATTTAGCCATAGAGACAAAAAGCCCACTGTTATTAGAGTGGGCTTTTTTGTTTTTATTGCACGAGCGTGTTGCATCAGCTCAATCGACTCATCACTTGCAGCGGCAAACGCTTCATCGCCTGTCCCACGATTGACCATGGTAGGCTCGGTACACACGCCTCTTCTACCTCGGCCTCAATCGCGGCAACGATCGCTTTAGTACCTGTCTCAGTATCGACTTCAAACGGCAATGGCTTGGCATTCGTATTAATCTCAGTACGGATGTAACCGGGATAAATAGTAGAGACCTTAATAGGCAACTTAGTCAATAGCATATCAGCACGAATCCCTTCTGCAAGATGTGCCAAACCTGCTTTACTCGCGCCATAAGCTGTCAGGTGCTTAGGCAGGCCACGCATCGCTGACATGCTCGACATGACGACCAGATGACCACTGTTTTGAGCCCGAAAGATATTCATCGCCGCTTCGCATTGTGCCAATGCCGAGATGAAATTAATCTCAACGGTACGGCGATTGGTATCAAAACGTCCTTTACCAATACGGCGACTATCGCCAATCCCTGCATTGACCACAATACGATCAATAGTGCCAAAGTCAGCAGCAAATGCGTCAAATACCTTAAAAACAGCATCATAATCACTGACATCTAACGCTCGGTACTCAACGCGTATATTAGGATATGCTGCTACCAGCTCTGACTGCAAGCGCTCTAAACGATCAGTACGGCGCGCACAGATAGCAAGATTATAACCAAGCTTAGCAAACAATCTTGCCATACCCTCGCCCAATCCTGAGCTTGCTCCTGTGATCAGGACGGTTTTGCCTTGACCAACCTGCTGTTTGTTTAGGTCTTTTAGATAGCGTGATGGCTGAACGGCGCTAAATACCTGAGCTTTACTTTGTTTGGCGCTTTTAGTGACTAAATTAAGCAGTTTGTGTTGCATAAGCCCTCCCTTGTATCGACTCTAAATGACACTCCAGTTTTATAGATTCTCTGTACCAACGACAAAAACTGGTTGACTAAAATCGTTTATTGTAATGGCTAATGCTCTACAAATACGTGGCGATTGTGTATAAAAGCGCATCCAAACCCATTGACTCAATTATCGCCACGTCACAAACTGCTTGCCTTCAGAAAATAAATGACTGTATTCATTTAAAGACAATAAATGCGCGCGCTGACTCTTTAGGGTGATCGATGTCACGCCCGTATTGACTAAGCTCTTATTTAACTGATAAGCGGTTTGACTGCCTTGGCTCAGTAGCTGTGCGGTAATGGCAGCGATGACACCGCCTGAGGTAAAGACCAATACAGTGCTATTTTGGTCTAAGCGCATATCGGCTATCTTTGTACGTACCTGTTCAAGCGCTTGCTGCGCACGGTCGTTAAACTGCGGCCAGCTTTCAATATAATCCTGATCATTGTTGCCACCATGCCAGCGCTGCATCGCTTGATCAAACAGCTCAGCAAGACGCCGATTTGGTGATTGAGCATTGGCAATTTCAGCGGATATCTCAGCTTGGTTATCAAAATCACCAGCGGATTTCACAAACACATCCTTGTGATTGAACTCGTCAAATTGCGGCAAAATATAGCTTTCATGCTCATCAAAGTTGATGGCTGTCGCAATGGCCATGTCGTCATTATTGGCCTGAGCAAACGGTTGATACCCTTGCCAAAAATGGCGAGCAGAGTCTTGTTGCCTGACCAGATTACCCGTAAATATCGCATCGATACGGCGCTGGGTATTTGCATAGTGTTGACCCAGCATTTTTGCTTGGGTTTCACCTAGCTCTGACAGCCGATCATAGTTTTCTTGACCAAAAGAAGCCTGACCATGACGGGCTAAAAGTATGGTTGTCATAAAATACTGCCTTTTATTATATTGTCCAAATTGCGGTTTTTCTTATACTTCAGCTGAATCAGAGGGCTTAGCAAAATAGCCTTTTGGTAAAATGCCTTTCACTACTTTTTGTACAGGGTCTGGCAATTTCTCAATCGTTGCCGCATCGACTCCTCTGTCTTCTAAATATGGCTGAACGTGTGCATTGAACAGCGCTTCGCCTTCATATTGTGCAATCAGTTTTAGACATTTGGCATGCATGACATGTATGGCAAGCCACGCGTTTTTAAATGCTGGATTGGTGGTTTGTTTATGATAGTAGCGATAGTAGATTTGCTGAATGATACCTGATAGACGAAACAGCCCAAACACTTCATAAAAGGTCCAGTTATCTATCTGTAGTCCAGACTTTTCTAGATAATAAGCAACCACTTCGTCACGCGTCATCATACCTTCTAAGTGAGTTGGCTGGCGACGAAACTGCTGCATGACAATATTGTCGTCTTCCTCAATCCAGTAAGCCAACGCACTACCCAAGTCCATTAGTGGATCGCCAAGGGTTGCCATCTCCCAATCGAGGACTCCGATAACTTTAGTCGGCTCGTTTGCATCGAGTATGACGTTGTCAAAGCGCCAGTCATTGTGAATAATGCACGTTTTGCTATCAGCAGGGGTATGCTTTTTGAGCCACTGTCTGACCAAGGCAAAGCTTGGGACGTTGGGTGTCTTTGCTTTGATATAACGCTTGTCCCAGCCACTAATTTGGCGCGCGCAGTAGCCATCACCGCGACCCAAATCAACCAAATCAGGATGCTCTGTATAATCTATTTGATGCAGCTCTACCAAGGCGTCCAAAACATTGGTGCAAAGCTGACGGATTTGTTCAGGATCTAGATCGACCCCTTTTGGTAAATTGGCACGGGGAATGATCCCTTCCATACGCTCCATCACATAAAAATCAGCACCTATGACAGATTCATCTGTACATAGCGCAATCATCTCGGGCACATAAGGATAAGCATCTTTTAATGCTTTTTGAACGGTATATTCGCGTACCATGTCGTGCGCAGATTTTGCCTTGGTACCTTTTGGTGGACGGCGTAAGATAAGATCTTGGTTTTTATCATCGCCTTCATATTGTAAGCGATACGTCCAGTTAGAAGCCCCGCCTGAGAACTGAGTGACTGTAGGCTCGCCTACGACATCGACACCTTGGCTACGTAGCCATGCGCTGATAGCTTGGGTATCAAGCTCCTCACCCTCACGCACCGCACCGCCTTTATCTAATACTCTATGGTCAGTTGACATGTGACATTCCTTATCGTGTGATCAGTTATTTTTATAACTTATACTTATAGTAGTAAAAAACAGTCATAGTGATGAAAAATTCACTACTAAATCGTTAATAGTGAATTTCCAATTTTTTATTTTCAGCAATAGTGGCGTGAGCAACTTAAGGTTTACTCACACCCAATGATTAATATTAGGCTTTGTTAGACTTAGAACGGCTAAAGCCCTGACGCTTTAGCTCTAGCTTGGCAATCATGGTTTTATGTACTTCATCAGGACCATCTGCCAACCGTAGCACACGAGCTTGCGCATAGAAATTTGGTAACAATGTGTCTTGGCACACACCCATGCCACCATGAATCTGAATCGCCATATCAACCACTTCTTGTAGCACCGTTGGCGCAACCACTTTGATCGCAGAGATTTCAGTCAATGCCGCTTTGGTTCCTTGAGCATCCATTTTTTGCGCCGCATAAAGGGTTAGCAAGCGCGCTTGATCAATTTTGATACGCGCCTCAGAGATACGCTCAAAGTTTCCACCCAATTGTAGTAATGGTTTACCAAAGGCCGTGCGCGACATGCCGCGTTTCACCGCCAGCTCTAAAGACTTCTCAGCCGCGCCGATACAACGCATGCAGTGATGAATACGACCTGGCCCCAAGCGACCTTGCGCAATCTCAAAACCCTTACCCGGCCCACCAATAAAATGACTGACGGGCACACGTACATTATCAAAGCTGATCTCACCATGACCGTGCGGCGCATCATAATCGCCAAACACTTTAAGCATACGTTTGATATTCACACCCGCAGTATTGACTGGTACCAGTACCATCGAGTGCTGATGATGACGATCTGCGCTTTCATCCGCGGTATAGGCCATAACAATCAAAATATCAACCGCAGGATCGCCAAGGCCCGATGACCACCATTTGCTACCGTTAATGACAATTTCATCACCATCGACCACAGCAGTTGCTTGCATATTGGTGGCATCGCTTGAGGCCACATCAGGCTCAGTCATACAAAACACTGAGCGGGTCTCACCTTCTAATAGCGGCGTGAGCCATTTGTCTTGCTGTTCTTGCGTACCATAGCGCCATAATAGCTCCATATTGCCGCTGTCAGGCGCATTGCAGTTAAACACATGCGGCGCGAGCAAACTGCGACCCGTCAGCTCTGCAATCGGTGCATAGTCAGTGACTGAAAGCCCTGCACCTAAGGTGTCGTCAGGTAAGAATAAGTTCCATAAACCCGCTTCACGTGCTTGTTTGCGTAGGTTGTCATAAGCGTCTGGCCATTCCCAGTTTTCCCAATTTCCATCAGGATTTTTCTTATGACATTCTTCCCAGAATTGGGCTTCGATGGGTTCAATATGCGTTTCAATGAACGCTTTGACTTTGGCATGCATGGCTTGACCATGTTCCGTTGCGGTAAACATTAAATTGTCGCTAGACATAAATGACTTCCTTTTCTTTATTGATTGTCTAAATCGGGTTTTGACAAAAAGCTCTGCTAGATCTTTAATGCGAGCTTTAGTGTACGGACGTATACTGTTTTCTGTATCCTACATTTATAACACAGCAATTATGATTAAACAGCAAAAAGGCGCGACCCGTTAGGACACGCCTTTTACAAAATACAAACAGTGTATTGCTGAACATATGACCGCTAAAATATTAGCCATCAGACATCATAATGATATCTAACACTATTTTAGAATATTCAAGCGGCTGTTTGACTCAAAACGTGCGAGCGCATCTGGCAGTTTATCCACTGCCATACTGAGCGTCGCTTCTGCGGCTTGCGCAAGGCCCAGCTTCTCTGCCAGCGTAGGTTTCTGACGTGAATGTAATGCGTACACCTCATTGTCTTCCATACGCTCTAAAATGTAGCTGTCAGAGGTCTGCAAGCTGTCAATCAGGTTAAGCTTTAACGCATCTTCACCATACCAATGCTCACCTGTGGCCACTTTGGCAACATCTAATTCTGGACGATAAGTATTGACGAAATGCTTGAATAGCTCGTGCGTCTGCTCTAGCTCTTCTTGGTATTTGGCACGATCTTCGGCATCGTTTTCGCCAAATACAGTCACCGTGCGTTTATAGTCGCCAGCCGTAAACATCTCATAATCGACATCATGGTTTTTGAGCCATTTATGAAAGTTTGGCAATTGTGACACCACGCCGATTGAGCCAATAATCGCAAATGGCGCTGCCACCACATTGTCTGCCACGCACGCCATCATGTAGCCACCACTTGCCGCCACTTTATCGACGCATACTGTGAGCTTTAGGCCAGCGTCCCTTAAGCGCACCAATTGCGCGGCTGCCAATCCATAACCATGCACCAAACCGCCCCCTGATTCGAGGCGTACAATCACTTCATCGCCTTTGTTAGCCGTACTGATTAAGGTGCTGATTTCTTCGCGCAGATGCTTAACGGCAGTGGCTTTGATATCACCTTCAAAATCCAAAACAAAAACTTGCGAGGCATTGTCAGTATTTTTTTTCTGCTTTTTGCTTTTTGCTTTTAGCGCCTGCTTGGCTTTTTTTGCCATGGCTTTTTTGAATGCTTTAAGCGCAGCTTTGCCTTGGGTGGCTTCCATTAAATCTTCACGGCGCTGTTTTTGCGCTTCATTTAAGTGTCTTACTTTTAGCTCAACCGGGTTTTTTGGTGGATGAAATAGCATGATTACAAATCCTCAAGTCAGTAGGTATATCAATATAGATGTTTTTATTCAGGTACGGTTGATATGCGCACGCTCGCTGGTATTTTCAAGCAAAATGACAATATTTAACCTAATATAGATATCGCTCAATAAATACAGCCGATACCAATGCATGGCTGCGCTTTGATTGAACTCAGCCGGTTGTATAACAAAGGTAGATTAGGCATAATATGCGTTTATATCAAATTTTCTGCAGCCAACGTGATGACCCTTTGTCTTGATCGCGTTGTTTGTGTGTTTTTTTTGCAAATCGCTTGAAACGCACAGCAATGGCTGCATTATTGTACTTCGAATTGGGCTGATAACTGGATAACAATATTATGACGCAAAGCACTATGACGCAAAGCGAATACCGAGACGAGTATTGCGGAGCTGTAACCGAGAGCTTGCTTGAGCAAACCATTAGTATCGTAGGCTGGGTACATCGTCGTCGCGATCACGGTGGCGTGATTTTCTTAGACATGCGTGACCGCGCGGGTATCTTGCAGGTGGTTGTCGATCCTGATACACCAGAAGCTTTTGCAACGGCCGATGCGGTACGTCCTGAATACGTACTAAAAATCACTGGCCGCGTACGTCGTCGTTATGAAGGTACTGAAAATAACAATATGACCAGTGGCCAAATTGAGCTATTGGGCAAAGAAATTGAAGTACTGGCCAAATCTGAAACCCCGCCATTCCCATTGAATGACGAAAAAACGACTGTGTCAGAAGACTTACGTCTAAAATATCGCTATCTCGATATGCGTCGTCCGCAAATGCAAGAGCGTATGGTATTCCGTGCCAAGGCAACGTCAGCGATTCGTCGTTATTTAGATGATCATGGTTTCTTGGATGTAGAGACCCCTATTCTGACTCGTGCAACGCCTGAAGGTGCGCGTGATTATCTTGTACCATCACGTACCCGTCCTGGTAACTTCTTTGCCCTGCCGCAATCACCACAGTTATTTAAGCAGTTATTGATGGTGTCAGGTTTTGACCGTTATTATCAAATCGCGAAATGCTTCCGTGATGAAGATTTACGTGCCGATCGTCAGCCTGAGTTCACTCAGGTCGATATCGAGACATCTTTCTTGAACGAAGAAGAGATCATGAACATCAATGAGGGTCTGATCAAGCATTTGTTCAAGACCATGATGGATGTTGAGTTCGAGCAATTCCCTCGCATGACGTACGCTGAAGCAATGCGCGACTATGCATCAGACAAGCCTGATTTACGTATTCCATTGAAACTGGTTGACGTTGCAGACTTGATGAAAGACGTTGATTTCAAAGTATTTGCAGGTCCCGCTAACGATCCTAAAGGTCGCGTCGCTGCCCTTCGCATTCCTGGTGGCGCTTCATTGAGCCGTAAGCAAATCGATGCTTATACCAAGTTTGTTGGTATTTATGGTGCACGCGGCTTGGCTTATATCAAAGTCAATGACGCAAGCCTCATCAACAATGGTGTGGACAAAGAGTCTGGCCTACAATCACCAATCATCAAAAATATGACTGATGATGTACTTGTGAATTTGATTGAGCGTACTGCTGCAGAAGATGGCGATATTATCTTCTTTGGTGCAGATAAAGCCAGTGTCGTGAATGACGCAATCGGCGCATTACGCCAGAAAATCGGTCTAGACCTTGAAATGACAACTTGTGAGTGGGCGCCGCTATGGGTGACTGACTTCCCGATGTTTGAGCAAACCGATGACGGTCAATGGACGTCAATGCATCATCCATTTACCAAGCCTAGAGGCTCTGTTGAAGCGCTGAAAAACAACCCAGAGTCTGCGCTATCTATCGCTTATGACATGGTGTTGAACGGCACTGAGATTGGTGGTGGTAGCTTACGTATCAATACCTATGATATGCAGCAAGCCGTCCTTGAGGCATTGGGTATCGGCGAGCAAGAGGCAGAAGACAAATTTGGCTTCTTACTTGATGCCCTAAAATTTGGTGCACCGCCGCATGGTGGCTTGGCGTTTGGTTTGGATCGCTTGATTATGCTTATGGTAGGCGCTGACTCTATCCGTGATGTGATCGCATTTCCAAAAACCAAAACTGCTGAGTGCCCCCTAACTCAAGCACCTGCTGGAGTGGATAGCAAACAGTTACGTGATCTTGGTATCCGTGTGCGTGAAAAAGCACAGGCTGACACCAACAAACCTGCTCAATAAAACATTTGATGATGTACTATTGCTGTCTACAGTGCTTGTTACGCGATTCATCGCCATGTGAGTGGTTATGAATCCGTATCATGTTTTTAAATTCGTGCCATTGTCTGTACTACAGATGCTGGCACGTTTTGTCGCTTGGGTTATCGTCAAGATACCAAGTCTCAGCATCATGCGTACCATTCATATCAATATGGCGCTGATTACGGACAAATTGTCTGAGCCGCAAAAACGCGCACTGACCAAAGACATCATCTATCATCAATGTCTGACCAGTATTGAATCTATCAAAAGCTGGGCAATGCCACCTGAATGGAGTATTGCCCAGATTCGTGACGTCCATAATAAAGATATTCTACTAGAAGGTCTTGCCAATCCCAATGGCATGCTTGCTATCGTCCCTCATCTCGGTACATGGGAGATGATGAACGCGTGGCTCAATCAGTTTGGTTCGCCAACTATTATGTACAAGCCTGTAGACGGCAGATTCGCTAATGAGTTTATTCTTCAAGGGCGTGCGCGTCTCAATGCAACCTTGGTGCCTACCGATGGTAGCGGTGTTAAAGCCGTGTTTAAAACCCTCAAGCAAGGCGGCTTTAGTATTGTATTACCAGACCACGTCCCAGATCCGTCAGGCGGCGTAGTCGTTCCTTTCTTTGGTATCAAAACATTAACCAGTACACTTGCCTCAAAACTGGCGAGCAAAACCAAATGTGCCTTAGTTGGCTTGTCTTGTATTCGTCGTAATGATGGACGCGGTTTTGATATTTACTGCTATAAGCTCGACGATCCAGCGCTATATGACCGCAATACCGAAGTAGCGACTCACGCACTCAATCAAGCCATGGAGCATATGATTAAAGACAACTATAGTCACTATATGTGGGGCTATCGACGTTTTAAGCGCATACCAAATCTAGGCAATCCTTACCGAAAAGATAAAGCCACTTTAGCAGCCTTTATTCGGTCTCATCACGCTACTGGAAGTCGTTCTGGTAACGATGTAAGTGGTTCTTTTACTGATGACACTAACATCGATAATCGCAAGTAATAACTGTACTATAGTTTACTGATTTAGACATATCATCAATCACAGTTATGCTAATATTGGCTAAGTTCTGTACCCTCTAATTTTTATTAGCCCTTCATTTACCTCACTATTATCTCACTACGAGTGCATTATGACATCTGACGTAACTAAAACCTTACCTATAGAACCAACACAAAACCATACTGCTGAACAGCGTTATATCATTTGTATGAAATGGGGTGATAAATACGGTCCTGAATACGTCAATCGTTTGTACAATATGGTGAGCCGTCATCTGAGCTTAGATTTTCAAATGGTTTGCCTAACTGATGACAGCACAGGTATTGATCCTGCGATTGCTTGTTATCCCATACCTGACATGGATCTACCAGCAGGTCCTGAACGTGGCTGGAAAAAGCTCACGACCTTTAAACCTGAGCTATATGATTTAAAAGGTGTGGCACTATTCTTAGATATTGATATTGTGATTGTCGATAATATTGATGCGTTTTTCACTTATCAAGCGAAGCACGAAGACAGTGTGGTCATCATCCGCGACTGGAAAAAGCCGTGGCGTATGATTGGCAATAGCTCCGTGTATCGCTTTAATATTGGCATGAATACCTATCCTGATTTGCTGGCAAACTTTGAGCGCAATTTTGAAACCATTCGCACCCAAGTACGCCATGAGCAGGCTTACCTCTCTAACTATTTGCGCGAGCATCATCACCTAGAGTACTGGGATAAGACATGGTGCGTGAGCTTCAAGTATCAATGTATCGCGCCCATCCCTTTTAACTTTGTGCGGACACCTACACTGCCAGATAATGCAAAAATCGTCATCTTTCATGGCGAGATTAACCCGCCCGATGCCATTGCCGGTAGCGGCGGTAAATGGTATCGACATGTAAAACCAAGCCCATGGTTAAAGCAATACTGGCAGTAAATATATAGCCATGAACCATGTGTATATAGTTCACCAATAGTCCAAACAATTTGAAGGCAATGCATTAGGATACAAGTTATTTGAGGTCAACGACTGGAAAATAGTATGGCGTTATATTTAAGATTACCTGCTACCGCTGGGTTCAACATTAATAACGAGCTCATCATTATTAATGCTTTTAATGCCAATGAAACAGAGCAAAGCTTGCTTGGACAAGACGTCAATATTATTGCCTCAGGCCCATCGGTACAACAACTATCGTTGTCAGAACTATTAGACACGCCCACTATTTTTGTCAACGGTAGTATCAGCCTTACTGAGCACCACGCCTTCGATCATATTGCTGGTTATGTCATCAGTGATGCGCGCTTTATCAATCATCAACCTGAAATTCTACGGCAGCATTATACGGGTCAACCTTTGTATGCAACATTAGCCGTCTTTGAAGCGATGGCCACGACTCGCCCTGATATCATGCGTACGTATCATCACGCCATGCGGGTATTGTATCCAGTAGACAGACCATGGGGCGTCAAATCAAATAAGCTATCATTCAATAAGCTCATATTTAAGAAAAAACGCCTGAATAAGAAAATGCCTTTATCCTACTTTATCAATCATCCGAATTTTGTTATTGATAGCAGTCAAAGCGCAACTGAGATCGGCGTCTCCCTCAATGTCACTCATGGATTTGTCGAGGCGGGTACGGTTGCTTACGTAGCCACACAGCTGGCTTTCTCACGCCATGCAGCGACCATTCACCTATACGGGATTGACTTACTCAATAGCGATCAACCACGGTTTTATGAAAACAACCACAACCGTGTCCCAACAACGCTAAATAAAGTCATGAACGAGCGCATCGTACCTTCGTTTAACTTATTGGGTAGAACTTATAAGACTCACGGTGTCGATGTCGTCAATCACTCTCCTGTCTCCAAATCTCTATTTGATACTCTCTAATCTCTCGTCTCTACTGTCTAGCACCTTGCTTTACCAATAGACCAAACTTTAGATATTGCTGCGCGATATGATTTGGCAATAGCTGCTGATTTAGCGGCACTATGTAATTCGTCAGATTGTCTACTGCTTGATCGATGAGCATCGCCAGTCCCTCAATATCCCCGACAGCTACCAAGTTTTCAGTCGGTAGCAGCTCTCTTGGACCAAATGGACAATCGGTACTGATTACTGGTACGCCAAGTGCTTGCGCCTCTACAATGACATAGCCAAAACCCTCAAACTTAGAGGTGAGCACCATCAATGCCGCTGAGGCAATGATCGGATAAGGATTACTCTGAAAGCCCAAAAACCTAACACAGTCACTAATCTTAAGTTGAAACGCTAGCGCTTTAATCTCTGCTTCAAGCTTGCCTTTACCGACCAATACTAATGGCAATGTCCGCGCTGTCTTTGCATAAGCGTGCAATAAATCTCGATGGCCCTTCATGGTATCAAATGACGCCACATGAATCATATAGTGTTTGTCTCTCAAGCCAAACGATTCGATACGCGGTATTTGTGCTGCTTGGCTCTGAATCCAAGCAGCATCACAAGGATTATAGATGGTCGTCGTTTGTGTGATGTCTCCTAAAAGCGAGTTTAAGTCTTTGCGTGCACCCTCGCTGACACAGCTACACGGATGAGCGCCGTAGACCATACGTAAATGATTTATCGTCTGTAGTGGCTGATTAGATAATTGCTGTTGAAACTGCTTAGATAGCGCTGTATGCAGCACATTCACGATGTTGGGTAATTGGCTGTACGCCATAATCCAATTCACTTTATAAATATTAGCCAATATCAGATTTGGCCTCCCTATTTGGCTAAGCACATACTCATCAATACGCTTAGCGACTGCCACGTAAGCCTGTGCCTGTTTAGAGTTTGGCTCAATATCTTGCTCAGAAAAAACCTCATCGTATGGCACGATATGATAGTGAACGTCAGCATCTAGCGGCATATCCTGTGTTTCTTCTAGACATAGAATATGAACACTATGACCCATTTTTGCATAAGCGCTTGCTAACGTTGTGACCATCCGCTCAGCACCGCGGCCTTCAAGCGCTTTTAAAATAAATAGAATGATGGGCATTGATATCTCAACTTGGTTTTTTGAATGATAGTCATACAAGGCATCCATGTTCACAATGATTGCAGGATTTTGGTTCTTTATGCTAGTCTCATCTACTTTTATTCACTACAGTATAAGCTAGGCTTATCAACTGACGCGTAAAAAATCATGAATATTGTTGATTTTATAAATCAGTTAACCCTTGCTAATACAGGTGTCAATAAATATCATAGCTGATCTAAGTAGAATCAACATTTAAATAGAATGTATAGCCACTAAAGACACCTATTGAAAAAAAACAGGATCAATCATGCAGCAACTTGATGAGAAAACAGTAGACGTTGTCATCGCTTGGGTGGATGGCGCAGATCCTATACTCAAACAAAAAAGAGAGTCCTACAAGCCAAGTAACACCGTAGCGTCAGATGCCATAACTGCCACCCGCTTCGCAAGTGATGATGAGATATACTATAATATTGCCTCTATCATCAAATACGTGCCTTTTTGCCGTCATATTTATGTGGTCACCGACCAACAAAAACCTGCATTCATTGATGAATTTGCCAAGCAAAATATCTGTGCAGCAGATAAAATACGTATTGTCGATCACAAGGAAATATTTTCGGGTTATGAAGAATTTTTACCGACCTTCAACACTCGATCAATTGAGACGATGATTTGGAATATCCAAGGATTGTCTGACTATTTTATCTATATGAACGATGATTTCTTTTTTAATCAACCAGTGACGATAGATGACTTTTTAGACAGTGAGAAGCTAATCATTCATGGTGAGTGGCGTAAAAGTGCTGCTTTGAGTGCCAAGCTCAATTTTCGAAAATCACGCTTTAAATTGTTTGGCACACCGATACAGCCAAGGCATACTATCGCGCAAATGTTAAGTGCTAAAATACTGGGCATGAATCAGTTTTTTGAAATTCATCACTATCCTCATATTGTCGATAAAAATATCTTAAAGTCCCATTTGTTGAATCATCCGCAATTATTGACCGAGCAGATAAAATATAAATTTAGAGATGTGGCCCAAGTGAATCCTATAACGCTAATGAATCATCTAAAAATTCAAAAAGGCGAAGCAAGTTTAAAACCTAACACCTCTATCAACTATCTAAAAAACGAGAGTAGCGTAGAAGATTTTATTCTTGCCTTAGAAGATAAAACTATTAAATATGGCTGTATTCAAAGTTTGGATCTTCTTGAGTCAGACTTATATAAAAAAATCAGCCAAGCCATGAGGCACAAATTCTTGGCTTATCTACCTGCTTCTTTGATAGCAAGCACCGATAAATAAATTTAGTTTAAGATTGAATGGTGATTAATTTCACTTCCTCTTGATCTAAACCAATAAAAGCTCAAAAATCACTTGGATATATTATGAAAATAGCAGTAGTAGGTACAGGCTACGTAGGCTTATCGAATGCAATGCTGTTAGCACAGCATAATGAAGTCGTTGCTGTCGACATTGTCGCTGAAAAGGTAGAATTGCTAAATAATAAGCAATCCCCTATCGAAGATACAGATATCGACAATTTTTTATTGAACAAAGAGCTCAATTTTTCTGCAACGCTGGATGCCAAAGAAGCTTATAAAGGTGCAGATTTCATCATCGTTGCCACGCCGACTGATTATGATACCAAGACCAATTATTTCAATACCTCCACAGTAGAAGCCGTCATTGAGCAAGTGCTGTTAGTGAATCAACAAGCAACCATTATTATTAAGTCTACAGTGCCAGTAGGTTACACAACCAGTATCAAAGAACGTTATGCGACTGATCGCATTATTTTTTCGCCTGAGTTTTTGCGAGAAGGTAAGGCACTACATGACAATCTTTATCCTTCACGTATCATTGTAGGCGCACAGACTGAGCAGGCTCGAATATTTGCCAATTTATTACTTGAAGGCGCAATCAAAAAAGATGTGCCCCTCTTATTTGTAGAATCCACTGAGGCTGAAGCGATTAAGTTATTCTCTAATACCTATTTGGCCATGCGTGTGGCCTACTTTAATGAGCTTGATACTTATGCTCAGACGTTTGGACTCGACACCAAACAAATCATCGAAGGGATTGGCTTAGACCCTCGTATTGGCAATCATTATAATAACCCTTCCTTTGGCTATGGCGGCTACTGTCTGCCCAAAGATACTAAGCAGTTATTAGCAAATTACGATGAAGTGCCAAGCAACCTAATAAAGGCCATTGTCGATTCTAATAGAACCCGCAAAGACTTTATTGCCGATAAAATCATCGAAAGACAGCCAAAAATCGTGGGAATACATCGCCTAGTAATGAAAAGTGGGTCAGATAACTTTAGAGCATCTGCCATACAAGGCATCATGAAACGTATCAAGGCAAAAGGTATAGAAGTCGTTGTCTACGAGCCTGTGCTAAAAGAAGACAATTTCTTTAATTCGCGTGTGATTCAAGATTTAGACACCTTTAAATCAATGAGTGATGTCATTGTCGCAAACCGCCTATCTGATGAGATAAAAGATGTGGCGGATAAAGTGTTTACGCGAGATCTATTTGGGAGCGATTAATGAAAATACTGGTCACTGGGGCGGCGGGTTTTATTGGTTTTCATTTAATCAAGGCGATCCTAGAAACAGATCTATCTGCTAGGGATTACTGTATCGTTGGTATCGACAATATCAACGACTATTATGATACAGATCTAAAAGAAGCGCGTTTGAGAATATTAGGTGAGATATCAGATCCAGAAAGTTTTACATTTATTAAGTTAGACCTTGCTGATCGTGAAGCCATGTCTGAGCTTTTTTCCACCTATCAATTTGATACGGTTGTTAATTTAGGTGCCCAAGCAGGTGTGCGCTATTCTATCGAAAACCCTAATGCCTATATCGACTCAAATGTGGTTGGCTTTGTTAATATTCTAGAAGGCTGCCGTCATCATGATATCAAGCATCTGATCTATGCCAGCTCTAGCTCTGTCTACGGTATGAATATTAAGCAGCCATTCACAACGTCTGACTGCGTTGATTTTCCTATCAGCCTATATGCCGCCACCAAAAAATCCAACGAGCTTATGGCACATAGCTATAGCCATTTATATAATATTCCTACGACAGGATTAAGGTTCTTCACTGTTTATGGTCCTTATGGTCGACCTGATATGGCATATTTTTCGTTCACAAAGAAAATTCTAGCTGGCGAGCCAATTAATGTATTTAATAATGGTGATATGCAGCGTGACTTTACATACATTGATGATATCGTCAACGGTATCATTCGCATTATTAATAAAGCACCTTTGCCCCAGCATTCTACTATTACGACTGCAGCTGCCCCCTACAAGATTTACAACATTGGTAATAATCAGCCTGTCACTTTGCGCCGTTTTATTACTGCCATTGAAGATGCTTGTGGTAAAAAGGCACAGGAAAACTTATTGCCCATGCAAGCAGGCGACGTACCGATTACTTACGCCGACATAGATGAATTGGTAGATGATATCGGATTCAGACCTGAAACGAGTATCGAAGAAGGTATCAAACAATTTGTCGATTGGTATAGACAATATTATTCAGTTTAAACAAATAACAATGATCTTTAAGGCTTATATCATAGAGATTAAGGCGCTAATATCTTTATATATTTTTAAAGGATTTTGATAACATGGCTACACCTTCAAGTTGGCAGAGAAAATTGATATTGATCTTTCGAAGCGAAAAAAGATTGAATGCGGGTAAGATTATCAAAACCTATAATGATAGAAGCTTTGATGAGATGAAAGCAACAACCATTACTGAATCAATGTGTGATATTGAAGCGTTAACTAACGAGCGTAAAAGCACAGATTTAGAAATCCATTTGAATAACTTGAAATACAAATCGCTTGGTGAGTCTGAGCTCTGCTTTTATCACAACACGCTTATTATACTAATGCGCCGTAAGTACAAAATAGATAAAACATTCGCTGAATTTGAAAGACTATGGGAAGCAGAGAGCGACTATTTATTGACACATCTGTCGTTGCGCTGGATTGTCTCTGCTTGCGATACGTTTATTGATCATTCAAACAATACTCATAGAGCAGCTATCTTAATGAATGTCGTAACTCTAATGAATACTTTACGTACTTATGAAACCAAAAACTTTCTGCAGTTATCCACTAATGCTGAATCTATACCTTTGCTAACTGAAAAAACCGATATGCTTTATGCTGGTGACTTGCCTCTGTACGATGGTCTTACTTATTTTCGTATCGGCACCGATGATAGCTTGAGAAATATGCGAAAACGCTATAATAAATTTCAGAAAGTTGATAAATTGGCCACGACCATGTTACTGGCAGTGTTTGAAAAACTGCAGAATAATGACAGTGCTTTTGCTACTCTACGGCAGTTGCACAGAGATGATTGGTCTAAATGGTGGTTGGATTAGTCTATCTCATATATTACTACACGACTACACCCTACACCTTTTATCAAGGCTGCAACCGAGTAATGTCTAACCATTAGTTCTCATAAAATCTATATATTGTTGAGCAATATTAATTGGTGATAACTCTTTGTCAAACGAGGACTGATATGTGTCAGCCTTCTCCATTGCTTCATCCATCTTCTTAGCTAATGTATCAATATCTCCCACAGGGACGAGGTTGTGTGGTGGTAGCAACTCACTTGGACCCGATGGGCAGTCTGTACTGATAACAGGTGTCCCTAAAGCCAGTGATTCAGCAATAACCCGTCCAAATCCCTCAAAGACTGATGACAAAACCATAAACTGTGCTTTTTGGATATAAGGATATGGATTTTTTTGAAAACCTAAAAAATGTACACGGTTATCCAAACCTAAAGAAGTAACCAGCTCTTTCATTGACGCCAGCAATACACCTTCACCCAATAATAGAAGTGGCAATGTTTTCCGAGTCTTTGCATAACTTCTAATCAATACTTCATGAGCTTTTTGAGTCTTAAAACTACCAACGTGAATAATGTAACTGTCAAACTCTGGCTCAAACTCTGATGCCAATTGCACAATCTGTCTTTGGTCAATCGGGTTGTATATTGTCGTTGTATTCATCACACCCAATGTAGCTTGAAAGTCTTTTTCGACTCCTTTACTAATACATATACAAGGATGCCGAGAATATATATTGCTTAATCTTTTATCATTTGCTTTTTTGCCTTGGCTTCTAAACAATTCAATTTTTTTAGAAATAGTATTTCTAATTACGTGTGCGATATTGGGCAGACTACTATGGCGCAAGACCATATCGGCTTTATCTAAATTCGCTAGCGTCAATATTGGAGTACCAATCTCTTTAAGCACGTATCTGTCTAATACTTTTGCAAAATACCAGTACCTAAGACTTTTAGTAGGTATAGAGTTATAATCATTTAGGTCTAGTTGATGATAAGTAATATCATCATTGAGCTCATAAGCTACTTTAGATTTGAAGCGTAAAATATGGACATCATAACCTAACTCGTGAAAACCTTGTCCCAGCGTCAAGACCGAACGCTCTGCACCGCCACCTTGCAAGCAGTTAATAACCAATAGCACTTTTTCTTTACTATTCGAATTTTCTTTTTTTTCTGTAGTATTATCAATCATTTATTAAGTATTCTTAAAAATAAATATTTAGACTTAGAGATGTAGCGGCCCAACTGTTTTGCCAGCTAAAGATTTTGGGTAAATTCTACGTATCTTTCTGCTATTTTGGCTGGTAGCAGCGCTTCATCGAATGGCGCATTAAACGCTTGCGGATTACTCATCGCTTGCTGCATTTTTACGGCAATGGCATCAACATCGCCCATCGGCATTAAGTTACGTTCTGGTAATAATTCACTTGGGCCTGATGGACAGTTGGTACTGATAACAGGAGTACCTAGCACAAGAGCTTCGGCAATAACTAAAGCAAAACCCTCCCAGTCAGAGGTCAGTATTTTAAACTGCGCATTTTTGATATAAGGGAAGGGATTATCACGAAATCCTAAAAATATTACTTTGTCTTCTAGGCTTAACTCTGTTACCAGTCGCTCTGTTTCACTTTTATGCTTCCCTTGACCCAAGAGCAGTAAAGGCATAGATTGATCTGTTTTTGCATAAGCATTTACCAATACATCATGACGCTTGGCATCTTTGAAACTACCGACATGGATAATATAGTTTTGGTAGTCAGGGACAAAAGCATCGGCTTGTTGTTGAATACTGTTTTTATCTATTGGATTATGAATGGCAGTGGTTGGCGTAATATGACCAAAGCTCTTAACAAAATCTTTTTGAGCGCCTTCACTGACGCACACACAAGGATGCTTGGCATATATATCTATCATTCTTTGCTTTAACTGCTCAGCGTCGTGATTTTTATTAAACTTATAGAGTAGTGATACTGTGTTATGAATAATATAAGTGATATTAGGCAGTTTACTATTACTTAGAATACTATCGGCACGATCTAAGTTGGACAGTATGATGTCAGGCTGACCGATATTTTTCGACACGTATTTATCAACAGCACGTGCAAAAATCTGGTCACGTCTTTGTGCCCCTGGTATAAGTTTATACGGCTTAAACTTAAGTACATGGTAGTTAAAATTCGGACTTAAGTCATACTGTACTAACGGCTTAAATCTTAGAATATGTACTTCATAGCCCAATTCATAAAACCCTTGCCCCAATGTTAATACGACACGTTCCGCACCACCGCCTTGTAGACAATTAATAACGAGTAACACTGTTTTTTTACGCTGCTTCATACACGATAACCTATGGAGTAATTTTTCACCTTCTTAGAAAGGCTTATCATTGCTTCATTAAAAAACTAGCGTTTAAATAGCTTCGAAAAAAATGATTTAGAAGCGTGTGGACGAGTCACCTTATTACCGGTATACCTTTCTTGAGATTTTTTAGGAAAATGACCGAAAGGTTCCACCCTATAACTGTCTAAATCGTATCCAGCAGCAAGTGCTTCGTTATAATATTCATCAAAAACCTCAGATAAATCCTGCCTCGGGTGCGACATTATTTCACCGTCAAACCAGTGCTCGATACCTTCTTCACTGACTCTAGGTAATGAATATTTATGACTGAACTGCGTACCCATATCTGAATAATGCAAAATCCTAATATCTTCTAACGCTAAGTTTTCGCCATCTATACAGTTGTAACTATCTTGATAAGGCTCAATGAGCTGATTATTATCTTTGAATACAGCCATCATTTCTTTATGGCTTTTAGGATCTTTCCTGAGTTTTTTAATTGGTAGGACAATGTTTTTTGCCGCCTTGCAATCCCATACGCATGTACACAACCGAGTCATATCCGCATTAGTCTTAGCAGCTACAACAGACTGTCCTTCAATAGGATGGTGCCACAGCTTTGCCAAATCATCTAAAATAATGACATCAGCGTCCATGTAGATGGCACGACCAGAGTATTGACAGTACTCTGGAATTGCCCAGCGAAAGCCTGAAAAAGGCGTTGACCATTTAGTGGTATTCCAACCCTCTCCAGTCTCAGGATTAGAATACCAATAGCTATTAGGATCACGTGACAGCTGCATCCATACTATCTCAACGGGTACACCGGTATGTTTATGAATACTATAATCTAATACCATCATCTGCTCTAGATCACAGTTATTTGGGTCACAACCAACAAAGACTTTAATAGTATCTTCTGTATTCATAATTTTATCCGTTCACTGACTAATGTTTATCTTTGCTAATGCAATGCGATAATACTCAAATATATAATGGGACCTATTCTTTCCAGTACTTTTCGATCCACCCTACTGGCAAGATAAAATGACGCAAGTGACGTAGTGGTCTTTTTAGATTTTTGGGCTCAGCTAATCTTTTTAAGTGATCTTTGGCATTGTTAGCAGCATTTTTATTATATCTACCTTCGATCGCATGTGTAGGATATAAGTCGCCAGGGAAAATAACAATTCGAGCACCTTTAGGAATCTTTGGCTCTTTGATATAGTTAAGTGGGAACGGTTGACGACATTTGCGTCTAAAATGCGCAACCCACTTTTTCGGAAATAACTTAACCCCGCCTGGGGCGTTACGCGTCACAAAGCGCTGCTCAAAACGATATTTGTCCGCGATGCCTTGTGGATCAGCTTTGAATTTTTCTTGTAGTGAGACAAGCGACCCTACCTGAAAGCGGAAGCAAGAAGTCTGGCCGAGGCGCTCTAGCGGGTTACTTGGGTTATAAGATAAAATAACATCGTCCGGCTCGCCGTATTCAAAGAAAGGATCGAGGCTATCTACTATAATCACATCCAAATCTACAAATAATACTGTCCCTGTCAAATCACCTAACTTCTCACCCCACAAACGTGATTTTGGCCACTTGCCAAGTGTGTTGGTTGGCATCGTGACATCTAATGGTGGCAATTCTTGACATTCGATTTCTGGACGTACATCGGTGGTATCATCGGTAAAACAGACGAAACGAAACGGTGGCGTAATATTGCGAGATACCATGCCATACAATTTATTGGCGTAATCTGCACCATATTTGGTACCCCATTTGATGCAGATGATTTGTTTAATATCGTCGTTATTATTTTTGCTCTTAGCTTTTTTAAACATGAAAAAGGCTCACTATGACTGTAGATAAATACTGTGCTGAGTATTTTAACACAAAAAAGACTGAACAATTATGTTCAGCCTTTTTGGTCTTTAAACTAACGACTTTATTAGTCAATAAAGCTTAACCAGTCCATATATTTCTCATTACGACCATGAACCACATCAAAGTATAGGGTTTGGAGTTTCTCAGTCAATGGTCCGCGGCCGCCATTGCCGATGGTACGATCATCGTATTCGCGGATAGGTGTCACTTCAGCAGCGGTGCCTGTCATAAAGATCTCATCTGCTAAGTAGAACTCATCACGAGTGATACGGCGTTCAACGACTTTGATACCGAGATCAGCGGCAAACTGAAGGATAGTACGGCGAGTAATACCATCTAGTGCACCGCCCGCTAAATCTGGCGTATGTAGCACGCCGTCTTTGACTAAAAACAAGTTCTCGCCAGCACCTTGACATACATACCCTTGCGGATCCATCAAGATGGCCTCGTCATAACCATTACGAGTGACTTCTTGGTTGGCCATGATAGAGACGGGATAGTTGCTCGAAGCCTTGGCCTTACACATGGTCACGTTGGTCATGTGGTGGGTAAATGATGAGGTTTTGACACGGATACCGTTTTTGATACCGTCTTCTCCGAGGTACGCTCCCCAGTGCCAGGCTGCAACCATGGCATTGATACTGTTATCACGCGAAGATAAGCCCAGCTTTTCTGCACCTACCCAAATAAGCGGACGAATATAGGCTTCTGCTAAGTTATTTTGCTTGACCACATCTTTGTGTGCTTGCTCTAGCGTGGCTGCATCAAACGGCACGTCCATTTGAAAGATTTTTGCCGAACCAAGGAGACGTTCGGTGTGTTCCTTTAGGCGAAAAATAGCCGTGCGATTATCAGCGGTTTGATAAGCACGCACGCCTTCAAACACAGCCATGCCATAATGCAAGCTATGGGTAAGCACATGAACGTTGGCATCTGGCTGTTCGATCATCGTGCCATTCATCCAAAGCTTACCATCTTGTGTTGCCATATTCATTTTATAGTCCTTATGCTAGCACTGACGTCTAACTTTTTTTAGGTAGGTTTTATTTAACAGTAGTGATCAACATCGTGTGATAACACTGCAGCGTTCATTTTTATTGCTTAAAGCACAGCTTCATTATGACGAACACTTGACTGTATTATAATGATGTGTGACCGATTATATCACTGGCCGTGTTGGCAAATGAAATCTTTTGGTTTGAGACCCTATAGTTTTTAATTGCGGTTTTTAATTATCATAAGGCCTTACAGTTTAAGCGCCTCTTTGGCTATCAGCAAGACCTTAATAAAAACAAATCTCAAAATTATTCTTCGTTAGATTTTACGCCCATTAGATGCTGCCACTGTGCTTGTACCAGTGCGCGTGTTTCTTGCCAAAGCGACTCATCGACCAATAATGATTGCTCTGATAGTGCCAGTTGATGAGTCGCAGCACGTATTCTAAGATAAGCATCTGTTAATGCCTGACAAACTTGCTCCTCCCAAATACCAAGTGAAGCAACTTCTTCAAAAATACGGACATTGTCGCTCCATTTGGTCAAGCTTGGATGCTCATGTGAATAGGCCAATACCGCAAACTGCGCTAAGAATTCAATGTCTACAATACCGCCTGCATCTTGTTTGAGTTGAAACTTGCCCGCTTGCTGTTGCCACTGGCTGGTGCCTAAGTGCTTCTGCATTTTTATGCGCATGCTAGTGACCTCAGAGCGTACTTGCTCTAACGTCCGCGGCAGCGCCAGCACATCTCGGCGAATGTCACAAAAGCGCGCAGTCACTCGTCTGTCACCACAAATCGCCCGAGCGCGCACCAGTGCTTGATGCTCCCATGACCACGCTTTGTCCATTTGATAGGTTTCAAAGGCATGACAAGATACCACCATCATGCCAGCGTTGCCCGACGGACGCAGACGCATGTCAATCTCATATGCCCTACCATCTCGCGTTTGGGTATTGAGATAATTCATCAGCTTTTGTACAAGACGTGCGGCAAACTTCATGCCACTGACTGACTTTTCACCAGTGGTCATGCCGCGCTCTTTTATCTTATGTAAGAATACCAAATCCAAGTCGGAAGAATACGAGAGCTCTAAACCACCCAGTTTACCGTAGCCAATGATCGCAAAACCGCAGTCAGCCTCAGTGACTGGATCGCCATCTTGACCGATAGGATAGCCATAGCGGTTGACGATTTCGGCAAACGCTCGCTCTAGCGCGGCTTCTAGTACCACCTCAGCAATATAGGTCAATGAGTCTGAGACTTTCATGATTGGACGCTCAGCTAACACATCACTGGCAGCCACAGCCAACACTTGGTTTTTCTTGAACAGTCGCAGCACACTCAGTAGCTCTTCTTCGTCATTGGGTTCGACACGCAATAGCTGTTGGCGCAGGATGTCACGCAGCTCAGGCTTATCTGGCAGGTGGCGATAGTGTTGCTGTAAAAAGGTGTCTAACAATACAGGATACTGTGCCAACTCTTTTGCAATCCACGGGCTTGCCGATAGCATCGGAATCAGCTCAATCGTTGCATTGGGGTTTTCTGCAATCATGACCAAGTAGATTGAACGTCGGCAAATGGCTTCAAGCAATGCAATCAATCGCGGTAAGGCAGCATTGGCAAGTTTTTGCTGCTCTTGATGGGCTAATAGCGCGTGGACAATGACAGGATACGCATCATCTAAGCGCTCTCGGGCCTCCTCGCTGAGGTTGGCAACCATCTTTGATTGCCAAAAATTCTGCAATAACTCGCGATTTTCTTTTGTTAGTACCTCATTTAAACGCGCAATTTGCGCTTCTAAATGCTCAGGCTCTAGATCAGTATCATCATTGTCAGGTACTTGACGCTCTGTCACCATACGTTCAAATGGCACATTAACATTGTCTCGATGAGCATTTAATTGGGTCAGTAATGCCTGCCAATCATTAAACCCAAGCGTCACTGCAAGATTATGCTGCCAATAAGCATCATGCGGCAGTCTTTGGGTTTGCTGATCGTTAATGGCTTGAATCGCATGCTCAAGTCGACGCAAAAACCGATACGCGGCTTGTAAGTTATCGTAGGTAATCTGCTCTAGATATCCAAGCTCACGCAACACTTGCATCGCCTCCAAACAAGGCTTTACCTGTAGCTGAGGATGCCGACCACCGTAGATCAGCTGAAATGCTTGTACAATAAACTCAATATCTCTGATACCGCCCGCGCCAAGCTTAATATTGTCTAGATCTTCACGCTGTGCAACTTGATTTTGAATGAGCGACTTCATCTCCCTGAGTGCTGAAAACGCGCTGTAATCCACATAATAGCGAAAGACAAATGGTTTGATTAGCGCCTGAATCGCATCATAAAATGGCTGATCTATCTGCCCAACGACTCGTGCTTTTAGCCAAGCAAAACGCTCCCACGCGCGTCCATGCAACGCAAAATATTTCTGTAACGCTGAGAGATGGATGGCCAAATCACTGCCATCACCCCATGGACGCAAGCGCATATCAACCCGAAAGACAAAGCCGTCAGCGGTTTTATTATCAAGCAGCTTAATAATCCCTTGACCCAGACGAGTCATAAAACGTTTATTGTCTATGCTACGCGTGCCCTTTGCCTTGTCACCATTGGTTTCGCCGCGCGCTTGATGTACAAATATTAGGTCAATATCGCTCGATAAATTCAGTTCCTGAGCACCAAGCTTACCCATGGCCATGATGGCCATATCATCGATCTGCACATTGCCTTGTTCATTGATAAAGGTTGGTTCACCGTATTTAGCAATCAAATGCTGATAGGTATAGTCCTTGGCAAAGGAGATACAACCGCCTGCAAACTCCGATAGCTCATCAGTCAATTGCTCAAGACTAATCATCTGCAAGGCATCTTGCCAAATCCAGCGCATCATTAACAGCTTACGCAAATTACGTAAGCCACTCATGACTTTCGTTTCATCGGCGAGTTGATAGTTTTCATCTAGCGTATAATCTTGTATCAGATCATCGATTTGCTGACGAGTCAGCGTACTGTTCAGTGGGTAGCTACGCAAAAATGTTTGGCAGGAAACCGTTCGGCTCTCCCAAATTTGATAAGCAAACTCACTGGCTGTTTGCAGTACTTGCAGTTGCTCTGCTGTCGGCTGATAATCTGTACCACTGTTCATACGTGAGGGCATAGCAGGTATCATAGTGACAAAAACTCCTTACATAGAATGGTAAGACTACGTGAACCCAACTCATAAGTTTATTGTTTTTTCTTACGAGACAGTCACAGCATCAGATGAACATACTCAATATATCATTACAAAACATAAAGCCCTGTTTAGTAACAGTGACTCTATTTGCTTTGAGTCGCTTTATGGTAGCATAAACGTCTTTAATCAAAATGCTTTGAGACAGCTTCATTGCAGCGCACCTTTATACTCAATAAAAATAGCGTTTTGACTCAATGGTATTAAGAAATATTAAAGTTCGACTATAAATCGATTAGATTACTTTACACAAAACATTTATAGCCTTTCAATAATATTGTCTCACCCTTATAACACTCTCTAAACGCTTATTTATAATATGTGATACTGTCCCCTATGACTACTACCCCGCTACTACTCATTACCGCTGATCCTAGTCACCCATTAGCGCATTTAGCATTACGTTATGCACGCGCGTATCTTAAGAGCGCATCAGCTGATCATAATATCGATAGTCATGCAGACGATATCGTCAATAAAGAAGACATCGACAATCCTATCACCAAACGGCCATTGCTCAATGTCTTTTTTTATGGGGATTCGGCGCATCTGGCGAATCGGCTACGCTGGCAGTCCGCTGATCAAATGAATTTGACCAAAGAATGGCAAATGTTGGCTGAGCAATATCAGTTGCCACTGCCTGTTTGTGTTAGCACAGCTCTTAGCCGCGGTGTGAGTGACACAGATAACAGTACCCGCCATCAGCTTGATGGTGACAATCTGGCGACAGGATTTACGTTGGTGGGACTCAGTGAGCTCGCTCTGATGATGCAGGATGGCTGCCGCTTAATACAGTTTTGATAGCGTATCCATTACGACATTAGCCTGCGATAAACATATTTAGGAATACATGATGAGATTATTAATCCAGCTGCATACACCCACCGAAGCAGCAAGCTATGAAGGCTGCTCTCTGGCACTGACATTAGCGACATTCGGTCATGAAGTGCAGCTGTACTTGGATGCACCTGTTTTTGGCTTATTGATGCAGCCTGAATCACGTTTGCACGGTATGATTCAGTCGCTTGATCTTTACGACATGCCAGCGGCTTGGCTACCTGATGATGTCTTTAGTGGTTGGGTGATTGGGATGATGCCAGTAGATCTGACTTCACAGCTCATGCTGGTGCCAGAAATGATCCGCTCGCAAGATTTTGAGCAGATTTTAACTTTTTAATTGGCAATATCATCAAACTTATAAAATAATAAAGTACACACTTGGACACTGTCATGGCAACTTTATATCAATTACACAGCACGATGAATACCCTCAGGCGCAGTGCTGAAGAGATGTCTCGCACTTGGCGCACTGGCGACAGTATTATCTTACTTGGTACCACAGCCGCTTTTATCGACTGGCTCAATGCTTATTTGAATGATAGTGAAATAGATAGTATTGCAGGTATTTATGCATTAGCGGATGATATATCGCAGCTGACAGTTAACACTGCTGGCAAGCTAAATTTAGAGAGCAAATTGACTGATATTTTAACGGATGAAGAATGGATTAGCCTATCTCAGGATAGCCAGTTTGATAAAGTGGTGACGATTGCCTTATGACGACTCATACCTCTACGACAACTCATACTGCCACAGCATCGACCGATATTGCATTAGATCAAGATGGGCATTTGTGTGACCATACGATTTGGACACCTGATATCGCACAACAACTAGCAGACACGCTAGATGTCAGCCTAACGAGTGAGCATTTGCAGATTTTGCAGCAAGTGCGCGCGTTTTTTGTCAAATTCAACCACGCGCCAGCGACACGCCCATTGATTAAATGGCTACAGAAAACTTTGCCTGAGCACGACATCAGCAATCAAAAACTACAACAGCTATTTAATACAGGATTGGTTGCGCGCCATGTCAATCGTCTAGCTGGACTACCCAAGCCGCCCAATTGCCTATAAAAGTGTCTTTTTTAACTGTAGCTGCTTACTAAGTGAGCACTGATGAATGAGTCATATCATCGGCTCATTTGGTATATCGCTATTTCGGATCGTAGACTGTCAGCGTTTCATAACCGACACTTCGTCCTTCATCACCCAAAAATCCTTGCTGTCGCCATATTTCATACAAACATATGGCGACACTATTGGATAAATTCAGACTGCGCGAATCAGCCAACATTGGTAATCTCAACCAATTATCAGCACCGATATCTTCCCGTATATCATCTGCCAGTCCTGCTGTCTCTGAACCAAATACCAGCGCGATATTGGGCATGGTTTTATTGTCAGGTTTTTCACTGTCTGCTTGCCCGCCAAAATCATAATCATAGAATGGTTTGCTCAGTTTGGTGGTCAATGCGGTGATAATATGGCAGTCCGCTGATTGCAAGGCTTGCCTCGCTGCAGCCCAATCTTCATGAACCTGCAAATGCGCGTATTCATGATAATCCAAACCGGCGCGGCGTAGTTTTTTGTCATCAAGCTCAAACCCTAACGGTCTGACTAAATGCAGCTGCGCGCCGCTGTTGGCACACAGTCGAATGATATTGCCAGTATTACTCGGCATTTTTGGGGCGACCAACACGATATGAATGGTCATGTTTGTTTACTCCACAACTAGTCGATGCTCTATTATTTAAATTTATGAGCGATAGGTAATTAAAAGTTACAGTTTACTGCCAATAATTACATTTTGATACTGTGCAGCGTTTTTAAGTTTCATTATGATGTCTGTAATGGATAGCGCGATAGCATTTATGTATGACTGTCTCATCCAATACCCCTTCAGTGAAGCTTGAGCAAGATACTTAGCGTCACTGTTGTTATTTATAACCATTCATTTATCTTTGAGGATACTATTATGAAAAAAGTAATCATCGCATCTTTAGCTGCTATGTTTGTTCTAACTGGTTGCAACACGTTTAAAGGCCTTGGCCAAGACGTATCAAGCGCCGGAAATGCTGTAACTGGCGGCGCACAAGACGTACAAGATAAAATCTAAGGTCTGCTTTTTTTAGATTTTTTGAGGGACTTACTATTTTGTAAGTCCTTTTTTTTGGTCACGAATTCTTTATCCTAAGTAGTTACTGCACATACACTTTATCAGATGCTATAAAAAAGCGCGCAATATCTGATTGAGATAACGCTGACCTAACAATGTTGGTTGTAACTGAGTTTTACTATCTATCAGTAGCCCTTGCTTAATCAACTTGTCTACTTGTGTGGTAACGCTTTCAAGCTTAAGCCCTGTTCTCTGCTCAAACAACGCCCAAGCAACACCGCTATGCAAGCGTAATGCGTTCAACATAAACTCACTCACTAACTCTTCACTATCGATTGCCTGCCAACCAACCATTTTTGGTACGTTTTGAGTGCTCTTGGATGTTTCCGTCTCTATATCTCCTACATAATCTTTTGGCAAACGTGATTTGCTAAAACGATAGATGCCAGATTCTGCTAACAAATCGTTTTCTGATTTATCACTTTCCTTTGACAGCTTATTATCCCTGTCTGCGTGGCAATCAATCGTCACTTTACCATGTGCACCAGCACCTATTGCTAGATAGTCGCCAAACTGCCAATAGTTGATATTGTGACGGCAAGGCTTATCTGACTCGCCCGCCCACGCAGACACCTCATAATTGCTGTACCCCAGTTGCTGCAACAGCGCTTGCCCCGCTTGTTCAATATCTGCCAAATTGTCTTCATCAGGTAAAATAGGCTGGCTACGATAAAACACCGTGTTAGGCTCAATCGTCAATTGATACCAAGAGATATGCGTTGCGCCAGCATCGTGCGCCATTTGAATGTCGTTGAGTGCTTCGTTCATGGTTTGCTGCGGCAGACCATGCATGAGATCGACATTGACTCGCGTAAATCCAGCAGCCTTAGCAGCACGAATCGCTGATAACGCTTGTACAGGATCATGGATACGTCCAAGCACTTTGAGCTTATCAGCGTCAAAACTCTGCACACCGATAGACAATCGATTGATACCAACCTCTAGATACTGAGCAAATGGTGCATGCTCGAGTGTCCCTGGATTGGCCTCCATCGTAATCTCAATGTCCTCTGCAAATTCAAAACATGACCGCAAACCAGAGAACAGTCGCTGATACTGAGCAATTGGCAATAGTGATGGTGTGCCACCGCCAATAAATATTGAGCTGATTTTACGCCCTTGCGCCAATGACTGTTGCATATTCGCATCCAAAAGGAGCGCATCGACATAATCATCATACATAGACAACTGACTGTTTATAGGAAGCTCATGCGAGTTGAAGTCGCAGTAAGGACATTTTTTCACACACCACGGAATATGGATATAGAGCGACAGTGGAATGCTCGTCACCTCTACAACGCTAGTCTCTGTCATCTTTTCTGTGAGTTGTAACGTATCAAGGTTATTTGGCGAGCTATCAGCATTCATTTTGGACATAAATAAACTTATTGTGTAATGGGCAATAATGATCAGTATCAAAAGTATCGCTAGGATAACGGCTAGATGATATAAAGAAAAGCCTAACTGACGTAAAACTATTAACAAAGCCACGCACAAATCCCTTATTCACCATGGTAACTTGCAGGCAGTATATAAAGAGACTATTAACAGTACAGCATCCAAAGCGCAGCACTGTATTCAGAATATAGTCAATCCTAAATAAAACAGATACATTATATATCAAGGTGGAACTGGTCTACATTTTCCTTGCGTGCTGTGCCTACGCAGACAGAGGCTGCGAAAAATTTATTCCAGTCCCACTGTATCGTTTTTATACTGAATTCACTATATAACCGTTACATTTGCGGCGCGCTTGAAAGCTGGTTAATAAAAAACCACCCTGATAATATTAAATTTAAACATGAAGCAAAGGATAAGACATATGGCTTATTGGCTAATGAAATCAAACCCAAAGTTTTTTGGTATTCACGATTTACAACGTTTGGATACAGATAGCTGGGATGGTGTCCGCAACTACCGCGCTCGCAACTTTATGCGTGATGATATGAAAGTCGGTGATAAAGTGTTCTTTTATCATTCTAGCGCAAGACCCTCTGGTGTGGCTGGCATTATGACAGTCAGTCAAGCGGGCTACCCTGACCCCACTCAATTCCACCCCGAGCATCGTCACTATGATCCTATTGCAACCGAAGAAGAACCACGCTGGTATATGGTGGATCTCACTTTTGAGCAAGCTTTTACAGAGGTTTTGCCGTTATCAGAGCTGAAATTTTTGCCTGCACTTGAGGACTCATTACTGCTGAGAAAGGGCTGCGAGCAATTAACGGTCATTCCATTAGAGCCCAAACACTGGCACGCGATTATGAACATGGCCGAGACACTCGAACTACTGCCAGAACATACCGATTAGCTCGACCCTCTATCTACTGAATTTACTGATTATCAATACCAAGGTAAAACAAGCCTAAGATGAGTATTCATATAGCGCTTCTAAATCGTTGACATCATAGTCTGGCTTCTTTACCATCTTATGTGTATATGACCTGTCAATCTACTGCTTGGATTGACGGGTTATTTTTATTTTAGTGCCTTCACTTTTATTTTCTGACTTCGTCTGTATAAGCTTGCTCATATTATTTATCGGAGTATCATCGTCGGCACGACTCTTCTCATACTGTGTCAATATTGAATTGACGACGGTATTTGCTTATTCATCGTTACTACTTTCATAACAATTATCGCAAAGAATAAAAAGTTGCTTACCATGGTTTTCCCATTATCTTTCAGAGACTTTAAAAGCTACAGTTTACGCTTAGGGGTACTCGCCCTACCTATCTTGATTACTCAGTTTTGCCAAGCAGCGCTTGGGGTTGTCGATGCCATTATGGCAGGCCAAGTATCTGCGCTTGACTTGGCAGCTGTGGCAGTTGGATCTGGCATTTGGCTACCGCTGTTTTTGTTAGCAACAGGTGTGTTGATTGCCACTACCCCTCTCATTGGTGAGGCTGTCGGTCAAGATCAGCATCACCATGTTCCTCATATTACTCAGCAGTCTTTGTGGACAGCAGGCGCTCTTGGCCTTATTGGTTTTATTGTTGTCAATTTGGCACCCAATGTCCTTGGCATCATGGGTGTGCCTGAGAATATTCAGCCTATAGCAACACAATATTTGCATGGTGTGTCTTTTGGTTTCCCTGCATTAGCTGTCTATGCTGTGTTACGCAGTTATTGCGAAGCGCTTGGTCGACCTGAGCCAGTGACGGTTATTAGCATTGTCGGTCTACTCGCAGATATTCCTCTGAACTATATTTTTATCCATGGTTTATTTGGTATGCCCGAGATGGGCGGCGCAGGCTGCGGTGTGGCAACAGCACTGGTATTGTGGATAAATGTGTTGTTACTGGCGGCTTATACCAGCGTCACCAAGCGGCGGGAATTTGCCAGCACTCGCTTTTTTTATGGATTTGCGAGTCCAAATCGCACACAGATCAAAAAACTTCTAAAATTGGGGATTCCTATTGGTATCTCTATCTTTTTTGAGGCCAGTTTATTTAGTTTGGGCGCTCTTGTTATCAGCCCGCTCGGAGAGCTTGCAACAGCCTCACATCAAGTAGCGTTATCAGTGACGTCACAGCTGTTTATGATACCGATATCTGTTGCGATGGCACTCACCATTATGGTCTCAAATCGTTATGGTCAAAAAAACCTCTTAGCCTTACGTCAAGTACAAGCAACTGGACTTGTCTGGACCGTATTGATTGCGCTCACTTGTATGCTTGGTATATGGCTATTTAGACCAGAGTTGGCAGCAGCATTTACCGATAATCCAGCGGTCAGAGCGGAGTCGATGCACTTGCTTATCTTTGCCCTCGCCTATCAGTTATTTGATGGCTGGCAGGTCAATATCGCGGGTATATTACGCGGCATGCAAGACACCACTATACCAATGTGGGTCACGCTTTTTTGCTATTGGTTGGTTGCCCTACCACTGGGCATCTATTTAGTGCGTTTCACTGATGTTGGCGCTCAAGGCTTTTGGATGGCATTAATCACTGGCCTATTCTTATCTTCTATCCTATTGACCCTTCGTTTGCGCTATCAACAAAAGCGCCTAACGCTACTATGGGGATAAAACCAATTGAATTGAGCTCACCTCTTATAACCATTGCTAGCGATATATGGTCACATAGACTATGATAAATCGTAGACGTTTTCTTGCTGAAAAAATGGCTTACGTCAAAATATGTAAAAAATCTCAGTTAACAACTGTACATTGATTGCTCATTACTCTGAATCTAGGTATCATTAGCAACTAATTAGACAATATTTAGTTACACTATTTTCGAATTTAGTACAAGGTCAGATAAAAACTATGGATATTGAAAAAATACGCACCCTCATCGCCCTTATGGAAGAAAGTGAACTGGTTAATTTAGAAATCAGTTCAGACGATGAGCATATTAGCTTGACTCGTCACTATGATGCGCCTGCACCAGCCATGATGGCCGCACCAACTGCTAGCGCAGCGCCTATTGCTGCTGAAGGAAAACCTGCGGAAAAAGCGGGTAGCGTCGAAAACTCACCAATGGTTGGTGTTTTCTATTCAGCCCCAAGCCCTAATGATCCACCATTTGTAAAAGTTGGTCAAAAAGTTCAAGCGGGTGATACTCTAGGTATTATCGAAGCGATGAAAATTATGAACCCTCTTGAAGCGACTCAAAGTGGTATTGTTGACGAAATCTTGGTAGATAATTCTGAAGTCGTACAGTTCGGCCAACCTGTCATACGTTATAAAGCGTAACGATATTTGCCATACTTAATTTCATTATGGCTGGTTTTTGATATAGGTATCGCATCAAAGTCAAATAACAGGATGCTAGATATCAAAACTTGGTCAATAACTGATGCTTCGACAAGGATGAACCCATGATAAAAAAATTGCTCATTGCCAATAGAGGTGAGATTGCCCTGCGTATCGTTCGAGCTTGCAAAGCGCTAGGTATCGAAACGGTAGGCGTCTACTCTACTGCTGATGCCAACTTGATGCACCTGCGCTTTGTTGATGAGGCAATTTGTATTGGTAAGCCTAATGCCAATCAAAGTTATCTTGATATTAATACTATCTTAACTGCCGCTGAAATCACTGGCGCGGATGCTATTCATCCGGGTTATGGTTTTTTGTCTGAAAATGCTGAGTTTGCTGAGCGCGTAGAAGAAGCAGGATTGACTTTCGTTGGCCCTAATGCAGATCATATTCGCTTGATGGGCAATAAAGTTTCTGCCATCAACGCCATGAAAAAAGCAGGCGTACCAACCGTGCCTGGCTCTGTGGGTGCCGTTACGCTGCACAATGCTGAAGAACAAGCGCGCAATATCGGTTTTCCGCTATTGATTAAAGCGGCTTCTGGCGGCGGTGGACGCGGTATGCGCGTCGTTGAGCGCTTTGACGAGCTGGTCGGTCAAGTCCAAGCGGCGAAGCAAGAAGCTGAGCTTTGGTTCGGTGATGATACTGTCTATATGGAGCGCTACCTACAAAACCCGCGCCACGTAGAAGTACAGGTACTGGGTGATGGTAATGGTAATGCCATCCACCTATATGACCGTGATTGCTCATTGCAGCGTCGTCATCAAAAGGTACTAGAAGAAGCGCCTGCGCCAGATATTCCAGATGATGTCCGCGAACCTATCTTGAAGGCCTGTGTGAAAGCCTGTGAGCTTGTGAAATACCGCGGCGCTGGTACGTTTGAGTTTTTGTTTGAAAATAATGAATTTTTCTTTATTGAGATGAATACGCGCGTACAGGTTGAACATCCAGTAACCGAGATGATTACTGGTATCGACGTCGTCGTTGAACAGCTAAAAATTGCAGCCGGCTATGGTTTATCTTATCGTCAAAGTGAGATTGAAATCCAAGGCCACGCGATTGAGTGCCGTATCAATGCTGAAGATCCAGCAACTTTTGTTCCTTGCCCTGGTACTGTCAATCAACTATTTGCGCCAAGTGGCGCAGGTGTTCGATTCGATTCACATCTATACCCTGGCTATGAGATACCGACTTACTATGATTCACTCATTGGTAAGCTTATCTGCCATGGTCAGACTCGCCAGCAAGCCGTTGCTAAGACCATACACGCACTTGATGAGTTGATCATTGAAGGTATCAAAACCAATATACCGCTACATCGTGATGTGATTTTGGCAGATGATAATTTTGCCAAAGAAGCGCAAAACATTCATTATCTCGAAAGAGAGCTTCTGAGCACAGACAAAGCCGAGAAAGAGGCATAGATCAAAACAGCGCTAAGCTGTAGTTTGCTTACTCGTACTGACTGGGACAGTGGTCATTTCCCATAAAAATCAATTTCCACAAAAAAAGCCGCTATCAATATAGCGGCTTTTTTATAATCGATACTTGGGAGATGGTACTGACAATATGCTATGCCGTTAATGCTATGCCGTTACTTCTAAAGTACTACTGTCTATCAAGGCAATACTCTATTAAAAGTCATAAAGCACTCTGTACCTTCAGGATCAGCACACCACTGCATCTGATTGCCATCATGGTATAAAAACGCAATCAACGCTTCGTCACTTTGATCCACTTGGTTGCCTGAGCAATCTACTTCATTGTTATCATAGACCGTTTTGATAGCGATAACTGGCAGTCCTTCTTCACGATGTGTGACTAGATAGCGACCGTATGTCCACTCTTTACCACTGACCGCCCACATCTCATTGTCCGCACCAAAATTATATAGCTCACGGCACTGATTCGACTTGTTGACTGACGCCATTAAGTTTTTACTGGTAGTCGGCTTAATGTTTAGTATGCGCGCTTCACTTTGAGTGATTATGCCACCGTCCATATCAGCTACCATCTTAGGCTCTGAACTGTTTTTTTGCAGACTATTCGATGATGCCGCTTGCTGAGCTTTTGCGTCTTTGGTCATGGTGATAGAACTGTCTAAATCTATCTCCCATTGTCCTGCAATGGCTGGACTGATATGCGTAGTGATTGTCGGCTCAGTAACCGTCTCACCATTCACCGGCAATGAAGCCAGAATAGATGCTAATGTAAATGAAGCAAATGATATAGGTTCCATGATTAACCTTTTATTTATAATATTTTATATACATTAGCGTAAGTCGTAGACACCAAAAACACAAGTAACATTATGCTATTGGGCAAAATACCTTAATCCAAACGATAAGCAAAACCTTAGTCAGTAGTGACGTTGAAGTAAGATAATGCCCGATAATCTAGTCGCTTTCTACTCATAAAAACAATCTAGTCGCTTTCTACTCATAAAAAAATGACACCGTAGCTTTGCTTGTTGAGTACAAGGAGCTACGGTGTTATATATTTATGAAATCAAGACCAGTAAAGTATTACGATATAGTTATCTAATACTAAGCAGCTGCTACACTCAATGCTTGAGCAAAGGCTGATAACGCCCCTTTTAGCATGGCTGAGACCGTGCTACTACATGTACCGATGCCAGAGTACACTTCGCCATCTACATTCAGCTGAATATAAGCGGCGGCATTTGCATTCGTTTTATTATCACTATTGGTATCATCATCGATACCGTTACCACTATTATGATGCGGGTTAATGGCATGCTCTGCATAGTTAATAATATGCAATGATTTACCCGTATGCTGTGCAAGACCGTCGATAAACGATGATAATGGACCATTACCCGTACCATCGATATCAATGGTGTCGTTATTCATCTGGACTTGGCCGCTGAAATACACCTCACCGCCTTTGTTACTGACACTATAATCTAGTAACTCAAACTTACCTTGCTGCAAGTAGGTATCCTCAAAGGTCTGTAAAATTTCATCATTTTGTAATTCACGGGCAACCGCTTCCGCTTGCTTTTGTACCACACGGCTAAAGTCAATCTGCATCCAACGTGGTAGGTTAAAGCCATAATTACGCTGCAAGATATACGCAACACCACCTTTGCCCGACTGGCTATTGATACGTACTACATCTTGATAGCTACGACCAATGTGCGCAGGATCAATTGGCAAATATGCCACATCCCACACGTTGTCCGTTTCGCTCTGATGATTTTCATTGTAATCGAGTGACTTCTTAATGGCATCTTGATGTGAGCCGCTAAAGGCGGTAAAGACCAATTCACCCACATAAGGATGGCGTGGGTGTAGCGGTAAGTTATTGCACTCGCTCACGACCTGTACGATTTCACTCATGTTGCTAAAATCAAGCTCGGGATCGATACCTTGGCTAAACAAGTTCATGGCCATGACCATAATGTCCATGTTACCTGTACGCTCGCCATTACCAAGCAACGTGCCCTCGATACGATCTGCACCTGCCAAAACACCCAATTCGGCCGCGGCTACAGCACAGCCACGGTCATTATGAGTATGAAGACTAATAATGACATGCTCACGCTGAGGAAGATTGCGGCAGAAATACTCTACTTGATCCGCAAAGACATTCGGCATAGAGGCTTCAACAGTCGCTGGCAAGTTAAAAATCACCTCTTGGCCTTGTTGTGGCTGCCACACATCACAAACCGCATCACAAACCTCTACTGCGTACTCAGTCTCTGTTTGACTAAAGCTCTCTGGCGAATACTGAAACACCCACTCAGTCTCAGGGTATTTGGCCGCATACTCTTTCAATAGTTTGGCGCCAGTGATAGCAATTTCTTTAATTTCGTCTTTGTTTTTGGCATAGACTTTTTCACGTTGCACACGGCTGGTTGAGTTGTAGACATGGACGACGGCGCGTTTGACGCCTTTTAGCGATTCAAAAGTACGGGCAATCAAATGCTCGCGCGCCTGTACCAATACTTGTAGCGTCACATCATCAGGCACATGGTTTTCTTCGATAAGTTTACGGGTAAAGTCAAATTCAACCTGCGCCGCTGATGGAAAACCAATCTCAATCTCTTTAAAGCCAACCTCTACTAAGGTCTTAAAAAAGCGCATTTTTTGTTCAACCGTCATTGGATCAATCAGTGCCTGGTTACCATCACGCAGATCCACACTTGCCCATATTGGCGACTTCTCAATTGTTTTGCTCGGCCACGTACGATCTGGCAGCGATGGCGCAAAAGCAAATGGACGGTATTTACGAAAGTCAAAAGCGGCATTTTTTGGTGTGATCTTTGCAGTCCCAGTGGCTGCAGTATGCGTGGCTTGGTCAGACATAATCAATCCTTAGATGATATGGTTATTTGTATGTTTAGCTAGATGATTAGCTGTTGTTTAGAATTGTATTTATCATACAAGGTAACGAGTAGTTACACCATAATAATAGCAAAGTTTAGCGAATAGAAACCTGCTATTTTTTACTTTATTTTCTATTATTTTAGTGAAAAAACCCAATTTAGTAGTTACAATCAACTAAATTCACTATCGAGGCGCTAAAAATGCCAGAAAGTCATTTTGGAAGTACGGGCACAATAGATATAGATGACATCGATAAGCAATTATTGCGCTTGTTACAGACGCAGGCACGTATGAGTATCACGGAGCTTGCTGAGCGTGTCAATCTCTCTGCCACCCCTTGTGCCCGCCGTATTAAACGCTTAGAAGACGCTAATATCATCACAGGCTACCATACCAAAACCGATGCGCAAAAACTGGGCTATCCGCTTGCCGTGTTTATCGCCGTCAGTATGGATCGTCATACGGCTGAGCGTTTTGAGCAATTTGAGCGTAGCGTTCAGAGTTTTGAGGAAGTCGTGAGCTGTAGTATTGTCACAGGACGTACAGAAGACTATCTGATTAAAGTCAGAGTGCGTGATATGGCACATTATGAGGAGTTTTTATTGCATCGCCTCAATCGTATTGAAGGCGTTGCCCAAGTCCACACCAGTTTTGAGCTGCGAGAGGTATTCAGCCGTAGCGTCGTATAGAGCGCTCATGGCGTTAAAAATGCTAAGCGAGCGTTGGTGACTGTCTACGAAACATTATTATCAAAATCAGTCCAATCATCAATCCAATAGCAGCGACCAGTAACCCTGCATTGAAATTGCCATCCTCTCCTGCCAATGCTACCGTCACCAAAGGTCCCAAGAACTGCCCTAGCGCATAGGCGAGCGTTGCCAATGCAATCAGTAAATTAGAATAAGCAGGATTGATGTTTTTAAACAACGTGAGGGTCATCGATACCATACCGACAAAGGTCAATCCCAATATCGCTGCATTGGCGTACAACCCAACTGCCCCCTCCAGCCAAATTGGCAAGCACATACCCAATGCTTGTAATACCGTCAGACCCATTAGGGTTTTTACCTCACCGATACGTTTGGCAAGCGCGCCCCATAACGGGTTTGATAGCATCGCAAAAATACCAACCACCAACCAAATCATCAATCCAGCATAGGTCTGTGTCGTTAAGCGCTGCGCTGCCATAACGGGCAGGAAAGTTGCTGAGCTGATATAACCAAATCCTGCCAATATATAACTAACAAAAAGCAAAGCAAGCGCTTTATGGTGTCCAGAAATCGCTTCATATAAAGAGCGTTTGAAGTTCAAATAGCTCTGATACACTGAGACGTGCTGTTTCGAATCGGTCAACTGTGACTCCAAACTATCTACTGGTTTGGGTTTTATCGCGTAGAGGAGCCATATCAGCGGTAAACTGGTGCAGCCTGCAACCAGCCAAATCACATCAAAATGATAGCCCAATGTTAGAAGCCACCACGTCACAATGGCAGAAGCACTAATACCAACACCAATGCCTGCATAATGGATGGCCGAGAGTATAGAACGGCGCTCGGGGCTCAGGTTTTGAATCACAAACGATGAGCTCAATATCATCGCTACCCCGCTTGCAATGCCTGCGATTAGGCGAATGATATACCATAACGTGAGCGACATATTTGGTATAACCAGTAGCATTGTTGTGACAACACTGATTATTGCCCAAAGCGTCATCGCCTGCCATGTCGCACGCTGAGGCACAAACATAGCAATGAGGGCACCGATAAAATAACCGATATAGTTGATTGATGCTAGCCAGCCAGCAATCGTCGTTGATAGTGACAATTGCACCATAATATCAGGTAGAGTGGCGGTAAAGAGAAAGCGTCCATAGCCCATGACAACTGCCAAACAGTACATACCGATACAGGCAATGGCCGCTTCATTGGTGATGGTAGGAGCGACACGGCTTTTAATAGCAGTCATCATGACAGCGCCATTTTTGTGGCAATTAGCACACAATCCTTTGTGTTAGATAATTAAAAGCAATAATAAAACTAGCAGGGGTAAAACAGTTATTGGTACTATTGGGACATCATAAAATAAAAACAAACCCTACAATACATCTAACGTGGTTGTCCCTATCGTATCCTGTCCTAGCATTTGTACACGCTGATCGCTAAACATATCCATGTCAGGGGCTAGCGTACGCATAAACCGATCAAAATATAACATTTGCTTGGTCAGTAAGGCAAAATCACGCGGGAAATGAATACCATGACGTTTGCCAACTTCGACAATCTCAAGCATCATTTTGTTGAGCTCGTCAGCTTGCTCTTTACTGTTAAAAGGCACACCGCTGGTAAAGGTCTTATCTTCTGCCATGATCGTTATCATCATGCGCTCTAGATCGTTACCTAATGCAACCACATCAACTTTATTGCCACCATGCGTCATCTCCATGTCAATCATATGACGTGCCATGGCTTGATAGTCACTGTCTTGCATCGCTTGCATCATACCCATGCATGCACGCCAGCTCTCGGCTTTGAGTTTACCGACAATACCAAAGTCTAAGAAACCAATACGTCCATCGGTTAATAGCATCAAGTTACCCGCATGCAGGTCAGCATGAAAACTATTGCACAGCATAAGACTGGCAAACCAGGTGTTTAACGTATCTGCCATGATTTGCGCAGGATCGCTGCAATACTGACGCATGAGCGTTTCATCAACCATAGAAACCCCATATAGGCGGCTCATCGTCAATACACGCTTGGTGGTCAGATCGTCATACACTGTTGGTGCCACTACCCGAGTATTACCTGAGACGGCTAAGAACTGCTGAAAATCGCGGATGTTTTGTGCTTCAGCGATAAAATCCGTCTCAGCAAGCATACGCAGGCGAATTTCATCGATGATTGGCGCGATACTTGCGAATCTCATCGATGGCATCACTATTTCAAGCAGCTTGGTCACGCCATGCAATACGCCTAAATCGGTCTGCATGATCGTCTCGACACCAGGCTTTTGTACCTTTAGCACCACTTCATCACCATTGTGCAAACGTGCGGCATGCACTTGAGCGATAGAGGCTGATGCTAGCGGCTCTGAGTCAATATATTCAAACTTGTCATCAAGATTTATGCCATCAGTCGCCAGCTCTTCTTTTAGCACTTGCTCGATATAAGCATAAGACAATGGCGTGGTTTGATCCAAGCAGCTCTGGAAAGCGGTGACATAATCACGTGGAAACAGCGAGGGTGTACTCGCGATAAACTGACCGATTTTGATATAAGTCGTGCCTAACTGCTCAAAGGTTTCTTTGAGTAGTATTGCATCAGGTTTTTCCCCTTTTGCCACTCTTAGCGCAGACAGACCTGCGACACTCGCGGTTTGGCGAACACGGTTGACGACATTAAAGGTATGCTTTAACAAATGCGGACGATGAATTTTCATAAAAAACAACTATGGTAATAGAAAGGATTTGAAAATAGATAATTTCGAAAATAGACTAAAAATATATCAAAGACATAGTATTCAATAAGGGCTGCTACAGACTGGGCATTCTGGATCTTTTCTGTAACCCATCAGCCGCTGCTGCATCTGCCTACCATCCCATATAAGCAGTTTATTTGTCAGTGGATTTTTGGTTAATCCCAGATACTGCAAGGCGGTATTGGCTTGCAGGTTACCCATAACCGCAGTGGTACTCGCAAGCACACCTGAATTGGCACAGGTACGCTCATCGGCAACCTCATCATGCATAAGCGCGCCAAACACGCAATGATAGCAACCTGTGTCTAGATGTGGCTCAAACAGCGCCAGCTGCCCTTGCATCGCAATTGCCGAGGCAGAGAGTAATGGAATTTGATAGCGTACGCTAATGCGATTAATGACATCACGAGTCGCAAAATTATCCGTACAGTCTAGTAATAAGTCTGGCTTACCAGAGGCTAGATTGAGCAACTCATAAGCGTTGTCTTCATCTAACCGCGCCACGGTGCCGTAAGCTTTTATCAAAGGATTGATGCGAGCCAGCATAGCCGCTGCTGTCAGCGCTTTGGACTGACCGATATCTTCTGGCAAAAACAGCGTTTGCCGTTGCAGATTGCTTGCCTCGATCGCATCATCATCGATCAGATGCACATAACCGACCCCTGCACGCACCAGTGTCTCAGACGCTGGACAACCAAGGCCGCCTGCCCCTATTATCACCACGCGTGCTGACTTTAATCGCAGCTGGGCATCCATATCCCAACCGTCGAGTAGTATTTGCCGTGCATAACGGAGCAGCTCATCATCAGATAGCTGTGCCAAATCGTCTACCATATTTTTTGCAACCTATGATTAAAAATGTCTATCCATAAAGCCTATTTATGGATATTGCCCTACTGTGACACGATCATTACCACCATAATCTTGTACCGTGTGTACTGACTCAAAACCATTCTCCAAAAATAACCGTCGAACCGCAACCCCTTGGTCATGGCCATGCTCGATAGCCAGCAGTCCTTTTTTGCACAAATAAGACGGTGCCTGCTGGACAATATGCTCGATATCAGCCAAACCATGATTGGGTGCACTCAGCGCACTAATCGGTTCAGCGGTTAGTCCCGCCAAATGCTCGTCTGCCTCATCAATATAAGGCGGATTTGAGACAATCACATCAAACCGACATTCGTCCTCAGTAGGTAACGCTTGATACCAACTGCTTTGGATAAATTCAATATTAGTGACACCATTAAAATCCGCATTATGCCGAGCAATATCGAGCGCCTCAAGCGACAAATCAACGGCGACCACTTGCCAATTGTCTTTTTTTAATTCATGAGCGAGACTGATAGCAATACAACCTGAGCCTGTACCCAAGTCAAGTAAGCGCTTATGACGATTAGATACTGGCTGAGCATTGATCCAATTCAATACTTGCTCGACCAATACCTCGGTATCGGGTCTCGGGATCAAGGTGTGCTCATTGACGCTAAAATTCAGCGACCAAAATGCTTGCTGACCCGTCAAATAAGCGAGCGGCGTCCCTTCTTGCATCTTAACCATACCAGTATAAAACCGTCTTTGCTCACTTTCTGTCAGCTGATAATCTTCGTCAGTAATCAAAAATAGTGAAGGTTTATCAATAACATATAGCAGCCAATCCGTTGGCCAAAACGATGGTATCTGACGATTTGTCTCACCATTCGTCAGTTGACCAATTTGCTGCTTTATTTGACGAATGGTCAATGCGGTCATAAGTCACTCTTAAAGATATCGTAAATAAAGATAAAAGTACTGCCAATGCTACTCTGAAGCGCGCGGTGGCTCATTGGTATCGGTCAGGTTTGGATTTGCTTTCGCTAGTTTGTCATCACCATATATGTCATCATTATCACCAATAATAATATGTTTATCGACCAAGTAGATTAAGATCAAAATTGGCATACCAATCGCAAAGGTGAAAATAAAGAAAAACGGATAGCCCATATTGTCAACGATAGCCCCAGAGTAACCACCCATCACCTTAGGTAGCAACGTCATTAATGAGGAGAAAATAGCATACTGTACCGCGGTAAAACGAATCGAGGTCAAGGCAGACAAGAAAGCAATGAATACAGCGCTGGCAAGGCCTGCTGCCAAATTATCAAAAATCACAGCCACATACATATGCGGCAAGCTACCAGGATGGTAAGTGAGCAGGACAAATAATAGATTCGTCACACAAGCCAGTATGGCACCGACCATCATCGCCTGCATCATACGCAGTTTTTGAGCCAAAATACCACCCAAAAAGCCACCTGCAATAACCATGATGACACCAACCAGTTTCACTGCATTGGCAATATCCGTTTTACTGAACCCCATGTCTTGATAAAAGACATTCGAGATGACCCCTGCGACGATATCAGAAATGCGGTATAACCCAATCAAGGCCAGTAGCAATAATGCTTTTTTGCCATAACGACGGAAAAAATCAACGACTGGTTCGACCCAAGTGGTATAAGCCATTTCTTGTTTGACCACGCCCACTTTGACAGATAAGTAACCCACAACTGATGCCACCAGTAAGCTGGCTAACAGGTGAACCACTTCGAGTACAAAGGCAAACATCACACTGTCTGTCTCTGGCAGTAACGCACCAACATTGACAAAAGCGATGATAAAAGCGGCGACCGACAATACAAATACCAGTACCAAACGGGCATAGTCAGAGGCGGGACGATCAATACGTATCTGCTCGCTCACAGGCTCCCGAATTATCAGCGTGGTCACCACACCTACGCCCATCACTGCTGCCATGATCCAATAAGTATTGCGCCATGCTTCGTAACTATAAAACTCTTCAGTCGAACCAAAATAATCTGCCAAATAGAGCGCACCTGCGCCTGCAAAAATCATCCCTAAACGGTAGCCTGCGGTATACATCGCTGACAATACTGACTGAAAACTCGCAGGGGCAAGCTCAATACGATAGGCATCGACCACAATATCTTGCGTGGCGGATGAAAAGCCCAATAGCACGGCTGCCATGGCCATATAGTGCAAACTGCTCTCATCGGTCGGATTGATACTGGCCATCATATAAATCGCCAAAATAATTAAGAGCTGTGCGATCAGAATCCAGCTACGACGGCGGCCCAGTAATCTAGTCAATATCGGTAGCGGCACCGCATCTACTAGGGGCGCCCAAATGAACTTGAACGAATATCCCAATGCCGCCCAACTAAAGGTCGTCACTACACTGCGATCAAATCCCGCCTCACGAAGCCATAACGACAAGCTGGAGAAAATAAGCAAAATAGGAATACCAGCTGCAAAACCCAAAAACAGCATGATCATAGCACGCCGATCAAGATAGGCTTTCGCCGCCTCGCCCCATGATTTTTTGGCGATGGGAGGTTTGGGTGGTACAGATTTGACAGCAGACATAATAACTCACCAACAATTGAGACAAATAACACAACTGCGCACAATTTTTATCAATCTTTAGAATCAGTTATCCATCAAGAGATCGATAAAAATTGCTCTACGTTGCACCAATATGATCATTACAACAAAATTCAGTTATGGTACTTGAGAACCGCTACCTTGACTAGATGTTTTTGCATTAACTCATTGATTCTGGCACTTTCATAACGGCTTATATTTCGCTGCAGTAACTAAGATTATAGCAATCTTTCACTATGGTTAAACCAGTCCTTAGTTTTCTTACTACTTACTCTCATCAAAGATGTCTAACAACGCTTTCATTTATCGGCAATATGTAGATAGAAGTAGGATCAATACAAACTTGATCGGCTTATTACTGTCCTACCTAGTAGCAAGAGCAATGGCGTTAATAGCAAGCTGGATGAGGTACTACACCAAGAATTAATGATTAATAATTTAAAACATATAATTTTTATATATTAGTTTTATAAATAAACAGTGCTTCGTTATGCTCTCTATATCAACAATGATTATCTTAATTGACGGTTTGTTCTTTCTATTACCATAGCCTAGGAGTTTTGCCATGTCCGATTCAACCAACACCCCAACCGACAAAAACACCACGCAAGATACCGCTGGTTGCCCGATAAACCACCAAGGTAACGGCGATACCGCAACCAATACAACTTATGATCAAGGTGATGATAAGGGACCGACGATTCATAGTGAAAACGTTGATCAAACACACGCACCGCAGCGTCCTAGCATGGGCGGCTGTCCCGTCATGCATCAAGCGCATACTACCACCGCCTCTGCTGCGACTGACTGGTGGCCGAATAGCTTGAACCTAGACATATTGCATCAGCAAGACAAAAAGACTGACCCAATGGGAGCAGACTTTGATTATGCTAAAGCTTTCAAACAACTTGATTTAGAAGCGGTCAAAACCGATTTGAAAAACCTCATGACGGAATCACAAGAGTGGTGGCCAGCAGATTGGGGTCATTATGGTGGCTTGATGATTCGTATGGCGTGGCATTCAGCGGGTACATATCGCGGTGCCGATGGTCGCGGCGGTTCTAATACTGGTAATCAACGCTTTGCGCCACTAAATAGCTGGCCGGACAACGCCAACCTAGACAAAGCGCGCCGCCTACTATGGCCCATCAAGAAAAAGTACGGCAACAAACTGTCATGGGCTGATTTGATGATTTTGGCAGGCAACATGGCTTACGAGTCTATGGGCTTTAAAACGCTAGGCTTTGCTGGTGGTCGTGCTGATATTTGGCATCCAGAAAAAGACATCTACTGGGGTTCTGAACGCGAATGGCTGGCACCGACCAAAAACCGCTACGATAGCGATAAAGACCGTGCATCCCTCGAAAACCCACTAGCAGCGGTACAAATGGGCTTAATCTATGTCAACCCTGAAGGCGTCGATGGTAACCCTGACCCATTGAAAACCGCTCAAGATATGCGTACGACGTTTGCGCGTATGTCAATGAATGATGAAGAAACGGTTGCCTTGACCGCGGGTGGTCATACCGTTGGTAAGTGTCACGGTAATGGCGATGCGACCACACTAGAAGACGAGCCAGAAGCGGCGGATGTCAAAGAGCAAGGCCTAGGCTGGCGCAATCCTAAAGGTAATGGCAATGCCGGTGATACCGTCTCAAGTGGTATCGAAGGCGCGTGGACAACCAATCCAACCCAATGGGATCATGGCTATTTTGAGCTACTCTTGAATCACAACTGGGCATTAACCAAAAGTCCAGCAGGTGCATGGCAGTGGGAGCCCACAGATATTAAAGAAGAAGACCGTCCATTAGATGCTCATGATCCCAGTGTCCGCCGTAATCCAATCATGACTGATGCTGACATGGCATTGATCAAAGATCCTGTTTATCGCGAGATTTCAGAGAAATTCCATAACGACCCAGCGTATTTTGATGAGGTGTTTGCCAAAGCATGGTTCAAGCTAACTCACCGTGACCTAGGGCCTAAATCTCGTTACTTAGGGGCAGATGTACCGAGCGAAGACTTTATCTGGCAGGACCCTATTCCAGCAGGCAATACAGACTTGAATGCTGATGACATTGCGACGCTAAAATCGCAAATATTGGGCAGTGATTTGAGCCGCCGTGAGTTGATCGTTACGGCATGGGACAGCGCACGTACATTCCGCGCATCAGACTATCGCGGCGGTGCAAATGGCGCACGTATCCGCTTAGCCCCGCAAAAGGACTGGGCAGGCAATGAGCCAGAGCAGCTGCAACGTGTGCTTGAGGCGTTAACCCGCATTCAGTCTGATTTTGATAAAGACGTAAGCTTGGCCGATTTGATTGTGCTTGCTGGTAATACTGCTATTGAGCAGTCAGCGAATGATGCAGGCATAGAGGTTACGGTACCATTTACCGCAGGTCGCGGTGATGCAGAAGCGGCAATGACCGATACCGAATCTTTTGCAGACTTAGAGCCTTTGCATGACGGCTATCGCAACTGGGTCAAAGAAGACTATGCAGTCTCTCCTGAAGAGATGCTGCTCGATCGCACGCAGCTAATGGGATTGACAGCGCCTGAGATGGTAGTATTGATTGGCGGTATGCGCGTCCTTGATACCAACCATGGTCAAAGCCAACAAGGTGTCTTCACTGACCGTGCTGGGGTCTTGACCAATGACTTCTTTGTCAACTTGACCGACATGAACTACACGTGGCATCCCGTGAAAACAGGTGACGAGCCAAGCAACACGGTCAATAGTTACGAAATACGTGAGCGCAGTACTGGTAATACCAAATGGCAAGCCAGCCGTGTGGATTTAGTATTTGGCTCAAACTCTATCTTGCGTGCTTATGCTGAGCTATATGCGCAGGATGATAACTTAGAGAAATTCGTTCGTGATTTCGTTAGCGCTTGGAGTAAAGTCATGAATGCGGATCGTTATGACGTTGCTGAGTAAGCATTATTGATTAGATTAATGAACAGTGAGTAAGTCTATCAATCATGAACAGCTACCTTTTAGAAGGTAGCTGTTTTTTTATGCCTAAAATTTAGATATTCAACAGTCTTAAATATTCTAAGTTACACACCCCATCTAAATAAAACAAACGACTATAAGAAATACCGTAAAAGCAAGAGGACTATAAAAAACCTATATTCATAATTATCATAAATTGATAGCTATTTATTATATACAAGAATAATAGCTTTGTTTTACACTACGCTCTTATGGCACATTTGTAAGTTTTTACTTTCATATACAAATCTTTCAAATATAGGTAAGGTTTGTATTGTTACACAATAGGATTCAGTGATGGCAATCGATGTAGTGGTCAATCAGCGACATTTGCAAATTCAGCTCAAACAGTTGGAAACAGTCTGGCATACGGTGATTAATGGCTATAACTTAAGTCAAGCAGCCACGGTGCTACATACCAGCCAATCGAGCTTGTCAAAGCATATCGCGGCACTTGAAAACCAACTGAAGACCGAAGTATTTATTCGTCAAGGAAAGCGTCTGACAGGGCTGACCACCATGGGTACGGCGCTTATGCCACATATCGAATCTATCTTTGCCGAGATTCGTACCATTGAAAATCTAAGCCTAGATTTTAATAATCCTAATATCGGCACATTGACCATTGCGACGACCCACACGCAGGCACGCTATGTGCTGCCGAAGGTGGTTAAAGAATTCAAAGATCGCTTTCCCAAAGTCAATTTGATCTTGCAACAAGCCGATCCTGAGACCATCGCGCAGATGGTGATTCGTGGTCAGGCTGATATCGGCATCGCAACGGAGTCCTTACTTCACAATAACTATCTCAGATGCTACCGCTATTACGACTGGACGCATCGTGTCATCGTGCCAAGCGATCACGAACTTGCCAAGCAAGACTCTATCGACTTGCCAACCCTTGCCAGCTATCCCATTGTGACCTATCACGGCGGCTTTACTGGACGCGGCGCGATTGATAATACCTTTGAAGCAGCAGGTCTAGAGCCAGATATCGTACTCGCCGCGCTTGATGCGGATGTGATTAGTACCTATGTAGGACTTGGCTTAGGCATTGGTATCATTGCCGAGATGGCATTTGAACCGAGTCATTATCAGAACCTAACCGCCATCCCCGTCGATCATTTTGGACGGTTTACCAGTTGGATGGCGGTGCGTGATGATGCGGAAATCCGCCAGTACGGTCGTGCCTTTATGGAGCTGTGTCAGAAGCAATTCGACAACTAAAACAAAGGGTCTAAACCGCTGGTCTTACCTTACCCCACCTTTACCGAGCTTATGTATAAGTGATAAAATACAGTCTAGAACGTTATTCAACGTTTTATTTCTGCATGTATTGCTGGACGCCTAGACATTTAATTGTACTGGGTGTCGATCACTGCATGTCCATTTGCTTCTATGTAACAGGTGATACCGCTCATGGAAAAACTCGTAGCGATCATTATGGCAGTTTTTGCCGTCCCCTTGATTATTGGCGGCGCTTATCTGCTCTCTTTAGGCGGTAGTCCTTACTATCTTTTTGCTGGCGCAGCGATGCTTGCGACCGCTTTTTTGTTGTTCAAAAAACACTGGAGCGCTTACGGCCTCTACGCTCTTTTCATCGTCATAACGATGGTTTGGGCACTGTGGGAATCTGGATTTTATTGGTGGGCGCTGGCAACTCGCTTGGGTTTCCCACTAATATTTGGTTTATTAATGCTTTTACCGTGGGTCTCTAAGAAGATGTACGGGAAACACGCTCAAGTAACAACCACCAACAACGTTAAGAAAAGTCCTCTTTATTATTGGGGACTAATGGCCAGTGTGGTTGTGGGCGCACTGCTCTCTTTCGGTAGTATGGCCAATAATGCCACCGACAAATTGGGCGAGCTCGATTTAACTGCCAAAGATGACGGCGATCAAAACGCCACTTCTACCAACCTTGGCGACCCATTATCAAATGGCGAACAAACACCAGATGGAGAATGGAGCGCGTATGGTCGTACTGATTATGGACAACGCTACTCTCCTCTGGCTCAGATCAACACTGATAATGTCAAAGATTTAGAACTCGCTTGGCAAATCCAAACCGGTGATGTCAAAGGTCCTAATGATGTTGGTGAAACCACTTATCAAGCAACCCCATTAAAAATCGGCAACGCCTTGTATATGTGTACGCCGCATAACTGGGTATTAGCATTAGATGCCGACTCTGGTGAGACACTGTGGAAGTTTGATCCTAAGGTTGGCGAAAACCTCCAACGTCAGCATCAAACCTGTCGCGGTGTATCTTACTATGCTGGTCAAGCTGGCACGGATAATACCGCTCCGGTTGCTACTGTTGAGTCAGCTAATAATAGCGCCACTGACGATACGTCCGTCGTCGCTCGCAAATCTGCTGCCACTAGCGATACAATGGTACAAAAAATCGCGGGTAATACCTTTGAAAACGCATCTAAGCAATGTGATGCCAAGATCTTTATTCCAACCTCTGATGCCAAGCTATATGCATTAGATCCAAAAACGGGACAACGCTGTCAAGACTTTGGTGAAGATGGTGCATTAGACCTCATGCACAACATGCCATTCCCGCAAGCAGGCTACTACTACTCAACGTCTGCACCCGTCGTCGCAGGTGGGGTTATTATTGTTGCTGGTGCCGTCAATGATAACTATGATGTGAACTCACCCTCTGGTGTGATCCGTGCTTATGACGTGAATACTGGCGAGCTTATGTGGAACTGGGATTCAGGCGATCCTGACAACACAGCACCTTTTGATGTCAATGATCCAACTCAAGTCTATCGCACCAGCTCGCCAAACTCATGGTCGACTGCCAGTGCTGATGAAGAGCTTGGCTTGGCCTACTTCCCAATGGGCAATCGCACGCCCGATCAGCTCGGTAGCTATCGTAATGCTGCTGAAGAAAAGTATGCAACCTCTGTGGTCGCACTAGATCTTAAAACAGGTGAAGCGCGCTGGGTACAGCAGTTTGTCCATCATGATCTTTGGGATATGGATACGCCTGCTCAGCCAACATTGCTTGACTTAAATACCGCTAATGGTGTCCAACCTGCGTTGGTTATACCGACCAAACAAGGCGATGTCTACGTCTTGAACCGTGCAACAGGCGAGCCTATTGTACCTATCAAAGAGCGTGATGCACCGCAAGGCTACCTCATTGCTGGTGAACATGCTGCTCCGACGCAACCTTACTCTGGCTTGAGCTTTGCGCCGCCGATGTTGAAAGAAAAAGACATGTGGGGCGCAAGTCTCATCGATCAGATGATGTGCCGTATTGAGTTCAACAAACTCAACTACGACGGTCGCTACACGCCGCCATCAACCAACGGTACGTTAGTCTATCCTGGTAACTTTGGTACCTTTAACTGGGGCGGACTCGCTGTCGATCCTGAAAATGGCGTGATGTTCGGCATGCCAACTTACCTTGCCTTTACCTCAAAACTCATCCCTAAAGACACACTTGGCGATGTTGAGACCAATAAAGGTGAACAAGGTGTGAATGCCAATGAAGGCGCAGACTATGCGGTAGAGATGGGACCATTCTTATCACCACTTGGTGTACCTTGTCAGCAGCCACCATGGGGTACGATCGCAGGTGCTGATCTGGCCACAGGTGAGATTGCTTATCAGCGCAAAAACGGTACTGTACAGGACTTATCTCCTATTCCAATCAAGTTTGAATTGGGGGTGCCTGGTATTGGCGGACCTATCATCACTAAAGGTGGCGTCGCCTTCTTGTCAGCAGCAACAGAAAACAACTTCCGTGCTTATGATCTAAAGAATGGCGATGTGCTATGGAATGTTCGTATTCCAGCAGGTGGTCAGGCTACACCTATGACCTACTTGAACTCTAAAGGTGAGCAGATGGTGGTATTGGTAGCTGGTGGACATGGTTCAGTAGGTACGAAGATTGGTGATTATGTTGTGGCTTATAAGCTTGGCGATCAAGCCAAATAAGTGATTTAAAAAACTTACCATTTACATAATGTCATTTCAAAAAAGCAGGTAACTTCGGTTACCTGCTTTTTTATGTGCGACTGGTTTTGTTATACAAATACTTTTGATATAGATATATTTGATAGCAAGCTTATCAGCAGCCTTATCTTTTGCTAGCTATACCTACTACCCACTAATGGCGCTTTGTTACGATTTATTGCTACTCTGTAACACGGCTTGAAATCGGTAATGGTGACAAGCATATCAAGAGAAAATAATTAATCACTCTACTGGATAATTTATGAATAACAAAATCCCTTTATCTTTTTTAGATCTCGCACCAGTACCTGAAGGCAACACCATCGCTGAAGGTATTGCTCAAACGGTACAAACCGCGCAGCAAGCAGAGAAGTCTGGCTTAAACCGTTACTGGATGGCTGAACATCACAATATGCCAGGTATCGCTAGTGCAGCGACCTCAGTCCTGCTGTCACATATCGGTAGCCAAACCGAGCGCATCCGTATTGGGGCGGGCGGTGTCATGCTACCTAATCATGCGCCTTTGGTAATTGCTGAGCAGTTTGGTACTTTGCAAGCATTATATGGCGACCGTGTTGACTTGGGTTTAGGACGCGCCCCTGGTACTGATGGGGCGACGTTTCAGGCACTGCGCCGCCAAATGAAAGACGCCGAGCGTTTTCCACAAGATGTCCAAGAACTGATGTACTTCTTGGGCAATGATACAGATGGCAGCCCTGTACAAGCATTTCCTGGTGCCAGATCAGGCGTCCCTATTTGGATATTAGGCTCATCTTTATTTGGCGCAACCTTAGCTGCGCATTTAGGACTGCCCTATGTGTTTGCCTCTCATTTTGCTCCGCAAATGCTAGGACAAGCAATTAAAGCCTATCGTGAGCAGTTCAAGCCGTCTGCCTATTTAGATAAGCCTTATGTCATGCTGGCGGCAAATCTATTACTCGCTGATGATGACGAAACTGCCGAATATCACTTTACCTCAGCACAGCAGAGTTTTGTACGTTTGCGCCGCGGGGAGACAGGTCAGATGCCAAAACCTACACACGATATGGACAGCATCTGGAGCCAAGCTGAAAAAATGATGGTAGATAATGCACTTTCCATCTCATTTATTGGTTCTGTCGAAACGGTCAAACCAAAATTGGCTGCGTTTTTGGCAACCCATCAACCAGATGAATTGATTGTAACCGCTAATGTACATAATCAAGCAGCGCGTATTCGTTCACTTGAACTTACACCGGAGCTAAACTTATTTACTTTACAATCAAATGAGACACTTGCATAATTATTGCCAAACCTTAACTGGATTTTTGACATGGAAGCAACTGCGGTTATCGGTGCATCACTTATGATTGGCTCGTCGATATTTATGTATATCTTGGCATTTCTTGCAGTCATGGCTATCGGTGGGTATCTGACCTACCGTACCAGTCCTAAGCGTAAGCAACGTCGAGAAGAAAAGCGTAACCGAGACAATATAAATTGACATTAAAAACCCCCTTTTTTCAAAATAGAAAAAAGGGAGTTTTTAGTATTACAACGACCAGTTGACGCTATGTCCAACAAAGCACTGACTATATAAGCTACATCAGACCAAGCGCACGTAATGCTGCCGCACCAAACGCCATGCCAAACATACCAACCACCGTCGTAAACGCCAAAATATTGGCCGCCAATATGTCATTACCCCCCATCGCTTTTGCCATGACATAACTGGCCGCTGCGGCTGGTGATGCCACCATCAAAAATAACACGCCCATATGGACGCCTGATAAACCAAATGCCAAACCAATCGCAATGGCGACGGTGGGTGCAATCACAATCCGACCAATACTTGCCTGCATAGATAACCCTGAGGCACTCAGCATCGATTTCAAATCAATACTAGCACCAGCGCAAATCAGTGCCAGCGGCAATGCAACCGCTGCTAATAGATCACCCGTTGTATGAATGACGCCTGTAAGCGGTGGCAATGGCAATGCCTTATAAGCGAATGCTGATAGCAATGCCAAAATAAGTGGGTTGGTAAAAACTTTTTTGAGTATCATCGTGCTGCGGCTAATCAATGTGTCATCCACACTTTTGGAGACACGGCTCAAAGTGATGACCGCTAAAATATTAAACAGAATGGTCACCACGCCCATATAGACGGCACCAATACTCAAGCCGCGCTCGCCATAAGCATTGGCAACGGTTGCAAGGCCAATAATCGCCATATTACTACGGAAAATACCTTGTACAAAAACGCCCTGATCAGCAGGACGTTTGACGAAGCGTTTGGCATACAGCTCTGCGCCAATAAACAGCACAAACGTTACTAATATACCGACAAAAATAAGCTTAATCTGCTGACCATAATCGACATTACTATCAACCACACTAAAAAATAGCAAACACGGCAAGCAGTAATTAAAGACAAAGCTTGAGGCCTGATCAATAAAAACTTGGCTGGTTTCGCCGCGACTTTGCATAAAAAAACCCAACCACATTAAGGCAAGGTTGGGAAAGACAATAGTAATCGCAAAAACAATGGCATCAATCATAAATAGGCTCAATTCGATGACGAGCCCATCATGGTATGAGCATCAACGTGATAAATTAACAAATAGTATTTAAATATTACGACCTAGTATAAAGACAAAGTCGCAAGCAAGACAAGTTTGCATGCATTTTTCTTTTTATAATCACCATAAAAAACAAAACAAAAGCCCGCAATAATCTGTATTACGGGCTTTTACACTACAAGTGATGTATGACAAAAAAGTGTATCGCATCGCTGTTACGAGTCTAGCGCAGCCTTTGCTTTTTTATGTTTTTTGACCGTCATCGCCAATAACTGTATGGCCGCAGGTGTGACACCGCTGACACGTCCAGCCTGAGCAAGCGTCGCAGGACGAACTTGCGTGAGTTTTTGTACAATCTCGTTTGATAGCCCTGATACCACACTATAATCAAAATCTAGCGGTAGCGCCGTGTTTTCTAAGCGCTTCATTTGATCAATATCTTCTTGCTGACGATCGATATAGCCGGCATATTTGACAGAAATCTCGATCTGCTCTCCTACTTGCGCATCAACGGTTGAGTCAGTAATAGCCGCGATATCAGCAAAATGTATTTGCGGACGCTTTAGCAAATCAAAGGCAGTCGATTCTTTAGAGAGCACCTCATCTGTCTGCTCAGATAGTTTCTGACCCAAGGTATTTGTCGGCGTGGCCCACATATCTTTTAATCGTGACGTCTCTGTCGAGATCGCTTCCATTTTTTCTTGGTAAGCCTGCCAGCGCACATCGTCTACTAGACCTAGCTTACGACCCGTCTCAGTCAAGCGCTGATCGGCATTGTCTTCACGTAGCAGCAAACGATATTCTGCGCGGCTCGTAAACATACGATAAGGCTCGGTCGTACCATGGGTGATCAAATCATCCACAAGTACGCCAAGATACGCTTCATCACGGCGCGGGGTCCACGTGTCAAACTTGCTGTTATTGGTCGTGACCAATGCGGCATTGGTCCCTGCTAGCAAACCCTGCACGCCCGCTTCTTCGTAGCCAGTCGTACCGTTAATTTGACCAGCAAAGTACAGACGATCAATCGATTTGGTCTCAAGCGTGGGCTTTAGGTTTTGTGGATCGAAATAATCATACTCGATGGCATAGCCTGGACGAGTAATATGCGCTTTCTCTAAGCCTTTCATACTGTGAATGAAGTCTAACTGCACATCAAATGGCAAGCTCGTTGAGATACCGTTTGGATACAGCTCATGCGTGGTCAAGCCTTCTGGCTCAATAAATATCTGATGGCTATCTTTATCCGCAAAACGATGAATTTTATCTTCGATAGATGGACAATAACGCGGGCCCACGCCTTCGATTTTGCCAGAGAACATCGGTGAGCGATCAAGATTTTCACGGATGATGTCGTGAGTACGCGCATTGGTATGTGTGATATAGCAGTTGACCTGCTCAGGATGCATAGAGACATCACCCATATAGCTCATGACAGGCAGCGGCGTATCACCCGGCTGTACCGTCATCACGCTAAAATCAACGCTACGTGCATCGATACGCGCTGGTGTACCTGTTTTTAGGCGCCCTACTGGCAAGTTCAGCTCACGCAAGCGATCGGCGAGCTTGATAGAAGGCTGATCCCCTGCACGGCCACCATTTGAGTTTTCTAGACCAATATGAATGACGCCGCCCAAGAAAGTCCCTGAGGTTAATACGACTGTTTCGGTCTTAAAAATAATACCTGTAGAGGTCACAACAGCTGTCGCACGGCCATTCTCTACTAAGATATCATCAGCGGCTTGCTGAAATATATCTAGGTTTGGTTGATTCTCTAACGTATGACGAATAGCCGCTTTATACAAGATACGGTCTGCTTGCGCACGTGTGGCACGCACGGCAGCGCCTTTACGGCTGTTTAGTACACGAAACTGGATGCCTGCTTTGTCCGTTGCTAGCGCCATCGCGCCGCCTAATGCGTCAATCTCACGTACCAGATGCGACTTGCCGATACCGCCAATCGCGGGATTACAGCTCATCTGACCAAGCGTCTCGATATTATGGGTCAACAATAAGGTCTGAGCGCCCATACGTGCAGCCGCCAGAGCAGCTTCTGTACCAGCATGACCACCGCCGATTACTATCACATCGTAATGTTTTGGGTATTGCATATGTGCCTCACTTGACTCATAACGCTGCCGATGGTCATATTCTATTAGTAAAGAACACGGCAATCGACAAATAAACGTCAGTCGAATTTATAAAAAAGATAACGACTCAGATAAGTCGTTCATAATTGGTTGAATAACCCATCATTATAACAATTTTTTCACGCTTAAAAAACGCTAGGATAAAAACTATTATAATTAAGCGCAAAGATACTTACGCCAGCATCACTTTGGTTGTTAGCTTTTGAGTTCGTAATGATCTCTTAGTTATTACTGTTTCCACGGCTCAAGGGTACGATCTGATCCGATTGACCGCTAGACAGCATATGATGGCTACCATACCCTTCTGGGTTTATCTGTAGATAGGCATTCATTTGACCAATCGCCTCACCATCATCACTCGCTAAAATCTGCGCTTTGATAAGCTCAACTGGCGGTAATGGTAAGTTTTTGAGCAAGGCCAAGCGCTGATGGTTATCACCCTTGTTGACTACTAATTCGATAAGCTGACGAGCATCGATTGGCAAATCTGGCGTGTTTTGAGCCAACAATGCCAAGTGATAAGCACCTGCTGGATCTTGGTCCACAACAATGCGCTGTTCAATAGCGATATAGGTCGCTTCAGTTGCACCGCCCGCCACACTAAGCTGATGAATACACTTCAGTGCTGAGTATGACTCATTATTAGCAATCTCAATGATCCGCGTAGATTCGTTTTTTAAACGCTCACGACGCTTTTCAATCGCCGCCTGCTCAGCCGCTTCTCTCTGCTCATTTAACTGTTCACTGGTTTGGTTATTCATAAAGCTCTCTTAATTGTCTGATAATTATTATTTATATCGCTGGTATCTTGGACACTAGATGGGGGTAAATCCCATAAAAACAACGAAGCCTAATGACATAGGCGCGTGGAAATACTAGTAGGGACTAGAATAGATAGAGTATTAGTGACACTAATAGCAATAATAAAAAAACCCAAATAGCCATTAATGACTACTTGGGTTTGCTGTGCTCGTATCTTACACTCGTATCTTACAAAGACTAATTGGACATTAAAGACATCCAATTCACACTTTTAAGTATTAAGCAGCAGGGCTGTTTGCTTCAACCAATGGCTTTAGCTCGCCTGATTGATACATTTGCAAGATGATGTCTGATCCGCCCATCAACTCGCCATCAATCCATAATTGTGGGAACGTTGGCCAGTTCGCAATTTTTGGCAACGTTGCACGGATTTCTGGGTTTTCTAAAATGTTTACAAACGCAAATGGACGACCAATCTGAGTCAACACTTCGATAGAGCGGGCTGAAAAACCACACTGCGGAAATTGCGGTGTGCCTTTCATGTAGATAATGACTTTATTGTCACGGATTTGATCACGGATCAATTGTTCAACGTCGTTTGCAGTAGTGTTTGGGGTTTGCTCACTCATAAAAGCTCCTATTGATAAAGCGGTTCATTAAAATGATGATTTATATAAAATAATTGTGTAAAGACGTGGCTCATACATGGGGCGACTGCCGCTGTATTACAAGCACGAATTACGATCTATATAGGTTCGATAGCATTAGGGACTAATAATACCACGGCATTGGCCATGATGCCCTCTTGACGACCCGTAAATCCCAATTTTTCAGTCGTGGTCGCTTTCACACTGATATTGCTAATATCCGTTTGCAAGTCACTAGCGATATTAGCGCGCATCGCTTTGTTGTGCGGTGCCAGCTTTGGACGTTCACACATCACCGTAATATCAGCATTGCCTAGACTATAACCAGCCTCTTGCACTTTACTATAAACATAACGCAGCAAAATCCTTGAATCCAATCCAGCATGTGCCGCATCGGTATCAGGAAAATGCTGCCCAATATCGCCAAGTGCAAGTGCGCCCAGCAGCGCATCAGCCAATGCATGCAAGACCACATCCCCATCAGAGTGTGCGAGCAAACTATGAGAATGCTCAATCGGCACGCCCGCTAGAATGACATATTGTTGCTGCTGACCATTATTATGAAAAGCATGAACATCGATACCTTGACCAATTTTTATCATTATTATTCCAAGATGAGTTAAAGGTGATTAAAATAATTCAAAACCACTATCTGAATTTTCAAAGTGGTTTTACGAGTAGCCAGTCACCATCGGTCGCCACCAGTTTCAATTAACTGGTATAATATGACGTTTATTTTATCATAATACCAGATCCAAAAGACAAGCTGACGTTGTTGTGCTGAGGCTACGTATTGTAGTAAATGCATAATTTTTGGCGTCACTGTTTGCTTTGGATAACGTATAAATAGTTGAGCCGTTTTATGTCAGCCATACAAGATACTTCAAGCACACCCGTTTCTGAGTCTTTTAATGCTCATCGCCCTTTAACACTTGCTGATGTCGAAAATCCTAGCACCAAGCATGTGATCGTCGGTATGTCAGGTGGGGTCGATTCTTCTGTATCAGCCGTATTACTTCAGCAGGCAGGCTTCAAGGTTGAAGGGCTGTTTATGAAGAACTGGGAAGAAGATGACGGCACCGAATACTGTACAGCAATGGATGACCTCGCAGACGCGCAAGCCGTATGTGACAAAATTGGCATCAAACTGCACACGGCCAACTTTGCGATGGAATATTGGGATCGCGTATTCGAGCACTTTTTGGCAGAATATAAAGCAGGACGCACCCCAAACCCTGATATCTTGTGCAACAAAGAAATTAAGTTTAAGGCGTTTTTAGACTATGCGTTGACGCTTGGTGCAGATTATATCGCGACCGGTCACTATACACGCCGCAGTGTGAACTATATCAATGCCGAAGGTGACGAGGTTGCGCAGCTCTTACGCGGTCTTGATAATAATAAAGACCAAAGTTACTTTTTGCATGCGGTTGGCGGTGACAAAATCGCTAAAACGCTATTTCCAGTTGGCGAGCTTGAAAAGCCAGTGGTACGTCAGATTGCTGAACAGCACGACCTAGCGACGGCTAAGAAAAAAGACTCTACGGGTATTTGCTTTATTGGTGAGCGCCGTTTTAAAGATTTCCTACAACAGTACTTGCCTGCCCAAAAAGGCGAGATACTTACTGATGACAATAAAGTCATCGGTACTCATGATGGCCTCATGTATTACACATTGGGTCAGCGCGGCGGCATCGGCATTGGCGGTGTCAAAGACCGTCCCGAGGAGCCGTGGTTTGTATTGGCAAAAGACTTAGAGAAAAATCGTTTAATCGTCGGTCAAGGGCATGAACATCCCATGCTAATGAGCAACGAGCTAAAAGCCTATAAACTCGATTGGGTTAATGGTTTACCACCTGCGGATGTGTTTAGCGACGAAGGCTTAGCCTGTATGGAGAAGTCTCGCTATCGCCAGCCTGATCAAGCGTGCCGCGTGTTTGCGACCAATGCTGATGGCAGTGAGGTTCGAGTGGTATTTGATGAGCCGCAGCGCGCTGTCACTCCTGGTCAGTCAGCGGTATTTTATATCGACGAGGTATGTCTAGGCGGCGGCGTGATTGAATCTATCGATGCACCATGTGGATTTTAATTGCCTTCCTAACACCCAACTTAAAGCACAGATGTTGATGCAGTAAATAGATTTATTTTGACGAGGGTCAACATCGCTTTATTTGCATAGACCGCTTTTTTAATATCATATTTCTGCTATATTACGCGCAACGATTTCGACGCCGTTTTTTATATGGTAATTTTTTATCTAGACTCTTGCAGTTTTTTATTTCATAACTACTGAGGCACAACCATGACCCCACTTACCGCTCTCTCTCCAATTGATGGTCGTTACGCATCAAAGGCTGACAGCTTACGTCCTTATTTATCTGAATTTGGTCTAATCAAAGCTCGCGTTACGGTAGAGATTCGCTGGTTGCAGTCTTTAGCTGACAACAGTGCAATTGGTGAATTAGCAGCATTTGATGACCAGACCAACGCTTTTTTGAATGCAATCGTTGATGATTTTAGTGAAGCCGATGCCCAAGCGATCAAAGACATCGAAGCGACGACCAATCATGATGTAAAAGCGGTTGAGTACTTTATCAAGGACAAGTTCCGGGGTCAGGATGCTTTAATTGATTCTCTTGAGTTTATTCACTTTGCCTGTACCAGTGAAGATATCAATAACCTATCGTATGCATTGATGCTCAAAGACAGCTGCAAGCTTGTCGTTGCCAAAATGCAGCAAGTGACTGATAGCATCGTTGACTTAGCGATTGCTCATGCTGATCAACCAATGCTATCACGTACACATGGTCAGACAGCCAGTCCAACGACATTGGGTAAAGAGATGGCAAACGTGGCCTACCGCCTTGCTCGTCAAATCAAGCAAATCAATCAAGTAGAGTTATTGGGTAAAATCAACGGCGCCGTTGGCAATTACAATGCGCATTTTTCAGCGTATCCTGACGTCGACTGGCAGAGTCATGCTGAAGCATTTATCAATCAGCGTCTAGAGTTAACCTTTAACCCTTATACGACTCAAATTGAGCCACATGACTATATCGCTGAGTTGTTTGATGCTGTTAAGCGTTTCAATACCATCTTGATCGATTTTAACCGTGATATTTGGCAATATATCAGCTTAGGCTATTTTAAACAGCGCCTAAAAGACGGTGAAGTTGGCTCTTCTACCATGCCGCATAAAGTTAATCCGATTGACTTTGAAAACTCTGAAGGCAACTTGGGCGTTGCCAACGCTATGCTGGCCCATTTGGGTGAGAAGTTACCGATTTCACGTATGCAGCGTGATTTGTCAGACTCTACCGTATTACGTAATATCGGTGTTGGCCTAGCACAGAGCATGATTGCTTTTGATGCATGCCTAAAAGGTGTAGGTAAACTTGAGCTAAATGCACAGCGTTTAAATGACGACTTGAATCAAGCGCAAGAAGTGTTGGCAGAACCGATTCAAACGGTCATGCGTCGCTACCGTGTTGAAAACCCGTATGAAAAACTAAAAGCCTTGACTCGCGGTAATGCCATGACTCGTGAAGCCATGCTAACCTTTGTTGAAAGCGATGAGCTATCGGCTGTTAGCGATGCGGATAAAGAACGCCTACGTGCATTGACGCCTGCTACTTATATCGGTAATGCCGCTGAACAAGCACGCGCTATTAAAGAGTGGATTGCCAAGCTGTAATTTTAACGATTAATAGCAGCCATCGAGCACTATGCATCAGGATAATAAGTCTGTGCTTGCTAGTACAATTGCGGTATTCATCGTTATGGTACTGGCAAGCATTGAGCCTCTAGAGTGGTCGAGCTACCTGTTACATCAGCTCGGTACGCTGCTTTTTTTGGCATTAATAATGCTAGGTGCTTGTCGCTATCGCTATGTTAGCTCACGCTCCTATGTGCTCGCGTCACTATTTTTACTCATTCATATTATCGGTGCGCGTTATCTATACTCTTATGTGCCCTACAATGACTGGACGCAGCAACTATTCGGTATACGTTTAGATGAGTTATTTGGCTGGCAGCGCAATATGTACGATCGTCTTGTCCATTTTAGCTACGGGGTTTTACTGTTCAATCCGATGGCAGATGTCTCAAAGACTATCTTTAACGTTCAATCTGTCAAACTACTCATCGCACTTGCTCTCATGATTAATATGTCATCAAGTCTGCTCTACGAATTACTCGAATGGAGCATTGCAATGACGTTATCACCAGAAGCTGCTGAAGCGTATAACGGTCAGCAGGGTGATGTTTGGGATGCCCACAAAGATATGGCTTTAGCATTACTCGGTGGGCTAATTTCGGCTGGTATTATGCTATTTCAAACTCGTCAAAACCAAGTGGTATCTAATTAAGTGACTAATCGTCCTTTTTATCATCATCACTGTCACCTGGTATGATGGCTTTACCAACAGCGACAGTGCCTTTGACCACACCTTTGGTGGTTTTGTAGGCGATTTTGGCAGGCACGGTGACGATTTTATGGACACAAGCTTGCAAGAAAAACATACTGGCAATAATGACAACAAAATGTAATTTTTTCATAACTTTCCTACGATTCAGTGGCTGCTCTGATGATAGCCATCAGATAGGTGATCATCATAAACGATTAAAACCTTTCCATAAAGCCTCTCTTACTATCAATCTCATACGCATTTACAATATGGATTTACCCATGAATTCTATTCCTCTTTGTCTACCCGACTCTATTACGCCTGAGCAGTTTTTGGCTGAATACTGGCAAAAGAAACCCTTACTCATCAAGCAAGGCTTACCGCAGCTGATCGATATGTTTGAGCCAGATGATATGATTGGTCTTGCCCTTGAAGAAGATGCTAGCGCACGCTTGCTAACCCAAGCAGCCAGTAAAAAAGAAGGTCAGGCACAGTGGCAACTCAAAAAAAGCCCACTGAGCGAGACTGATTTTGAAAACCTACCAGAGCAATGGACCGTATTGGTACAAAACCTTGAACAGTGGTCACCAGAGCTCGGTCAGTTGTGGCAAGCATTTGACTTTATTCCGCAGTGGCAGCGTGACGATATTATGGTTTCCTACGCGCCAGCAGGTGGGTCGGTCGGTAAACATTATGACGACTACGATGTATTTTTGGCACAAGGCTATGGTTCACGGCGCTGGCAGTTGGGCAAATTCTGTGATGAGCAGACAGAGTTTGTTGCTGATGAGCCTATTCGCTTGTTTGACGATATGGGTGAGCTTATCTTTGATGAGATACTAGAAGCGGGTGATGTGCTTTATGTACCGCCTAAATTATCGCACTTTGGGGTGGCACAAGATGACTGTCTGACTTTCTCGTTTGGATGTCGTCGTCCAAATTTAATGCAAATCATCGACAGTGTGGCAGATATTGCAACCAATGACAGTCAGTTATTCATCCCTATGCTACTGCCACAAACGCTACAGAACTCAGGTGAACTGCAAGCGGACAGCATCGCGGCGATCAAAGCGCAATTGCTAGAGATGCTACAATCTGAGCGCGGTGATGATATGATTCGTCAAGCAGTCTCTGAGGTGGTGAGTAAGCGCCAATACGATGCGCTGATGCCAGAGGAAACACTGGATACTGAAGCGCTCATGAAAGCATTGTCTGGGGGTGCGCTATTGCAAGCGGACTATAGCAATCGTCTGCTCTATAATCAAACCCGTGATGGCATCACTCTATATGCCAACGGACAGCGTCTCGATGGGCTTGATGAAGTCGCTATCGCAGTATTAATGCGCTTGGCTGATGGTGAATCATTGAGATATGATGATGTGGCAGACGTTGCAGCTGACGACTTAAGCGAATGGTTAGAAAATGGTTGGATATGGGTCAATATGACTGAATAAAACATAATCATCAAATTTTAGCTGAATAATGCACAATAAAAAAACCGCTATCTGATAATTACTCAGATAGCGGTTTTTTCTTATGCATATTACACAATTACTCGTTCAATACTCATAATGATGTATCAAACGCCGCTTAGTATTTATTAAAACCACTATAAACACTAAACGTGTTGGTCGTTAATACTATTACTCTGTACCAAGCTCAAGCAAGCTCGCGTTACCACCGATTGCTGTGGTGTTAATCGTCTTAACACGCTCAGTGACAAAACGATGCAGATAATCAGGCGTTAGCATCTCAGACAGTCCTTCCATATCAGTGACACTGATGACTTGAGTCAAAATACCATCTGTCTTAGCAAGCTCTTGACTGATGGCTTGTACTTCGCTGTGGTTACCAGAAACGGCCACCTGAGCAAGACGATCAATGTATAAAAGCGTGATGGTTTGCGAGTCATTAGCCACGCTCAATACATCTTCGCTAATACCCGTATCGTACAGGATTTTAGCGGCTTCATTGCACATCTCATCTTGGCTTGGGCAATGCAGTATGACTTCATTACCAGTCAATAATGCGGCTATCAGTTGCCCTAGCACTGCCATTGCTCTGGCTGATTCGCCACCAATGACCATTGTCTTACCACGACCAGTGACGTACAAGTCGTTTGACTCACCTGTCGCACCAGTCATACGATGCGTCTCATCCAAACTAGGAGCCGCGCTCAATAGGTGATTGAATAAACGCTTTGCTTTGTTGGCATCACCAGTCAATAGAGACAACTTTGGAATTGCCGCCTCTAGGTACGTTGCGCGGTTAACTGCGCCAAGTAGTCGCCAAGATTCACAAACCTGGGCATGATTTTTTTTGAATTCAGTCGCCATGTTGCTACTCCTTATGCGAGTTCTGTTTGAGTGGTTGTTTGGGTGTTAGCATTTGCTTGGTTGCTGCCATTTGATTCTGAGCTAAGCTGCATCAGACGTGCAACATAGTGCGGGCCACCTGCTTTCGGGCCAGTACCAGACAGGCCACAACCACCGAATGGCTGGACGTTTACGACCGCGCCGATTTGGTTACGGTTGATATAAGTGTTGCCTACAAAAGCACGGCGCTCGATATGCTCAACAGTTTTTTCGATACGGCTATGGATGCCCATCGTCAAACCAAAGCCTGTGTTGTTGATAGCGTCAATCAGCTTATTCAGATCACGTGCTTGATAGCGCAATACGTGCAGGATTGGACCAAAGTGCTCACCACCAATCACATCAATACTGCTTACCTCGATTGCGGTTGGCAATACAAAGGTAGAGTTTTCTTGGCTGACAACCGAGCTTGAGCTCATTGGTGTTTGAGCCAAGATAGTAGCGGTTGGCTCAGCGTCCATACGGGCGATATGCGCCTCTAAACCATTTTTGGCATCAGCATCAATCACAGGACCCACATCTGTGGCAGCGTATAGTGGATTGCCAACAGAAAGCTCAGCCATATTGCCTTGTAACAGCTCGATCAAATCATCAGCCATCTCTTCCTGTACACATAGTATACGACAAGCTGAACAACGCTGACCTGCTGAACCAAATGCAGATAGAACAGCGTCTTTAACGACTTGCTCTGGTAGTGCTGTTGAATCAACAATCATCGCGTTCTGACCGCCAGTCTCAGCGATAAATACAGGCAACTCGCCACTCGCTTGTGCATGATCATTCAAGCTTTGATTGATACGCTGAGCAGTTTGGGTTGAGCCAGTAAATATCACACCTGCTATGTTATCAGCAGCCGTTAGCGCTCCGCCCACATCACCGGCACCTGTCACCAATTGTAGTGCTTCTGCTGGTACACCCGCTTGATACATGAGTTGCGCACCAAAATGCGCAATCAAGCTGGTTTGCTCGGCAGGCTTAGCGACTACCGTATTACCTGCTGCCAGTGCCGCCACGATTTGACCCGTATAAATAGCCAATGGGAAGTTCCATGGGCTAATACACACAAAAGTGCCACGTGGTTTATAAACTTGACGCGATTGCTTACCAGACAAATCTGTAAACTCATGCACGACATCGTCTAGGCGCTCTGCTTCATCAGCGTAAAAACGACAGAAATCAACGGCTTCTTTGATTTCATCGATGCTGTCTTGCATAGTCTTACCAGCTTCGACTTGGCATAGTGCCATTAGCTCAGCGTAGTTTTCTTCAAATAGCTCAGCGATTTTACGCAAGATTGCTGCACGTTTGGCCACGGCTACGTTTTGCCACGTACTTTGACCAGCGACAGCGACATCAATCGCTTGGCGCGCCAACGCTGCATTGGCATATTTGACTTCACCAGCGCTTACGTCATGATTCCAAGGCGCAAGTACAGGCTGCGCATCAAGCTGATGGGTGACGCCATCTACTTCATATTCATTAATTGCTTGGCCGTTGATGATAGGTGTCGCTGACCATTTTTTATTGAGATGGCTATCAATAGCTGCTTTAAACGGCAACCACTGTGACTCTACAAATATGTTGGGGCCAAAACTTGCACGGCGCGAACCATAAATCTCTAGTGGTAGCGGGATATCTGGGTTGTGCAAGGTTGGGTTGGCAAGTAGCTTGTCATATGGATGCACAGTTAGTTTTTCAATCGGATACGACTTGTCTAATAACTGATGGACAAACGAGCTGTTGGCACCGTTCTCTAACAAACGACGTACCAAATATGGTAGCAAGTCTTTGTGCGCGCCAACTGGTGCATAGATACGTACAGGAATCTCATAAGCTTGCAAAATATGGTCATAAAGTGCATCACCCATACCGTGCAAACGCTGGAATTCAAACTCTTTATGCTGACTCATGGTCATGATTGAAGAAAGCGTGTGCGCATTATGCGTTGCAAACTGTGGCCAGATAAGACCGCGCAGATGGTCTGATAATAAGAAACGCGCACTAGCAAGATATGCGGTATCTGTACCTTCTTTGCGTGTCCAAACTGGATAGCCTGATAGACCTTTTTGCTGAGCAAGTTTGATCTCAGTATCCCAATAAGCGCCTTTTACCAGACGTACTGGAATGCGATCGCCTACTTCAGAAGACAAACGAGCAAGCCAAGCCAATACAGCGATAGCACGTTTAGAATAACCTTGTACAACGATACCTAGGCCATCCCAACCAGCTGTTGAGTTATCACGGTATAGAGACTCAAACAGTTTTAAAGAAATCTCAAGACGATCCGCTTCTTCGGCATCAATACTAAGATCAACATTGACCTCGCGTGCCGCTTCAATAAGGAGCAAGCAGCGTTGACGCAATAGACCCATGACCTGAGCTTCTTGTGTCGCTTCATAGCGAGGATGCAGCGCAGACAATTTGATAGATACTGATGGCTTAGGCATACCTTCTTTGACTTTGACGTTGGCCGTCGCTTTGATCGCATGCAAGTAGTCATTGAAGTATTTTTCAGCATCTCTATGCGTGATAGCCGCTTCACCTAGCATATCGAATGAATAGGTATAACCTTTATTACGATATGGCTGGCTGTTTTTATTGGCGTCTTCGATGGTTTCGCCCAATACAAACTGATGACCCATGATACGCATGGCTTTTTGCATGGCACTACGAATGACAGGCTCACCCATCTTTTTGGTCATGCGATCCAAGAAACCTGATGCAGTAGTGCTGCTATCAATACTGACGACACGGCCTGTCATCATCATGCCCCAAGTAGAGGCATTGACCATGAAACCATTGTCATTTTTGATGTGCTTTTTCCAATCTGCCACACTCATTTTGTCATGAATCAATGCATCAGCAGTATAATTATCCGGCACTCGAATCAACGCTTCTGCCAAACTCATGAGCAAGATACCTTCTTGGGTATCAAGGCTATACTCAAGCAATAATGAGTCAACCATCTTGACGGCTTTGCCATCGTTACGCACATGCTCAACCAGCCTGCGTGTCTGCTCAGCGGCAGCATCACGCTCCTCTGCACTAGGCTTGGCAAGTGGCAATAAATCAGCCAACCAACGCTGTTCATCAACGCTATATAGTGGCGAAATACGCTTATATAACTCTTCTATTGGCTGGGCAAGATACTCTGGCGACAGCATATCAACAGGATTGAACAAAATCGGCTCTTGCGGGGTAAACTGGTCTACTGGGTTCATAACAACTCCATAACTATCGTTTAAAAACCATAATAAATGGTGCTCTAGGAAGTCTGATCGTCCTGCATAACTGCTCGTAACCGCTATCAAAATAGAGGTTATGGAGGGATATTCACAGCAATAATCAAAAGACCAAACGGCGCCATCACAAAACTAGAAAATCCAGCACATGCTGGAGATGGTTAAGTAGGTCGTTCCACTGTTAAACGGGCTACGTTAACAATACAAAGGCAACAACGAAAAATTAAGCGGCATTAGTGCCTTCTTCTTGTTAGTAGTGAAAGGAGTGTGATGGACAAATATCGCTTGAATGAAGTGATAAAAAATCACTTAAACAAGCCCAAACATACCATCTTAAATGTGCAAATTCACTGTAAGAAAAACCTCTACGGCGTTGATTGAGGTGATGCGCTTAACTCGGCTATAATATCATGAAAAAAAAATTCAAACTAACGCTTTTTTTTATTTTTAAAAATAAATTTTTCTTTAAAAAACAAATATTTACAAGAAATTTTTCAGTCATGACGCTTTGGTTATATTTTTTAGTTTACTATTACCGATTAATTATTACCAAAATTTTGAGTTTTAATCGTACCAATTTTGGGCTCACTAGTAAGCTAAGTACCATCTCCAAATAATAAAAACCCTCTTTACCATCAAGTGATAAAGAGGGTTGTATTGTTAGGTCTCATACCTAGCGCGATACGCCTTATAAGAAGATAATTTTAACCAATAGCACAAGAGTCAAAAGCCATACAGCAATGCTGATATCAGCGAACTTACCAGAGATCGCTTTGACCGCGGTAAAGGTGATAAAACCAAGTGCGATGCCATCAGCGATAGAGTATGTCAGCGGCGTGAACAGCAATACAACTACAACAGGCGCCGCTTCTGTTAAGTCGCTCCAGTCGATGTCTTTTAGGGTGCCCATCATCAGTACGGCAACATAAAATATGGCACCGGCCGTCGCGTAGGCTGGGATCATACCGGCTAATGGAGAAAAGAAAATGCTTAGTAAAAATAACACACCAACAGTGACTGCCATCAATCCTGTACGGCCACCTGAGGCAATACCAGAGATACTTTCGATATAACTGGTTGTCGATGACGTACCAAGTAAAGAGCCTGCAACTGTCGCTGTTGAGTCTGCTAATAGCGCCTTGCCCATATTAGGAATATTGCCATCTTTGTCAGTCAACTTTGCTTGGCTAGTGGTTGCAATTAGCGTACCTGCAGTATCAAATAAGTCCACAAATAAGAAAGCGAAGATCACACTGATCATACCAACATCAAATGCGCCAGCGATATCGAGCTGCATCAGTGTCGGCGCGATTGAAGGCGGTGCAGATATGATACCGGTAAACTGTGTATAGCCCATTAGCAAACTAATCAGAGCAACCAGCAAAATACCAATGGTTACCGCACCTGGGACTCTTTTATAAGACAGACCAATAATGACGACAAAACCTAGAGATGCCAATACAGGACCAAATGACGTCATATCACCAAGAGCAACCAAGGTCGCATCATGATTGACGATGATACCTGCACTCTGCAAAGCAATAAAAGCCAAGAATGCACCAATACCAGCGACCACGCCGTTTTTGAGAGAGTTTGGAATCGCATTGATGATTGCCTCACGAATCTTAAAGAGGCTTAATAGAACAAAGATACAACCTGACAAAAACACCGCACCCAGCGCGGTTTGCCATGCATACCCCATACCTAAGACCACGCCATAGGTGAAGAAAGCATTAAGTCCCATGCCTGGCGCTAGTGCCACTGGTAGTCGGGCATAGATACCCATGATGAAACAACCGACTGCTGCGGCCACACAGGTTGCGACAAATACGGCCCCTTTGTCCATACCTGCATCGGCTAAGACATTAGGGTTAACAAAGATAATATAAGCCATCGTCAAAAACGTGGTTATACCAGCGACGATTTCTGTTTTGATCGTGGTATTGTCACCATTAATCCCAAAATAGCGTTCAATTGCATTCATAAGTGTTCGCCCCCAACTGGCTAATAAAAAATCACCACTACCTAAAACTAAACATGACCTCAGCAAAATGGCGATGCCGCAGTAAGAATAATGTAGTAACAAAGCGTAACATATTAGACGAGTTGTCTTACAAACTCAATCGCTGATAATGTCTAACTCGTATAAAAAAGCAATTAAAAATATCACTTTTATAACGATAAAAAGTCTATACAAATTTTAATTTTCTTATAGTCTCTAGCTCAAATCATTTATGTATATTAGTAATGAGTTGCCACCATATTGTTAAAATATTTGATGTATCGTACTTTTTGTCTGGTTAACACATTAATAATGACGTTTCTTTCATTTAGAAGTAAACTAACAGGTTATTATGTTGATGTCTCAGTGGTTGAGCGTGGTCTCAAATAGTCTCTTACTAAACCCGATTGCCGAGATCTTTACTGCGATTAAGATTCAACGATAAAGTATGCTTATTATTTTTAGGGTTCGTTTGGTTTGGATGTCTTTATTTAAACCAGCTGTTGTCAATTATCCGTGAGTCCATTACATGCCTGAATCATTAAATATTATTGATCTTATTACCCAAGCCAGTCTATTGGTACAGATTGTGATGGCGTTATTGCTATTAGCCTCTTTGTTCAGTTGGGTCATTATTTTCCGTATGAGTGCACGGCTCGGTAAAGCCAAAAACTTTGATCAACAATTTGAGACTTGGTTTTGGTCAGGCGAAGATTTAGCAAAGCTGTATCAAGGCGTACAAGGCTCACCTGATCGCCAAGGACTTGAGCAGATTTTTTATGTGGGATTTTCAGAGTACCTGAGAATGCATAAAAAACGTCAACCTAAAGATGACATCATCGACGGTGTTGAACGTAAACTGCGCGTCGGCTTGGGCCGTCAACAGCAATTACTCGAGTCAGGACTGACGACGCTAGCGAGTATCGGCTCGGTGGCTCCTTACATTGGACTGTTTGGAACCGTTTGGGGCATCATGAACGCGTTTTTGGGACTGTCGCAAACCGAGCAAGCCACCCTAGCCTCTGTCGCGCCTGGTATTGCTGAGGCGCTGATTGCGACAGCCATGGGCTTGTTTGCCGCTATTCCTGCTGTATTGGCATACAATCACTTTACGGCAAAATCTAGCCGTCTTTATGATTCACGAGCACTGTTCTGTGACGAGATGACAGGCATGCTACAGCGCGAGACCAGTGTGCAAATCCCCGTTGCTAGAGAGACGCAAGTGAGTGCCACTCAGGTGAATGGGCTATGAAACCAAACCCCTATCGCCGTGAGAAAAAAGCGCTGAATGCAGAGATGAATGTCGTTCCCTACATCGACGTTATGCTGGTGCTATTGGTGATATTTATGGTGACCGCACCCATGCTCATTACGGGTGTCGATGTTGATTTGCCAAAAGAGCAAACCAATACCATGAGTCAGAGCCAGTTGCCCGTCATTGTCTCATTGACTGACAGGGGCGAGATTTTTATCAGTTATGAAAATAATATCGACTTACCTATTAGTGAGCCTGAGCTAATTAACACTTTATCCAACTTACAGTCTCAGAGCGGTAATACCAACACTGAGCCATTGCAAGTGATGATTAATGCTGATCAAAATAACCAATATGGCGCTATCATGACGCTCATGGCAACTTTGCAGCAGGCAGGTATTGAAAAAGTAGGGTTATTGACTGGTGCGCCTCTACCGACGCCATCACTCCAATAGCTATACCTTCTATATAGGTATGTCACATCATAGCAGCCAATCCGATAAACCACGTTCATGAGTATCCATACCATGCATAATGCGCCTGCCGTCTATGTCCCCACCGAACCTGAAGGCAACGGGCTAACACTGCCTACGTTACTCAGTTTGCTAGCACATGGTCTTATAATCGGCATACTGGTTTATAACTATCAGACCACTGAGGTTGAGACTGCTGGTAGCATCGAGACGGTCATGGTATCTCCTGAGCAGCTCGCTGAAATGCAAGGACAGATATTGGCCAATCGTGCAGCAGCCAGCGCCATGCAAATGGACAGCAGCACCAGCGACTCAGCCAGTAGCGCTCAACAAGAAACCTCAAGTAGTAGTAGCTCAAGCGCTCAAAATCCAAGCCAGCCGAACTCTCAGCGTGTCCCTGTGTTTACGCGATCTGACGAGCCTGCCAGTCAGCCTATGCTTATGACTGAAGAGCAACATCAACGCCTGCGCGAGCAAAACCAAGAATATGAGCGCAGAATGGCTGAGTGGGCAGCGCAGCTAGACGAATCCGCGATAGAGGAGCTTGATCAAGTAGAGCAAGACAAAAGAGAGCAGATGATCGAAGAGCAAAAAAGGCTCGGAGATTTTCGTCAAAAGCAAAACAACCCACCCAAGATCAGACGCCCCACGGCTAACGATCGTAATATACAGATTGATACCGATGGCTCTGGCAATGCAGGCCGAACCTTTAGTCTCTCAGATGGTCAATCAACCATCTCCGGCGACACCTCAACTTCTAGTACTTCTAAAGGTAGTAGTCGCTCTGCCTCAAGTGGTAGTCGCGGTGCCAGCAATAGTGAAATCATCAATCTAATCAAGCGCAACTATACGCCGCCTACCGCAGCGAAAGGCTCTACCCAGCGTGCCACCTTAACCATCACCGTTAATGCCAATGGTGACGTGGTCAATGTCACCGCATCTGGTCCTGATAGCGTCGTCAATGAAGCTGCCAGACAAGCAGTGCTCAACACAGGTAGCCTACCAATCGATACTGATGACCCAAAATATCCTACCTTTACTATACAGTTTAAAGGTAGCAATTAATCAGTTGCTAGCGTCTTGTATTATTGATAACGTGATGTTAAGCGGCTTTTATCGCATCGTTTTTTCATCTAAATACTTGCCTCATCGACTATAAAAATGACTATCATATTAATTTTAGGAGCGCCATTGACCCATGTATACTCATAAAAAACTACTAGCCTCTTTACTTGCGGGTAGTTCAGCATTACTTATCTCGCAAAACGTGCTCGCAGCCCCTGTCGTATTAGAATTGGACTATGAGATTCCTGTCCAACAAAACCAAGTCGCGTTTGTACCATTCGCAGGCGATTCTGTTTTGTCCCCTATTATTTTAAATGATTTGAATAATACAGAACTAAAAATCACTAGCCAAAACCTACCGCAGCAGCCACGCAGCAGTAGCGAGCTGGCAGGCACACTGCCAGTATGGCAAAGTATGGGCATACCTTATTTGGTCGTCGGCAGCACTCGTACCAATCGCGGCAAAATCGTCACCGATTATGAGGTCATCGATGTCAAATCTGGTCGCGTGATAGAAGGCAAGCAAAGCCTAACCGCTGACAATAACAGAGAAAGCATGCGCTACGCCGGTCACGTCATCGCAGATAAAGTCTATGAGCTGATTACGGGCATTCCAGGGGATTTCTCAGGGCGTATTGCTTATATAGAAGAAACAGGCACTGGCAAACAAAAAGTCTCTCGTCTAAAAGTGATGGATGCTGATGGTGAAAACGCCAAAACCATCACTGAGGTAGCAGGGTCTATCTTCTCACCAGCATGGTCACCTGACGGCAATCGCATTGCCTACTCGGTACAACGTGAAAAATCATATCCCGTCATCTACATTCAAAACGTCAGTGGCGGCGGCGCCAGTGTGCTAACGCCTTTTTCTGGTAGTAACTTGAGTCCGTCATTCTCTCCTGATGGCAGCAAAATCCTATTTTCTAGTAGTTTTGAGGGTAGCGCCGATATCTATGAGATAAGCGCAAGCGGCGGTACGCCTAAACGCCTCACTAATTTGCCAAGCAGTGAGGTGCAGCCAAGCTACGCTCCTGATGGCAAGTCATTTGTATTTGTCAGTGACAAAACTGGATTCAATAAACCACAAGTCTATCGTTATGAGTTTGGCTCGGGACGCACCACCAAAGTATCAAATGGTGGCTATGCGACTAGCCCGCAGTTTAGCAGCGACGGAACACAAATCGCCTTTTTAAGTGGACGCTCAGCCGCGATTATGAATAGCAATGGTGCGGTGACGACCAACCTTGGTAATACGGGTATCGATGAAGCCCCAAGCTTCTCACCCAATGGCAAGCGCGTGGTCTATGCGTCAACCCAAGGCGGCAAAGGTGTACTAACGATTAAATCATTGAATGGTGGCGAAGCGTTCGGCAAATCAGGACAAGGCATCATCCGCTCACCCGTATGGTCATCAAGTCCAAACTAATTTAGGCAACTTAGGCAACTGAATCACAACGTTAGAATCTGCTCATACAAAAAGCCTCAATCATATTCATTATGATTGAGGCTTTTTTGTGTCATAAGCTGCTAGAAGAAAAATGATAAAACCTACTTAGTAAAACCTGCCCGCCGTCTTATGCACTCTTCTTAGGCACCCTTCATTCGAACTCATTTTTCTTCCTTATTGTTAGTAATAAACCCGTAAACCGGTTAGTACCAAAAAAAACATTGCATTAACTTTCATTTTACCTATATCCTAAATAGGTCTGACTAATTGGTCAGGTTATTTAGATATTGGCCAACAAATATAAACTATTGCTGTTGTCTATTTTAAGGTCGGGAACTTACCCCTATTATTTGAATCGATAAAAAATAGGTTAAGGATTGGGTTTTAATTTTTATCTAATGATTTGTTACGTTGTCTGATATATACAGTTAATTGGGTGCTAAGCAGTTATTCTAGGAGGAAACCACCATGAGTGAAAACGTTCCAGCAAATACTGATTTATTATATAGACTGCACGACCGCCCCAACCCTATCAAAGCATTCTTAGGTGCCATACAGCACGTACTTGCTGCTTTCGTTGGTATTATTACCCCTTCATTAATCATCGGTGGCACTTTAGGCCTAGGGGAACATATTCCTTATCTTCTTAGCATGTCGTTGATCGTATCTGGGGTAGCGACTTTTATTCAAACTCGAAAAGTAGGGCCAATTGGCTCTGGTCTTATGGCACTGCAAGGCACCAGTTTTGGTTTTTTGGCGGCAGTATTGACAGCAGGATTTGTAGTAAAAAACCGCGGTGGTAGTCCTGAAGAGATTTTATCCGTTATCTTTGGTGTGTCGTTTCTCGGCGCATTTGTTGAGATATTTTTGAGTCAATTTATCACCAAACTCAAATCATTTATGAGCCCTATTGTTACTGGCTGTGTGATTGTCACGATTGGTTTGTCCCTAACAAAGGTAGGTCTCACTGATTTGGCAGGTGGGTTTGGTGCTGAGGATTTCGGTAGTATTCCAAACCTACTCTTAGGTGGTGGCGTACTCGTCAGTGTGGTGCTCATTAGCATTATTAACAATAAGGTTATTCGCTCAAGTGCTATCTTTATCGGTCTGATGTTAGGCTTGCTCGCTGCCGTATTTATGGGGCGCATTGATTTTTCATTGGTGTCTGAAGCGGATTTTTTCACCGTTCCCATTCCCTTTAAATATGGTTTTGGTTTTGATTGGCAGGCATTTATTCCCATTGCCTTTATGTACATCATCACCAGTATTGAGACCTCGGGTGATTTGACCGCTACCTCGATGATTTCAGGCGAACCGATCAAAGGCCCGCTCTATGAGAAGCGCATTAAAGGTGGTGTGTTGGGTGATGGTGTCAACTCGCTGATTGCGGCTGTATTCAACACTTTTCCTGTGACAACCTTTAGCCAAAATAACGGCGTGATTCAAATGACAGGTATTGCCAGTCGCTATGTTGGTTTTTATGTTGGCGGTATCTTGTGCCTGATGGGTCTATTTCCTATCCTTGGTGCGATTTTCACGCAGCTGCCCAAGCCTGTCGTAGGCGGGGTCACGCTACTGATGTTTGCCACTGTCGCAACTGCGGGTATTCGTATACTATCCACCGTGGATTTTACCCATCGTAATGTCTTGATTATCGCCACGTCACTAGGATTAGCAACGGGTATTGCATTCGTTCCTGACGTACTCTCACAGACGCCGCAATTTTTCCAAAACATCTTTGGCTCAGCGGTGACGATGTCCGGTATTGTGGCAATCACGCTTGATATGATCCTACCAAAAAACTACGGTGTGGAATTTGATACGGCTGAACAACATGCCGAAGATGGCTTAAAAACAGCGCAAAAAGTGGCATAAATTTGAATGTTTAGCCCTGTCTAAAAGTAAAACGAGGTGCCATAAAATTTGTTTGTGCACCTCGTCCTCTATGATCCCTTAATCACAATGACTTAACTGTATATAATCATTCAAGTCCACAGCCTCGTAAAATAAAAGGCACTAGAAAATCTGCTGCGCGCGCTTCATCTTCTGCGTCATAAGCTGTTTTGTCCATCAGGCCGACAATTTCAATCTCAAATTCAGCGTAACGCTGGGTCGTCGCCCATATCAAAATTAGTAGTTGCAGGGGATCTGTAATCCCAATCTTGCCTTGCTTATGCCACTCTTTCATGACTTGCGCTTTATCATTTACCCAGTCTTTCATCGTTGTTGACATAAATTCGTGCAAGTGAGGCGCACCGCCAATGACTTCAATGGCAAACAACTTATGACGACTAGGATTGACAAAAGCTTGATGCAGCTTTGTACGGACAAATTTTTCAATGACGGTTTTTGGATCGCTGTCCACTGTCATCGTCACCAAGCCGTCATTCCACTCTTCAATAATCGAGCGTAGCACCGCCATATATAGGTTTTTTTTGTTTTTAAAATAATAGTGAACGTTGGCTTTAGGCAGTCCTGCTCGATCAGCGATGCCTTGCATTGTAGCGCCGCGATAGCTTTGGAGCACGAACTCCTCTTCAGCCGCTGCCAGTATCAACGCTTGATTGTGCGCGCGCGTAACTTGTTGACTACGATGCGATGGCGCATCAATAGTCAGGATATCCTCTTTCTGATTATCTTGAGTCATAACAATGGTATCTCACTCCAAGTGGCTGGTTCGACAAAATAGTCGCTATATTTTTGAATGTTTTTATATATCAATGCACAGATTTTCGCAGTAAGAACCACCAAACAAAAAATTCTCATAAAACAGTTGACCAATTAGTCAGGTTTTAGCAGAATGGTAATTATAAATCACACGTATTACGACCAAAACTATACTGCCATGTCATTTTGCGGCTCAACTATTAGTATTTCCTCAAAAAATACGTTCTGTATCGTCAATTTATCATGATTAGAAAGCTAGCAACTTAAATACGCACTGTGGGTTTGCTTAAATAAAAATGCAAACGTCGAAAAACTAAAAAATGAACCATAAAAACATCGATTGCTATCGCTAAGTCTAAGCAAAAAACCACCATGTATAAACCTTTATTAAACAATAGTTATCCAGTCCACATAATGGGCTGTCATATCAACAAAAAGGATATCACCATGAGCTTAACCTTAGCGCAATTTAATGATTTGTCTCAGGAAGTAGCCATTGCTCAGCTTTTAATCTGCTGTACCAGTAGCGTTTGGGCAAATAAGCTTGCCAATGCGCGTCCTTTTGCAGATTTCGATGCGCTCTTAGCGAATAGCGATGCTATCTGGCATGACGTGCAAACCAATGAGGCCAACTTGCTAGAAGCGTTCGATGGACATCCACAAATCGGTAATGTGGCTTCTTTAAAAGAGAAATATCGCAATACACAAGATAGCGCCGCACATGAGCAGTCTGGCGCTAACGATGCAGCAGACGATGTACTCGAAGCGCTCGCTAAAGGCAATCAAGATTATCTTGATAAATTTGGTTTTATTTTTATTGTCTTTGCAACCGGCAAAAGCGCGGCGCAAATGCTCGATCTGCTATTAGCACGCCTGCCAAACGACCGTGCCACAGAGCTGGTCAATGCCGCCGCAGAACAAAATAAAATCACACGTTTACGTCTGCGCAAACTATTAGGTAATGCTTAGATGATCAACAGCTATCAAACCACATTATTACTATCAATGTTTGTCCGACGTTCTACTTATCAAATACGCTAGCATCATTACTCTATTTACGTCTTTACTAAATACAAAGGAAGCCTTATGTCTGCCACCTTATCGTCACATATCTTAGACACACACCTTGGCACGCCTGCTGCTGATATCGCCGTCCGCCTACACCGCATACCAGACAGCGGTGACACGATACTGCTTGCGCATGGGACGACCAATAGCGATGGTCGCGTGACACCAGATGCTTGGCAGTTTGAGTCAAGCATTGATGGCACTGAGCGTCAGCTAGATACGGGGCGCTATACCGTGACGTTTGATACTCAGGCATATTTTGACGCCCAGCAGTTGACGGCATTCTATCCGCAGGTAGTCATCGACTTTGTGATAAAAGACGCAAGCCACTATCACGTGCCATTACTTCTGAGTGCGCATGGTTATAGTACCTACCGCGGCTCATAACCGACCCTTATTATCAAAAAACTGTGAGCGAAAGTCGCTATCTGCTCATAGCCATTTTATTTAGACACTGTCATATTAAAGGACACTTACCGCATGGGCGCCTATCTTCTCGAATGGTTGAGTTTATTTTTTCGCTGGTTTCATGTTATCGCAGGGGTGGCATGGATTGGTGCATCGTTTTATTTTGTGTGGCTGGATCTGAGCCTACGCAAGCCGCCACAGTGGAAAGCAGACAAAGGCATCTCAGGTGATCTTTGGGCTGTGCATGGCGGCGGGTTTTATGAGATTGCCAAATACAAGCTCGAACCAGAGGAAATGCCAAAGACGCTACATTGGTTTAAGTGGGAAGCGTATACCACGTGGCTGACGGGTGCGGCGATGATGTCGATCGTCTATTATGCCAATGCAACTGCCTATCTGATCGATCCAAGCAAAGTGCCTTTTACCAGTATCGGTGCCATTGCGACAAGCTTGCTGTTTTTATTTGGTAGTTACTTTATTTATGAAGTCATTGTGCGCAGTCATTTGGGCAAAAACGCCTTTATTTTTAGCACCCTGATTTTTATTTTGCTGGTTATCGCGAGTTGGGGCTCTTATCAGCTGTTTAGTGATCGCGCCTCATTCATTCATATCGGTGCTATCTTGGGCACGGTCATGGTCGGTAACGTATTCTTCGGTATTATGCCAGCGCAGCGCGCACTCGTTGACTGTGTGCGGCGCGGTGAAAAACCGGGCAAAGAAGTCGCTGAATTGGCACTGCAAGCCAAAAACCGCTCACTGATGAATAACTACTTTACCCTGCCGCTCATCTTTACCATGATTAGCAACCACTATCCGATGATGTATGCTCATGAAAAAGGTTGGTTGGTCTTGGTGTTTGTTGGCGTTATCACTGCAATGGCACGTCATTATTTTAACCAAAAACATTTAGGGCATAAAAAACCACGCTACTTGGTTATCCCAGCCATACTGACGGTATTATTAATTATCTGGATGCGACCTGAACCAATTGATCCAGCGCCTGCAATGCCTACTACTGCCTCCGTAACACCTACGACAACTAATAGCACCCCAACAGCTACAAGCGCGACTACTAATACTAATACCAATACTGATAACGTCAATAATAGCAGTGTTAGCAATAATGCCGCCACTGCTGCTGAAGCCGTACCAGTGAGCGCATCAGCAGATGACGCTATGATGGATGTTGTACATACGCGCTGTAGCACTTGTCATGCGGTGCAGCCCACACAGCAAGGTTTCGCCGCGCCTCCAGCCGGTATCATTTTGCAAACACCAGAAGACCTAAAAACACACAAAGCAAAAATCGTTACTGCGGTACAAACTGGCTATATGCCACTTGGTAATATCACTCAGTTAACAGATACAGAACGTCAGCAGCTTGTAGCGTACGCATCATCCTTGTAGGTTGTTATCAATAGAAAACTTTCCTTGGCGAGCAATATTCAATTAAATATTTAAGGCTCTACGAGATATAGGAACATAAACAATGAGCAAAAAAATCATCAGTGATTTTGATCTGAGTACGTATCCCCGCGACCTAAAAGGCTACGGTGGCAAGCCACCAAAAGCCAATTGGCCAGGCGGTGCAAAAATCGCCGTACAGTTTGTCTTGAATATCGAAGAAGGGGCAGAAAATAGCGTCATCCATGGCGATGGACAGTCCGAGCGCTTTTTGTCGGATATCTTGGGTACGCCTGAATTTAACAACCGTCACCAGTCTATCGAGTCAGCATTTGAATACGGCAGCCGTGTTGGTGTGTGGCGGGTGTTGGATGTGTTTAAAGAGTACGGCGCTCCTATCACCACTTTTACTTGTGCTGCCGCTGCCGAAAAAACCCCGCATATTATCGAGCGCGTATTAGAAGACGGTCATGAGATTGCCAGTCACGGTCTACGCTGGATTACTTATCAATATATGTATCGCGAGACGGAACGTGAGCACATCCGCCGTGCTACTAACATATTTGAGCGCATGCTCGGCAAGCAGCCGCTCGGTTGGTACACGGGACGCGATAGCCCAAACACGCGCGAGCTGGTCGTCGAACAAGGTGGCTATCACTATGACTCTGACTCCTATGGCGATGAGCTGCCCTACTGGCTCAATGTCAAAGCCCAAGATGGCAATACAATCACACGCAAGCCGCATTTGGTCATCCCTTATAGTTTAGAGACCAATGACATGCGCTTTTCTTCTAGCCCGGGGTTTACCCATGCCGAGCCATTTTATCAATACCTCAAAGACAGCTTTGACACCCTGTATGAAGAAGGCGCAGAAACCCCAAAAATGCTGACCATCGGTTTGCATTGCCGTATTATCGGACGGGCAGGACGTATCAAGGCGCTAAAACAGTTTTTGCAATACATCACCAATAAGCCTGACGTGTGGATATGCCGCCGTGATGAGATCGCGAAGCACTGGTACGACAACCATCCAGCAACACCAGACAATACAGCCAACTGGATGTAGCTTTTGCCATTGCCTCGCTCATTGAATACATCGCAGTGTGTCGAATAAATAAAACAAGCGGCACACGATCAATTAAACCTAATATTAAACAAAAGGAATCATAATGAGTCAAAACACTTCAGAAGTCGGACAAATCATCTCAGCAAACAATCTGCCTGAGAGCCTGCCAGCCTTTACTAAAAAATCTAACGTGGCTGACAGTCGTTTGGGTGCCAAAGCGTTGTTTGCGACCGATGACTTTTTTGCGGATAAAAGCCGTATCCTAAATCCTGATGCGCCTATTTTTGTGGTCGGCAAATTTGATGATAACGGTAAATGGATGGACGGCTGGGAGACGCGCCGTAAGCGTCATTTGGGCTATGATTATTTAGTCATTCAGCTGGCGCGTCCAACCAAAATCGCGGGTCTCGATATTGATACCAGTCACTTTACGGGTAACTTCCCCTCTTCTGCCAGTGTCGATGCTTTATACGCGCCAGAGCTACTACAGCAAGATGAAACTGAGCTTACTAGTCTCAGTAAAAAAGACTGGGACAGTAAAAACTGGCAGGCGCTAGTGGATATGACGCCGCTACAAGGACACAATCATGAGTTTATCGAAACTGATAACGAGCAAGCGGTCACCCATATCCGTTTGAATATTTACCCAGATGGCGGCGTGGCTCGATTGCGTGTCTATGGTGATATCCAACTTGATGCGAGCCTCAACGATCAAGGTGAGATGCTCGACTTGGCAGGCGCGTTAAATGGCGGTCGTGCAATCGCCAGTAACGACGCACATTTTGGTGCCGCCAGCAATCTACTGTTACCGACCAAAGCGCCCAATATGGGGGATGGCTGGGAGACGCGTCGCCGCCGTGAGCCAGGCAATGACTGGTGCATTATTGCCTTAGGTCAAGCAGGTATCGTGGATTCTATCGAAATCGATACCGCTCATTTTAAAGGCAACTACCCTGATAAAGTATCCATTCAAGCCGTCTACTCGCCAAATACCCCAGAGCAAACCTTGGTCACTCAAAGTATGTTTTGGGATACGTTGCTTAAGCCGCAGAAAACCAATGCGGATGATGTCCATACCTTTGGTAACGACAAGCTCCTGATAGACCAGCCTATCACGCATATTCGAGTCAACATCTTCCCCGATGGCGGTATCAGCCGCGTGCGCGTGTTTGGCAAAGTGGCAGATCATGTTAGTACTACTGATAATACAGAGGTTAAATAATGAGTGTTATCTTAACCGCTCAGCCTCTGACCAAAGCCAACTTTGCCCCTTACGGCTCGGTTATCGAGCGCTATAGTGAGGAGGAGCAAACCGCTGACAATACTTATGAGATCAATAATGGCTATGCGGTTCGCCATCATGCGCTTGCTGCGAGTCAGCTTGAGGGTGGCACTGTCGGTATGAGTATCTTTCGAGCCAAAAAACGTGAGAATCCGATTGCCCTCTCCGTCATGGAGTATCATCCGTTTGGCACACAAGCATTTGTCTCGATGGAAGGTCAGGATTATGTCATCGTCGTTGCCAAAGCAGGTACGCCGCCGCAGTCGGCAGACGATCTGGCCGTGTTTTATGCCAAGTCTCATCAAGGCGTACAGTATGATGCCAACGTCTGGCATCATCCGCTATTGGCGCTTGGACGCGACAGTGATTTTTTGGTGATTGATCGTATCAATGGCGAAGGTAATAACTGCCATGAGATAGATATTACGGAATGGGGTGTGCTTATTGAGTTAGAAGACGTCAGTTAGAAGACGTCAGTTAGAAGACGTCAGTTAGAAAATGTCAGTTAGAAAAAAAGCCGCCAAGCTATCTCATAAGCACAGAACAAAAGAAACAGATCAAACCGATAAAAGCCCCGTTTATGATATATAAACGGGGCTTTTTTGTGACTCATGTTTTTCGCCAGTTTATCAGTCCGCAGATTTTCGATAGCGGCTCTGACCGGCAATTATCGTCTCCTCAATCACTCTATCATCACCCAGCATCATCAGCACAAATAACTGCTCTTCAAGGGTTTTGGTCTGCGCCATACGCCGCTCTAACAGTGCTGTGGCCTTCATGTCAATCACGACAAAGTCCGCTTCTTTATTGGGCATAAAGTTACCAATCTTATCATCCAATAGTAGCGACTGCGCATTGCCCAAAGTGATCTGATACAACCCTTGGTGTGCTGATAATTGATTACTTTGTAGTTGCTGGACTTTGTACGCCTCTGATAACGTCGTGAGCATCGATAAGCTCGTCCCTGCTCCAACGTCGGTGGCGATACTAACACCGGTATAACTTAAGGTCTTTGGTAAATTGAACAGTCCACTACCCAAAAACAGATTGGACGTTGGACAATGTGATATCTGCGTGCCAGTCGCGCGTAGACGCTCGTATTCTGGTGTCTCAAGGTAGATACCATGCGCCAAGGTGGTACGGCGGCCCAGTAATCCCATATCATCATAGACGTCGAGGTAGCCTTTATGATTGGGATACAGCTCCTGCACAAAAGCCACCTCATCACGGTTTTCTGCCAGATGCGTTTGCAAATACACACTGTCATGGCTGGCATACAACTCACCTGCCAGACGTAATTGTGTAGGGCTCGACGTAATCGCAAAGCGCGGGGTAATGGCCACATGCTGACGCCCGCGCTCATGCCAATTATCAATGATATTTTGAGTGTCACGGATACTTTGCTCAGCAGGCACACATAGCGCCTCAGGCGCATTTTGGTCCATCAAGACATTACCCGTGATCATACGCGTATTGAGCCTATGGCTTTCAGCAAAAAACGCCTCGGCAGATAATGGATGACTGGTCGCAAAAACCATCGCACTGGTCGTGCCATTGGCAAGTAATTGGTTCAAAAAAAACTGCGCGGTATCATGCGCTATTTTTGGATCACCAAAGTTGGCTTCCGTCACAAAGGTATAATTATTGAGCCAGTCGAGCAGTTGCTCACCATAAGCGGCAATCATATCTACCTGCGGATAGTGCACATGGGTATCGATAAAACCCGGCATGATGAGTTTGTGCCGATGGTCATGAATCTGTACTGGTTCTTGACTGTCATTAGTAGCGGTCAGCACATAATTTGCTAGCATCGCCTCTCGACTGCCATAATTAATAATCAGTCCAGTCTCATCATCAATAACAAGTGCACCGTCGGCAATATACTCAGGGTAAACACGCACGCCTGCAATTACTGGAAGCAACGTTGTATCTTTATCAACGGTCAGATTGACGAAAAATTCAGGAATTCTAGTATCGGATAATTCAGCAGCCGTACGCTTAGCAAGGTCATCTTCGCTAATATAATGTAATAAATGAGCTTGATAAATATGTAGGGTCATTGGATGGTCTCACATGGCTTGGTAATGCGGAACATGTTAATAAATAATGCTGAACATTTTAATAAATAGTGCTGAGCGTTTAATAATTCGACGGAAAATAACAATGCTAAAATGGGGCTATATTGAGTATAAAAAAATCAGTGTTCAGCCTGATGATACTGCTGTAGTAGCTGTGCCACGATAGACACGGCCACCGCCATTGGCTCTTTGCCGCCGATGGGTAATCCGATTGGCATGGTGAGCTGATTGACTAGTTGCTCACTATAGCCACGCTGAATCAAACGGTCTCTAAAACGCTTGGCTTTGGTGGATGAGGCAATACAGCCAATATAAGGTAATGAGATATCTGAGCGCTTACTATCAGCTAAGCAGATATCAGAAACAGTATCTAATGCTGCGCGCACCAGCTCAAAATCCACACTATGGTCATGCGTCATAACCAAAATAAAACGCTGACCACCCTGCTCGATAAATGGACGCACAAAATCTACAGGCTCCTCATCAACATGTGGACGGATATGCCTTGGTAGCTGATAGAGTTGTGATTGATTCGGTGTGGGGTTTTGGTAAGCACTGTTGTCTGCTTGGCACGTTTTACTGGAGTTGGTTTTATCCATTAAGTAACGCTCAAACATCTCTGGGCGACGGTCTACCCAATCTACCTGACATGGTAGTTCAGCAAGGATGGTCATGAGCGCTGAGGCCACATGACCTGCTCCAAATACCAGTACTGACATCGGCGGCGTCACGTTAAAGCATTCGAACATAACAGTGACGCTACCGCCGCAGCATTGGGCCAATTTCGCACCCAACGGGTAATGCTTGGTATAAACCGCGTCTCGGCGTACCGCTTCAGAAGGAGCTGACGCGCTTGTCTCATTAGCTTCAGAAATTTTTGGTTTGACTTGTTTGGATACCGTGGTGGATATCTCGCCACTTAATAGCTGACGAGCAGTAGTAATCACATCGTGCTCTAGACCGCCGCCGCCCAGCGTATCTACGATACCATCCTGCGTGATAATCATCTTTGCCTGTAGTGCACGCGGGGCCGAACCATTCACAGCCACGACCGTTGCCAACACATGAGCCATGCCGCGCTGCTGATATCGCGCTAGACCTTCATACCAGATGTCTGGTGGAACCAATGACTCACTCACTGTGCGCAGGACCCCTTGCCCCTGCGACATTTGGGTGCTCTATCGCCTCTGGCTGCTCATCGGTCTGTTTGCCGGCTACCTCTTTTGGATCGATATCTTTGGCATGACGCACATCTTGCGGCATGACTTTGTCGTTATAGAGATCGCCCTTTTCTTCTACACCTTCAACAAGGCTATCCATCGTATCCTTGTCCGCCTTGGTCTCTAGATCCCAAGACGAACCTTCCATACGCATAACTGCTTTTAATACAGCTTCTGGGGTCGCAGGCATGGTCAGCTCTGGATTTTTTTTGTAGTCTCCAAGGCTAGCCACCGCGTTATTGAGAGCGCACCAGACACTGGCAGCCAGCATAAACGGCGGCTCACCAACGGCTTTAGAATTATAGATAGTTTGTTCTTCGTTTTTGCGATCGTATAGTTTCACATTCCACTGCTTAGGCAAGTCATGCGCCGTTGGAATTTTATAATTGGCAGGACTATCGGATGCAAGCTTTCCTTTATCATTCCAGATCAGCTCTTCTGCTGTGAGCCAGCCCATACCTTGCACAAAACCGCCCTCAATCTGACCGATGTCAATGGCAGGGTTGATCGATTGTCCTGCATCATGCAGCACATCACAGCGCAGCACTTTGTACTCACCTGTCAGTGTATCAATCTCAACCTCAGCACAAGCTGCACCCAAGGCAAAGTAGAAGAACGGACGCCCCCATGCTTTGGAGCGATCATAAAATATCTTCGGCGTTTTATAGTAGCCAGTAGACGATAGGCTGATGCGATTTTGATACGACAGCTGAATCATTTCAGCAAAGGTTAGTGTCTGTTTATCGCCGATATAGACGTGGTTTTGTTCAAAGCGTATGTCTTCTTGTGACACCTCAAAATGCTCAGCAGCAAATTCAACAATGCGTGCTTTGATGCTTAGACAGGCATTTTGCGCCGCTTTACCGTTGATATCGGTACCTGATGACGCGGCAGTTGGTGAAGTATTAGGTACTTTATCCGTACGAGTCGCTGACACTTTTACTGTATCTAGATCCACATCGAACTCATTGGCGACAATTTGGGCGATTTTAATATATAAACCCTGCCCCATCTCCGTACCACCGTGGTTGAGATGGATGCTGCCATCGGTATAAACGTGTACCAGCGCACCCGCCTGATTGAGCGTCTGCACCGTAAATGAAATACCAAATTTTACGGGCGTTAGCGCGATACCTAAACGCTTGTCACTACCTTCAGCGGCGGCTTTTTGATTGAATTCTATAATTTGCTGACGGCGCTTGTCGTAATCGCAATCCGCTGCCAGTTTGGTCATGATGTTTGCTAAATCGAAATGCTCAATGGTCTGACCGTAATGGGTGCTTTGACCATCTTGATATAAGTTTGCTAAGCGCACTTGCAGCGGATCCTGCCCCAAGGTATAGGCAATATGGTCCATCATATATTCAGCGGTCATTAGCCCTTGTGGGCCACCAAATCCTCGATAGGCCGTGTTAGATACCGTATGCGTCTTACAGCGATGACCCGCCACATGGGCCGCTGGATAATAATAGGCATTATCACAGTGGAACATCGCTCTATCGACGATGGCATCAGATAGGTCTGGCGCATAACCACACAGACCTGCCAATTGCATATCGACGCCCAATATACGCCCAGACTTATCTAAGCCAACCTTATAACGATTGGCAAACTCATGACGTTTACCAGTCACTATCATGTCATCTTGGCGATCTAACCGCATACTGACAGGAACGTTATGGCGCTTGGCAACGATACCGCACAGACACGCCCATGCCGCGGCTTGCGTTTCTTTACCACCAAAACCACCACCCATACGGCGTACGACTGTGTTTACCGCATGAAAGGGCAAATCCGTCACTTCGGCGACGAGCTGCTGCACTTCACTTGGATGCTGTGAAGACGTGTACACTTCTAGTCCGCCATCGTCACACGGCACCACATAAGACACTTGCCCTTCGAGATAAAAGTGCTCTTGCCCGCGCATATGAATATGGCCTTCAATGCGAATCGGTGCACTCTCAAGTGCCGTCGCCGCATCACCGCGCTTCATAAAATGACTCGGACGCACAAATAACTCTTGCTCTAGCGCTTTATCAATACTAAGTACCGCTGGCAATGGCTCATATTCTACTACTGCCTTGGTGGCGGCTTTTTTGGCAGCGCGATGGCTGGTCGCCACCACCACAAATAGCGTCTGACCGACATACTCTGTGATGTCGTTCACCATCAATGGCTCACCATCAAACACCGCACCGATATCCGTCTGCGCCGGTAAATCTTTAAAACTTAAAACATCAACAACCCCATCAGCCTCTCTGACAGCACTCAAATCCATACTCAATACCCGTGCATGGGCGTGACTACTTTTGCCCACTGCCAGATGTAGCGTGCCTTGTGGTTTGGTAATATCATCCACATAAGTTGCCGTACCCATCACATGGGTGATCGCACTGTCGTGTTTGGCTGACGTGCCGATCTTATTTTTTGGCGGACGCACGCGGCGGATACTATAACTGTCAAATAAAGACGAATGATGGCTCATAGCAAATCTCTTCTATTAGTACGCATTTACTGATGCGCTTTTTTATTTCTGACAAATACACTCATGAAGCAGTATTGATACTCAATCACGCTGACAGTCAAGCGCTCTCAGCCTGCATCTCTGCTACCAATTGTTTACCGCACTTCACGAGTAGACGCTGCACCACATGTGAGCGATATTCACGGCTGGCTCTGACATCCGTCATTGGTGTGACATCTGCAGATAGCACCTGTGCCGCCTGCTCAAAACTTGCAACATCAGTAGCTTGACCAATAAGCGCTTGCTGACAGTGCACTGCAAGCAGTGGTATCGCTGCCATGCCGCCGAGCCCAAGCTTTACATTGTCGATAATTGCACCATCTGCTGACACATCAAGCCGCGCCGCAAGCAAGCACGCTGAGATATCATCTTCGTAGCGTTTGCTAATCTTATGAATAAATAAATGCTGATGATCTTGCATCAAAGGAATATGAATAGCGACAATATAACTGCCTGCTTGCAACTTGGTCTTTTTATAATCTAAGAAAAATGCTGATAACGGTATGATTTCATCCGTATAAGGCGCATGACTTGACTCTTCACGATTCGGCGCGCAATGACGCAAATGAATTGACGCATCTAACGCCAAGAGAATCGGTGGCAAATCACCAATTGGAGAAGCGTTGGCGATATTACCGCCGATGGTGCCCATATTACGAATTTGCGGAGAGGCAATGCGCTCAAACACTTGCGCAAAGCGTGGAAAATACTGCTCAAGCACAGGGAGCATTTGCTTGTAACTCATGCCAGCCCCTAGCACTAGTGACTGGCTTTGAGTTTGTTCGTCAGTCGATATGTCATTAGTTGCATCTGATAGCGACCAAGACTTTAGCGCCTCAATACCTGAGAGCTGAATAATGATCTCGTGATCAACCAAATGCTGGGTTACACTCAATCCCAAATCCGTACCACCTGCCCAGATCGTCGCCTGCGGATTAGCTGCTAATATTTGATTAAGCTCGTCTAGTGACTTGGGTATATATAACCGTCGCCCAGCATCATTGAGTGCAGGGGCAATAGCTGTTGACTCTACATTGTCCGACTCGGCTTCAGCTGGCGCATTTGCAGATACTGCTGATTCCTTTGTACTACCCATCGCGTCTGTTGCGAGACTGATAGTCAAGTCTTTCACCACCGACTGCTCTGCCTCTCTTTTCTGACCGATTTCGCTCATCAGTAGGCCTGCCTCGATAATCGGACGATAGCCTGTACAGCGACATAAATTGCCCGATATTGACGCAACCACTTCATCATAGCTCAACTGCTTAGCATCACTCTGACTTGCTGCTTCTGAACTTGTCTGCATACGATTGTTTTCGTAAACGCAAGCAAGTGACATGACAAACCCAGGGGTACAAAAACCACACTGTGAACCGTGACATTCAACCATCGCCTGCTGTGCTGGATGCAGCATAGCGCGCTCTGGATGATGCTCAGGATTGTCCGCCAAGTAGGACGCTGTCATCAGGTGATGACCGTCCATCAGCGACACTAGCGTAATACAGGAGTTGATCGTATAGAATGGAGGCGTAGCATTTTTTTCGTTGCCATTTTCATCATTAAGCGTTTGCTGGTTAGTGCTAGGCAGGCGCTGAACCATTACCGTACAAGCACCGCAGTCACCACTGCCGCAGCCTTCCTTCGTATCCGTTTGGCCTTCATGCAATCGTAGATACTCAAGCACTGTCGTATTGGGGTTAAGCTGGGTTAGCTCATGGTATTTTCCATTGAGATAAAAACTAATCATAGCAAGGCTCGGCTAAAATAATGAAAGTGAGTATAAGACTGAGAAGCATTAGTGGTTTGAGTACGAAAGGTAAACGCTTAATCTATATTTTGCTGCAACCGCTCAAGTAAGTTTATCGGCAAGTACGTTTTTAGTTTTTAATATACTTACTATTTATTCTATGTCGCATTTGCAGGATGTCGATGAGTAGGATATCGCACACTCTTTTATAGCAAATAAATCGACCATAAATAGCAGTAATTATCAGGAGCTTTTGCCAAGAATTAGTACTGCTATATACCTGACTATTTGGTCAGCTTTCAACATATTATCACTATTCTTATTTATAACACAACCCATTCAAACATCTGTCGATACTGCTAAATGATTGACCCTCAAGCCGCTATCTGATAACCGCTATCAATCCTAACAGCAGAGATAGTTTATAAGACTCGTCATGTTAGTCATTGATATAGCTAATACAAACGCATAGTAGACAAGTTACGTCATGACTGAATAAATAATTTCTTTAAAAACAAAGCCAAGTCTTTGTACCTTTTTAAGGTTATATAACCGACCTGTTTTCATATATAATACCTAAAAGTAAACCTTACTTTTAACTGTCATCGCTTCTAACGATAGATAGACATACAAGATATATTATTGGGTAATATATCGTCTCTGAGATACTATTATGAAGTCACTTACCTCTATTTGTCTGCTGATAGCGTCGCTAATGCTGACTGGTTGTCAACATTTCCAATTTGTTGATAGCCCTATTCCTGTTAAGCCTGTACCGACTAATCTGGTTACTCCATAACATTGACATAAAAAAAGCAGACATCAATAGTGTCTGCTTTTTTACTGGAGTAGCCTGTCACCTACTGTGTTATCTAACGCTTACTATCCGCTGGCTGATGTTTAATGATGGTTTTAGCCAAATGATCACCAAACCAAATAGCGGTATCAATATCTCCTTTCCCTGGCGTTTCTTCAGGTGGTCCGTCAAGAGATTGCGTCATCAAACCTAAGAAGCTAGATAGACGGTTGAGATCGTGCGCCTCATGACCCGTCGGCATAAGCGGCAGACCAATCCAATTCATACCATGCTGCATGGCATATAGAGAAATTTGCTGCAACACGGCAAGTTTATCACCGCTCAGACCGCCTGAGTTGGCAAACGCTGCGGCCCATTTGCCTTCCCACGTGCGGTTGTACCAACGCTTTGAGGTTTCATCCATAAAGGTTTTGAATTCAGCGGTGACGCTGCCCATATATACCGCGCTACCGAAAACCAATAGATCTGCCTGATCTAAGTAATCCCAATCGATATCATGAATATCAACCGCTTTTGCTTGGGCCTCTGGTAATTGCTGATGCGCGCCTTGTACAATCGCTTCAGCGACACGCTTAGTATGACCGTAGTTGCTATGAAAAATAACAGCAATCGATACGTTAGGCGTACTATCAGGAGATATTTTTGAGGATTCGCTAGTTGTATTCATACAGACTCTAATAATGACAATAATGGTTAAATAAAAATAATATAGTGTACAAGTGCAAGACGACCCAGCGCACTCAATAGGTTTGTTAGTTGTGAGCTGACATTTACGTAGCAGCGCGGCGCACAATCACGAGCGCCATTCTTCCCGTTGCAGGCTGCTGCATATGCGTTTGACGACGATAAGAATAGTAATGCCGATCTGCATAGCTACAGCTGATAGGTTCTTTATTATCTATCGACACGCCAGCGGCTGTTAATTGATCAGCGGCCAGTTTTGGTAAGTTTAGCTTAACTTTATCCGTGTGCACTGTAGCGCAATTCGATAGTTTATCAACTGTCTTATGTAAATACTGAGTATCGCTATGATTTTCAAGACCACTATCTGAGCCCATTACGTATAAACTGTCAAAATTATCACTATCTGACGCCGTTAGTAATTGATTATCTAAGCAACCAGCCAATAATTGGTCACGGACCTGATGACCAACTTCATAGTTGGCCTGACTGATACACACCCCAATCCAAGCCTGTACGGCGCCTGCATCTGTAAAGCGCTGAGCAGTCTCTCGAATCACGCCGCACGCCAATCCTTGCCAACCTGCATGAATGGCGGCGATTTTACCGCTTAAGGGTTGATACAACACAATCGGCACACAATCTGCCGTCATGATCGCCAGTCCACGACCACTTTGCTTGCTAATTATGGCGTCAGCCGCCATAGGTGTCATGCTCAGAGGCGTCGTATCAATATCATGGATCTGTTTACCATGAATCTGACTGACCCAATGTAAGCTGTGAATAGCAGTATGTTGCTCAGTTTGTGATGACTCACTTGCCATCTGTGTATTAAACGCAGTCAACAGACTCATACGATTATCTAATACCTTTGCCGCATCATCGTTGACATGCAGGCCTAGATTTAGCGCGCCATAATTTGCTTGATGGTTTGCTTGACTGTCAAGCCCTATTTGCTGGCTTGCGGTAGCAGGTCCGTCAATATTATTCGGCGCAAAAGCAGCCGTTTGGAAAACAGCCACGTCATCCATTTGCGCGAGCATGGTCATTGGAAAATTATCTATTATCGGAAGCTTGTTTGTCACGACTGCCCCATCCTTTTATCTACTGACTGTCTAAAAATTGGCATCACTAAATCACTACTATAAACTTGGCAATTGTCGTAAACACCTTTAGACAGCCGCTTTTCTCAATAGCGTTTACTCGTCATCATAGCCGTCGCTTAATACGGCTATTAGCTGTTGCATGTCTTCTGGCAAAGGTGTTGTCACTTCAATATCCTCACCAGTTACCGGATGCACAAACCCAAGAGTATAAGCATGCAATGCTTGGCGCGGGAAGTTGCTGATGGCTTGGCGCTGTGCTTCTGTCAAACCTGCTCGCAGTTGACGACGACCACCATAGACACGGTCCCCGACTAGCGGATGGGTCACATGGCTCAGATGCACGCGAATCTGGTGCGTACGTCCGGTCTCAAGTCCGACATCTAGCAGGCAGTAGTTGTCATTCAGTGGCGTGACATTTAATAGATGGGTTACCGCTTCACGGCCGGCAGTCATGACTGTCATTTTGGTACGCTGAGTACGATGTCGCCCTATCGGCGCATCAATACGGCGATGACGCAGCAAGCTTGCTTGATCGCCTGCTACCACACACTGATAATGACGATAAACAGATTTGTCTTTTAGTTGCTCCATCAGCGCCATTTGAGCCGGTTTGGTTTTACCGATGAGTAGTAATCCAGAGGTGTCTTTGTCAATACGGTGTACCAACCCTGCACGCGGCAAGTGATGCTGCTGCGGATAATGATATAGCAAAGCATTGACCAAAGTGCCTGTCTGATTGCCAGCGCCCGGATGCACCACCATACCGACAGGCTTGTTGATCACCAGTACGTCGTCATCTTCATAGACCACATCGATATCGATATTTTCTGGTTGATCTTCACTATGCTGCTGCAACGTCGTCGATAGATGTAGCACATCACCTGCTTTGACACGAACCTTTGGTTTTTGCACACTGCCGTTATAAAGTAAGCTACCATCCGTGATCCAACCTTGTAATTGCACGCGCGAAAAGTCTGCAAACACCTGTGAAGCGACTTTATCAATACGTAGGCCAGACTCATCTTCTGTGACAATATGCGTTATATCTACCACCACTGGTATCGCTTGACCTGCTACTGGCGCTTCATCGTCGTCGCCTTCATCCATGTCGCCATCGTCAAGTGCTTCATCAATATCGCTATCTTCTTCGAGCAAGTCGTCATTATCAAGAGCATCAGTGTGCTCGTCCATTATTTCCTGCTCATCCATCATTTCTTGATTGTCAGGCTCGTCATTATTTAAAACGTTATTTGGCATTGGTGACTCTTGTGCTGATGAATCAGTCTCTAGCGATTGATTCGGTGATAAATGGGTAGTCATGGCATCATTATTCATAGCGGATTGGTACCTAGCAAAGTTGCTAACTATGTAAAGTTACTAACTATATTTTGTTAGGTGACTTCATTCAAAGATAAAATAATAAAAAATTGTCGTTTTGTGACTTCTAGCAAATAATAAAAGCTATGCAGGTCAAAAAAGCGGAGACAATACCGCCCTAGTGTATCATGTCACGCGTCCAAGCCCTATAAAAGTGCATGCTATCTGTGAATTTTTGAGCGCTTCTGAGATGCCAAGCTTTACTGCTTAGCTCTCTAGAACATAACATTGCTGTAATTTACTGTATATTTGTTCCTGCCAGCGATATTCGATATCGCTCGTGATAGCCGCTCATGTTAAACTGCCTATAAAATATAGATAGCGAAAAAATAGACGAAGCAAACGTTATTCTATAAAGTATAGCCATGTTTTGCTGTATGCTATGGCACTGTATTCCTATGCCATATTTAAATACAGTATAAAAATACCATTGGGTTTTATTGACAGTGTTTGCCATTTAAACCGTTTGAATATGATTAAATGCATTTGATCTATTACAGGCTTACTATAAAAGCTCTATGTATCAGACCCAATCTACCAGTACAATACGTCATAACAAAAACTGCATTCGATGAAAAACGTGTTGCTTGTGCATCGCTGAATACTCAGCATCGTTTTTTATCACTAACCTTTTATATAGCATGATAGCACTGCTGCTATTATGCGTCTTGTGTCGGAGAAGAAGTATGCAAGCTGTTGGCAATACGTTTATCAAACTGTCCTCAATCACCTTACTTGCGCTTAGCGTCAATCTAGTAGGTTGCCAGACATTCAAAAACCTCACTGGCGCCAAAGATGTCGACGCGGTAGAAACCGCGGAAAAGTCAGAGCAAGGTTACTATAACGATGCCATCGCTCAAATCGATAAAGGCCGCTATGTCCAAGGTGTTGAAGAACTGACTAATTTGCGTACCTTTTACCCAACTGGGCAATACGCCGAACAGGCATTACTTGATATGATGTACGCACAGTATCAAGGCGATAAATACGAGATGGCAGCAGCGAGTGCCGAGCAATTCATCCGTCTATATCCTTCTAATCCCCAAGTCAGCTATGCTTACTATGTACGCGGCGTTGCCAATATGGAAGGCTCGTCTGAGAGTTTGAAGCTGTTTAAATTAAACCAAGCGGAGCGTGACACTGCGTATCTACGTATTGCCTTTGCCAATTTCCAAGAACTTATTAGCAAATACCCAAATAGTCCCTATGCACCAGATGCCGCCCAGCGCATGACATTTATCTATAATCAGTTTGCCCAAAGCGAGATGAGCGCAGCCAACTGGTATATCGAGCGTGAAGCTTATGTGGCAGCTGTCAACCGTGCCAAATGGGTCTTCCAGTACTATCCACTGAGTGAGTCAGTACCAGATGCCATTGCTGTCCTAGCCTATAGCCACGAAAAACTTGGTCTAACAGATTTGGCAAATGAGTACAAAACCCTATTGCAAATCAACTATCCAAACATGCTGACTAGTAATGGCAGCGTGAAACTGAGCACCAAACGTGATCGCTCTTGGCTCAATAAGATTACCTTTGGACAGCTTGGTCGTTCAAGCACAACTGACAACTCAGTGGCAACGGGCGAATATAATGGCGCGACCAAAACCCAAATGATTGGCAACGCAGCCCAGTTGAGACTAGCAGGGACAAACACAACGCCTGCCAACACTCCAGTCGCCAACAATGCGGCTGCACGTAATGGTATCAGCGTAGGCCTAGGTCTGCCTGAAGCGTCAGCTGAGCGTGTGACCAGCCAATCAAGCACTGGCTCGACTGCACGAGAAGCCAACGTCGATCCACTAAATACCAATCCAACACGTCGCACTACGCTAAATGACGACAGTGTGAGTGATATGGATAATAATTGATTATGTGAGGTCTTTTAGCCTAGCTAACACAGTCTGTATTCATTGATAATAAGGTCAACATTACGTTGGCCTTATTTTTCTAGCAGTACCTTATTACCTCTGCCCCAACATAATCGACCTATGGTAAACTGTTTTTTGTATGAGCATTCCTAACCATATTCTTGAACAACTCAATAGCCAAGCTGACCTGATCAGCATCATTGGCAAACACACCACGCTTAAACGCGCTGGTAGTGAATATAAAGGCTGCTGCCCTTTTCACGGTGAAAAATCGCCTTCTTTTTATGTCAATCCACAAAAAAATATCTATCACTGTTTTGGTTGCGGGGTTGGCGGTAATGCCATCAGTTTTTTGCGCGATTACGAGAATCTCACCTTTATCGAAGCAGTCAATGAGCTCTCTAAACAAACAGGCATTGAAGTACCAAAAGAAGAGCAACAGAACGTCAGCTATCAACGCCGTACGCCAAAACCTATTGCACCGCCGCCAGTTCACAATGTACCTAGCCCAACGATAGAGCACAGCAAAGTAAATCAAAACGGCACAAACCAAGACAGCTATCGAAATAACTATCAAAACAACCGTCAAGCCAGTCATCAAAATAATGTTGACCAAAGCGACCAAAATCACATAGACCAGTCAAGTTATGATGACGCTCAGGGTTACGATAATTTCCCGCCGCTAGAGGCTTACGAGTCAGCATCTTATTCAATGGACTCGTATCCATCAGAGCCGTATTCTTCAAACCATGCGGACGTTGGTGGCTATCCGCCAGTGTGGCTGACAGATAACGCTGCAGGTATGGCTAGCATTGATCAGAACGCTGATCAAGATGGCAATTTGTACGAATTGCTAGAGCAAATTCAGCAGTTCTATCAGCATAATCTACACACTCACCCTCATGCCAAGCAATACTTTTTGTCACGCGGACTCACTGAAGAGACTTTTGAGACTTTTGGTCTTGGCTATGCGCCATTTGGCTGGCAGCATCTTGAGCACCAGTTTCCACAAGATATTGAAGGACTTAAGGCACTAGGGCTCGTGCGCCAATCAGAGTCTGGCCGTGACTACGATCTGCTGCGTGATCGGGTTATTTTTCCTATTCGTGACAACCAAGGTCGCACCATTGGTTTTGGTGGTCGGGCGCTCGACGATGAGGTCAAGCCAAAATACATCAACTCCTCAGACTCGCCTGTCTTTCATAAGCAGCACGTACTCTATGGCTATTACGAATCAAGGCAGCAGCGTGCCAACGACTGGCTGGTGGTCGAAGGCTATATGGATGTTATCGCGCTTTACCAAGCCGGTATCTATGGGGCGGTCGCCTCGATGGGTACGGCAATCAATGAAAGCCAAATATCGCGGCTATTGACACTCAATCCAACGCTGACTTTGAGTTTTGATGGCGACAGTGCCGGACAAAAAGCCGCTTGGCGTACGCTTGAAGTTGCCTTACCTGTGCTTGCTGATGATAAAGAGTTGCGGTTTTTGACCCTGCCTAACAATCATGATCCTGATACGTTTATCAAGAGTCATGGCAGCGATGCCATGCGTGAGCAAATCAGCCAAGCCATGCCGTTATCACAGTATATTTTTGCGTACTTAAGTGAGCGCTATGACATGAGTCTGGCTGAAGGTAAAGCCAAGCTCATGTCGCAAGTACGCTCATTGACGACCGCTTTGCCAAAAGGCAGTAGCTTTCGCTATTTGCTCAACAATGACATTTATCAAAAGCTTGGCGGCAGGCGCAGTCAAAATGTCGAGGCCAAAGATGCGCTGCTAGACTTTGATGGTGATATGACCATCAGTCAGCAATTGCAGCTTTGCTTTTTGTTTCAGCCGCGCGCACTCATTGATGACCCTATCGAATCGATTTGGCAACAGTCTGGTATTAATGGCTTACACCTACCTGCGCATATCAAACAAAAAGCTTCAGCCGATACGCTGCGTCCGCTTGCTTGGGAAGACCTGCAAGACGTGGCTCTGCTTGACATCGTGAGCACTATCAAACGCTGTCTTAATTATTTGCCAAAAGATGCCAACGCAGCAGCGCATTTTATCTTATCAAATGTGAAGCCTGCGACCCAAGAGATGCTGAGCCGTAATTGGGGCGGCTTTTATAAAGCGCTAACCGCACGTAGTATTTTGGGGCTTGATGGCCTGATCGAAGAGCTAGTCAGTCAGCTGCTTGAGCGCAATATGAAGAAAAAAATACAAGAGCTGATAAAAAACCCTGATCATATTAAGCTTGCGATCGTCCGTAAACAAACCCAATTATTGAACGATTGGCTACGGGCACAGCAGGCAGAGCAATCGGCACAGATGGTCACCGTTCAGTCTTAATGTTTAATTATCAAATCATGCCCCTTTAAAATTCTAGCCACTGCCCCCACTACTAATGATTATGCCCAGTAGCATGAGTCACTCCTAAATCATTTAGCTGATGGCAAATAAACGGCAAAAAATGGTCGGTAGCTATCACTAGCTCGTGCTTGACGACTGCGGTCTGTGTTAAACTGTGTCGCTGTATATTGACAGCACTGCTTGGTTAATGATTGTGAGCATGCATCTTTAAGCACAAATTTTAGGTATTATTTTACGTATCTGCTTTTAGATACTATTTTGAGTATTAAATTTTAAGTACTATATTTTTTTAGGTACTGTATTGAAGTCTTTTTAGCTTTTCTAATTTTTAGCTGTTTTTTAGCATTGTTATTGTAGTGTTTTGAGCCTTTATTCATATCAACTCATTTTTGATATTATTGACAACCTCTACGCCATATTTTGATCAATCCATTGATAAGATCAACGCAAAGAGAGAGCGATAGCGAGTCACAATATAAAAATGTCCGATGCAAGTAAGCGAGTATTTATGAACGATAAGTCAGTTTCTAAGTCCACATCTCAACTGGCCACCTTAATCCAAATGGGCAAAGAGCAAGGGTATCTTACCTATGCTGAGGTGAATGACCAGCTGCCCGACTCTATTACCGAAAGCGATCAGATCGAAGATATTGTGCAGATGCTAACCGATGTTGGTATCAAAATCTTTGAGTCTGCCCCTGATGCCGATGACATCTTGATGAACGATGATTCAAGTGATGATGACATGGCAGCAGATGAGGCAGCGGCGGTACTCGCCTCTGTTGAGACTGAGCCTGGTCGTACCACTGACCCTGTCCGTATGTATATGCGTGAGATGGGTACAGTTGATCTTCTTACCCGTGAAGGTGAGATCTCCATTGCTAAGCGTATCGAAGAAGGTATTCGTGATGTACAGCATGCCATGGCATATTGGCCTGGCACCGTACAGTTCGTCCTTGATGAATACCAAAAAGTACAAGATGGCGAAAAAAAGCTATCTGACGTCATCACTGGTTTCTTAGATCCTGAAACCGAAGAAGATAAAATCGCTGCCCAAGAAGCCAAAGATGCGGCAAAAGAAGAGCGTGAGCGCATCAAAGAAGAAAAAGAAAACCCGCCTATCATCAAAGCTAAAGTGAATGCCAAGGCAGCCGCACTTGATGATGACGAAGATGAAGACGAAGACGACGTGGAAGAAGAAGCTGAAGAAGAAACCAGCGGTCTTGACCCAGAAGAAGTACGTTTGCGTCTAGAAGAGATCGAGCATCTATTTATCAAAGCCAAGCAAGCGCTGCTTGATTATGGTCGTGGTAGCGTGCAGGCGGATACTGCGTACGCGTTACTTGCTGAACGCTTTATGATGCTAAAGCTCAATAATCGCTTGTCAGACCAAGTCATGGCGATCATGCATGATGTCTACGACGACGTGCGTAAGCAAGAGCGTCAAATCATGCGTTTGGTGATTCGCCGTGGTCGTATGCCACGTGAAGAGTTCCGTAAGACCTTCCCTAGCAATGAAACCAATGTCGATTGGCTCATTGAGCGTATCAAAGGTAAGCCTGCATTTGCGGGTACGCTAGAAAAAGTCACCGATGACGTTATTTTACTTCAGCGCCGTATTCGTGATTATGAGCAGCAGCTCGATATGAAAATCCACGACATGAAAGACGTGGCACGTCGTATGGCCGTTGGTGAAGCAAAAGCTCGCCGCGCGAAAAAAGAAATGGTTGAGGCCAACTTACGTCTGGTTATCTCTATTGCCAAAAAATACACCAACCGTGGCCTACAGTTCTTGGATCTGATCCAAGAAGGTAATATCGGTCTGATGAAAGCCGTTGATAAGTTTGAATATCGCCGTGGTTATAAGTTCTCAACGTATGCCACATGGTGGATTCGTCAGGCAATCACGCGCTCTATCGCTGACCAAGCGCGTACCATTCGTATCCCTGTGCATATGATTGAGACGATCAACAAGATCAACCGTGTCTCACGTCAGCTGCTACAAGAAATGGGCCGCGAGCCAACGCCTGAGGAATTAGGCGAGCGTTTAGAGATGGACGAAGTCAAAGTCCGTAAGGTGCTCAAGATTGCCAAAGAGCCTATCTCTATGGAGACGCCTATCGGTGATGATGAAGATTCACACCTAGGTGACTTCATAGAAGATGGTACGATCTCAAGCCCTGTCGACGATGCAACGTCTGCTGGACTACAAGAAGCCACTCGTGATGTACTCGGTAATCTAACTGAGCGTGAAGCCCGTGTCCTAAAAATGCGTTTCGGTATCGACATGCCAACGGATCATACTTTAGAAGAAGTTGGTAAGCAGTTCGATGTTACCCGTGAACGTATCCGTCAGATTGAGGCAAAAGCGTTGCGTAAACTGCGTCATCCCTCACGTTCTGAGCATTTACGTTCTTTCTTAGAAAATGACTAATATTCAATGAAGCTAAATAAAAAAAGCCGAGTTTATCTCGGCTTTTTTGTGTTTGTTAAACTATGTTATCAATGCGCGCCTAAATTTTGCTCAGCATCTGGTTTGTCATGCACACCGAAATTGTCTATCATCGTCTGGCTTGCCTCGTTCAAACCAATAAGCTCTACCTCAGTGCCTTCACGGCGAAATTTGATAATGACTTTATCAATCGCAGCGATTGCTGTCATATCCCAAAAATGTGCTCGTGACACGTCAATAACTACTTTAGAGACAGACTCTTTAGGGCGTGTTGAACATTCGCAAATAGGCACTGCTGATCGCTAAAATTGTTCCAGACAAGGCACAAAGCGACGATAATGCAGATGCCTTAGCGAGATTTGTAACGCAGTATGGGGCAATTTTAGCATCAGACCCAACGATAAAAGCAGGGGACAGGACTCTTTTTTGCCGCTTCATCGTTAAAAATAAGCGCTTAGAATGACTAAACTTATTATTTTTAACATCGAATCGCCTAAAAAATAGTCGCTGTCAGTGCCATGGTCGAATGTTCAGCACGCCCTAATATCAAAGGATTCAGTCATACGTTCTGCTGAGGAAAAGAATAGGCGAGGATTTAACTTTTTGGCTATCCCAATTACCGAGCTTAAGTGACCATCCTACTTCTTAGTTTGAATAAATTTATAGTCTTTTGGGCTTTACAGATCTTGATTCTGTATTAGAATCATACGGCACCTGCAATACTACGCTCACAGATTTCATCGCTAGGAAACTGACATGATTGTCCGGCAAACACCCCACCCGTTTAAGATATTTTTCGCCCTTCGCGGTTCAATCATTCCAAAAATATATCCGCAGCTGCTATTGGTTACCATCCTTAGTACAGCCATTACCATTATTCAACACTGGATTCCTGACTCTTTTCCTTATTATGGTATCGCCACTTTTACCTTATTGGGCATCGCATTATCGCTGTTTTTGGGATTTCGAAATAATGCCAGCTATCAGCGTTGGTGGGAAGCACGGATGCTATGGGGCCAGTTGGTATATGATGCTCGCAGCTTAACGCGCCAAGTCCTATCCTTTATAGATGATGACAACGAGCATGGTCGTGAGACTCAGCGCACCATGGTATATCTGACCATTGCTTTTGCACATGCGGTGCGCCACAGGCTGCGTGGTACGCCACCTTGGGCGGACATTGATCCCTTTGTCGCATCCATACATCATGATCGTATGCGCCAAGCGAAAAATGTACCTGATTATATAATGCGCCTCATGGGTAAGCATCTCGGCGATATTCGGCGTCAAGGACTGGTCTCAGAGCAAGTCATCCAAAACATGGATGAGCGCCTGACCTCTATGACGATTGTCTTGGCAGCCTGCGAGCGCATTCATAACACACCGCTACCTTTTGCTTATATGCTGCTGGTACATCGTACGACCTACTTGTATTGCATCATGCTGCCTTTTGGCTTGGTCGCCTCGCTTGGTTGGGCAACGCCCTTGGTTTGTGCCGTGATTGCTTATACCTTTTTTGGGTTAGATGCATTGAGTGAAGAGCTAGAAGAGCCGTTTGGTTTGGCAGCCAACCAACTTCCATTGACGGCATTGTCCCGCACTATCGAGATCAATCTGCGAGAAGCGCTGGGAGAAACCAATCTGCCGACTGATATTATGCCTATTGATGGTTATTTGCCGTAAATATTGCCGTCATCTAAGCGCCATACAATAAACGAGCGGCAAACGTAACTTGAATAATCTACCGCACGCCACTATAAATAGCAGACAAAGGTACTGTAGGTAAAATCTCTACTCTAACCAGCTGATTTATTCAAAAATATTATCTATAAAAGCGAGGCTCATATCATGAGTGATGATTCAAAAAATAACAACGACAACGTCGACAACAATGTAAATAACCCAACCAGCAATCAGCCATCAGTGAAAATCACTGATTTGACGCCAAATAAAGGCGTTCTGAAAGGCAAAAAAACAGACATTCAAAACCCAGAGCTTTGGGAGTTCCCAATGAACTACCCACTCAGCATCATTGGTCATGAAGGTGAACACGAGAGCCTGCTTAATGAAATCAAGCTGATCTTGGGTAGCCAATTCCCTGATTTTGATTTGGCCTCTATTGAAGTGAAACCTTCTAGAACAGGTCGCTTTCATTCAGCACGGGTCAATCTGTACCTAACAGCCGCTGATCAAGTCAATACACTTTATGCCGCGCTTGATAACGCCAAGACGGTTCGGATGGTTTTGTAAATCGTTCAGACAGGTTTAGCGCCTTTTGGTCCAAGTCGTCACTCGCTAGTAATAACATATGGGTGGCGATTTTTTGTGGTTTGATGTACAATCTGCGCCCGCATTATTGCCGCCATGATGATGGTTATCAGGCGACAATCACTGAGAAAATAAAAAGCAAACGGCCGCACTATTTTTACAAAAAATTTATGATTGACCGCATTTGCGTCTAACCCTTATCCCATCGTCCTTTGCCAAAATTTGGACCGTCTACAACCTTGTAGCAACATAGTTTTATCCTAAAATCAATATAGTATTTTCAAAATTTTCCCGCTATATTGTGTCTACCAATTAACAAACACGCTATATGTAGTACTCAGTGATTTTTGCTATCACTATGGGTAGTGGCTGCTTGTTGCCAAAAAACTACTGCTACCATCGACTACAATCGCGTCATAAAGAATGTCTGCCGCTCCTTTGGCGCGCAGCATCACTATAAGCAATCAAAATAGAGGCCAACATGACACATATTGATAAAATCCAAGTAACCAAGCGTGATGGACGTTTAGAGCCTATTAATTTAGACAAAATTCATAAGGTAATAGCGTGGGCGGCGGATGGATTGGACAACGTCTCTGTGTCGCAAGTTGAGCTAAAGTCGCACATCCAGTTTTATGAAGGTATCAAGACTCGTGATATTCACGAAACCATCATCAAATCAGCCGCCGACCTCATCTCTGAGACCACGCCTGACTATCAATATCTCGCCGCGCGCTTGGCGATCTTCCATCTGCGTAAGATTGCTTATAACCAGTTTGAGCCGCCGCACCTGTATGACCATGTCAAAACGCTCACCGACGCTGGCAAATATGATGAGCATATCCTAGCGGACTATAGCCGTGCTGAATTTGATGAATTAGAAGAGTATCTGGATCACTGGCGCGATATGAATTTGGCTTATGCAGCGGTTGAGCAAATGGCAGGGAAATACCTAGTACAAGACCGTGTCACGAAGACCGTGTACGAGAGCCCGCAGTTCCTTTATATGCTGGTTGGTATGTGTCTGTTTAGCCAATACGACAAGTCAGATCGACTTGATTTCGTCAAACGCTTCTATGATGCGACCTCAGAATTCAAAATCTCACTACCGACGCCGATCATGTCAGGTGTGCGTACGCCATCGCGTCAGTTCAGCTCGTGCGTACTGATCGAATGTGGTGATAGCCTAGACTCAATCAACGCGACCACCAGCGCCATCGTACGCTACGTGTCACAGCGCGCTGGTATCGGCATCAACGCAGGTCGTATCCGTGCCCTTGGTAGCCCGATCCGTGGCGGTGAAGCGCAGCATACTGGCTGTATCCCATTCTACAAACTGTTCCAAACGGCGGTGAAATGCTGCTCACAAGGTGGCGTACGTGGCGGTGCTGCGACCCTATTTTACCCATTATGGCATTTGGAAGTTGAGTCATTACTGGTACTCAAAAACAACCGCGGCGTCGAAGACAACCGTGTCCGTCATATGGACTACGGCGTACAATTGAACAAAACGATGTACACGCGCCTCATCAAAGGTCAAGACATCTCGCTATTTTCACCAAGTGACACGCCAGGCCTATATGATGCGTTCTTTGAAGACCAAGACAAATTCGAAGCGCTATATACCAAATACGAAAATGATCCTAACATCCGTAGCCGTCAAATCCCAGCTGCTGATTTGTTCAGCCTAATGATGCAAGAGCGTGCCAGTACGGGTCGTATCTATATCCAAAACGTCGATCATTGCAACACCCATAGCCCATTTGACGCGGCCATTGCGCCGATTCGCCAGTCAAACCTATGTATGGAAATCGCGCTACCGACCAAGCCACTGGATAACATCAATGACGAAGAAGGCGAAATCGCCCTTTGTACGCTATCAGCGGTCAACTTGGGTAAAGTCGAGAGCGTCAGCGACATCGAAGAGCCAGCCGAGCTAATCGTCCGTGCGCTTGATGCCCTACTCGACTATCAAGACTATCCGGTCAAAGCTGCTGAAAATGGCAGTATGCGTCGCCGTACACTCGGTGTGGGCGTGATTAACTATGCTTACTACTTGGCTAAGAATGGCGCACGCTACTCTGACGACAGCGCGCTTGGTCTGACCCATCAGACGTTTGAAGCACTACAGTACTATCTCCTAAAAGCGTCAAACAAATTGGCAAAAGAGCAAGGCGCGTGCCCTGCATTCAATGAGACCACGTACTCACAAGGTATCTTGCCGATTGATACGTACAAAGCCGACTTGGACAAAATCTGCCAAGAGCCGCTACATCTCGATTGGGAAACGCTACGTAGGGATATCACTGAGCACGGTCTACGCAACTCTACCCTAACCGCCTTGATGCCATCTGAGACCTCAAGCCAGATCGCCAACGCGACCAACGGTATCGAGCCACCACGTGGTCTGGTCTCTATCAAAGCCTCAAAAGATGGCATCTTAAAGCAAGTCGTGCCTGAGATTGCTACCCTAAAAGATCAGTACGAGCTCCTATGGCAAATGCCAAACAATGACGGTTACCTAAAGCTGGTCGCTATCATGCAAAAATTCGTCGATCAAAGTATCTCTGCCAATACCAACTACGATCCAGTTCGTTATTCAGGTGGCCGTGTACCGATGAAGATATTGCTAAAAGACTTATTAAACGCTTATAAAATGGGTGTGAAGACGCTGTACTACCATAACACTCGTGATGGTGCCAATGACGCGCAAGCGGATATGGAAGATGATTGTGCTGGCGGCGCGTGTAAGATCTAGGTTTGAAAAAGAATCTCTCTGAAGAGAGTTTCTGATGGATGGCGGGTTTGGCTTTTGGGTTAAGCTCGCTTTTCAATAAAAATATTAGCTTGAATGATGAAAATACTACGGATAGTTTAATTGATATTCATTTACAGGAAGTAACTTTATGAACTTTATCCACTCTGATTTAGGTACGAGATCAAAAGGTGAAGTAGTCCAGATCTCTCTTACCAGTGGAGCCAATGTTCGTCTAATGAACAGCTCAAATTTTGCAAATTATAAAAACGGAAGAAAGCACACATATCATGGAGGGCTAGCTAGGAAAACTCCAATTAATTTAGCTATACCTTCATCTGGTCGTTGGCACCTTGTAGTTGATATGCAAGGTTTACAAGGCAGTACGAAAGCTTCCGTTAAAGTATTGCCTCAAGCTTTACCTGAAATACAAGAAAGATCTTTGCGTGAAGTTCCTAGCTTAGTAAGAGATAATATGCCTCCGTCGGCAAACGTTGATAAAGTAACTTACGATGTATTTATATCGCATGCTTCTGAAGATAAAGATGAGATTGTTAGAAGCCTAGCTCAATCTTTACAGGATAAAGGCCTGAAAGTTTGGTTTGACGAACAAACTTTAAGAATCGGCGATAGTTTACGTCAAAAGATAGATGCAGGACTTGCAAATAGTAAAGTTGGTTTAGTTGTATTATCTCCAGCTTTTTTGAAAAAGGGGTGGACTAATTATGAATTAGACGGAATTGTGACTCGTGCAGTTTCCGAAGAACAAATCATGCTTCCTATTTGGCACAATATTACAAAACAACAAGTAATAGATTTTAGCCCTTCTTTGGCTGATAAAGTAGCTAGAAGTACTGCTACCCATACGATTGACGAAATCGCATTTGAAATTGCAGATTTAATAGAGTCTAGAAAATAGTTTTAATTCAGTCGGTAGTTGATAAATAATTTTCAATCTCACTGTGTCGCTTCTATACCAAATTAACTATGTTATTCGGTTTTTGTATAGTATTAGCATAGAATGCTTCGGAACTTTCCAAATAAGAGACATATTGTAGCCTCATGAATATACTTTCATTGATAAACGAATCATTTATTAGTGGCGTAATGATTACTGTCATTGGTGGGATAATTCTTGCTGCTATAATATATGCTATAAAAGAAATTAAGAGAAGATTTTTTATAGAAAAACGTAAGTTAACTAACGAAATAATTGAATCATTATTTCCTGAAAAAAACTATTTAAAAGCAGAACAACTTCTTGGTTTACCTGACAAAACTTACCACGACTACTCTATTTTCAAAGATGAAGATTTTGACGACCGTATATCTTATACTACAGATCTTTATATCATGGATAACGCTCTATTTAAAGTTACAACCTCTGACAAGATTTCAATATATTCAATTACAGTTTTTAGCTACGATGACTCTATCGTTATTCCTGATATATTTTATCCTTATGATAGTTTCTCTAATAAAGTTACTGAATCTAAAATTTGTAGCGAAATAACCGATCGTATATCTGCAAGCACAACTGTACATACTATAAGAGAAAGATCTTTTGCTATACAGAATCGTACTGGACCTCCATTTTATAAAAGAGTGACTTTTTTTTGTGACGACTTGCTCGAAAACGAAAATACACCTAACGTTTTAATTGGGCAGCAGATATATGGTTTTTGTTTATCCAGTAGTGAAGCGGCATTTTACATTTATAGTAATGAACATTTATAAAAATCTTGATTGTAAGTTGGGTATAGATTTCTACATCCAAAAATAGCAAGCAACAGGAATTTTTATTTAGAAACTTCCCTTCTAAGTAAAAATCTATTAGATCTGTTTGCTCAACCGCAACCTACACGGCCAAAATCGTAAAACGTGATTTGGGTCATATAGATAACACCCAACAAAAATACCTAACTGCAAACTAATACCCAAAAACGGAGGTCATGTGCAATATACCGCAATCATCAAAGACGGTGGTTTGTTTATCCCAAACGTATTTTCAGACCTAAACGATGGTGGCTCGCATATCGTACAAGTCGAGGTTGATATTGCAGCGGTGCGTCAGCAGTTAGAGATGGATGAAGCACCAAAGGCAGCCGTCGCCAAAAAAAGCGTGGCAAAAGCAGCCAAAAAACCAGCATCGCGCGCGGCTAAAAAAGACACAAAAACAGTAGCAGAAGCGTCTGATGTGAGTACCCTACGTAAAAGCGCACTGGATGAATTAGAAGCACTCGATGATAGTGAACTGAGCGAGATATTCAAAGCCTATATGAACGATGGCAAAGAGCCCTCACAGATATCGCTAGAGAACCTTTAACCCAAAAAGCCATTGACCAAAATTTATAATATAATCATATCCAATTTATATAATTTCATAACCATATCAATGATAAAGGCAGTCCCATGACTTACTCGATTTTTTCGCAAACGCCAAACAATGCGCTAACAGAGCCGATGTTCTTTGGTCAGCCCGTCAACGTGGCGCGCTATGACCAACAAAAGCACCCGATCTTTGAGCAATTGATTGAAAAGCAGCTGTCATTCTTTTGGCGTCCAGAAGAAGTCGATGTCTCACGCGACCGTATCGACTTTAGCAATCTGTCCTCGCATGAGCAGCACATATTTTTGAGCAACCTCAAGTATCAGACTCTACTCGACTCTATCCAAGGCCGCAGCCCAAACGTGGTGCTACTACCGCTAGTGTCTATCCCTGAGCTTGAGACGTGGATTGAGACATGGTCGTTTAGCGAGACTATTCACTCGCGCAGCTATACCCATATCATTCGTAATATCGTTAATGACCCAAACATTATCTTTGATGACATTATGCAAAACGAGCACATCTTAGGTCGTGCCTCTGATATCGCTCAATACTATGATGAGCTGTATCGCAACTCGCAGCTATATAGCTTATACGGTCCAGGTACGCATAATATCAATGGCGAGCAAGTGACGGTTGATTTGCGATCACTGAAAAAGCAAATGTATCTATGCATCATGGCGGTCAACGTCCTAGAAGCGATTCGTTTCTATGTGTCGTTTGCTTGCTCGTTTGCCTTTGCTGAGCGCAAATTGATGGAAGGTAATGCCAAAATCATCAAGCTCATCGCTCGTGACGAAGCGCTCCATTTGACAGGTACGCAGCATATGCTGAACCTCATGCGTAATGGTCGTGACGATCCTGAGATGGTCGAGATTGCTGCAGAGTGTTTCGATGAAAGTATTGAGATCTTCCGCAAGGCAGCTGAGCAAGAAAAAGAGTGGGCAGGCTATCTGTTCAAAGACGGCTCAATGATCGGTCTAAACAAAGACATTCTGTGCCAATACATCGAATACATCACTAACTTGCGTATGGAAACCGTCGGCTTGCCAGCGGCGTTCCCGAACTCAAAATCAAACCCAATCCCGTGGATCAACACGTGGTTGTCGTCTGATAATGTGCAGGTCGCACCGCAAGAGACTGAGATTAGCTCGTACTTGGTTGGTCAGATTGACTCTGACTTATCAGACAGCGACTTTGATGACTTTGAATTGTAAGAGCTCAGAGCTATAAAGGTTTTAAGTTATAAAGGCTTGATCTGTAATCATTTTATCGGTTAATAGTAGGGATAGTAATAGCACAGATATCCCAATAGGATGAGCGATGACTTGGGTAATGACCAGTAAAAAGCAGTTCTATCTACATGACGACGAGAGTCTACTAGATGGACTGCTACGCACCGGACACGATGTCAACTATCAATGCCGCGAAGGCTACTGTGGTAGCTGCCGAGTCAAGCGTATTGCTAGCTCGCATACGGTCGATTATCCATTTGACCCCCTTGCCATGATTGAAGAGGATGAAATCCTGCCTTGCTGTTGCCGCGTGCGGGGTGTCATCTATATCAACCATGAGCTGATTGAAAAGCCTTAGCAGGATAGTGAGGACTAAAGACTGGCCTGAACATTAGCTTTGATAAAATTTAACTCAATAAAAAAGCGCGCCCCTTTTCTAAAAGGAGCGCGCTTTTTTGTGTAATTTAGCAACACACTTTATTGTGCTACAGAATCTTGCTCAAACAGTTTCATTAGCTCTTCGCGCATGCGATCACGCTCTGCCTCTGACATCATCGGTGCTTGCTGATCACCTTGGATACTGCCACCCATCCCATCCATGCTCTCACCCTGTAGTACGACAGGACGCTCGATGGGCTCTTGCACTGGACGCTCCTCTAGCATTATTTTTACTTGAGCGTTTTTGCCTTGGCGCAATATTTGTGCATTCAGCTCAGTCGTTGGCGGCTTACGAGCGACATATTGGATCAAGGTATTGGCATCGGTCATCTCGACACCATCGATGGTTAAGATGATATCGCCAACGCGCAAACCACTCTTGGCAGCAGGACTGCCTTCGATGACGTTTAGCACTTCCACGCCCGTTGAGGTCTCAAGCTGCGTTGGGTCACGTAGCTGTGACTGAATTTCGATACCGAGCCAACCACGACTGACGCGACCATCTTTGATCAGCGCGTTCATCACTTGCTCGACCAATGATGTAGGAATCGCAAAGCCAATACCCATCGAGCCACCAGAGCGCGAGAAGATCACCGTATTGATACCGACTAGCTCACCACGAGCATCAACCAGCGCGCCACCTGAGTTACCTGGATTGATCGCCGCATCCGTCTGGATGAAGTCTTCAAACTTATTGACCCCCAATCCAGTACGTCCAGTTGCTGAGATAATCCCTTGCGTCACGGTCTGACCAACCCCAAATGGATTACCAATTGCCAATGCCAAATCGCCTACACGTATCGGATTTTCGCGGAAACCAAGCGGCGTCAATCCTGTCATCTCAACCTTAATCACTGCTAGATCACTATCAGGGTCTGTACCGATGATTTTGGCGCGGCTCTTGCGTCCATCATTGAACGCAACCGTGATCTCATCCGCTTTTTCGATGACATGCGCATTGGTCACGATATAGCCATCTTCTGATACGATCACACCAGAGCCTAGATTGGTATTGCCCTGATCTTGTGATGGGCCACCATGATATTCAAAAAACCGGCGCAATACGGGATCATCCATATAAGGATGCTCTGTCATCGTTTGTGTGGTGTAGATATTGACAACCGACTGCGACGCACGCGCAACTGCATTATGATAAGAAGAGATGGGCGCTGGTGTATCCGCAACTGGGTCTGACGCTTGCTGCTCGGCTGGCGGGGTTCTCGGCGGCTCCCACGTGGCCTCCGATGATGACTTCATACTTGTGAACAACCAGATAAACGCTACTAACACTAGCAGCAATAAGACCCAAGGCAACCATTTTAATAAAGAAACCTTGTTACGGGTGTTATTGGTGTTCTGGGATGACGACATATAGAACCTCTATAAATTTAATGCAGACGGACAGTGAGAAATAAGGTGAGAAGACTGCGATTATTCAATCATCATGGCTTGATTAGGTAATTTCTTGATTAGGCAATTAATAGCCAGAGCTAGGCAGACTCACATGTATAAATTATAACCGCAATGCCGTGAAATAGTAACGTATCGTGTACCATTTCAGTTATCCATCTTGTCTACTCTCTTACAATGCCATGCTAAAATCACTGCTGTCAGACATTTGCGATAGATAATGGTCAATTATTTATCTTTTATGAGTCTCCGTCTTCAAACAACTTTTTTGAAGCACTATATTTGAATGACAATGCATTACTGCAAGGCAATAATAATAAGGAAACCTAATGACCCAAAACACGACTACTGAACCTTCGACCAACAGTATCAGCGCACAAGCCTTAACACAGTTTTGTGACGAGTATTTATCTGCCAGTGTGTTTAAAGACTATGCGCCAAATGGCTTACAAGTAGATGGCGGAACACCCATACAGCGTATCATTACAGGCGTGACAGCGTGCGAGGCGCTGATTGATGCGGCTATCGCTGACAATGCCGATGCGATTATGGTGCATCATGGCTACTTTTGGAAAGGTGAACCTGCGCCTATCACTGGTATGAAAGGCCGACGTATCCGTAAATTGATGCAGCATGGTATCTCTATGATTGGCTATCATTTACCGCTCGATGCACACCCCGTGATTGGCAACAATGCCAAACTAGCAGACGTACTAGATATGACCATTACTGGCGCACTCTACCCCAACGAATCACATCCTGTTGGCAATATCGCCACTTGCACACCACAGAGTGCTGATAGCCTCATCGCAAAGATCACCGAAGCGCTTGGCCGCACGCCACTATATATTTCAGCTAATTATGAGCATTATGCTGATAATAATGCGGAAACGACTGCCAATAGCGAGAGAGTGATCAAACGTGTCGGTATTTGTACAGGCGGTGCCCAAGATATGATCGAACAGGCTGCCATAATGGGCTGTGACGCCTATATCTCTGGTGAAATCTCTGAGCGTACCACGCATATCGCTCGTGAGCTGGGTATTGATTACTTTGCTTGTGGTCATCACGCAACAGAGCGCGGCGGTATTAAAGCACTAGGAGAGATGCTTGCCCAAGAGTTTGGACTGCCAGTAACCTTTGTTGATATTGAAAATCCAGCATAAGATAGCCAATATAGTGGCCATCATTAGGACAGAACTCGAGACGATTAATAAAGACTATGGGCGTTGTTATAGCCATTATCGCAAAACTCATTAATGAGTTTGTGAATATTACGCCCATAATATAGCGACATTTAACCGTTTATATCTCAATTGTTAAGTTTTATCGCTTTTTTCTTAACTCTACTTGAATAATGCAAGCGATATCCGCATATTACTACCTGTAAGAAAGAACGTTTTGTCATGAAACTTCCCATTATTACAGCTTCCGGTTATGGCACTATAATGATATTGGTGGTTATCCAAGAGTTTGCTGCGCACTATAAGCAACATGACTTTGGAGCGCTGCTGACTAAAGCACGATAGCCCACTATATATCGTAGTAGCATCGTGCGTTTATTTTTAGTGTCGCGGTGACAGTTTGCTCAACTGATTTGATAGCGGATATTTTCACCTATCAAATTTGGTTAAGACGCTTACCCTCATCGCTAGACAACTTATGAGCTAGCAAATTTATTACCAATCATTTACGGTATCGCTAGCTCATAGAACCAAGATAGTCAAAGAAAATGGCTTTATTTGCTCAAATAGTAAATGATGATATTTTTTTTTTGACTATATCGTTGTCTCAATAACTTACTCATGACCTTACCTATGTTTGATATATAGTTGTTTGGCCATTAGCCATAATGAATGATCGATGAAGGAATCATCTGATTTACATCCTTCGTGTAATCGTACGCCCAAATTTTGATAAGCCGGTTTTAAACCCTCAAAATGGCGCGCAAAATCAGGCAATGATCATTGGCTAACCCAAAATTCACATCGCTAACTCTTAGAGAGAGCATGCTAGTGGCGCTATAATCAAGCAGGATGACTGACACTTATTTTATTCAAAAGTATGATGTCGTCTGAAATGCTGTATTGATACATGCCAAATGATGTGCATGTATTTTACGCGTTTTTGCGGTAAGAAGGATGGCTAAAATCAGGAGACATCCATGCAACGTATTACTTATCGTGTCAAAGGATCTGCGCAAGGTGCCAAACGTCGTATTTCTCATTTACTACGTCCATCTAAACGCCTACTTAACACCAAAAGTAACATCGTTTCATCTACCCCTACTGCGTCGGGTCGTTTTGCCAGAACCAAGAAGCTGGCACAAGTATCCAGTATTGCTCTGCTCTCTTTGCCTGCACAGAGCCTAACGACAATGAATACAAAGGTATCAGCCTATGCCAATGTCATGCTGCAAAACACTTTGACCATTGCCGCTGTCCCAGGTGATAGTACTTATTTTGCCACTGATGGCTTCCAACATGGCTTTGGTTTTGATCTCGTGCGCACCTATGCAGACGAGCTTGGTGTGGATATCAATCTAAAAGCCTATGCCAATGAAGAGGCTGCACTCAAAGCCTTGAGATCAGGTGACGCTGATATGGCGTTGACCACGGCTAGTACCAAACTAAAAAGCCAGCTCAATCTATCATCTATTAATGTTAGCTGTGGCTACGACTCAAGCTTGACTAAAAACGGTCTGCATCCAAAAGTCAGCTGGACGTTCAGCTCACCTAATGATCCACTGTCCAAAAAAGCCAGTTACTTCTTGTGCGATAGCATCAAGCTAAAAAACACACAGAAACTAGCGGCGTTCTACAATCAGAATTTGCTAAAAGACGCTTATAGTCAGGATCATTTCCAAAAAACACTGACAGAAAAACTGCCTGATTATCAGTCTTCGTTTGAAGAGCAAGCGCGCAATTACAATCATGATTGGGAATTGTTGGTTGCTATGGGTTATCAAGAGTCACATCTTGATGCCAATGCGGTATCTCCGACTGGCGTACGCGGCCTTATGATGCTGACCAATAACACTGCAAAGGCTATGGGCGTGTCAGATCGCGTTGATCCTTATCAAAGTATCGGCGGCGGTGCTCGTTATCTAGAGCAAATGAAAGCAGATTTCGCGGATGTACCTAAGACTGATCGCGTCTGGTTTGCACTTGCTGGTTATAATATGGGTCCAAATGCGGTGAAAAGCATTCAGCGTAAATTACGCGCCCAAGGCATTGACGACAAGAGCTGGGCGAACGTTTATGCGTACTTGGCGGACAACAAAGCATCAAACAGCCGTTATGGCCAAGCAATGCACTATGTTAGCAACATCAGAAGCTATCTTGAGTCTATCAAAACTCAAACTGTCTAGTTAATAGACTCCATTAGATATCAGATATCAGATATCTTAAGATACCTAATTTTTACGTAAAGAAAGCTGCTCTTATATAGAGCAGCTTTTTTATGCGTTACCATTTATGTGGGCGATATTTATATATACATCATTCGATAATACGTTATTGCTTAACGATTGGGTACCGTCAGACGCTGACCACGTTGCAACATAGTATCAGCAGCGATATTATTCATCTCAGCCAATTCTTGGGTTGATACACCATATTTACGAGCTAAACCAATCAAGCTATCGCCTGAGCCAACCGTGTAGCTCACCGTCGCTTTTGGCACTTTTAGGGTCTGTCCACGCTGCAGTTGAGCGTTTGTTGCCAAGTCATTGGTCGCTGCCAAATCCTCTACAGAGATACCAAACTGACGAGCTAAGGCAATCAAGCCATCGCCAGATTTGACTTTGTAATTTTCAGTATTTCCTAGCTTTTTACCGCTGCTACTACTCTGACTGCTACTGCTTTGATTACTGTTGCTTTGACTACTATTAGAAGCCGAAGAGCTTGTAGAAGCCGAAGAGCTTGCCACGCTACCGCCCGCAGGAATAGTAATAGTACGACCTAATATCAAGTTAGACGTCGTGCTCAGGTTATTTGCTGAAGCTAAATCGCTCAAGCCGATATTATAGCGTTTGGCGACACCGGTTAGCGTATCACCTGATTTTACTTTATAGCTGACGGCTTTATCATTCAGTTGGCGATCAACTAACTCTTTTGAAACCGGTACTTTAATCGTTTGCCCACGTTGTAAGCGCGCTCTTGCATCAAAGTTACTGTTTACAGCAGCGATCTCTGCTGCACTAACACCCAAGCTATTTGCAATGCCGATCAAGGTATCACCTGATTTTACTTTATAACTAGTGGTCGCTACTGAGCTTGTATTACTAGCACTACTAGAGCCTGTGGTGCTTGCTGCATCGAAATTAACACTAGCAGGTACTTTTAGTGTTTGACCCACATACAGTGAGCTTGTGCTATTGATACCGTTCAGGCTAGCTAACGTGTCTGTCGATACGTTAAATTGACGCGCTAATGCAATCAGACCGTCACCCGGTTTTACTTTATAGTTCTTAGTCGCAGTACTTGATTTACTTGGTCTGGTAGATGGTGCCGCAGGTGTTGTGGCGGGCGCTTTTACCTTACCAGGTACTAGCCAGAGCTTTTGTCCTCTGAGTAGATCAGCACGGCTACTGAGATTATTGTAGCTGGCAAGCTGTGTGACCGATAAACCAAAACGGTTGGCCGTACCAATAAGCGTGTCGCCACCTTGTACAACATAGCTTTCAGGCTGATTGGCGGCTGGGTTACTGGCAGCGCTTAGCGGCTCGATAGTTTTGGCATTGTATAGATACAACGTGCTGCCAGATAGTAAGTTGGCACTGGCATCTATTTGGTTCCATTCTGCGATATCACGCCAATTTACCCCTGCACGGCTCGCGATATTCGATAGAGTATCGCCACGTTTGACCGTATAAGTGGTACGTGTACCTTGTGGTTTTGGTTTACTAACTGACGTTTTAGCAAAGCTCAGCTTTTTCTCTTCACCGCTTGCTTCTAAGATAGACTGCTGCGTCTGTACGGCTGATAGGTTGATATTACCATCCGCGTTAATAACGTTGGTCTCAGAGGTATTGCTACGGATTTGGTTGGCAATGAAGTCGCGCTCTTCTTTGCTAAGCGGTGGCTCTTGAACAATCGTATTATTCTGAGTAATTTGAGCTGAGGTAGTCGGTAGACTGTTGCTGCTCTTGAGCTCAGCATTGATCTTTTTGGTTTCTGCATTGGTTATTGGCGGCTCAGTACGTACTGAGGCATTACCATTATAGACAGAGCTGCTAGTCGTTTGAGCGGACGGTGAGATATAGCTCGTTGTTTGCTGAGGGACGCTTGCGCTGGCAGCATAATCAGCCAATGCGCTACTGCTGGATGGCAATGACGATGAAGTGTATGGCTTGCTATTGTAGCTTGGTGTCGTTGTAGTTGGGGTGCTTGTATTGCTAAAAGCCAATACATTGCTTGTGCCATTACCACGCAATAGACTCAGTTTGGCATCAGCGTTCAAGCTAACATCGTTAGGAATAATAACGCGCTGTGGACCAGAGGAATCCACACGACCTGAAGTCAATGCCGTGTTGAGTCGCTCTAACTCATCATAACTCACGCCTGTAAGCTGTGATACTTCAGACAAGCTCACACCGTAGTTGACCGGCACACTACGGAAATGCTGACGGTTAGCGATAGCTGGTAGATATACGCCATACTGTTCAGGCTTGGCCACGATTTCGGCTACTGCCAAAAAGCGCGGCACATAATTCATGGTTTCAGTTGGTAGTTGTAGTGACCAGTAGTCTGTTGGTAGTCCACGTGCGGCATTGGCATCAATCGCTTTTTGGATACGACCAGGTCCTGCGTTGTAGGCGGCTAGCGCCAGCTCCCAGCTACCAAACTGATTGTGTAGCGCGGTCAAAAAGTCATAAGCGGCGCGCGTTGATTCGATAACGTCACGGCGACCATCGTAGGTACTGCTCTGATTCAGACCATAGATACGACCTGTACTTGGGATAAACTGCCATAGGCCTGCCGCTGCTGCACTACTGGTACCACTTGGATCGTACGAGCTTTCGATAACTGGTAACAACGCCAGCTCTGTTGGAATGTTGCGGCGCTCAGCCTCTCGTACCGTATGGTAAATGTAGCGACTGGCACGCGCCGTCAAACGGTTTAGATAGTCTTGTCTGCTGGTAAACCAACTCTTTTGCCCTTCGATACGCTGATTATAAATCGGCTTACCACCGTTCATACGATAGCCGGCACGCAAACGATTCCATAGATCACCATACTGCTGAATAGCAAGCTGGTTGCCCTCCACCATCGTCATGTCAGTGGCTTCTAATAGATCTGCCAATTCATCCAAGCTCTCTGCATCCAAAAACGCAGTTGAGTAATCTGCACTGCTCGTAGTCGCCCCTTGATTAGCAGGACGCTTGGTAATAATAGCTGAGCTATTGGTTGCACCTTTATTTTTTACTGTTGAGGTGTTGCTACACGCACTGATGAGTAAAGTTGATACCGCAAGCGTCAATGGTAACGCAACAAACGAGCGAGATTTTGATAGCACAGTAGACATGATATTGGAAGTTTCCTAACGACAGAAAGTGATAAGACAAAGTTGAGAGATAGTATAGTATGCAACGTAAAGTAAAGACCAGCCTAATATAAAAGACACTAATAATCATTTTTATTAGTATCTAATAGATTGTATTGACCAGTATCTAGTTAATAGCTACTTGTGATACTGCACGTAATAATACAGCGTTACCAGTAGATACCGTCAGCGTTACACGAGATGTCGTAACAAATGATGTTTGCTGACCGTCTTTCGTCCAGCTCTCATTTGTCGTTACATTGGCTTTTGCCTGATCTCCTGTAATAACAATGTTATCTACAGAGATATCGTAGCGATAATTGGACGTATCATTCCAGCTGTTTTGCAGCAGCTTCAAATATGCATCTTTGTCTAAGCTGGTAGATTTACCTTTTCTAGATAATGAAATCAATGCATCGTCAGATACCAGACGCGCGACTTGATTGATACTCTGACTATTTGCAGATGATTTCATTGCTGCGGCATAGTTTTGCACCAAAGCTTCGGTCATGGTGGCAGCTTGCGCACTGATACTCACTGTGCTGGCCACTGCTACTATCGCAGTTATACTAGCGCCCTTCAGTAATAGAGTCATTAAGCTCTTTCCCCATAGTCGTTTCATGATAGTCCTTAGCGATGCTACTTTCGTTATTGTCATATATTGGTTGTTGTCATATATTGACAGTGAGCGTTTTTATAACATCTAGTTTAGCAGTATATTGGTGTAAGCGTACTCATATAATAGGCCGAGCCTATCATTGAATTCTCACAGCCGTGTGACACCCTGTGTAATTATTGCGAATATAAAAGCACAGGATGCTCACAAAAGCCGTTCTTTGAATCGAAGGTTCTTATATCCTCTGATTTCAACAACTTTGGTCGTGATAATAGCAATAGCACTCAATCAATCGATAACGCTAGAATTTGTTTTCGCTATTGCTGTCTTCATACTGCTCATCATCACTGAGTTTCATACCCAAACGCTCTACGCGTCTGTCCATCATTTGTCGAGCCAAAGCTTGCATGTCTTCCACGCGATCTATTTCATCGACAATCTCAAGACCTAACAATGTCTCAAAGACATCTTCTAATGTGACCAACCCTTTGACTTCACCATATTCGCCAACCGTAATTGCGATATGAATACGATTTTTTAGCATGAGCTCCAACAGATCAAACAGTTTCATTTTAGAGAATACAAACGTGATGTCTCTTTTGAACTGCGTCAAAGGCTTGTGCGTGGCATGGTTGACTTTTGCCAATAGCATGTCAGTTTTTAAAACAAAACCAGTAATGTTATCTAGATCACCATCATAAATGGGCAATCGAGAAAACGTGAGCTTTGGACGATCAACCAATAACTCAGCCACTGTTTTGTTTTCTTCAAATGCGAGCATCACTGAGCGCGGCGTCATGATGTCTTCAACTTTGATCGCGCCGAATGCTAGTAGATTGCGAATGATGCGCGACTCTAGTGGATCGATTTGACCCGATTCTTCACCGATGCTAGCAAGGGCTGCAAACTCACGACGGCTGAACGTTTGCGGTTCTTTACCGCGTACTAATAACTTCGTCAAACGCTCTGATACCCAAATAAGTGGGTATAAAATCATAATGATACCGCGGACAAAGTACGCCACCATACCACTTAGCTGACGCCAATAGACAGTGCCTAGTGTTTTTGGAATAATCTCAGACAGGAACAAAATAGCCAGTGTCATAATGGCTGAGAACAATCCAAACCATGCGCTACCAAATACAATGGTGGCTTGGGCACCCGCTCCGATAGAACCCAACGTGTGAGCAACGGTATTCAAGGTCAAGATAGCTGCCAGTGATTGATCGATATTGTCGACCTTTAGGCTCTTTAGCATATCCGCTTTTTTGGGGTTGGTTTCTTGTACATCTGCAATATAGGATGGTGTCATGCTCAGTAATGCGGCCTCTGATAAAGAGCACACAAATGAGATACCGATAGCAACAGCCACAAAAAATATCAATAGTCCCACGTTTAGGGCAGTTGGTGCGGCTGCCACGGCGGTTGGCGATGCAGCGCCCGCCGCCCACACAGAATGCGGCAACATCAGCGCCAACGCACAAAGCACGGCAAAGAAGGTATAACCAAATCGAGAACTAGTCGTCATTCTCGGGGGAGGCTCTGCAGATGCGTCTTCACGATGAGCACGCGGACGACATAAACGAGGTACAAACATAAAAGTGGTGAACAAGTTGGGTAACCTAAAAAGAGAAAAAGGAAGATGATATAACGAGCCAATCATATACATTATCGAGGTGATATCAGATATCTACTGATCAATAGTCATAACGGCTCAATGCTGATTTAGACACCGTCTCAAAGCTAAAATAGTGCTTTGATAAATAGCATACTAAATGCAGGCAGTCATTGCCATTTGATAGTAGCATTGATGATATCTTTTCACAATAAGTCACTATTTTTAAGTTTTTATTTTTTGATGACTTTTATTGTTTGGTATTGCCTCAATATTATTTGGCTCAATGGCATATGATATTGATCATTTTGGCATCATACATTTGATATAGCAAAAATATTATCCTGCTATCCGGTGGCTTATTCTCTGCCATTACATCAACAAAAACACGCTCAGCCTATGATTAACAGTTACCAAGTCTGGGATTTTTTGTTACTATGCGTCTAATTTTATTATTATCTATGAACCACTGAGAGACATTATGAGCTTATTTATTCAAGCTGCCCATGCTGCACCAGAAGCCGCTGGTGCTGGATCGCTATTCGGTCAGATTTTACTTCCTGTTGCTTTTTTTGCCATTTTTTACTTTTTGGTCATTCGCCCGCAGTCTAAGCGTACCAAAGAGCACCGTGCCATGGTCAATGCATTGACGGTTGGCAGCGAGATTATTTTTGCTGGTGGCTTAATGGGCCGTATCAAAGCGATAGAAGGCGACTATGCAGTTGTGAGCTTAAATAACAACACGGATGTCAAAGTGCAACGTGCTTCTGTTATTTCAGTATTGCCTGCTGGCACAATCGAAAGCGTTTAATCGAAAACGTTTAATTATTACTGAGCTTTATCGGTAGTAATTTAATGGTCGTATCACCACTGGGTGTAACGACCAAATAATGACCGTATATCATTTACGGTCATTTTTCGCTATTAAGGTAGTCGCTATTAAGATAGTAAGGTACGGCTGTTATATAAGCTAGCCTATCCTGTAGATATATTGACTTTGCCTGTTTCACCAATGATATTTTTGGTGACTCGATAAAGATACGTCTGTATTATTTGCTTTACTGTTTTATGTTTTACTATCACCGCGGATGATCGCAATGGAGCCTGCTCAATATGGTAGTCGACCATTGCTGTCGCTAACTTCCCATCTGCTAACTTGTGGCTCACGTCGCCAGTCGTTTATCAACTTAAAGAAGTGATTATGCAATATCCCGCTTGGAAATACTTACTTATTGCCGTCGTGCTCATCATTGCCGGTCTATATGCTGCTCCTAACTTATACCCTGACGAACCTGCCGTGCAGATTACGAGCGCAGCAGCCGGTACGCAATTGTCTGAAGGTATCTTGACCCAGTCTCAAAGTTTACTCGAAGAGGCAGGTCTAGAGAATCATAATGGTACATTTGAGGGCAACAGTGCACTGGTACGTCTTAACAACCCAGTCGATCAGCTAAAAGCGCAAGAAGTACTACGTCAGAACTTGGGTGAGGACTATGTGGTCGCTCTCAACTTAGCACAAACGACCCCGCAGTGGCTGCGTGATATCGGTGCCAGACCGATGAAACTTGGCCTTGATTTACGCGGTGGTGTCCGTTTTGTACTAGAAGTCGATATGGACAAAGCGCTTGAACAACGTTTGAACAGCGCCAGTCGTGATATGCGACGCGAGTTACGCGCTGAGCGAGTGGCGATTAAAGGCATAAAAACCGAAGACCGCGGCGTTGTATTACATTTTGCTGATACAGATACGCGTAATCGTGCGCAAAACATCTTGCAAGGCTCGATGAGCAATACCTTCAATTTGCAGTCTTCTATTGATGATCAAGGTCCTGCATTGGTATTGTCATACAACGATGCCACGCTTGACGAAATCAATAGTTACGCGGTCAATCAAAACTTGACAACCTTGCGTAACCGTATTGCCGAGCTGGGTGTGACAGAAGCATTGGTACAATCTCAAGGGTCCAGCCGTATCGTGGTCGAGCTGCCAGGCGTACAAGACACTGCTGAAGCGAAACGTGTTCTTGGTCGTACTGCCAACCTTGAGTTCCGTATGGTGGCAGAAGACGCTGATACCTACACAGGCGGTATTCCTCCAGCAGGTACTGAAGCATTCCCATTTGAGACACTCGATGGTCCACCAGTATTGCTAGATCGCCAAGCGATCGTCACGGGCGATAAAGTGACCAATGCACAGACTGGCCTAGATGAAAGTGGTCTACCGGAAGTAAGCATTACCTTGGACAGTGCTGGCGGCAAGCTGATGCAAAACGCCACTCGCACCGCTGTTGGCAAACAGATGGCTGTATTGTTCATTGAAAACAAGCAAAGAATCACTTACGAAGAAGATCCAGCGACTGGTGAGACAACTGAAGTACGTACGCCTTACGCTGAAACCAAAGTCATCAATCGCGCCAATATTCAAGCAGTACTGGGTTCATCATTCCGTATTACTGGTCTTGATAGCACAGCTGAAGCCGCTGAGCTTGCGCTACTACTGCGCTCAGGTGCACTTGCCGCACCAATGTACTTTGTAGAAGAACGCACCATTGGCCCATCATTGGGTCAAGAAAATATCGATAAAGGCCTATTCTCTACGCAGGTCGGCTATCTATTAGTCTTTGCATTTATGATTATTTTCTATCGCCTGTTCGGTGTGATTGCCAACGTGGCATTGGCAGTGAACGTTATTATCATTATTGCGATTATGTCAATTTTGGGTTCGTCACTGACGCTACCTGGTATTGCTGGTATCGTCTTGACCATTGGTATGGCGGTTGATGCTAACGTACTGATCTTTGAGCGGATACGAGAAGAGATTGCCAATGGGGTACGGCCAAAATCCGCCATCGTGGCGGGCTTTGACCGTGCATTTAGTAGTATTTTTGATGCCAACATCACAACCTTATTGGTCGCGTTTATCCTATTTGCGATTGGTACGGGTCCGATTAAAGGCTTTGCGGTTACGCTAGCTATTGGTATTGTCAGCTCACTGTTCACCGCTATTTTGGTGACGCGTGCACTGGTACAAATTGCTTATGGTAAGCGTAAATCCATCAAAAGTCTGAGCATCGGTTAGGAGAACATTATGGCGATCGAAAATAATAACCCTTTAGAACAGCAGAATAATCCTGATCGAAATGGCTCGAACGGTGATGCGACTACTGCAAGTACCCGCCGCCGCAAAAAACCACGCCGTGATGGGAAAGGTAGCAATACTAAAACCAATAACCCAACTACGGTCAAATCCGGTAAGAGCAGCAGCCGTCGTGGTGGTAAAGACCAAGTTAGTAAAGACAATCAAGCCCTCTCTACTGCTGTTGATCCTAACCTAGCAGCAAGTGACGCGGCTGATGATGCCGCAGCCATGGCTGAGGGCGGTATCAAAGCCGTTGGTAATCAGCGCATCATTCCCTTTATGAAGATAGAAAAGCCAATGGCGCTGCTATCTTTATTTATGGTGATCGGTAGTATCATTGCTATTGCAGTCAACGGTCTGAACTTGGGTCTTGATTTTACGGGCGGTGTCTCAGCGGACATTCGTTATGAGCAGCCTGTTGAGCAAGTTGCCGTTGTACAAGCACTGGCAGACAATGGTTTTGATGATGCTGTCGTTCAATATCTCGGTACACGTGAAGAGCTACTGGTACGACTACCGCCCCAGTCTGATAACGTGGATGGGCTGAATACTGACCTAACTCAAGCATTAGCACTACCTAACAATACCGCTACTATCAGTAACGTCAATATCATTGGTAGCCAAGTGGGTAATGAGATTTACCTCAACTCAGTCATGGCACTCGTGCTAGCATTAGTATCTATGCTTGGTTATGTTGCCTTACGTTTCCAGTTCAAACTATCGTTAGGTGCCGTATTATCGCTATTTCACGATGCAGTGGTGACCATTGGTGTATTTGCGCTATTTGGCTTCCCTTTTGACTTAACGGTATTAGCTGCTGTATTGGCGTTGATTGGTTATTCATTGAACGATACGATTGTTGTTTATGACCGTATCCGCGAAAACTTCCGCCGTGTCCGTGGTATTACCCCAGAGCAGACGATTGACTTGTCTTTGACCGAAACCCTACGCCGTACCATCATGACCATCTCAACGGTCCTATTGGTCGTATTGGCCATGTTGTTCCTAGGCGGTGAAGGATTATACTGGTTCTCAGTCGCGCTATTTATTGGTCTACTTGCAGGTACGTATTCATCGACCTATATTGCAAGCTCGATTCCATTACGCATGGGTCTATCACGTGATGACTTTATTGTGAAAGTGAAACCAGAGTTTGAAGAAGAGATTGTCACCTTCAATGATCCAAAAATGTTTGAGCAAGACAACGTCTAGTAAGGTATATTAGAGGACGTAGTACACTTATGTAGCGTACGGTTAGTCTTTGTATTATCGCTGATGAAATAGTAATAATGTTTCGACAAGAGCACCTGACTTATGAATAATGAGTCTAGGTGCTTTTGTCTTTATAGCAATTTTGCTTCACTTATCAAATGCGTTGCATTGCTGCTTTGCCAAAATCAAATAATATATTGCCCTCTTTATCGCCTCAGTATAAACGAGCCACCAATGCCAGCCAATACCTCAGCATCCAACGTCATGCCGCCTATCGATACCAGCTATAAGCGTATCATTGCCATTGCCCTACCTGTCCTATTGGCTAATCTCGCCATGCCATTGCAAAGTGTGATCGACACAGCGATTGTCGGTAATATGAATGAGACGGCCAAACTGGCTGGCATGGGTTTGGCAATACAGCTGTTGTCCTTGTTGCTCGTTAGCTTTAACTTTTTACAATACGCCTCCTCTGGTCTATCCGCGCAAGCTTTAGGACAGCTGGCCAGTCATGCTGATAACAACGACCGCACTGCGACAACAGTGTCACCGTTACTGTCTATTTTACAGCGCGCGTTGTTATTAGCCTTCTTAATCGGCGCAGTTTTGCTACTGGCCAAACCGTGGCTGATCGATGTTGGGTTACAAGTGTTATCAGCCAATCCTGAAAGTGGTCTTGCTGCCAAAACCTATTTGGATGTGCGATTTTGGGGAGTGATCGCTGAGCTGATGAATTTTGCGTTTATTGGTTGGTTTGCAGGGCAAAGCAAGACACGATATATGCTGTATCAGCAGGGATTTATTGCTCTGATCAATATCGTGCTGACTTTATTTTTTGTGTTCATTATGAATATGGGCTTGGTTGGTGTGGCATTGAGTACGACCATTGCGTTTTGGTTAGGTGTGTTATTAGCGTTATCACTAAGCCGCCATCACTTAAAGGTATCATGGACAGCTTTACTCAGAGCAGATAAGCAGCATTTTACAAAAAATAAAATGCTTAGGCTATTTTCTTTAAATAAAGATATTTTTGTCCGTACTCTTATTTTAACGTTGAGCTTTGCTTGGATTACTCGGCTATCGGCTCAAAGTGGCGATGTGATATTGGCCGCCAATGCCATTTTACTACAGGTATTGAGCATCTCAGCTTTTGCACTTGATGGCGTTGCTGTCTCTGCTGAGACCTTGAGCGGACAAGCTGCTGGTCGGCGTGACTGGCCACGTTTTTTGATGATCATAAAACGCACGGGCATTGTCAGTTATGGCCTAGCAATCCTGCTGAGCGCTATCTGGTGGCTTGCAATGCCAAGTTATCTAGATTTTATGACCAATATTGAATCGGTGTTTGCCCTCGCCTATGAGTACCACCTATATGCCGTATTGTTACCCCTCGTGGGTGTTGGAGCCTACTGGTTAGATGGTATATTTTTTGGTTTGACAGCAGGCAATGTGATTCGTAATGCTGCACTGATACTAGCTGCTATTTTCTTTCCGTTGAGCTGGCTGCTTTATCAGCAATGGGATATGACCGGTATTTGGCTGAGTGTATGGTGCTTACTGCTATTGAGGCTAATTATCTTAGGCGGATTTTTGTACCGTGCTCATCAATCAGGTAGTTATGAGAAGCTACAGCCAGAGGCTTAAACACTTTTTATTGTACAGCCAATGATCACGCAGTCATTTATCATACAGCCATCACATACCGTTTTGACGCAATACAGTGTTTATTTTTAAGTGTAAAACAATCCGTTTATAAAAACAGTGTAAGAAAATTTAGGATGCCATGTGACCACTCATTCAAACGAACTCAGTCATCAACAAGAACGCACTCACGATTGGGCTGAGGGCTTCAAAAAAAGCTTACCCGTTGCGATGGGATATCTGCCTGCTGGCATTGCCTTTGGTGTACTGGCACAAGTTGCTGGTATTCCTGTATGGGCAACGGTTATGCTCAGCATTGTGCTCTATGCTGGAGCGGCTCAATATGCTTGTTTGCCAATGCTAAGCGCTGGTCTGCCGATCGGTAATATCGCGACCAATATCGCTGCCATTAATTTACGTCACGTGTTTTATGGTATACCACTATTGCAATATCTACCAAAACATAAACTGGCAAAAACGTATTGCTTATTTGCCCTGACTGACGAGACCTTTTCAGTCATGACCAGTTTGCCAAACAAGGCACGACAAGCACTCATACTCCCTATTAGCTTATTTAACCAAAGCTGGTGGGTGCTCGCGAGTGCCATCGGCGTGATAATTGGAAGTACGCTTAGTGACTTAATTCCACATTTGGATTTTGCCTTGGTTTGTCTGTTTGCAATTTTGGCTTATGAGCAATTTCAAAGTATTAAACGTTATTTCCCCATTGGCATCGCTGTCATTGGCTTGATTGTCGCGTCTTTATTCACTAGCGATTGGTTATTGTTGGTGGCTATCACTATCTGTATGTTGATGATTTTGGTACGTGGATTTTGGATGCAGCGTCATGAAATAGGAGAATCTTATGACCAGTAGTTATCTTATTTTTGCGACGCTTGCGATGGCGGCAGTGACGTTCATCACTCGTGCGTTACCAGCATTAATCCCTAGAAAAGTTTTAGATACGCCTTGGCTACATCGACTGAATGAGAGCTTACCGTTGTCAGTGATGGTGCTACTTATCTTAACCAGTCTGTCATATCAGAACTTGCCAGTGGATATTGCCTTGAGTGATCCTGAGCTACATCTGTTAATGGCACAGGTTTGCGCACTTGTACTGGTACTCTTTATTTACCATATTAGCCGCCAGCTCTTGGTTAGCATGGTCGTTGGTATTGCCGCGATCAATGGTTTTGTCTGGATATTTACCAACTTTTTGACTTAACAGCAGCTAACCTTATACCAACATTCAGTATTGATTTTACTGGTATTTTTGGAAAAAAAAAGCTGGACTCTTAATAGAATCCAGCTTTTTATTTTCAAGCAATATATTTATTGCTATCTGGCTTAAAGCTCTTCAACACCCATCATATCGACTGGGGTATCAGCCACTATCTGCACGCCTTTTTTACCAGTCTTGGCCGTATCATTACGCTGCTCTTGCAGATGGTCAAGATACGCTTCATTGATCTGGCCAGTAATGTAGCAGCCATTAAATACAGCACAATCAAACCCTTCGACTCTGCTGTGCTTGGTATCTTTGACGGCATCGATCAAATCATCTAGGTCTTGGAAGATCAGACGGTCAGCACCAATGATCTCACGTACTTCCTCAACACTATTGCCTGAGGCAATCAGCTCGGTACGCACTGGCATGTCAATGCCGTATACGTTTGGAAACTTGACTGGTGGCGCGGCACTCGCAAAAAACACTTTATTAGCACCTGCATCACGCGCCATTTGAATGATCTCATGACACGTCGTACCACGAACGATTGAATCATCAACCAATAGTACGTTTTTGCCTTTAAACTCTAACGGCACCGCGCTTAGCTTTTGACGAACGGACTTTTTGCGCTGCTGTTGACCTGGCATGATAAACGTACGACCGATATAGCGGTTTTTCATAAACCCTTCACGGTACTTGACGTTCATTTTTAGCGCCAGCTCCATCGCTGAGGTACGTGACGTATCTGGAATCGGGATGACCACGTCAATGTCATGATCTTCGCCCCACTCTGCAAGGATTTTGTCAGCCAATTTTTCACCCATACGTAGGCGTGATTTATAAACTGAGATATTATCCATAATAGAATCTGGACGGGCAAAGTACACATATTCAAAGATACAAGGCGTATATTCTTTTGGCGCTACGCATTGATACGTATGTAGCTTATGGTTCAAATCAATAAAAATAGCTTCGCCTGGTTTTACATCACGAACGATAGTGAAGCCAGAACCTGTCAATGCGACTGATTCAGAGGCGACCATATATTCGGTGCCGCCGTTTTCTGCCATGCGCTTACCAAAGATAAGCGGACGAATACCGTTTGGATCGCGGAACGCTAGTAATCCATGACCAGTAATCAAGGCCACAACGCCATAAGCCCCTTCACAGCGTCTATAAACGGCTTTTACCGCTTCAAAGATGTCATCGGCTGTTGGATGCGTCTTACCTAGATTTTGCATCTCATGTGCGAGTACGTTCAGCAGCACTTCAGAATCTGAATCGGTATTGAGGTGGCGACGATCTTCGATATATAAAGACTTTGCCAAACTCTCAGCATTGGTCAAGTTGCCATTATGCGCAAGCGTGATACCATAAGGTGAGTTAACATAAAATGGCTGGGCTTCAGCGCTACTAGAAGTACCAGCAGTTGGGTAACGAACGTGACCGATACCAAACTTACCGACCAGCTTCATCATGTGACGATTCATAAATACGTCACGTACCATACCGTTTTCTTTACGTAGGTAAAGTCGACCATCTTGCAAAGTAACAATACCCGCTGCATCTTGCCCGCGATGCTGTAGCATCGTTAAACCGTCATAAAGTATCTGATTGACTGGCTCATGAGCTGCAACTCCAATGACTCCACACATATAGCTATATCCTATTTAACTCATACATTAGTACGACAATAACGGCAAAACTGCTGACAGTATGTGGCTAAAATCACGCACTGTCGTCCACCGCTAACCTGATGATTTTGCAAGAAACTTCATGATAATTTTTGATCATCTGTTTTCAATGATCAGTAACACATGCAAACGTTTAGAAGTATAAAAAGAATTAGAACAATAGAAAATTACGACTGATTGACTTGATCCCAAGCCATGCCCAACACATCTGATACCAATGCTTTCCCCATAGGTGCATAAGGTAGCAGCTCAGGGGCAAGGACTGAGGTTTGCCATTGCGGCATTTGTACTAGTAGTGGCGCAGTCACACTTAACACAACCAATACCATGAGTACATTTTTGGCAGCACCAAGCACCCCGCCCGCCATTTTATCGACCACGCCCAGACGCAGTGTCTTGAGCACACCTGAGAATACAAAAGCCACCAAGTGCATAACTGCCAATATCACAATTACCACCAGCAAAAAGGCCATCGCCATTTGTAGCACTGGGCTTTGCACGATACCAGATAATTGAGGCGACACCGATCCTGCGAGCCGGGTCGCAGCGATAAGAGCGATAAACCAGCCTACTAAGCCCACAGCTGTTTTGATCAGGCCAACTTGAAAGCCGCGCCACAAACCAATCAAGACAACAATAGCAATCACAATATCTAGACCGCTCATATCTTGCGCCTCACCATTTTATTCACTTGACTAGCTTTCCATGGCATCATAATAACCACCGATTGCTTGAATACAAGACTGTACTAGCCCAGGTCCTCTATATATAAGACCTGTATAGAGCTGTACCATGTCTGCACCTGCTTCGATTTTTTTGACGGCTTTGGCACCACTATCGATACCGCCCACACCTATCAAAGCAACTTTACCATCTAGCTGATCAGAGAACTGTTGTAAAATCTGGGTACTAATGTGGCTCACCGGACGACCTGACAAGCCGCCCATTTGATCACCATCACGTAAGTCTTCGACACCCACGCGGCTCAGTGTCGTATTGGTTGCAATCAAACCGTCAATTTCAAAGTCTAATAATTGCTGTGAGATGTAGTCAACTTGCAGTGGCTCTAGATCAGGTGCAACCTTGAGCACCAATGGCACATAAAAACCATATTCGGTGGCTAGTTGACTGTGACGGTTTTTAATCGTATCCATCAGCTGGGTCAGGGCCTCACCACTTTGCAAGTCACGTAAGTTTTTGGTGTTTGGTGATGAGATATTGACCGTGATATATGAGGCATGTGGGTACACACGCTCTAAGCAATACACATAATCGTCTGCGGCTTGCTCTACCGGCGTGTCCGCATTTTTGCCGATATTGATACCGATATTGCCTTTGTATTTGCAGCGTTTGACATTATCGATCAGATAATCAACGCCTTCATTGTTAAAACCCATACGGTTGATGATGGCGTCTGCTTGCTTGATTCTAAACAGTCTTGGCCTATCGTTGCCTGCTTGCGGTCTTGGCGTGACCGTACCTACTTCTATAAAACCAAAACCCAGCTCAGCCAGCGCGTCAATATAGTCACCGTTTTTATCCAGTCCTGCTGCCAGACCCACTGGATTAGAGAACTGTAATCCCATACAGTCAGTAGGCTGCATTGACTGACCATACGCCAAGCCTAAAACACGCGCTTTATGTGCTTTATCCAATAAAGATAGCGTCATCTCATGGGCGTGTTCGGGATCCATATTAAACAAAAAAGGACGAAGTAAGGCATAAGACATAGTGATGGCAAACCCTGCTCGAAAGAAATAGTGGATAAAGAATATGAATGAAATCAGGCGGAGCGATTATATCAGCTTAACAGAAACAAGCGCAAAGTTTCACACGGTAAATTTCCACATTTAACCCACCGTCAGCGCATATAAGCATTTATTAAATAGCCATAATAATTCACCGTCTTTTAAGCTCAACTGAATCAACAGCGAAAGACAACTAGTATATTATATCAAGGCACTGGGCGGCCGTCAGTGAGTGCAATCCAACCACGTATGATTCGATATAAATGCCAGATAAAGGTGAATGTCACAATCAACAGACCAAAGCCAGCCAGTAACGTCGAACCAATAGCGATATTGCCACTATCAGCTAGCATACTCACACCAAAACCACCTAAAGCAAAAGCTGTGATGACAATACCAATAATAAACCAAACAATACTGTACCAAAACGTTTTGATTTGCCAATCAAAATGCGTGGATAACCATGTACCATCAGCATCGCGGCGCTTGGCATAATTCATCACAATCGGCACGATCCACAGCAGACCAGCGGTAAAATAGCTAATCACATATAAGAAATAAGTGATGTGATTGTAAATGGTTAAAGAACGGCGCTTATCGTTGCTCATACTGTCACTCATTGGTTTGCGTTGTCCTTGCTGGTCAGTAATCTTGTCTGCTGAAAGCTATGCTCATCAGTATCGTTATGAAGAAAGTGCTTTACGCTAAATATCTATCGTTAGCAGGGGCTAATAAACATTTAATGGTGACAGATAAAAGGCTTTTCAATGACATCTAACTCAAAATGCCATTTGAAAAGCGAGTTACTAATAAATTGGATTGGAACATATCATGTTCTGTTACTCATATTCTACTATTAAGCCCATACCTGCCACTAAACAGTATCGAGTTATAAAGTGACAGTGGCTTGCACTTGGATAGATTTATTCGTTAGGTCTTGCTGCATGGATAACTGCGTGAACTGCCAACCTTGCTGCTCTAACTTGCCAAGAGCGGTACTTACGACAGCTTGACTGGGGTGGATAAAGCTTAACTGCACCGAATCACCAGCCGCAACGACCTGAGCATCTGTAATTCCTGTAGTATTTAGCAGCGCACTAATTCGATTGGCAGGCGGCATGTCAGCCTCTCCATTAGCGTTATTGCCAGCACTTAATGCATTACTATCGATATTACCTGCTTGCGCCCGCAACCAAAAATAATCAGCCACTTGTTCCTGATAATCATTTTCGCTCTCTTTTGCCGCTTGATGAATGCTATAACCACCATAACCGCCGATAAACACCAACAAAAATACGGATAATATAGCTAACGCTAGCTGATCGCGTGGCGGTAATGCTTGCCAGCGCGTTGATAGCATATTTTGGTAACTGCTCATACGCTCAGAGAATGCGTGCGTCTTAGTATTGGTTGCAGAGACAGCTGCACTGCGTTTGGTACGGCGCTGTAATCGTTTCATGTTTTGACCTTTTCTTACCAATACACTGATGAATTATGATGCTGCCGGAGTGTTCGCCGTATCGCTGTTTTCCACCACATCCACAGTGACCTGAGCACTAAATTGACCTTGATCATTACTACTCACTTGCGCAAGCTTGGCATTCAAACCTTGCTCTACTAGCGTGCTCGTGAATTGATCCAAACTACTACGATCAGGTGCAATGAGCGTAAAACTGAGTGCAGATGGCTGCATCACTAGCGTCTGCGCACGCAGTGAAGATTGTTTGATTAAGGGTGATATCTTTGACAGCGCTGCCATGTGTGATGCAGGTGCCTGGCTGTCGCTAAGCAGTTTTGGCTGTAATTGTACTTGGAGCTTGGTTCGAGTGCTGAGGGGCTCATCAGTGAACCAAGATTGATATTGCGCTGCTATTTCAGTCTTGGTAGCAGCTGTTGCCTCATTATACTGGTACCACTGCACCCCATCGGTTGCCATCTGTAGCACTAAGGCCGATAACGCAACCATCATTGCTACCCGTAAATACGGTGATAACTGTGAGTCGGTTGATTTGATAAAGAAGTTCAGCGCATGAAGTTCTGGGTTGTCAATGGGCGCTGGTGTCGTGGGCAAGCTCGTTAATAACAGCTGGTGATCAGCGATCAGCGCTTTAGTTTGCGCCATAGAACTGGTAGTCGCTGATGTTGCTGGGATATCATTGATACCCATACTATCCATTTCATTAGTGGCTGAATCACTGATAGCAAGGCTATTGGCTTCAATAGAAGTCAGCAACATCACTTCGCTTAAATGCGGAAAGCGCTCAAAGATCAACGGCAAATAGCTGACAGCCATACCTTGGCGCAATGACTGGCGCAATAGCAGAGTCTGCTCGTCTTGATATAATGTCACTTGCTGACCTGCACCTTCTTCTGGCGGCAGCAGTAATAGGAAATCTGGCAGTAGTGCCACTATATTCATACCCACGAGCTGAGCACTTTGCTGCCATGCCTCAATATCGCTTTGTGCCAATGCGTACAGCTGCGTCGTATCAGCATGGCTCAACTGACGAATAACCAATTGCTCAACTGGCGTTAGGGAGGTTTCTTCAAACAAATACTGCTTACCACTATTACCCAGCTGCTTGAGCTGAGCATTATTAAGCGCTGTGTCTACTTGCAATACATGACTTGAGGGGAAATATAAACAAATTGCCTTTTGGCCATTCGATTTATGATGACCATAGATAGTTTGTAACTGTTGCCAACCATCAACCGTCTGCCATTGCTGTACATCTTCGCGCCAGACAGCTAGCGGACTATGCTGCGCTCGTAACCAAACATGTAACACTAAACGTGTCCTCGATTATTGCTGCGGTTATAAAAGTACTGTGATGAAGCAGTGCTACTATTTAGAAAGGATTGAGTCATTTTATCTGCTGAGCCAGTCGCTTAATTGGCATGATTGCCTCACTCTGAATTCACCCTATCTAAGAAATGGCTAAGTCAGCCTAGTATGGTTGATCAGGTACAAAACGATCCACTTCAGTGGCCATCCCAGTCATAACAAACTCCATTTCAAATACTCTGGCTTCTGCCAAAGAGAATGACTCAGGATAATCACCAGTCAACAAGCCTGCGATATAAGCGACGATTGACATATGACAAACAACGACCAGACATTCTGCATCAATATTCGCAATATCAATTAAAGCCTCACGGGCATCATCAAAGGGCGTGATATTATCTTGTACTGTTGAAAGTACGTTTGGCATTCGTGACTGGAATGCAGCCAGCGTCTGCTGCGCCCTATCATAAGGACTGACGATAAAACAATCTGGATGATAGTGTGTGGTCACATACTCTGCCGTCTGTGCCGCTTGCTGTTGACCAAAGTCAGTCAGCTGACGCGCACTATCCGGACGCGTCTCATCTTCGGCTTGACCATGACGTACTAATATAATTTTCATAACCTTCCTTGGTGCGCGGAGTTAGCACTGTCTCTCAATAGTACCTTTTAATAAAATATCTTACTTATCAGCATCGCTATTTTTACTTTTGGCGTCGTCTTTGGTATTGTCTTTAGCGCTGTTACTTGAGTTTTTCATATGAGCGGTAAGCGCAGCATTGCTATGATCATGCGCCATCACAAACTCAACATCACTACGGAATCCCGCTTCCATCAAATGTAGTGCCACGCCTAATGCTGCTTTATCTTCATAAATGACCGCATAGAGCGCATGGGTGATAGGCATATAGATGCCCGCTTTAGTGGCTTTTTCGTGGACTTGCTGAATCGTATTGACCCCTTCAGCAGTTTGACCCAGTTTTTTGACGGCAGCATCAATACTCATGCCGCGACCGAGCATATTACCAATACGATAGTTGCGGCTTAACTCTGAGCTACAAGTGGCATATAAATCCCCCACTCCTGACAAACCTAAAAAGGTTAGCGGGTTGGCCCCCTCTTCAACACCGAAACGACTCATTTCTGCCAAGGCACGAGTAAGGATCATTGCTTTGGTATTTTCACCCACTTCATAAGCAGCTGCCATACCCATGGCGATGGCATAGATGTTTTTGAGCGCGCCGCCAAGCTCGACACCGCGTACATCATCACTCGCGAACACTCTAAAGAAGGCACTGTGTAAGGCCGCTTGTACCGCATGACGCAATGGCTCAGACTCACTTGCAATCACCGTGGCAGACGGCATGTTTTTCATGATTTCTATGGCAAGGTTTGGCCCTGACATAACACCGAAATTCACTTCAGGCAACACTTCTTTAATAATGTCGCTCATCATGGCAAAGGTATCTTTCTCCATTCCTTTGGTCAACGATACGATAGACTGCCCACTGATCAAAGGCGCAATGTTTTTTACCGTTTCGCGAAAAGCCAATCCCGGCACGGCGATAAAGATAATATCTTTGTCTTTGACGGTAGCCGCCAAATCATGACTGTATTTCAAACGGTCATCAAGCTTGTAGCCAGGCAGATATTTTTTATTGGTTTGAGTTTTTGCCATCGCTTTTACCGTACGTTTATTACGTACCCACAGCGTAGCATCACAGCCATTACGCGCAGCCAAGTTTGCCATTGCCGTACCAAAGCTACCACCACCTAAAAACGCCAAACGCAGCTTGGTAGGGTTGCTGTGAATCTCTGCCATGTCTTTTGCGACTGCTGACTCAACTGGACTGCGCGTTGATTTTTTACGGCCGATGCCTGACTTACTTGCACGCTCTAAGATACTTGCCAGCATACCACTTTGTTTTTCAGACGCTTTATTCATCGTCTCATCATCAGCGCTGTTATTATCTTGATTGCTATCGTTAGGACTTGTCATGTTCTTTTATCCATGTTGACTGACTTATTCTCAATAGGAGCTACTGTTCTCAGATATTTCCGATACTCGGGCTCGTGGTCTTTTTGAGGTAATAATTTTACCAAGAGACAGCACTGAGTCAAATTACGACTCGAAGCGTACTAACGGCTCGATATCAATAGGTTTGCGTTTAGACTCATCTTTTGGACTAGTGCCAGTATAAACAAAAGCGGTCACATAATCATCTGGACCCACATCAAAATAAGCTTTTACCGCAGGCTCATTACATAACAGCCCAGTACGCCAAACTGTACTAAATCCCTGAGCTTTGAGTGCCAGTATCAAATTTTGCACAGCAGCACCTGCACTTAGCATTTGCTCAAAAGGTGGCACTTTTTTATGTTCTTGCATTTGCGTCACGACCGTTATGATAACAGGTGCTCGGAGCGGCATGGTATGGGTTTTTTTGATGGTTTTCTCAGACAGCTCTTCGCCATCTTTGAGCGCTTTTTCTTTTGCTGCGGCTACCAAAGCATTACCTAACTCGTGACGTGCCTCCCCTTGGGTCACAATAAAGCGCCATGGACGCAGTTTTTTGTGATCGGGCGCTGTCGCTGCACACCCAATAGCAGACTCGATTTGATCCCGCGTTGGCGCTGGTGTATCCAAATTGCCCATGCTGCGTCTTGAATTAATCCAACCAATCAGCTCATCGCTACTGGCTGAGATATCATGTGCCGCGATGTTTTTAACGTGCAGCTTTTCATCCTGTGGTTCTTGGTTATTCTCATCTATAGTCGTCATTGTCTATCCTTATTTATTATTATCTATTTGTCGTTTTATTATTGATCATTGATGTGAATGCTTTTTTGATATGATCGTGACCATATTAGTTATGCAGAGGCCGTGTCTTCGACGCGGTGATCCATGCGCAAATAGTCCTCTGATTGCATCTCAAGCAAACGTGAACGGGTACGCTCAATCTCAAACGCTAGCTTTTCCCCTTGATACAAGTCCAAAATCGATTGCTCTGCGCGTACCAACAGTTTTACACGGCGATCATAAAACTCATCGACCAGATAAATAAAACGGCGCGTTGGATCACGCAAATCATCATCTAAAGCGGGTACTGAATCAACTAATACCGTGCTGAATTGTTTTGCAAGTTCAATAAAATCAGATGCCGAGCGCGGAGCCATGCAAAGATGTCGAAAATCGCAAAACAAGATATCTTCGGTACGCGCGTTGATTGGGATCTCGCGGCCATTGATAGTAATCGGGTCATTGCTGATTTTTTGATTATTAGACAAGCTGGCAAAGCGGTTGGCGAGCCAGTGATGGTTGGCTTTGGTCATTGGTGATTCGTACAACTCTGCTTGCTGAAGCACGCGCAGACGATAATCAACACCGGAGTCGATATTCATTACTGTCGTATGGCTCTCAACCTCTGCAATGGCGGGTAGAAAACGGTCGCGGTGCAAACCATCTTTGTATAAACCAGAGGGCTCGATGTTTGAGGTGGCAACCAAAGTGATACCGCGATTAAACAGCATCGTAAATAAATCACCCAAAATCATCGCATCAGAGACGTTAGACACAAAAAACTCATCAAAACAGATAACGACCGCTTCTTTATAAATAATATCGGCGACTTTTTCGAGTGGATCACTTTCGCCTTGAAGCTTATTCAACTCCTGATGAACACGCTGCATAAAATGATGGAAATGCAGACGCATTTTGCGCTCAATGGTCAATGAGTCATAAAACATATCCATCATCCACGTCTTGCCGCGACCGACACCGCCCCACATATATAATCCAGTTGGCGCGGCAGGCTTAGATTTTAAAAACCCAAAGAACCCTTTCTTTTGCGGTGCGCTATTGATGAGCTGATGGTATATCTCATCAAGATAGCTCATGGCCTGAAATTGCTGCTCATCCCGAGTAAACTCATCGGTACTGACGGCTTTCTCGTAACGTTGCAATGGAGATAAACTCATAATACGACTCATCGTTGGATTAAATAAATATCAAAATATTGGAGTGGCTAAGTGCTACTCTAAAACATGAATTATCGGTTAAGGTTAAAACTACGTATTACTATGTGTTTCTAATAACTTTTTGAGCTCTGATAATCGGCCATGAAAAAAATGCCCAGCACCATCGACGACGCTTACTGCAACTCCTAAGCGATCTGCAAATGCCTGCATATTTTTAGGCGCGATTACTTCGTCCGCATTGCCATAAATCTCAAAGGTTTTATCAGCGGGTAAATTGATATCAGTACTGTCATTTTTTTCAACTGAGGGTGCGATAAGCGCGATTTTTGACACGTCAAAATCATCCAACCCCCATATATGCGCGGCTTCAAGTACTTGCTCAGCTACGCGGGCAGTGACATAACCACCAAAAGAAAAACCGCCCAGCCATAGCTTGCGGGCATTGGTTTGTTCAGCTATCCATTGTAGCACGGTCATTGCATCGACCACTTCACCTTCCGCATAATCATGCTCGCCTGTCGATTGGCCAACACCGCGAAAGTTAAAGCGCACCACATGCATACCATTGTCACGGGCAAAGCGGTACATAGTCGTGACCACTTTATTGTTCATTGTCCCATCGAACAACGGATTGGGATGACACAGCAGCGCGACGGTATCTGTATTTGGGTCGTTAGGATTGTCATTTTGCCATAGTGCGTCGACCTCGAGCACACCAGCAGGAGCAGGAATCAATTGCATAGTATTACTTATTAATAAAAATGAATGGCTCAATTATCCTAGATATGATTTTTATTTCAAGTGATTTGCTGTGTACGGGTGCGACTTGTTTTATGTTAGGCCAAAGTTGATGCCCAGCAGCTGAGTATATGATTTATTTAAGCACGCTTTTTTTGTCATAAATTGGATAGGTAATACTGCTGTAATACCGCACACAATAAGCGTCTAGACAGGTAATATCTAGATGCGCTACATTCATGAAGCTTTGCCTACCGCTAAGACGCCCTGTTTATATACATTAGGAATTATTTATGAATACCTTTAACAAAACTGCCAGTTTAGGTGCAATATTGGCCAGTGCGCTCGTTTTAAGCGCTTGTCAAAGCACGCCATCATCACCAGTGATTCAACGTGCCAACTCTATTTATGAAACCACGGGAATCGCTGATACCAAAGTCAAAGCGCAGCAAAATGCAATTGATAGTGCGCAAAAAACCTGTCGAAGCAAACAAGTCATTATCGTTGATGACAATGTCAAATATAATGGTATCTTAAATGAACGTACTGGCCGTATGGTTGGGCAAGTGGGTTCCGTGGTCGGCTCAATCTTTGGCACGGGCACGCCAGATTTGTCACGCAATGATGATTATGAGTACAAGATCAATTTTCGTTGCCAGTAACTCTCTAAATGAGCGACGCCATTTGCGTTTCTCTAGCATCACCTGACATACTGTGATTTATGAAATAGCCAACAAGCCGCGATATGGATGATATATCAATCAAAGCTTGTTGGCTTTGCTTTTTGTGCGCGCCCTTTTGGGTTAAACTATCCGCTATCGTATTCAGCACATCCTCATCAGTCTTTATATTTTCATTATCTTTGGTCTTATATCATGCGCAAACCTAACCTTTCAAATATCAAACAGGCCAAAGTACTCGCGCCTGCCAAAGATTTGGCCACTCTAGAGGCCGAGCTCGCTGAGCAAGAAGACCATTTAGAGGATACGGTCCTACGCCTGAGTGATTACTTATCCGCGGTTGAAATGGTCATCAAACAGACCTTTGACCACCGGGTATGGGTCAAAGCTGAAATCCGTAACCTGTCGAGCAAAGGTGGTCACTATTACTTTGAATTGGCAGAAAAAGACGATGATGGCAAAGTGGTCGCCAGCTGCCGCGGCAACCTTTGGCGATTTAAAGCGGCTCGTGTATTAGCCAAGTTTGAGCGCGCAACGGGTATGCCGCTTGAGCGTGACTTGACCGTACTCCTTAAAGTATCGGCAGGATTCCATGCCCAGTACGGTTTTTCAATCACGATTGAGGATATCGATCCCAGCTATACCCTAGGCGACTTGGCACGGCAGTATGCAGAAATGGTTGATCGCTTAACAGGCGAAGGGCTATTACACCTCAATCAGCAGCTGCCTACCCCTTTTGATATCGAGCATGTGCTAGTCATCGCGCCTGAAAAGGCGGCTGGATTGGGTGACTTTCAAGCAGATGCGGATCGCTTAGCCAGTACAGGTGCTTGTCATTTCCACTACCATAATGCGACTTTTCAGGGCAATCATGCGCCCGCTGAGATACGCCAAGCCATCGTTAGTGCTCAGCAGCAGTTTTATGACACTTATCAGCGTTTGCCTGATTTATTGGTGATTATTCGCGGCGGCGGTGCGGTTGGTGATTTGGCTTATCTTAATGATTATGAGCTGGCAGCGTTGGTTGCTGAGCAGCCTGTGCCTGTCTGGGTGGGTATCGGTCATGAACGCGACAAGGTGATCTTAGATGAAGTGGCGCACACCAGCTTTGACACGCCCTCAAAAGTGATTGCTGCTATCCATAGCCATTTAGCCCAGCTCGTCACTCAGACGCTACAATATCAAGCGCAAATCAAACAAGCCGCTCAGCGCCAACTCAATACGGCGGAACAACAAAGCACACGCCAGTTGAGCCAAATACAGTCGCAAACTATCGGCCAGCTCACATCCCTACAAAAAGACAGTGATTATGCGTGGCGCAGCATTCAACAAAGTACCCAGCGTCAAGTAAAGCAAGCCGCTAGACTGACGGCTGAGCGATATACACAAACGCAAACCTTGGCACGTCAACAACTGACGAAAGCCGCGACCAATAGCAAAACTCATCAAGAATCGATTATGCAAAACGTGCAGCAGCAAGTCATACAAGCACAGCGTGATAGCGAACATCTACGTGATATTGTGCTATTACATCGCCCGTCTCGCGTGCTCAAACAAGGCTATGCCATGCTCACAAACGCAAATGGCAACCAAACGCTCACGAGCAGCACCCAACTGTCTCCTGAGCAAACTGTCAATATCATTTTAAAAGATGGCAATGCAAAAGCGCAGATTATCGATGTCAATATCGACAAGAAAGCGACTGAAACCTCAGACATGCCCATTTAATCATATAATAATATCTAACAACTACTTATCTACTTACCTTTAACAATTAGGAAATTTTATGACCACCCCTACTCGCAGACGCAAAAAAGCCGCCCCAAAAACCTTTAAGGCGGCTTATGATATTTTAAAAACCAATGCGGCCGAATTACAGCAACAAGACGAGCCTGATATTGATAATCTGATGACCACGGTTGAAGAATCTATTGCGGCTTATCGCGTTTGCGAAACCCGTATTAACGCGGTACAGCAAGCATTGGATGCGGCCTTCGCCGAAGAAAAATCTACTAGCAGCACGGACAGTTAGTTTATTCAGGCTCATCAACTTCAAAGACTTGGCGTAGATAGGCAAGATACGTGTCATTATTGATCATGGTCTTGCCTGGGCTATCAGACAGCTTGGCCACTGGCTGACCATTGCACTCTACTAATTTGAGCACGATATTAATCGGTGTGATGCCCATGTCATTGGTCAAGTTGGTGCCAATGCCAAAGCTGGTTCTGATACGGTCTTTGAAGTATTGATGCAGCTCCCAAGCCTTTTCTAAATCCAGCCCATCACTGAAAGTCAAAATCTTTGTCTTTGGATCTATTTTCAGCTTTTCATAATGTGCCACTGCCTTATCACCCCAGATGTAAGGGTCGCCACTATCGTGACGCAGCCCATCAAAGAGCTTGGCAAAATACAAATCAAAGTCGCGCAAGAACGCATCCATACCAACCACGTCTGTCAATGCAATACCCAAATCACCGCGATATTCATGCACCCATGCTTCAAGCGCTGCTTTTTGCGAATCGCGCAGACGTACATCCAATGCCTGAAAGGCTTGCATAAACTCATGTGCCATCGTGCCTATCGGCGTCATGCCAAGCTGCTTTGCCAGATATACATTAGAAGTACCGCCTACGATTTTTGGCGCAGCCTTGTATAATGTCTCTACTACATGCGCCTGCCAGCGTTTACTAAAGCGTCGACGCGTCCCAAAATCAGCGACGATAAACGGCGGCGTATTACGATCTTCTTTTTTCTGCTCTGCCGCATATTGATGCAGCAATGCCACTTTTTCATCAAGGCGGCGCTGTCCTTCTACAATCACGCTATCGTCAGATAACGCATTAAAATATAGCTCATTGACGATAGCCAATACAAACACCTCAAAGAACATCGCCTGTATCATCGGTCCTTCGATGTCGATAGACAAACGGCCTTTCTCATCGATACTGACGGTAATAAAGCGGCGTTTTAACTTAAATAATTCTAGATAATCCACAAAGTCTGAGCGCATAAAGCGCAAACCACGTAGGTAGTCCAGCTCATCTGGCAAAAAGCGCAGTTCACATAGGCTGTCTAGTTGCTGCTCTAGATCTTTTTTGATATTGGCGAGTGGATAAGCGGTGTCTTTATTATTGCGGCAGCGAAAACGGTAGACCCCATGCGTCTGCGGAAATTGATGCAACATGGCTTGCAACATCGTAAATTTGTACAAATCATTATCAAGCAGTGAGGTAATAATAGGTGAATAAGTAGCAGTCATGCTATGGCCTTAAAAGTGCAGAAATGAGAAACAAGTGTCACCGAATCAACCAAGCGACCTTATGTCTGAATAATAAATAACATCTGGATAATAGACACCCATAAAGTATGCGTCATCCATAAACCATCCAGTATAACGAAGTTTGGTATTGATGTCAGAGTTCGCATGAGATTGCAGCAAAATTCGTACAACTAGCGAAAATGATCATCGAATATCTAACAGTACATGGTACAAAAAAGACGCTAAGAGTGAACTTAACGTCTTTTTTATTTATTCAAAGGTGGCAATAAAACGACTATGATTTCACCAGTTTTACCAATGGTGCATAGCCCGATTGCGGCATCACATCGACTGGGATGAACTGTAGCGCCCCGCCATTGATACAATAACGCAGCCCGCCACGGTCTTTTGGACCATCAGGAAATACATGACCCAGATGTGAATCTGCTACGCGCGAGCGCACCTCAGTACGTACCATATTGAATGCCGTATCTTGATGCTGAGTAATCACTTGCATATCAATAGGCTTGGTAAAGCTTGGCCAGCCGCACCCTGACTGATATTTATCAGTCGACAAAAACAGCGGCTCACCGCTCACCACGTCGACATAAATCCCTGGTACAAATAAATCATCATATTCATGACTAAAGGCGCGCTCCGTCCCAGCCTCTTGCGTGATATTGTATTGCGCTTTGGTCAACGTATTCTTTAGCGCATCTTTGTCAAATTTAGCATAGCGCTTGGGATCTAACGTCTCAGCAATAGTCTCAACTGGCGCAAGTTTGGTGCGAGCTGCCCCTTCAGGCTTATCATCAGCAAGACTCAAATCAATATGACAATAGCCATTTGGATTTTTTGCCAGATAATCTTGATGATACATCTCAGCCAAATAGAAATTATCTAAGGGCTTATTTTCGACCACGACTTTTTGCTCGTACTTGCTTTGTACACGCTTGAGCGCAGCATCAATCACGGCTTTATCTTCTTTGTCAGTGTAATACACACCTGAGCGATACTGCACACCGCGATCATTACCTTGCTTATTTAAGCTCGTTGGATCAACCACTCGGAAATAGTATTTTAAGATGGTATCGAGGTCTGTTTTATCCGCATCATAGGTGACTTTTACGGTTTCTGCATGCCCCGAGCCACGAATGACCTGCTCATAGCTTGGGTTGGCTGTATCGCCATTGGCGTAACCTGATACGGCATCAACAACGCCGTCGACACGCTCCATATAAGCTTCAACGCCCCAAAAACAGCCCCCTGCAAGGTAGATTGAGCGGGTGTTGATTGGTTTGCCTGTCTCATTGTAATACACGCCATCTTTTTGCTTGATGGTTTCGATTTTGTTGTTGTCTGATGCTTGTGCATTGGCAGGTTTAGCATTACCTGCTTTGAGCTCAGCGAAGCCATTATCTGCATTTTCGGCAAGCGCGTAAGCCTGCTCTGCTGATATATTACCTTTTACCAAGTGTACCAGATTGCCATTTTTATCAAGGATAGCCCAGCTCGGATAAACTTGCACGCCAAGCTTATTGATGAGTTCACCTGAAGGGTCAGTCAAGACAGGCAAGTTTGGGTAGTCAGATTGTACGCCCGCATACCAATTACTAAACTCACCATCAGCTTTTTCATTAAGATGACCGGGGCTGGCGACTGTCACTACATTTAAGCCTGAAAACTTGGGATCAGTGCGCCACGTCTCAGTCTCCTCTAATGTACCCAAACATAACGGGCACCAGCTCGCCCAAAATTTTACTAAAGTAGGCTTATTAGGATCAATCACTGCCGCACCTGTGTCGCCTAAGCCCTTTGTTAGCTGCGGCAATGCTTGCATTTGTTTGAGCATATCAGAGGGCAACATGTCACGCGAGCTGGTGACACCAGTATTTTGACTACCTGATTTGGTACTACTGCTTGCGCTGCTTTCTGCATTGCTCATCTGACCACAGGCGACTAATATGCCTGCACTTAGCACTGTTGTCATGCTAAAGGCGCTAACATTTTTTAGCCAGCTTGGTGAGCGAGGTTTCTTAATTTCTTCATGATTACTATTTTTTTGATTGTTTTTATATGACATGACATGTCCTTGTTACGAATGGTGCGAGTTTTGGCAACCATGAGCGATAAATAGCTCAAAATTCTATGATGAGGGAACTCAAGTTAAAGAGATAAGACTTTGAAAAATGGTGGAGAGACAGTGATTCTGATTGTTGAGACGCATTAGTTCATCTTAATAGTATACAACGCTACTGGAGCCTACTTTAATAGTAAGCTGTTGATAGCTACACTTATTTAACAGGGTAGTAAGAGTGCTGATATAGAGGGCGTTTCAATACAATAATCAGTGCATATCACGCCTTTGCACTCATAAATTGCTCAACATAGTCATCGGCAGGATTGTGCCGTAAGTCGCTTGGCGTTCCAGTCTGTATTAAGCGTCCGCCATTTAGGATACTGATGCGCTGACCGACTTTGACTGCCTCGTCAATATCATGGGTGATAAAAACAATGGTTTTATTGAGTCGATCTTGCAATGCAAGCAGTTGATCCTGCAACTGGGCACGAATGAGGGGATCAAGCGCAGAGAACGCCTCATCCATTAGTAAGATGGGATTGTCCGTTGCTAAGGCTCGAGCCAGACCAACTCGCTGCTGCATCCCGCCAGATAGCTCATCAGGGTAGCTGTGCTCTAAATTGGTAAGCCCCACTTCATTGAGCCAGTAACGTGCGATCTCATGACGCTCGCTCACACTCATTTTTCGGACACGCAGACCATAAGCGACGTTTTGAATCACGGTCATGTGTGGAACTAAGCCGAAATGCTGAAAAACCATACTGACTGTTTGCTGCCGGTAGTGCTGCAACTGTTTATCATTGAGTTCTAAAATATTGATAGCGTTAGATGGGCGTTTGTCTACTAGCACAGTGTTTGCCTGCGGATTATCCTTGGCGTGCATTTTAGTACTGACCGTCGTATTAACCCATATCTCGCCGCTGGTTGGATCAATCAAGCGGTTGAGATGACGTATCAAGGTCGACTTACCAGAGCCTGACAATCCCATGATGCAATGTAGCTCTCCTGCCTTGATATCCAAGTTGATATCGTAGAGCCCCACCGAGTAGCCGGTTTGTTCTTTGACCGCAACACTATCCATACCCTCAGCCAGTAACGTCAATGCAGACTGGGCTTGCGTGCTATTGGCATTATAGATTTTACTGATATTTTTTAGCTGGATATGATTCATCGTGACTCTCGCTATTTGCTTGATTTTTATGCTGGCTTTACTCATTGACTACTGGACAAGTTTCTACCCAATCGGACGCCTGCCTGCTTTGATCGTTTTTTGACGAGCGCGCTTTCCTTGACCAAAGGCTTGAGTGATGCGGTCAATGATAATGGCAACAATAACAATAGCCGTACCTGCTTGTAAGCCTTGCCCAATATTGAGCGTTTGGATAGATTGCAATACATCTTCACCAAGGCCTGGGGCACCAATCATCGACGCCAGTACCACCATCGCAAGCGACATCATCACCGCTTGGTTGATACCCGCCATGATACTGGGCAACGCCTGTGGCAGTTTAATCCAAATGAGTAGCTGTAAATGCGTACTACCAAAAGAGCGTCCTGCTTCGACCATTTCATGATTAACTTGCGTAATGCCCAACGTCGTCAGGCGAATCAGTGGTGGCAGCGCATAAATAACCGTTGCAAAAAGTGCAGGCACTTTACCAATACCAAACAGCATTAGTACCGGTATGAGATACACAAAGCTTGGCATCGTCTGCATCACATCGAGTACTGGCGTCACAGTCTTGCGCAGCAGCTTGCTACCCGACATGGCAATCCCGATAGGAATACCAATCACTACTGTAACGAGCACCGATACGATAAGCAGAGCCAAGCTATCAATCAACGCCCCCCATAACCCAAAAGCACCAATCAAAAACAGCCCCGCGCCGCATGCCAACGCAAACCAAATCTTGCGTACACCAAACCACGCCAGTACAGCCACCAAGGCGATAATCAGCCAAGGCGGAATAATCGTTAATAATCGCTCAATGGGTAAGAGCAAGTACGTAAGTGTCACTGTGCTAATAGTGCGAAATACGTCTCCGTAGTTTTGGACGACGCTTGATAAGGCATTGTTGAGCGGGGTCTCAAGCGACCACGAAGGAAAGCTGGATGAAAGTGCTGACTGATCACTACGAGAGGCAGCTGTATCAGCAGTGATAGCAGCACCGTTTAAGCTAATGCCGAGCTTAGTCGCAAGATTGGTAGCAGCTTCCTCAGACAACCAACCGCGCCAAACGTCTGGGTTATCACGCAAAAATACCAACGCCTGCTCATCGCCACTACGCTTACCCTCACTCATCTCCAAGATAGCGCCGTTCAGCTCATCAGGCGTAAACTGTATCTTTTTGAAGACCTCTGCCAGCTCAGGGTTAGATTCGATAAATGGGGTAGATACGGCAATACCAAGAGGCGATACGGGAAAACCAGACACGCAATCAGACGTGCCGTCAGCGAGTAATAGGTCTTGCCAGCAGGCATCTTCGTGATCTGGGAACTCTAAAGCAGCAAAGTCATACTTTGCCATTAGGCCCGTAGGCTGCCAGTAGTAAAACAATAGTGGCTTATGCTGCTCAAAAGCAGAGGCGATTTCGGCATCGAGCGCAGCGCCCGTACCGGGATGAGCATTATTAAAAATACTATCAAGCCCCGTATTTTTTAACAGACGCGTATTAAAAATCTCACAGGTCCAGCCAGAGGGACAGTTCATAAAGCGAGACTTGCTCGGATCTTCAGGGTCTTTGAATAGATCAGCATATTTGGGCAAGTCTTGATAACGACGTAGCCCTGGGTTTTCTTCTAATACATATTTTGGGACATACCACCCTTGGGTTGCGCCGCCTTTGAGTGTATCGCCAATGACGGCCACTTTGTTCTGCTCGATGGCATCTTCCATGATTGGTGAGCGTCCAATCCACTGCTCACCGATGATCTGAATATCGTTTTGAGACAATGCGGTCTCAAGCGCAGGTCCTGCTCCTGGCACTTCCTCTACCGTACAACCGTAACCCTCTTCAGTAATGTACTTAAGTACCCCAGAGGTAAACTGTCCGCTCTCCCACGTCAGTGCGCCAAACTTGATCGGTGACTCACAAGCTGCGGATGCTGATAAAGGCAGCAACAACGCGCTCATACACAGTAAACTTAATGCAATCCATTGGCGCATATTCTGTCCTATTTATTGTTTTGTACTGGCATGAAAGAAGTATCACAACCACAGAGCATCACGATGCCATATTAACTCACAACATCTATGAATCATTCACTGTTGTTTAGACTTACTACAAAGTGTAACGACTTATAGGAGTAATAACAAATGCTTATTTGTCGATTGCTGAGATGATTGAACCTCATGCCTTGCAGATATAAACGCTATCATTGATAAATCTTTTCCCAATGCTAACCTTTGATTTTTTGACAAAAAAATAGCACCTATTTTGATAGATGCTATAGATATAGGTATCGAATGAAGAGAGTTCAAAATCAATTTTTGAATAACTCCCATAGAGCAATTATTTCAAAAACAATGCCATCGCCTTTTTAAACAGTCCACCATAAGGCGGCAATAAGAAATTGAGACCATTTAGCTTAGTCTGTACAAAGATAGGTTTCATATGGCTCAAGCGCTCAAAGCCCGCTTTGCCATGGTATGCGCCTGTACCAGAGTCACCGACCCCACCAAATGGCAAGTCATGCTGGGCGACATGCATGATCACTTCATTGATACATAGACCACCAGAGACGGTATTGTTACGCACGTTTTCGATATAGCTGTGGTTGTCGCTAAAGACATACAGCGCTAATGGACGTGGACGCGCGTTGACGAAAGAAATCGCATCGTCGAGTGTCTCATAATGTATCAGCGGCAAAATCGGGGCAAAAATCTCATTTTGCATCAGATCGCTATCAGGCGCAGGCTCGCTCACAATCACAGGTGGCATTAGACGCGTTTCGATATTGGGCTCAACTGCAGTCAGTGCGTGTATCTCAATACCTGTTAGCGCGTCTAGGTAACCCTTGACCCGTTTAAACTGCTCACCATTGATAATGCGTGAATAGTCTGGATTGTTTTCGATACTGGGATAATGCTTGGCCATCCACTCTTTTGCCAAAAGAATAAACTGGTCATGATATTGACGCTGAATCAATACATAATCTGGGGCAATACACGTCTGACCTGCATTTAGTGTTTTACCCATCATGACACGGTTGACCACCGACTCTAGATTGGCATCATCCAATACAATTACTGGTGACTTACCGCCAAGCTCAAGCGTCACTGGTGTCAAGTTAGGCGCGGCGGCAGCCATTACCTTTTTGCCTACAGCAGTCGAACCCGTGTATAGCAAGTGGTCAAATGGTAACTCACTAAAGGCAGCAGCAATATCAACCTCGCCCAGTACCACGCAGATCATATCTGGCGAAAAATAACGAGAAATGGCATCAGCAAATGTCTGAGCAAACTGCGGCGCAGCTTCGCTCATTTTGATCATGATTCGATTACCCGCGGTGATTGCATCAATCATCGGACCAATCGCCAAAAATAAAGGATAATTCCAAGGCACCATGATACCGACCACCCCCAATGGCTGCGGCTGAATCTCGTTGTGAGCGGGCATATATAGAGGTGAAATAGGCGCACGATACGTTTTCATCCATTTTTTGCCGTGCTTTTTGGCATGACTTATACCCGTAAAGCTTGGAAACAGCTCGGCAAACTGAGTCTCTGATTGGCTACGATATCCAAAGTCTGCGCTGATTGCTTTTGCAAAGCTTTCTTGATTGTCGCTCAGCATCACTTCTAAATTATCTAGCTGAGTCTCACGAGTACCCCAATCATTGATCGGCCGCGTACGGCTCAATGTTTGCAGGCGTGAGAATTGAGATTTCATCTCATCGATGGTTTTTGCGGTACTCAGTGCTTCAGGCATACGCTGCAACGCAAAACCTGCATCGGTTGGTGCCTGCTCATGGGCGTGTTGGTTGCTATCTGTCATTTATCTTCCTTGTCGTGCTCATATGATGTCACATGGTCACTATGTTTATTGAATTATGGTGTTACTTTGTTAGTCAGACGCGCGCATCCGTTATATGCCCTGACCGTACATTTTATTCGGTTTTGCTTATCAAACTTTAATGTAGCGCATTGACTGCGCAATGAACAGCTTCTTTGGTTGACTAGTGCGTCTGTACTAGTGTTGTCTACCTATCAGCTAACTCAATGATATATAAATATTTTTATGGATCCTTCATGACTTTTCACCCTTAGTATTTAACTGTCTCTTAGACTGCGTGATAGCATATAATCTTTGAGCGATACCTGCCAAAACTGCTACACTAGCCATCGGCATCCTCCGCCTTTACACTGGACAATCATAAGACAGACACGCTCATGCAAAACGACACACAACCGCTCAATGACATGCTGATCAGTAAATCTCTGTCAGCAGCCGATTATGTTCCCACTCTCGATGCCATGCTGTCACGTACTCTCGAACGTATCGATCTAAAAAAACAGCAAGGACTGCGCACGCCTGATGAGTTATGGATCGTTGATCACAACGATGTTTATACGCTTGGACAAGCAGGCAAAGAAGAACACATATTGCAGCGCACCGACACGCCTATCATCAAGACCGACCGCGGTGGTCAGGTAACTTGGCATGGTCACGGACAGCTGGTACTTTACTGGTTGTTTGACTTAAACAGTTTGGGCTGGAGTGTACGCCATCTGGTCTCCCATGCTGAACAAGCGATCGAAGACGTCGTTAATGACTGTCTGCATAGCTCGCCATCTAGTCGTGACAATATCAGTGCCCATGCCCGCCGTGATGCACCTGGCGTTTATATGTATTCTGACCCCACTGTAGCGGATGACAGTAGCAATGCTAATAGCAACTCGCTAGATGACCCATCTCCTGATAATAAGATTATGCTTGGAAAAATAGCGTCGTTGGGCTTCAAGATTAAGCATGGCTTTAGCTATCATGGTATCGCAATTAACTTAGACTGTGATTTGTCAGCATTTAATGCTATCAATCCTTGCGGTTATGCGGGGATGCAGATGTTGCGCTTGTCTGATTTTGTGGCCATGCAGACAGATTCAGAGCAAAAAGAGTCAGAAACACAAACGACTCAACAAATCAGCGACGCATTAAACTACAAGATAGTTACTCAAAAACTTATCGATAATATCGCCAAGCGTCATGCTGGACTGATTGAATTACGAGCAATAGCGCCAAAGTGAGTTTTGAGTCCATTTTTGCATAATCTTTTTTTGCATAATATCTTGCACGCTTAGACTTAAGCATTAAGAGAAAATTTAGACCAAACTTGTTATAATCGCACCCAGTACAAATCGGGTGCGGCAAAGATTTTGCAGTATCCCTAGCTACATCAATCATTCAAACCTCTAAAACAAAAGCAAATTGGAGTATTTCATGGCAGATTTTAATAAAATTTTGGACGCAGGCGACGTAGACGGCGGTATCATCAACGTAGTCGTAGAGATCCCAGCTGGTAGCAGCCATAAAATTGAGTGGAATCGCGAATTGGCCGTATTTGAGCTTGATCGTATTGACCCACAGATTTTTGCTAAGCCATGTAACTATGGTTTCATCCCGCAAACGCTTGACGAAGATGGTGATGAGCTAGATGCATTGATTTTGACTGAACAGCCACTACCGACTGGCATCTTTTTAAAGGCCAAAGTCATCGGTGTCATGAAGTTTGTTGATGATGGCGAAGTCGATGACAAAATCGTTGTCGTCCCTGCTGACGACCGTGACACAGGTAATGCTTACAACAGCCTAGAAGACCTACCAAAGCAGCTCATCAACCAACTAGAGTTCCATTTCAGCCACTATAAAGACCTGAAAAAAGCGGGCACTACTGTGGTTGAATCTTGGGGTGATGTGAGCGAAGCGAAAGAAGTCATCAAAGAATCTATCCAACGCTGGAAAGACCTATAATTTATTAAAATTGGCATAAATGCTAATCATAGATAAATACCAAAATACCGCGATCGCAATGTGATCGCGGTATTTTTTTGCTTGAATACTCTGTGTGTAACTTGAATACTCTATATGTAAAATGGTTATAATAAACGCGATTACTCATTCACACGCATACGCCGTAATAAGGACAGCCATGTTTAACCCCGACCCTAGCAAAAAGCCAGTCAGTACAAAGTTGCCAAAAGACGTCATTATGATGGTCGAAAAAAACAACTTGGTGATGGCCATCAAAACCTTGGCGGCCGACGAAAACATCAGTATGGATGAAGCCAAAACTAGGATTGATGCCTATGAGACTGCACTCAAAGTAAAACAACAGCAAAAGCTCAATACCATCGCCAGCAAACAAGGTATCCCCAATCAAGCCATTAGTTTCGATAGAGAGCAAGAGGTCGAAGATGAGCCTGGTCCATTGGTAAAAAACCGTGTTAAATCTACTCAGCCAGGGCAAGGGTTTAAAAGCTTACAAGCGGGTGTCGACAGTCAACTCAATGACTTGGGCTATAAAAAACCTTTACTCCCTTATTGGCTAAAACGGTTGCTTGTCATCGCTGTCTTGATGATAGGTATATTTTGGATATTGTGGCGAGTGTTTGGTTAAATAAAGTACTGGATCGCGATACTTTTTTTTATAGAACCGTTTATCGCTGATACTGTAGCCTGCGAGTATTGTTACTCAGAGGCTGGATAATAGGTTTGAAGAGTGAAATAGCTGGTTCCGTTGAGGTATACCTCAGGAAGACTAATCTAAATCAATTCTTCTGTATTCAAAACTATTTACTATAATTAGTCTTATATTCATCGCAACCTGATGATTGAAATCCAATATCACATGCTTTGTCATACCATTCTTTAGCAATAGCATAATCTTGACGTACGCCCTGACCTTTTTCGTACATAGTGGCTATAGCATATTGAGCAAACGGATAGTCTTGACTAGCTGCTTTTTTGTACCAATAAATTGCTTTATTATAATCTTGAGGCACACTAGAACCTTTGTGGTACAAATCACCTAAAGTAAACTGAGCCGCTACATCTCCTTGATTGGCTGCTTTTGTATACCAATAGACTGCTTTCATAGTATTTTGACATACGCCATAACCTAAACCGTATATCACGCCTAAGTTAGACTGAGCCGCTACATTTCCTTGGTCGGCTGCTTTTGTGTACCAATAGACTGCTTTTACAGTATCTAGATTTATTTCTGTACCTTCTCTATATTTCTCAGCGAGCTCAAACTGAGCTTCTACATCACCTTGTTCGGCTAATTTTTGTAGTTTTGTAACGTCACTTTTTTCCTTATGACTTAATTGCGTCTGAGAAGCTTGTTGATTAGTTGCACTTTGAATTTGTTGGCAACCTATCAGCAGAAATAGTGAGGATAAAAGAAAAAGAAAGGCAGTTGTCATTTTGGATTTAGGAAAGATCATAGAGTCGCGTCACTAACTGTGGTTTATTCGTTAATCATACCATCGATTTATAGCCATTAAACTCATATCTAACGCTAGCAGTTCTATGGCTGTATAGCGCATCGATCGCGATTTAATACTATTTTTGGGCTTGTAAAGCTTATTAATCAATATAAGGTTAACTAAATAAATGGCTCATCTGGATTTACATGCTAAAGCAGAGATTGGCAAATCCTTAGCAGGGTTCGCACTAGGTGAAAAATTGCAAAGCTTTTTGCATTATGTCGATCAGATTGTAGATGGAAATAAAGTTCCTTGGAATGTTGATTTAGTAAACAATAATGAAGGAGTCTTACTATATAAATGGGGTTCATCGTACGGTAACGAATACGCAATTTTCTTTAATAGTCCTGATCTACAACTTGGTTTTTCTGAGCAGGGTACGCTTATCTTCATTCAAGTTGGTAAAGGTTATCAAGGCGAAATCTTTGATGGTGGTATCAAAATTGGCAGTCGTATCGGAGATATAGACCATGCGTTAGTTTTGGATGATACAGAAGATGCGCACTATTTAGCGGATGATAAAGGACAATTCATTGATGGAATATTCTTTTTAGCTGGTGGCGAAGAAGTGATAGATAATCCTGATGCTACTATTGGGGTAGTACGTGTCTATAATTATAACTTCAAGTGATAAATATTTGAGTATAGATACCATCATACTTAAATAATCTTGAATCGCTCAAACAGTACGCCATGAAGTACACTGCTGTCACTCCAACAACTCCAACAATCGCTACCACTAGCCTACAGCCTTATGTTCAAGCCCTCACTAGGGAACCACTCTTATTCCTATACAGCTACATTATGGCAAATAAACTTTAACCGAAGCAGATTGCTAAGAACAAAAGGCTACTAACGCCTTACCTATCTATATTATAGGAACATTAATACAAATAGATAGGGCATTAAAAAAGGATACCATCGTATCCTTTTTTTGTTTTCGTAATAATTAAGAATAAACCCATCTTAGTGATGCTCACCAGGAAGAATTCTAGCAAAGGCACGCTGAGCAAAGTTAGGCTTGCTATCAGTCGTTTGCGCCGCCGTCGAACTTGGGAAGATACGATAACCAATTGATTGAATACCGACGTTAAATGCTGGCACCAACGAATAAGTGGCTGAGGCGAATTTGCCCATATTACTGGCAATACTGTTTGGCTTATGGACAATCGCTTTTGCGACCATTAATGCAGCTTCATCAGGCATCAAAGCTGGCATATAACGGTATAGCTTGGTGGGGGCAATCATAGGGGTACGTACCAAGGGCATAAAGATATTGGTGACCTTGATATTATCGCCTTTGACTTCCGCGGCTAAGCAACGACTAAACGCATCTAGTGCAGATTTTGACGCCACATACGCGGCAAAGCGAGGACTGTTTGCCAATACACCAATCGAAGAGATATTGACGACTTGACCTGTTTGGCGGCTAATCATCGTCGGCAAGAAACCCAAAATAGTTTTAACAGCACCAAAGTAATTAATCTCCATCGTGCGCTCAAAGTCATGAAAACGGTTGACCGACTCATGGACTGAACGGCGAATCGAACGACCAGCATTATTGACCAATACATCCACATGTTTAAAATCAGCAAGAATTTGTTCGCTGGTCTTTTCAATCTCATCCATATTGGTGAGGTCACATGGATAATAACTGGCCCTGCCACCCAATATTTCAATATTTTCTTTGACGGTTTTTAGTTTGTCTTCAGTACGCGCCAACAAAATAACATGCGCCCCGCACTCACTTAACAAAAAAGCCGTACGCTCGCCAATACCACTTGATGCACCCGTAATGATAATATTCTTGCCTTTTACTGCTTTTGTTATTGCTTTTTTCGAGGGATTAGCCATAAAAAGTCCTTTTTGTCTGTCCTATGCCAATGAATATTCGTTTACAGCATAGCAAAAAAATATCGCATACAGTGAACAAAACACCAATAGCTGATAGTTAACTTGACGGTTTTAGAGGTTTATAGTGATATATCATCATATAATAGTGACGATACTTAGCGCCATACTTTTTGCTGACTGATACAGAGGAGACGTTATTTTGATCGGAAACCTAACCCACTATATTGACTTGATTGCCAAGATAGTCGAAGTCATTGGTGTCTTGATTATGTTCTTTGGACTCCTCTTTGCCTTTTACAAAGCATTTCGGATATCGGGCGGCCTGAACCATAATACCTATGTAGAGAGCAGGCAGACCGTTGGCAAATCCATTCTTTTGGGACTTGAGGTACTGATTGCCGCAGACATTATGGCAACAGTGGTGACAGAGCCGACATTACGCAGCGTCTTAGTATTGGGTATTATCGTGCTTATTCGTACGTTTTTGAGTTTATCACTACAAGTTGAGCTAGAAGGCCGATTTCCTTGGCAAAAAGAAAAGCCAACATCTGAGAAAAACCCTGATGCTATGCCTTTTAATGAAGCCACACCTGTTGATAAAATATAGCTTTAATCAACAGGATTAAAAGACGTATCAGTGATTTATGCTTATGATAAGCGTGATGAAACTGTACAGATCATTACTACTCATGCGTCTGCAAAAAACGCTCAACCACGCGGAACTGCCCTGCTGTACTCTCCTCGCCATACATCGCTTGCCGAAAAGCGTTGGAGTTGGGGATGCCTGTCGTATACCACGCAATATGCTTGCGGGCGATACGGCAGCCAGAGTACTCGCCGTAAAAGTCATACAGCTCTTGCAAATGCGCCAGTACAACTTCCTTAATCTCGCTCACACTTGGGGCATCAAGCACGTCACCTGTGCGCAAAAAATGCTCAATATCACGAAATATCCACGGCTGCCCTTGCGCGGCTCGCCCAATCATCACCGCATCACAGCCTGTCAGCTCATAAACATGCTGCGCTTTTTGCGCGCTATCGATATCGCCATTCGCAATGACAGGAATGCTAATGCTGTCTTTGACTTCGCGTATTAACTCATAACGCGCCTCGCCCGTATACATATCCTCGCGCGTACGCCCATGAATCGCAATCGCGGCAATACCTGCTTGCTCTGCCCGCTTGGCGACTCGCAGGATGTTTTCACGACCGTTTTCAAACCCCAATCGTGTCTTTAATGTCACAGGCGCATCAACAGCATTGACTGCAGCGTCAAGCAATCTTGCTACTAGATCCTCATCTTGCAGCAGCGCTGAGCCTGCCAGCTTACGGCAGACTTTTTTGGCCGGACAGCCCATATTGATATCGATAATCTGCGCGCCATTATCGATTTGATAACGAGCCGCTTCAGCCAATTTGTCTGGCTCTGCGCCTGCTATCTGTGCAGAAATAGGCGCAATCTCATTGTCGAAATTGGCACGATATAGGGATTTTTTGCGTGCATAAAGTGCCGTATCAGCGATGATCATCTCGCTGACCGCATGACCTGCGCCAAATGATTTGCACAATCGGCGAAAAGGATTGTCCGTCACGCCCGCCATCGGTGCGACCATCAAACGGTTTTCAATCGTCAGACCACCTATATTTAAGGGCTGCAACAATGGATGGTCGGACAAAGTCGAGGATGAAGGTAACACAGGAGAATCAATAGACATAAAAAAACGGCTTGATTTGTAAGGAAAACAAGCCGTCATTCTAAGGATTCTTACATTTATTGCAAGCGATTAACGTGAATAGCTTGCATAAGCATTACTCATTTTTGATACATTCTATTCATTATTTATCAAGCACACTGCCCTGCTCTAGCGTGATGTCATCATCATGCGCTTGCATGCGCCACGGTAGGCTATCAGGTGACACATTCAAGAAGTGTAAATACTTCTCGAACTGATCGATGATATCATTGATCACCGATTCAGACTTATAGCCGTATAAGTCATAGGTCTGACCACCACGGCGCAGATACACCTCAGCGCGATGATGGTGCTCTTGCGGCAAGGTGTCGGCGCTGCTTTCAGTATAATAATCAGGCGCTTCATGTTCAGACAAGCGCACTTCATACCAAAACTCGACATCATCGCCACGCTGCAACTCAAGCACGGCACGGTTATTGGCTGCATCATAATTGACCTCAGTCGTCCAGCCGGTTTCTGCAAATTTAGACGACACTTCCATCATCGAAGGCATCACCACTTCTTTGATGTAGTTTAGCACCTTTTCACGCGTCGGCTTGTCGGTCATATAATCAATACGCTCACGCCATGCAGACGGTTTAAGTAAGTGCGGCGGTAGTTTATTATTTTGATCAAGGCTTTGATTACGATGTCCCTCGATACGCAATGCGCGCCACATACCGAACATGGAGATCAGAATGATAATCGCAAATGGTAGAGCACTAACGATTGCTGCCGTTTGTAGCGCTGTGAGACCACCTGCAATCAAAAGCACCGCGGCAACAGCCCCTTCAGTCACTACCCAAAAACTGCGCTGCCACCATGGCGTATCACTACGCCCGCCAGCTGCTAGCGAGTCGATCACCAATGAGCCAGAATCTGATGACGTCACAAAAAAGGTAATAATCAACAAAATAGTCAATGACGATACAAATTCGGTAAACGGTAACCGCTCTAATAATTTAAATAAAGCAATCGCTTGGTTGTTTTGTACCTCGCTGATGAGTGAGTTATAGCCATCGACCATAATCATATGTAGGGCAGTATCACCAAATACAGAAAACCAGAAGAACGTAAAGAACGTTGGCACCAACATCACACCGAGTACAAACTCACGGATGGTACGACCACGGCTAATCTTGGCAATAAACAGACCGACAAAGGGGGCCCATGCAATCGTCCATGCAAAGATAAATAAGGTCCAGCTACCGATCCAATCGCTATTCTCGTACGCTTGTAAGCTAAAGGTACGCTCAACGATATTACCCAAATAACTACCCGTATTTTCCATAAAGGCATTTAGGATAAAGATCGTCGGCCCTACTACAAATACAAACACCATCAACGCGGTTGCCAATACCATATTTAGAATAGACAAGCGTTTTACCCCTTTGTCCATCCCTGCCAATACGGACACCAGTGCTGCCGATGTCACTAATGCAATCGCCACGACCTGTATGGTAGTATTCACGGGGATAATATCAGGTAACAAGTAGTTTAGACCTGCATTGATTTGCGATACTGACAGACCAAGACTGGTAGCAATACCGAACATCGTACCCAATATCGCAAACACATCGACCGTATGACCGATAGGGCCATGAATCCTGTCACCAATAATCGGATACAGTGTCGAACGTATTGATAATGGTAGACCATGACGAAACGCAAAATACGCCAGTGATAAACCAACAACACCATAAATCGCCCAAATATGAAAACCCCAATGGAAATACGCAATTTGCATCGCCTCTTTTGCCGCCGCAATGGTCTGAGGATCAGACATTGGCGGACTAGAAAAATGCATCACTGGTTCCGCTACTCCATAAAATAGTAGCGCAATCCCGTAGCCTGCCGAAAACAGCATGGCAAACCATTCAAGGAATCCGTATTCCGCCTCAGCATGATCAGGGCCCAGCTTGATACTGCCATAAGACGAAAACGCCAGTACAATAATAAACATCAAAAACAGGGCCACTGCCAGCATATAAAACCAGCCGAATGTCTCAGTCGTAAAACTAAGCACATCACTGAACAGAGCACCCGCTGCCTCAGGATCGATCGCAGTACCGATGACTAGCAGCAGCATAATGACCGCTGCAGGTATAAAAACCGGCAATAAAATGGTAGAGCGTGAACCGTTACTCATAAGCAGTGGTATCCTCAAATCCGTAAAAATAAGTGATAAAGAATCATATCCCTGATACTCATCAACATAGTAGATATCAATCTACAAACAATAGTTGTCATTAATATTACAACAGCACGTTAGCAATAATACCGACGCATTCTGTATAGATGGGAATACTATGTAACATAAACTTTAGCCAAATCCCAAGATAAACGCGTGTTTACAACAATAACTTAACGTTTATTACACAATGATTACTAGGCAATAAAAAAGGCAACTTGTTAGTTGCCCTTCAATCTTATATACCTATCATCCTTATATACCTATCATCCTAGCAATTTATGCCTCGATATCAGGCAGCACTAATAGCTGTAGCAAGTCGCTGAGCAATATCTGCAAGCTCACCTTGATCAGCCTGTGTTACTGCATGACGTCCTAACTCATGAATACTCGATGGAATCAAATGCACATGGTAATGAAAAACCGTTTGACCGGCTTGTGAGCCATTCAACTGCATCTGAATAACGCCTTCACGCTCAAACACTTGACGCTGTGCTTGCACAACCTTTTTAGAAGTCATCAGGACAGCAGCGGCATACTCTGGCTCAAGATCTACCAAATCTACCGCTTTTTGCTTGGGTATTACCAATACATGACCTTCGGCTTGCGGCATGATATCCATAAAAGCAAGGGTTTTGTCGTCTTCATAGACTTTATGACAAGGAATATCACCATCTAACATTTTGGCAAAGATATTATTGTCGTCATAAGCAGTCTTTTGATTTACTTCAGTCATTATTTTTTCCTTTGATTATTTGATTGTTGGATGCTTAACAGCTTTTAAAATGGTTTAGAGCGCTTGTCATATAGTGGACGAAATATAAGTTTAGTACAAGTTGCTATCATTTCCGTGGTTGATAAAATCAAGCTGTACACTCCCTAGCTTATCCCACTAATTTATTGGCGGGCCATGCCCTTAAAATGTTATATTAACCCTCTATCTTAATAACGCTATGTTTATGGATTCGTCTACTTTGCCAACTCAAACAGATATGGATAATACTGCTATAACCCTTGATAATAAGGAAGAACACTCTGATATTGAGAGTAAAAGCGGTACTAAAACTATCGATCCAAACGCTATCATCTTAGCAGAAGCTTTGACTGACAAGGCGATTGGCTGGCAGATACACAACTGTAAAATCATCAAAAAGACCGTCACGCAAGATTTGCCACTGCCTTTTCTATATCATTATGATAGCTTAGACGATGCCGTCAAGCAGTCGCATCCGCTTACACCTGAATTACTGCTTCAATTCAATACACCTATGTCAGCTCACGAAGCTGCCAAGTTAATTGGCATTGACGAGGAGCTGCTGACCAGTCCTTGGCATGTAAAAATTATGGGCTCATTGGTGGTGTTTAGTGAGGCATTGCAGTTAGCCGTTCGTCTGCATTGGACCAATACGGGCAAAAAGACGCAGCAAATCTATACTAAGGATGCCGCCGACGCTATTATTGCCGCTTTTGAAGACTGGCAATTTTTTGGTCGTGTAGACGTCCTTTATAAAAATAATAAGCAGATATTAATCAGTATTGACGAGCAAAGCCCTAATGCGCAAGAGCTACCTGCCGAATCGCTATTGACGATTGAGGCAAGTGGTGACTATCAACAGCTTTTGGCCACCCATGCGCTGGCAGTTATTATGAAGCTAGAAGCCGATAAAGCTGAACTACCTTGGTTCGATAAGGCGATTTTATCTCGCATTGAATAGTGCCTTAACTCTATTTTTATCATATTAAACCCATTACCATTACTAAGCTATTTTCAATTATTCATATCTAATGGTATGGTAAAGACTTAGTATTATTCACTAGTCTTCATATCAGATAAAAAGCAAACTATAAGCATCACACTTGCGAGTTCAAACTCAAAAAAATCTCGCCTATTAGTAAGGAATATCACATGGATTATCGCTCAAAAACCTCTACCGGCGGTCGTAATATGGCAGGCGCGCGCGCATTATGGCGTGCCACTGGCATGACTGACGGCGACTTTGGCAAGCCAATCATTGCGATTGCTAACTCTTTTACCCAGTTTGTACCCGGCCATGTGCATCTAAAAGATCTTGGACAACTGGTCGCCCGTGAGATTGAGCAAGCAGGCGGCGTTGCAAAAGAGTTCAATACCATTGCGGTCGATGATGGTATTGCGATGGGCCATAGCGGTATGTTGTACTCGCTACCAAGCCGTGATTTGATCGCTGATTCTGTCGAGTATATGGTCAATGCTCACTGTGCAGATGCGCTAGTTTGTATTTCTAACTGTGACAAAATCACCCCCGGTATGCTGATGGCGGCAATGCGTCTTAACATACCTGTGGTATTTATTTCAGGTGGCCCAATGGAAGCGGGCAAAATCCTAGCCAGTACCGTCGGTAAGAGCCACAATACCGATAGTAATGATAACAGTGCCGTTCGTAAGCTTGACCTCGTTGATGCAATGATGGACGCAGCTGATGACAGCATCAGTGATGAGGATGTGGCCACTATCGAAGCCTCAGCCTGCCCGACTTGCGGCTCGTGCTCTGGGATGTTCACAGCCAACTCGATGAACTGCTTGACCGAAGCGTTAGGCTTGGCCCTACCGGGTAATGGCTCACTACTCGCTACTCATTCACTACGCCGTGAGCTGTTTTTGGAAGCGGGACGCACTATTGTCTCGCTTGCGAAACGTCGCTACGAGCAAGATGATGATTCAGTATTACCACGCTCAATCGCGACCAAAGCCGCTTTTGAGAACGCAATGAGCTTAGATATTGCCATGGGGGGTTCAACCAATACCATCTTGCATCTACTTGCTGCGGCCAATGAAGCTGAGATTGATTTTAAAATGGCTGATATTGACCGTCTAAGCCGCGGTGTGCCATGCCTAGCAAAAGTAGCCCCTGCCTCACAAAAATTCCATATGGAAGACGTGCATCGTGCGGGCGGGGTCTTTGCCTTGTTGGCTGAACTTGATCGTGCGGGATTGTTGAAAACTGACGTACCGACTATCCATAGTACGACAATGAAAGAAGCGATTGATAAGTGGGATATCATGAATCATGATAACCATGAGGCACGCGCGCGCTTCCTTGCTGCACCGGGTGGCGTTCGCACCACCGAGGCGTTTTCACAATCAAAAGAGTGGTCAAACCTTGACGTCAACCGTGAGTCAGGTTGTATCCGTAGTGCCGAACACGCCTACTCTGCAGATGGTGGATTGGCTGTACTGTATGGCAATATTGCCGAGCGTGGCTGCGTGGTCAAAACCGCTGGTGTCGATGAGAGTATCTTAACCTTTACCGGTCGCGCACGTATTTTTGAATCACAAGATGCGGCTGTCGCGGCAGTTTTAGACGACAAAATCGTTGCAGGCGATGTGGTCATCATCCGCTATGAGGGCCCTAAAGGTGGCCCTGGTATGCAAGAGATGCTCTATCCAACGACGTATCTGAAGTCAAAAGGTTTGGGTAAAGAATGCGCCCTACTCACTGATGGTCGTTTTTCTGGTGGCACATCCGGTCTATCAATCGGTCATGCTAGCCCAGAAGCTGCTGAAGGCGGTGCCATTGGTCTGGTTGAAGAAGGTGATAGCATTCACATCGACATTCCAAATCGTACTATCAACATGCAAGTCAGTGATGCAGACTTAGCCGCACGCCGAGAAGCTATGGAAGCACGCGGTCGCGACGCATGGAAACCCGTCAGTCGTGATCGTCATGTCTCGCCGGCATTACGTGCTTATGCTGCAATGACGACCAGTGCGGACACTGGCGCTGTGCGCGACGTAAGCCAAGTTGAGCGCTAAGAACTCTATCTAAACCCTTCGTTTTCATAACTTATTTATAAAAATCTATCAAGCCTGCGCCATGCAGGCTTTTTTTCACCAAAAAACAACGTATCTGTCGTTCTGATAACTATTTTTTTCGGTAATAATTCTTTTTTATCGGCATGATAAGTCATATTGCAGGGTAGATATTAAACATCCATACCAACCATTATCAATATCGAAAGCCAACCTCTCAAAACAAATCCTTAAAATATAACAACGTGCGAAAACCTTATGATTGAAAACTACAATTTATTTTTATTAATCTGCGGTATCGCCTTTTTATTAGGGGCATTGTTTCCTGTTATCTTTAAACGCACCTCGATATCATTGCCTATGCTACAGGTGAGTTTCGGTCTAATGATGGGTTACTGGTGGACGTCTCTATCGTTTTTGGACCCTATCAATAATGGAATAATCATCGAAAAACTGACTGAAATTGTCATTTTAGTCTCATTGGTTGGTGCGGGTATCAAAATTGATACTGATTTCTCTTGGCAGCTGTGGCGACCGACTGTTAGGCTCTTACTCATTACGATGCCCATCGGTATTTTTGCGATGGCAGGGTTAGGCTATTATGCCTTTGGCTTGAGCCTTGGCGCTGCTATTTTGCTGGGTGCGGTATTAGCACCTACCGATCCTGTTCTGGCTTCTAGTATTCAGGTGGGCCCCCCTAATACAGGAAGAGAAGACACACCTCGCTTTACGTTGACTTCAGAAGCAGGGTTAAACGACGGATTGGCTTTTCCTTTTGTTTACTTGGCGATTAAAATTGCGGAAGCTTTTAGTGAAGGAAACGCTTTTACCAGTGAGATGCTGTGGTCATGGTTCACCCATGATGTTTTGTGGAAGATTGGCGCAGGGGTATTGGTTGGTGTGCTGGTTGGTAAGGCGATGGCCAAAGTAGTATTTTCTAAACACACCCGTGAGACCACGATATCGCAAGGATATGTAGTTATTGCTCTGACTTTGGTGGCATATGGTGTCGCAGAGTATGTGCACAGCTATGGTTTTATCGCTGTCTTCGTCGCTGCATTTGCATTTAGGCGTTCAGAATGTGAGCACACTTATCATCAAAAACTACACGATTTTGCTGAGCAATCAGAAGGTTTGTTGATGTCGTTAGTACTGGTTGTTTTTGGTATGTTCTTGGGTCAAGGTTTGCAAGCTGGTGTTGAGCTAACATGGCGTGTGTATGTCGTCAGTTTTACTTTCCTACTACTCATACGCCCAATTGGCGGATTTATCGCGTTATCAGGACTTCATTTACCCCGTACTGAAAAATACGCAATTTCAGCACTAGGTATACGCGGTATTGGTACTTTGTACTATCTGTCTTATGCGCTCAACACAGATTTCTTTGCTGAGGATGATGCACTCAAATTGTGGATTGTCTGCTCGATTGTGATTCTAACATCCATCTTCATCCATGGTCTAAGCGCAACAAGGCTACTTAAAATGACACCAAAAAAGCATCATTAATTAATCATTTATGCTGCCATTGTGATTGATAAAGTGAGTTCATTTATAGAACTACCTTTATCAGCGCGCTTCATCAACCCAGCTCAAAACCGCTTCTGCCAATGCGAACTGACGGATATCATTGAGCATGGTGGTATCAAAGTTATGGATAAAGGCAAATGACAGTTGGCGCGTAGGATCACACCAAGCGACTGAGCCGTTATATCCCATGTGCCCAAACCCTGATAGTGCTGGATCAATGCTATTATCGATAGTGTCTTTACTACATATACTGAATAATCTGTGGTAGCCCAATCGCCACTGCATAGGCGCTGGCATGACGGCATCTAGGCCTGTGACTTGAGTTGTGGAGAGTTGCTTAAACGTAGCACTATCAATTAGCGTCTGCCCTTGCCAAACCCCACCATTGGCCAACATGGCATAAATAATAGCTAGCGCATCCGCTGAAGCGACGCCATTAGCAGCGGGAATGATTGCCTGTAGTGTCTTGCGATTATGATAATCAAGTGCTTGTTTTCCGGCAGGAATGAGCGCTGCCTTATAGTTTTTTAGATTGAGCTGGCTGGTATTGAAATACAGGCTATTAATACGCGCAGTATTTAATATAGGTTGTATGTTATCAATATTTTTGTTGTCTAGATCGTCATTAAGGCTACTTTGCGTTTCAGCTGCACGCTTATCATTTAGCATTTTCTGTTGCCAACAATGATAGCTAGGCAGACTTGCATAAGTACGCAAGGTGCTTGGTGAGTCGGATTTTAAGGTTGGTTTTTGGCGCTTGTTACGCAGTTGTACGCTATCCTCATTTGATGACTCAAAGTCTTTGGCAAGCTTTGCTACTTGATCTACTTTGCTATCTGGCACACCAAAATAGCAACTGTCTGCAATACCTAAAGGCTCGGTTAGATACTGGCGTAATGCTTCGGCTAATGACATATGTGTCACGGCTTCTATCACACCGCCAAGTACCCAACCATATACCAACGCGCTATAAGCGCTGTCATATGCGGCGGCGTCCTCAGGTGCTGTGATAGGCATTCCTTCAATATGACTCAGCATAACGCGCCAATCGAGCACCGTGTCACTATCGACATCGATACTGGTGATCGAAAACAAATCCGCCTGATGTGACATCACCTGTCGCAAGGTAATGCTGTCTTTACCTGTTGCAGCAAACGCTGGCCAATAGTGAGCAATAGGCACGTCATAACCAAGCAGCTGCTGTGACACCAATACATGCACTAATGTCGCTAAAACGCCTTTACCAGTAGAAAAATTGATGGCAAGCGTATCAGACTGCCATGACGCATCTAGACGCGCCATACCTGTACTTGCCTGCGCAATACACTCGCCTGCCTGATACACAACCACAGCACCACCAGCTGGCGCGTCATCAAGTTGTAAATCTGTCAATAACTGCTGTAAGCGGCATTGTAGATCTATGCTCATAGATGTATCGATATTTTTATTATTTTGATCATTGCTTTGCTTATTGACGTCCATCATTGCTACCTTGCTCCAGTATTGTGAACTGTCCTAGTATTAAAATCAGTTGGGTGCATGCGTTATAGAGATATTGGAGATCAGTATAAATGCATTGATAACCAATAAAAAAGGCCACCTATCGGTCGCCTTTTTATGCTTCAATTATTATGATAATTTAGCGCGGTACTAGCAAGCGATTATGGACTTCTTGTTCAAGCTTGGTCAAGCCGTGACTACGTCCACGCTCCATAGCTGTATCCATCTTGCGCCCACGCAACCAGCCTGCGCGTAGTGCAATGGCAGCCCCTACCCTGTTGCCTGAACCGCAGTGCATAGCCATCTTTTTACCATGATACTGACGCAATATATTATCGAACGCCAATATCTTAAGCTGCTTTAGCTCTTCAGCGCCATTAATAGGCAGGTGCTCGTAGCTCATTCCTGCGCGCTCAACGGCAGCTGATTCATTAAAGCTTAACTCATCCTCTAGCTGCAAATTAATCACCAACTCAACGCCAGCTTTTGCTAGAGCGGCGACTTTTTCCTCATTTAACGCGCCGCACACAATAGTATTGGCATCCGGACGAAAATAAGGCTCAAAGACAGCGGACAAATCAACACCATTGTCAGAATCGCTATGGTCATCACTTGGGATATCAGTGACAGCGTTGTCATTAGCAGCTACTGTATCAATAGTCATTGATCTGTCAGCTTGATCCGTACTTGTCGCGCTATTTTGTGAATTCATGTTTTGTGCAGTCATAATGATAAACGTGTTGGTTAAATATGGCTATTAAGATATAGGTTTGAATACGTCGTACAATGCTTGCTACTTGCTATTTAACGTCACGACACCCGCCAAATGTGGCTTACTGTTTTTGGAGCTATATAAGCCAAAATCACAGGTATCGCCGACACTTTCAAGCTGAGCGATTGGCTGCGCAATAAGCTCCACTTCTGCTGGCAAAAAGATCGGTAACTTGAAAGAAACATCAACGGTATAAGCATCAGGCAGCTCATCCATTAGAGCAAGACACTTAGCTTTTGACCACATGCCGTGTGCAATTGCTTTAGGGAAGCCAAACGCGCGCGCTGATAGTGGATGCAAATGAATCAGGTTAAAGTCACCTGACACAAAAGCATAACGGCGACCGATATCTTCTGGCACTTCAAAAATACTGTGTACGTCTTTTTTACCTACTTCTGGCTTCACAGCAACTGGACGCGGCGTGCTTTTTTTATCTTTACTGCTGGCCGTTTTTTTGCTGCGTGATAGGTAAGTTGACGTTCCTTCCCAAATTACTTTGTCCTCTGCTTTGACCGTGGTGACAAAGTCAAATTGCTGACCTTGAGCATGGTCACGCAAGTTATCAAAAGTGACCGACATGGACACCGTTTCGCGCTCACCGATAGGACGATGCTGCGTGACGCTATTGTCTACGTGTACCAGACCCAACATCGCAAATGGAAACGGCTCTTTGACCATCATATTCATCTGTAGAGTCTGTGATAGTACTGAAAAGTACGTCGCTGGAACTTTACCATTATCAGCAAAGCCACAAATTTTACGATAGTCGTTTAGATTATCATGATCGATATGCAAATCATCGACGTAATAGGTGGCCTGTGGCAATTGATCTTTACTGACTTTGCCACTGTTACCAATCGGTAGTAAGCTTTTGACAATATTGGCATAGGTAGTGTGCGCTTTTGGCAACGCGTCATAATGGGTGTCTGACATAAGTAAATCCTAAATGTGGCTTGAACAAGATTTTTAACGTATCTAAAGACATTAAGCAGTCATTGACTGATACCTATTATCAATGAGTACTATATTCAATCAATTTTGCAAGTATTTTTAGTAGCAAAAAATAGTTTGGCTGATGGCTCTTGTGTTTTTATCATAAAAAAGCCACCCGTGGGCAGCTTTATTACAATTTATCAGCAAATATTTCGTAAGCATATGTGAGGCAAATCAAAAACAAGGGATAATACCATCACGCTACCTTCTCCTCATTTGCCACATCGTCTCACCAACAAATCAGTATTATGCGCCAAGTAAGCTTTGACCACAAACACGAACTGTGTTGCCATTTAGGCCACCCGAAGCAGGTGAAGCCAACCATGCAATGGTCTCAGCCACGTCAACTGGTAAACCACCTTGGCTCATTGAATTCATACGACGACCAGCTTCGCGAATAGCAAACGGAATCGCTTCCGTCATTTGTGTTTCGATAAACCCTGGTGCTACTGCATTGATGGTCATGCCTTTTGCGTTGTCTTCTAACTGCTTAGCAGTCGCATTAACCAAGCCAATAACACCCGCTTTAGAAGTGGCATAATTGGTCTGACCCATGTTACCAGCGATACCTGAAATAGATGACACACATACGATACGGGCGTTTTCTTTTAGCACATCATTATCGAGCAAGTAGCGATTCAGCCTAGCAATGCTGCCCAAGTTAATATCGATGACCATGTCCCACTTTTTCTCATCCATTCTGGCCAATGTCTTATCACGTGTCACGCCAGCATTATGAATGACTGAATCCAGACCACCTCGCTTTTGCGCCGCATCTGCGATTTCTGCACCAGCGTCATCGCTAGTGATGTCTACTGTCAATACAGAGCCACTGATTTCGCTAGCAACTTTTTGTAGGTCAGCTTGCTGCTGCGGTACGTCAAGACAGATTACATGTGCGCCCTCACGAGCTAATACGCGAGCAATTGCTTCGCCAATACCGCGACTTGCGCCCGTCACTAGCATCGTTTTACCGCCTAGAGGCTGATTCCAATCGACATCAACTGAGTCGCCTTTGCTCACGCGTACCACTTGTCCTGAGACATAAGCCGAACGTGCTGAAGTGAAAAAGCGCAAGGTCGAGTCTAGGTTTTGCTCAGCACCTGTTTCTACATAGATAAGCTGAGCTGTAATGCCGCGCTTGAACTCTTTACCTACTGATTTTACAAAGCCTTCAAGTGCACGTTGTGCCATGGCAGTTTCGATATCAGTGATGTCCTCTGGCGTACGACCAATAACGATCACACGGCCTGACTTTTCTACGCGGCGCGCAACGCTATGAAAAAACTCGTACACTTCTTTTAGCTGATCTGCATTGCTGATATTACTTGCATCAAAAAGCAATACTTTGAACTGATCGTCACCACCTGTATTGGCTTTTGCTTCAACGCCTACATCAGCAAGGGCGTCTTTAACATCATCACTGCTGTTTACATATACATCAGCATGCACATCTAACAAAATACGTGCAACAGATTCACTAATGCTTTTGTCCTCACCATTAGCACGGCCAACTAGTACACTGCCACGAACCAAACGCTCACCGCTTTCAAAACGATCAAGCGTCGCTGGCATTGGCAAACCTAAATTCTTTGCGACTTTTTTACCAATAGAAGATTGAACAAAATCACCATAACGGTCTGACATAATATATTCCCTATAAATAATGAATGGTTTAAATAATAGTAAACACTAAATGTAATACGCCTATTATATAGACTCATCAACATTGTAATTATTGATATTTGGTAAATCATTTTAAAACTGGCCTAACTATACACTGCCAAACTATACACTGCCATTAAAAACATGTCCAAAAACAGACAATGTCTACAACAATCTGTAAACAAGTCAGTATACAAGCTGACGACTTTTTACCCACTTGCTGACCATCATAACATGTTAAAATCTGACGTATAAGTTATGGCAAACATAATTATTGATAACAATATATTATCAAACATATCGTTATGCAATGCTACTATCTGATACTTGTTGGTACTCGCCAGTCTATCAGCGCCTTAACCAGTACGCTTAAAGCTGTCATTGAACTTATACAAGCGACACATCGTTTGCTAAAGATATACATTAAACGAGCACAAAACGACTTATCATACACAGCGATACTAGCTGGTAAATGATAATATTTGATTTTTGCTTAACATGACTTTGCCACTTTTTTTATTTTTACCCTTCAACTTTTCTGCCCATACTTTTTAAGGATAATATTATGAGTAATAAAAATAACCACCCTGATAGTCCAGTTGTCGAAAGCACTGTTGTTAAAGCCAGCGATGCAAAACCACAAGAAATTGCTGAAAACAATGAAACTGCTAAAACTGCTGACGTTAAAGCTGATACTAAGGCCAACGATACCAAGGCTGATAGCACACAAGCTGAAAACACAAAAAAAGAAGCGCCAGCTACTAAAAAATCTGACGCTAAAGGAACTGATACCAACGACTCAGAGACTAAAAATACCACTAGCAAACAACCAGATGATGAAAAAGTAGAAACCACAGCAGCTAAAAAACCAGCGACTGCAACTAAAAAAGCGAGTACAACCAAACCTGCTACAAACCAAAATCGTGTGGCAATCTTAGGTGGTAACCGTATTCCATTTGCTCGCTCAAATGGCTCATACGCTGACGTCAGCAATACAGATATGTTGACTGCGGCTCTAGACGGCTTGGTTGAGCGCTACAACTTACAAGACGAAGTCATCGGTGAAGTGGTCGCTGGTGCCGTTATGAAGCTAAGCCGCGATATCAACCTGACTCGCGAAGCAACATTGAACACAGCGCTGAACCCACATACACCAGCCTATGATATCTCACAAGCGTGCGGAACTGGCCTACAAGCGACCTTTGCTTCTGCGAACAAAATCGCACTGGGTGTTATCGATTCAGCCATCACAGGCGGCGTAGATACTACCTCAGATGCGCCTATCGCTATTGGTGATGGTCTGCGTAAAGTACTGATCAAGCTTGGTGCCGCCAAAGACAACAAGCAACGCCTAAAGGCATTGATGGGTCTAAATCCAAAAGACTTGATTGACTCACCGCAAAATGGCGAGCCGCGTACTGGTCTATCGATGGGCGAGCATCAAGCGATTACAGCACTTGAGTGGAACATCACTCGTGAAGCTCAAGACGAGCTTGCCTTTAACAGTCACAAAAACCTAGCACGCGCTTATGACGAAGGTTTCTTTGATGACTTGATCACCCCATACAAAGGTCTGACTCGTGATAACAACTTACGTCCAGACACCACGCTAGAGAAACTGGGTAAGCTAAAGCCAGTATTTGGCAAAAAGAACGCCAATCCAACGATGACTGCTGCCAACTCAACGCCACTGACTGATGGCGCATCTTGTGTCCTATTGGGTACTGATGAATGGGCAAAAGAGCATGGTCTAAAACCACTGGCTTATATCGTGCACCAAGAGACAGCGGCGGTAGACTTTATCGGTAAATCTGGTACTACCGAAGGCTTACTCATGGCACCCGCTTATGCGGTACCACGTATGCTTGAGCGCGCTGGACTCACGCTACAAGATTTTGATTTCTATGAGATTCATGAAGCGTTTGCCTCACAAGTGCTATCGACACTCGCCGCTTGGGAAGATGAGACATTCTGTGAAGAGCGCCTAGGTCTTGATGCGCCACTAGGCTCGATCGATCGCAGCAAGCTAAACGTGAATGGCTCATCACTAGCAGCAGGCCATCCATTTGCCGCGACCGGTGGTCGTATCCTAGCCACCGCTGCAAAACTACTTGATCAAAAGGGCTCAGGCCGTGCGCTAATTTCTATTTGCGCCGCTGGTGGTCAAGGCGTGACTTGCATCTTAGAAAAATAAGTTCGGTAAGTAACGAATGAAAATGAGTACTTGATTCATCATTTTTATCAGCTCATCTATTCTCATAAAAAATGCCCTTTAACTATTTAAAGGGCATTTTTTATTGTCTGTACTTTGCTATGATAGAACCGACCTAGATAGTAACCTCTTAAAAAAGCTGACACGCCAAACAAAGGTAATATTTATGGGTAAGACAGAATTTCTACTTAAGAAAAAGTTTCTATTAAGAAAAATGAGACAAATCATTTTTGGCTCTGATAAATTGGTAACGACAAAACCCATTACAACCACAGACTTTCAATCACTCACCACCCAGGAGCAATTAGATCAATACAACCGAGAACAAGCCATCTTGGCTGAGCGCATCGAAAAAGACATTCTAGACGATGAGCTGCGTCGAAAAATGCATCAAGACCTTATCGATACCTACGATGAAGAGCTAGAAAACGAAATAGATGACTATGCACGTGACTTTCGCTTCAATGGTCGTGAGATGAGTGAGCAAGAAAAACTGGATCGACGTACTTATTTCCATGAGTTGGTACGATTGCAGCGAGAACTTATCAAGCTGCAAGACTGGGTGGTCGCAAATGGTGAGCGTATCGTCGTTATCTTTGAAGGGCGAGATTCTGCGGGTAAAGGGGGCGCTATCAAACGTATTACCCAAAGGCTAAATCCACGCGTGTGCCGTGTTGCCGCCTTACCTGCTCCTACTGAACGCGAGCAAACCCAGTGGTATTTTCAGCGCTATGTGGCACACTTACCAGCCGCAGGTGAGATCGTTTTGTTTGATCGCAGTTGGTACAATCGCGGCGGTGTCGAGCGCGTCATGGGCTTTTGTACTGATGCGCAATATGAGGAGTTTTTCCAGTCAGTGCCAGAGTTTGAACGCATGCTTGTGCGATCAGGCATTCGCTTGGTGAAATACTGGTTTTCTATTACTGACGATGAGCAGCATGCACGCTTTATGAGCCGAATATACGATCCGCTAAAACAGTGGAAACTCTCGCCGATGGACTTACAATCCCGTAGGCGCTGGGAGGATTATACCAAAGCAAAAGAGACCATGTTTGAGCGCACTCATATCCCTGAGGCCCCATGGTGGGTGGTTGAAGGCAACAATAAGAAGCGCGCTAGGCTCAACTGTATTGCACATCTGCTCGACCAGATTCCTTATAAAGAGATACCTCGTGAGGAAGTTGAATTGCCCAGTCGCAAACGTGATGACGAATACTACCGCGAGCCTATTCCTGATGATATGTACGTACCGCCGCGCTACTAGCACTCACGGATACAGATATACGTCCTAAAAAAAGCCTTATACAGTTATAAGGCTTTTTTATTAATCATACAATATAGCCATGATGACCATCGATAAAGACGCCTAGGTTTTTGGGTTAAGTGGTATGGGCTACATGGTATAAGTGGATTGCAGGCTATCTATTTTACCAGCCAATAAACGCTCAACTTCGTTCTTGATTCGTTGTCCTGCGATATCACTACCAATTTGCACAGCAAAGCCTGCTGGTCGACCGCTCTGCGTTTTGGAGTTGATCCAAACAACCTTACCATTCATTGGCAAACGCTCACTAGAGTTGGGCAGTGTAACAGCAATAAAAACTTCATTACCCAATTGCTGCGGCTGATCAGAGGGCACAAACAAAGCGCCATTATTCACAAAAGACAGATAGCTGGCATACAACGTTTCGATAGTCTCAATATGGCAGGTTAAAATCCCGCCGCGTCCTGGCATTGCCATAATCAGCTTCCTTTATCAATTGGGTCAAATATATTTTTATAAATGATTGTGAGAATATAAACAAAAGCGATTTATATCAATAAGTTCCAATAGCTCACAAAGGCTATGTCACCACTCCTACAAGCAGGCCAATTCTTGCATTAGCTTATCATAAGCAAATTTTTCTTGCACATTTTGTTGCAGTGCAACTTTGGTCTGCTGCAAACTATCGCCGAATACTTCTAGTTTGAGAGCATCGGGTTGATAAGAGGCTAATGCTTCTGATAGGTTGATATCTGTTTGTAATTCACTCAGTCCTAGGCAGATGCGCTTTATGTCTAGGAGCATCCGTTCAGACAGTTGAATAAACTCTTTAATACTCAGCTGTTTTTGCCAATAATCACTTGCCGCTACGCTACTACGTTTACCACTTCGCAGTGCCTGCCATGTGGTCAGCCACAGTGCACGTTTGCTGTACCACGGTGCCTGTGCCAATGCTACCGCAGCGAGAGGTGCGCCATTTGCTAATTGTATCAACTGCTCAATCGCCACCTTACTGACGGCTTCACGATTGATGGTATGACCGAGCGCTTTTGTCACATAATCGATAGCAACAGCGGGCTCAATAGTCTGTAATGCCAGCTGTTGTACACGGCTCTTGATGGTCGGAAGCAGCTGAGCAGGCGTGTCACTGATTAAAAATAGATGAACTTGCGCTTGCGGCTCCTCCAAGGTTTTGAGTAACGCATTGGCAGCGGCGACGGTCATTTGCTCCGCATGATCTAACACACAGATGCGCATCCCTTGCCCGCCTTGATAGATAAAAGGCTGCAAGGCACGAATGTCATCCACTTTGATTTTAAGCGCGCTGTTGCTGGTGCTCTTGGTGGCTTTTTTGTCTTTTGCGCTGCTTGATTTGTCTTGGAGGGTGTCGCTATCCGCATTGATTGGCATACTCACGATTGGCAGCACTTGCAAGCTTGGGTGAGTACCCGACTTGAGCCATTGACAACTTTCACACGCGCCGCATGCGCCTAGTGGATTCGTATCATGCTCGCGGCATAATAGCCAAGCCACCAACCGCCATACAAAGGCGCGTTTACCCATTCCCTGCATACCAGCAGCGAGCAATGCATGCGGCAAGGACTGCTGAGTCAATACTCGCTGCGTCAATTGCGACCACAATGTCTGTTGCCATGGCAATAAGGGCGCAAAATAGATACTGTCTGAACGCTCTTGCGTGCCTACATTTGCTGTCAGATCATTCATAACAATGGCTCTATCACGTTTTTAGATATTTAGGATGCGGCACGCTAACGATACTCTGGATAATGTGCGTGCGCTTGCTCAAACCATTATTTAGCGGGGTTTTGAAAATCAGCTAAGCTCATGGCATTTAAACGGTCTAGATCTTCTTGTGTATCGACACCAGCCGGCAGTTGACAAGCAGCTTCTGCAATGGCGATAAGCTTACCGTTTTCTAATACCCGTAGCTGCTCCAGACTCTCGAGCAGCTCAAGTGGCGTCTGTGGCCAATGCACAAACTGCTGTAATAGACTAACGCGATAGGCGTATAAGCCCAAATGACGATACGCATTTTTTGGTGGCTGTCTTTGATTGTCATCCGCCAATACGATATCACGATCACAAGGAATCGGTGCTCGACTAAAATAAAGCGCGCGCTGTAGATTGTTCGTATGTTGGCTGACTACCTTTACCACAGAAGCTCGCTGGAACGTATCGTAATCATTGATAGGCTCACAGAGTGTCGCCATGACGCTAGCCTCATCCGCTACCAAAAGCGCCTGTACCTGCTCAAGCAGTAAGGGCGGCACAAGAGGCTCATCACCCTGCATATTGACCACAATATCATGCTCAGCCCAGCCTTTAATAGCCGCCACTTCCGCCAAGCGGTCAGTGCCTGACGCATGCTCGCTACTTGTCATCACGACATCAAAACCGGCATCGATACAGACCTTTGCAATTTGCTCATCATCAGTCGCAATACACATATCGTCAGCGAAGGTTGCTGTCTTTGCCTTTTCAGACACCCAAAGTATCATCGGTTTGCCATGAATGCTCAATAATGGCTTACCGGGTAACCGTGTACTCTTAAAGCGTGCAGGAATCACAATATGGGTTTTGGCAGGTGTAGTGACAAGCGACATGGTTTATTCCTAAAAATTGTGTCAGTTTGACGTATTGACTATTATCTATGATGGCGTTTTTGTACCAACATCAGAGTCAGCCTCAATACCCAAAGCTTTTAATTGCTGGTTTAGATGATCATAACAGTTATCGGATAATACGGCCGTCACAGGCAAAACCCACAACCTGCTAACGAGCTGTGCATACTCATCACTTGATGCTTGCTCCGCCGTATAGTCTGACAGCAATGCTTTTATTTTTACCGCATCTTTACTGGTAACGACGATAGGATAATCGCTGTATTGTAAAAGCTCAGCCAAACTAAAGTCATAGTGATCAGGATAAGGATGCCCCATCACGTCAAAACCAAGAGACTCTAACGTATCAAAAAAACGCTGTGGATAGCCGATACCACTGACTGCGTGTACTCTACTATTGCTAGCAGGAATGACATTATCTATTTGCTTAATAGGTGATTGAGGACTCCATAAACGCTGCAATTCATCAGCTTGCAAACGCATGGTCAAGCGCTCAGAGCTCTGTGGCTTATTACTACTTTTAGCCGAGTCTGTATTTGGTTTTTCATGATAAATCACATGAGCACCTTCTAGTCGTGACATTGGCTCACGCAAAAATCCGGTTGGCAATAATTGCTCATTACCAAACCCTCGCGCGGCATCTACCACAATCCACTCTATATCCCGCTTGAGCGCATAATGTTGCAAACCATCGTCAGCGATAATCAATTGCAAATCAGGTTCAGCATCCAACAAGGTAGTAATTGCTTGCTGACGATTGGGACATACCGCCATGGCAACGCCTGTCATATGAACAATCAAACATGGCTCGTCGCCTACTACGTTAGGCAAACTGGTGGCATTAACCAATGCTGGCATTTGGCTCGTATCACCACCATAACCACGACTGATGACGCCGACTTTTATGCCTCGTTTTTGCAAGTGATTGACCAAGGCGATAATTAACGGTGTTTTGCCGCTACCACCCACACTGATATTACCAATGACCATGACAGGTATAGGTGCGCGATAACTTGATAGCAGCCCAACTTTATAAGCGTGACGACGAAGCAAGGTGATCAGTCCATAAAGCCAGCTAATAGGTAGCAACAGCCATAACCAAGCGGCCTTACGTTGCCATGCATTAGTAATTATCGTCTCAATACTCATGAATAATTGCCATGTATCCTATCGATTCGCTGCTTAGGCGTTGACGCTTTATCAAATAAATCTATTCTACTCAAAGTCTCGAGCATACATTTGCGCATAATGGCCTTGCAGCTGCATCAGCTCATTATGGGTACCAAGCTCAACTATCTGACCACCATCCATCACAGCAATACGATCCGCAGATTCAATAGTCGTTAAGCGGTGCGCAATCACTAGCGTCGTACGGTTTTTCATGACGTTATCGAGCGCTTGCTGAATATAATACTCTGACTCATTATCAAGCGCACTGGTGGCTTCATCCAAAATCAGAATCGGAGCATCTTTTAACAGCGCACGAGCAATAGATAGTCGTTGACGCTGTCCGCCAGACAACTGAAGCCCTTCGGCCCCAATTTCGCTTTGGTAGCCGTTTGGCATTTTCATGATAAAGTCATGCGCGAAAGCCGCTTTTGCAGCCTCCTCGACTTCAGCTTGGCTCTTATTAGCCAAGCCGCCATAAGCAATGTTATTAAATACTGTCGTATTAAATAGTACGACTTGCTGATTCACCATGGCAATTTGCGCACGCAGACTTTCTAATTTGATATCTTCAATTGGTATATTGTCTAAAGTAATTTGCCCAGAAGATGTCTCCAGAGTACGCGTTAAAAGATTCACTAAGGAGGACTTGCCTGCTCCGCTTCGTCCTACCAATGCAACCGTCTCGCCTGCTTTTATATTTAACGTAAAATCACGTAGAGCAACTGTCGAATCTGGATATACCAAACTGATATTATCCAAAGACATCTGACCAGATAACGCCTTGCTGATAGTGCCTGTGTCTTCTTCTTCTGGCTCGTCAAGTAATGCAAAAATCGACTCACCAGCAGCAATGCCTTTTTGCAATTTTTGATTGATATCAGTCAATGAACGGACGGGCTTACTGAGCAGACCGGCTGCCGCAATATAAGAGATAAACTCACCTGCTGAAATACCGCTAATAACTGAAGGTCTCAATGCAAGCCATACCACCACCGACATCGCTATCGCCATCAGCAGCTGCACCGCTGGGGTATTGATGCTATTGGTGACGACCACCTTCATGCCTTGACGTAAGTTCTTTTTTGAAGTCTTATCAAAGCGCTCGGCTTCATATGCTTGTCCGCCATAATTCTTTACCACCTGATAGCCACTGATGACCTCATTGGTAATATGACTGACACTACCCATCGTTTTTTGGATACCTTTAGAGAGCTTAAGATAACGCTTGGAGGCAATGCGAATGAGCCATAGTATTGGTGGCAATACGACAAATAGGATTAGAGTCAAGCGCCAGTTGCTATAAAGCAAAAACCCTATCAATGCCACAACCGTCAAACCATCACGCAGCAAGGTCTTCATTGAGTCTGTACTGGCAGCAGTGACTTGCTCAACATCAAATATCAACTTGGATGAGATCGTACCAGCAGGATTGGCCAAATAGAATGAACTTGGCAAGCGCAGTAGTTTATTAAAAACCTCGACCCGCAGCTCATAAACCAAATTACGTGAGACCAAAGCCGAGTAATAGTTACCCAAAAAACTGCCCAAACCGCGTACGAAAAATAGCGCAATGATGAGTAATGGAAATAACGCCTGTTTGCTTCGATCACTTTGGTTAATGGCATCAGTAATGTATTGCAACAGCTTGGCAATCCAAATCTCAGTCCCTGCGTTGATAGCAAAGCCCAAAACAGTCAGTAGTAAAGCCCACCAATACGGTTTTAGATATTTTAATAGACGCAGTAAAGTTTTACTTTTTGGCGGACTAGACGGGGCTGCTGAAGGTTTTTTAGCAGAAGGTTTTGTAGAGTCAGGTGTATAAGCTTGGCTCATAAAAGCCTCAATGTAGGTGTCATGACATGAATGGGCTGTGCTTGATACACAGTTTATAGTAATGATGCGGCAAATATTATTGCGGCAAAGTTTGACCAAGTGGGACAACGGTGCTGATATTTAGGTTCAAAAATCCGAGTTTACCAGCAACATCCATCACCCGTACGACAGATTGATGGGTAGCGTTGGCATCCGCTGCGATGACAAATAGCATATCGCGATTGCTTCCTGCTTCTTGCTGCAACATGCTGGTCAGTTCAGCCTCGTTACTACTAGCAAGCGTGATACCATTCACCAAGTAACTGCCATCTTCTTGCACAGCCACTTCTATACTATTTTTTTGCTCTGTCTGCGCGACACCTTCTGCTTCAGGAAGGATAATATTTAAACGACTAAAATGATTGAAGGAAGTAGCCAGTAGCAGAAAGACGATTAAAAACAATAAACAATCAATCATCGGCGTCAGATTAATTTCAAGCGGCTCAACAGTCGGTTTTCTAAAACGCATATGAATCTCTTCTATTTACCTGCTATTACGAACGTACTTTGAGCATCAAACTTAGTAGAAAATATGACAATTATATTGTCGCCACATTGGTTTTATCTATATTTAACCGGTCAGGAGCACGCTCATCAATAGTGGTCGTACTATTAGCAGGGGCCGCTGCGTTAGCATTGTCGAGCAATTGGTAGTCGTATAGCTCTTGAATCATCAGCCCTGCTTGAGTCTCGAACTGTGCATTGATGTCGATGATACGCCGCTGAAAGTATCGATACGCGACAAGCGCTGGGATGGCGACGATCATACCAGCAGCCGTGGTAATTAGTGCTTGTGACACACCAGCAGCAAGCATTGTTGGATCTTGCATCGCACCATCAGTAATCGCTAAGAATGAAGAAATAATACCTAATACCGTACCTAATAATCCAAGCAATGGCGCAATGGCACCAATTGTACCCAACATATTGATATTTTTTTCTAGCTGGTGGACTTGTACGCTAGCACGATTTTGCATATGCATGGTCATAGACTCTAGGCCGTACTGACGATAGAGCAGCCCCGTTGCCAAAATATCACCAAGCGCCGTCTTCTCTTTGACATTCATCAATTGTGTACGGCCGATATCGCCATTTTCGCGTAGGCGAGTGATGAGCTGCTCACGCAGTCTGCTAGGCACAGTCTTGCTAAATTGCAATGTATGACTACGCTCAATAATGATAACCAATGCCAATATAGAGCAGACGACAATAGGTGTCATTAGCCAGCCGCCTGCCTTTACTAACTCCCACATATTTGCTCTCTTCCATATTTTTAAAAACAGTTGTTACGTAGATGGATTTATACGTAAATAGTCGTTACTAATAAATCAGTCCTACTAGCTTGCGTATTGTCTTAAGCCTGTGCTTCTATGTGTTTAATCAAAGCAGCTAACTGGTCTTGACTGTGAAAAAAGATCTCAACACTACCCTGCCCGTCTTTTTTGTGCTTAAGCTTGACTTCAGCACCCAACATATCTGTCAATCTTTGCGTGAGACGCTCTTCGTCACGAGACTGTGCTTGTTCGACACGGTTGGTTTTGGGCGCAGGGTGCAAGATCGATTTGACCAGCTTTTCAGCTTCTCGCACCGTCATACCGCCATCGATGATTTTTTGTGCAATGATTGGCTGCTGCTCAGAAGACAATGCTAAAAGCGTTCGAGCGTGGCCCATGTCTAGTGCGCTATTTGCCAAATGATCTTTTACCGTATCATGCAATTGATTTAGGCGTAGTAAATTCGATACCGTTGTACGCGCCTTGCCCACCACTTCAGCAATCATCGCATGGCTCATACCAAACTCTGTATGAAAGCGCTGCAACGCGGCTGCCTGCTCGATCACCGATAGATCTTCACGCTGGATATTTTCAATTAAGGCCAGTGCAATAGCAAGCTCATCAGATAACGCACGCTCAATCGCTGGAATAACCGACTTGCCCGCCATTTTTGCCGCGCGCCAGCGACGTTCGCCAGCGATAATCTCATGAGTGACAAATGCTTCACTCTTATCTTCATTGGCGAGCAATGGGCGGATAACGATGGGCTGCATCACGCCATGCTGCTCAATAGAAGATGCCAATTCTGCCAGTGCCGTTTCACTCATGTCACGGCGCGGTTGATACTTACCTGCTTGTAGACGCGTGACATCGATCTGCACGAGGCTGATTTGATCCTCTGAAGCGTTTACGTCTGTGCTATTACCACGCGTTTTGTTGATAGCCGTCTTGCTTGTCACACGTGATGAACGAGTACTATTACTGACAGTAGTGTCATTATTAGTGGATTTTGCAGCCGATTTTTTACTGGCTTTGGGCGCAGCCGCATCGACGGGTGCAGTTTTCACAGGCATGTTGGTATCTAGCGTTTCAGCTGGCACGGCCACATCGCGTGCAGCCATATCATCTTGCAAGGCAGAGGCGGTGATTTGCTTTTCTTTCTTGATTGACCCTAATAAGGCATCTAAGCCTCGATTGGCAGCCAACCCTCTTTTCTTCGCCATGATTACCTATCCTCTAACGCTAAAATAAAAGCCAATTGATTACTGCTGCGGCTTACTAAATACAATGTTAAGTGCTTTATTGTTCGAAAGCTTTTATAGAAAAACTAGCTACTTTGCTTCATCACTTCAGCGGCCAGTTTTTGATAGGCGCGCGCGCCTTTTGACCATCTCTCATAAGCAATCACTGGTAGACCATGCGCGGGTGCTTCTGCTAGGCGAATATTTCTTGGGATATGAGTCTTATACATAATATCGCCAAAGTGCGCTTCTAATTCAGCAGACACATCACGGGCAAGCGTGTTACGCGCATCAAACAGCGTTCTCACAACACCGCGAATGTATAACTTAGGGTTTAATTCAGTAAGACGCTCAATCGTCTGCGATAAATCTGCTAATCCCTCTAATGCATAATATTCACACTGCATTGGGATAATCACACTATCAGTTGCAACCAAGGCATTAATCGTCAGTAGGTTCAAACTGGGTGCACAGTCTATAATCACATAATCGTATGGGGGCTGTTGCGAGGATTTCTGCGCATCAACCAGATTTTTCATCGCCGTTTTGAACAGCTCGTGACTGTCCGTTTTACTCATCAACGTGATGTCCATACCAGCCAAATCACGATTGGCACCGATCACATCAAACCCTGCCGGACTGGTCACAATGGCTTCTGACAGCGCTACACCATCCAGTAAAACATCGGCTATGGTAAGCGTCAGCTCGTTTTTGTCGACACCCGTACCGCTGGTTGCATTGCCCTGTGGGTCTAAGTCAATCAGTAGTACGTGCTTGCGCTTAGCAGCTAAACTGGCGGTCAAGTTTACCGCCGTCGTGGTTTTGCCCACGCCGCCTTTTTGATTCGCAATTGCTATGATTTCCATACACTCACTCAATTTTATTAAGGTCTGTTACTGACTTTTTCTTTTCATTTATTTGACGCAGAATTTGCCGCTCAATCTTATATGCTTATGCAGTGCTACTAAATCAGCGCTTCATGAAAGGCAGCCATTTATAAAAAACTTTCTTTTATAAGTTACCCAATTTTCGTTTGTATATTTTCAGTGCCTTTTAAATACTATGCCATTTAGGTACAAACGTAAACTGCGTTTCACAAAAAACGACTGCTGTTTCATGACTGAGAAGTATCTACCTTTCAGGCATTTTTAGCAGACATTTCAATCAAATGACGACTATCATGCAGACACGGCACTGTCAGCTTAATCGTCTTAATGTGCCAATCACTATCAAGCGCTTTTAGCTCTTCATCGCTTGGCGCTTTGCCTTTCATAGCACACAAATAACCGCCATCTGCCAACCTCGGCTGCGCTACTTCAACAAAATCTATCAAACTGGCAAACGCTCTAGAAGTCACCACATCATAGCTGGCTTCGTGCGCTTCAATACGCGAAGCGATCGGTTGCATATTACGTAAGCCAAGCTCACTGCTGATCTGCTTAATAAAGCGAATCTTTTTTTGATTACTATCAAGGGCTGTACACGAGCGCTCAGGCTGACAAATCGCAATAATCACTGCAGGCAACCCTGCACCTGTACCGATATCAAGCAGCGACCCTGTCGGCAAATGCGTTATAATAGACAAGCAATCAATCACATGTTTGATCAGCGCTTCTTCTGGATCGGTGATGGCGGTCAGATTATACGCTTTATTCCACAACAAAAGCTGGTCTAAGTATAATAATAACGTGCGCTGCTGTTTCTCACTTAGTGATAGACTTAGCTCATTTACGGCTTGGGCTAAGATACTGGCCAGCTTTGGCAATTGTGAGCCAAGCTTCACAAAGCCAGTCGGATCAATATTGATATTACCCGTGCTAGTAGACGACGAAGAGGTTTTAGCGGAAGCTGACATACAACGAGTTATCCAGTTTTGACATGTGAACCGCCTATTTTATCATGCAGTCTGCTCATTGAATAGTTGCAGATTGCGCCAATGTGGGACATCTTATACTATCTGCACCGTTCATGACGCGTTATTCTGCGTTAACAGCATAAAACGCCTTGCCTAGTTTCTTTATTTTTCGTTTATCATGATCAAAGATTCCTGTAAATATGATACAAACTGCGTTTAATGACTTCGCTAAAATGCGACTATATCTTGTAAGATGTCATTAGGGCGTGTTGAACATTCGACCATGGCACTGACAGCGACTATTTTTTAGGCGATTCGATGTTAAAAATAATAAGTTTAGTTACTCTAAGCGCTTATTTTTAACGATGAAGCGGCAAAAAAGAGTCCTGTCCCCTGCTTTTATCGTTGGGGCTGATGCTAAAATTGCCCCATACTGCGTTACAAATCTCGCTAAGGCATCTGCATTACCGTCGCTTTGTGCCTTGTCTGGAACAATTTTAGCGATCAGCAGTGCCTATTTGCGAATGTTCAACACGCCCTATTAATTATAAAAAATTCAATGCGCGCATGACCAGAATAAATATATTATCCCTCATACTCTTTCAATACCTTTAAAACGATCTCTCAAAAACCTATGACCGAACAACCTTATACCCCTATATCTCAAATATCAAAAGACGCTAATAATATGGTACCACCTACCGCTGACTCACAAGACGATAAACCAGTAATATCTAACGCCCCAAATCCTATTTTTACTGAGGTTCAAAAAAGCTGCCGTATTTCGGCTGAGCAACTAAAACGCTATAGCGACCCTGATGAGCTGCCTGCCGACACACGTACTGCGCCTGACTTAGATGTTGGCTTCGGTCAACAACGTGCGCTCAAAGCCTTGCATACTGCGCTAGACATCAAAGCAAGTGGCTATCATGTGTTTGCTGCTGGCGAGAACGGCTTGGGTAAGCGTACTGTCATCAGTCGCCTGTTGGCCCGTATTGCCGCCGACGCACCAACGCCTGATGATTGGGTTTATGTGCACAATTTTACCGATCCGCGTACGCCACTGGCTCTGCGTCTACCTGCAGGGCAAGCCGCCTTGCTACAACAGCAGGTCAATAACTTGTGGCAACAGGCAAAAAAGCGACTAAGCCAACGCTTTCGTAGCGACCAATACCAAAGTAAAATCGAAGCGATTAAAAATAATACGCATCAAAAAGAGAGTCATGCCTATGATGCGCTGAATGCTGAAGGCAAACAGTATGACCTTGCCTTGACGTTTCGCTCGTTTGATAACAAGGCAGTTTTCGTCCATCCCAGTCAGCTGACGACAGACATTAGTAGCGACCCTGTAAAGGCTTCAGAACCATCTAGCAACAGTGCAAATTCGTCGCCAAGAAATGATAACGAAAAAGCCAATATATTGAGCAACGATAAGACTAACCATGATGAAGAGCAAAACAACGCTCAAAATTCTGAGTATGGTAACAGTGAGTACGAGGCTGAGTTAAATAACTTTGTACAGAAAAACCATATGCAAAAGCGCCTCAGTCAACTAACCATTGCGTTGGAGCAGTTAGAAGACGAAGCCAACGATGCGATAGAATCACTGCATCGCAGTATCGCACGCCGTGCACTACAGCCTTTGTTCGCGCCTGTTTATGAGCAATTTGCCACGCACCCACTTGTGGTTGACTATCTCAAAGCCATATTTGCCGATATGGTTACTCATGTAGAGCGTATCGTTAACGGCGATGACGAAGAGTTTGTGACGGCTGTATTGACCACAACACCCAGCCGTTACGCGGTCAATGTCATTGTCAGTCACGCACCAGACAGTGGCGCGCCTGTTGTCTTTGAAGACTTACCAACCCATCTAAACTTATTAGGTCATGTTGAGCAAATTACCCAATTAGGGACAGTAACGACTGATGTCAGTATGATTCGCGCAGGTGCCCTACACCGCGCCAATGGCGGCTACCTGCTGCTAGAAGCCAGCCATTTACTTGAGCATCCTTATGCATGGCAAGGTCTAAAGCGTGCGCTACAGTCACGCAAAATTAAGCTCTCAAGCCTTGAGCAAATGCTAACGCTAACAGGTAGCTTGTCTTTATCACCAGCGCCCATTGATCTTGATATCAAAGTGATCTTATTAGGTGAAGCAGACTTATATTATGAGCTGCTTGAGCTTGAGCCTGAGTTTGATGCGGTGTTCAAAGTTCGCGCGGACTTTCATGATGATGTGACGCGCACCAGCGAGCATGAATTGGCACTGGTAGCGAAAATGGCAGACATCATCGATTATGCTGATCTCTATCCATTCGATAGTAGCGCGCAAGCCACGTTACTTGAGCATTTAAGCTTGCAAGCTGAAGAGCAGGACCGTTTAAGCCTACACAGTGATTTGTTGATTAAACTGTTGCATGAATCAAACCGTCACGCTCGTTTAAATGATGAGACAATGGTGACAGCAGATCATGTCATTCAGGCAATCGATGACATGGATGAGCGCTCAGGATATTTGCGCGATCTATACTGGGACGAGCTCAAAAACGGCCAGCAGCTGATTCAAACTCAAGGCAGTGCAGTTGGGCAAGTCAACGCCCTGACCGTCGTCAGCTATGCTGATAGTGAGTTTGGCATGCCAGCGCGCCTCACTGCGGTCATCCAGCCAAATATCGGCGCAGGTGAAATCCTTGATATCGAGCGTGATGTAGACTTGGGTGGTAGCTTGCACGCTAAAGGTATGTTAATCATGACCAGTTATTTGCGTGCGTTATTTAGCCAACACCATGCGCTAAACTTCAGCGCTTCGCTCGCGTTTGAACAAAGCTACGCCCATATCGATGGTGATAGTGCCACCGTTAGCGAAGGTTGTGCGCTACTATCCGCTTTAGCAAATGTCCCTATTGATCAATCCTTTGCCATTACTGGTTCTATGAATCAGCTGGGCGAAGTACAAGCGGTTGGTGGTATCAATGCCAAAATCGCCGGCTTTTTTGATGCGTGCCGTGAGCAAGAGTTGACGGGCGCTCAAGGCGTGGTCATTCCAATGGCCAATGTCAAACAACTCATGCTACGCGACGATATCATTGCTGCGGTAAAAGACGGCGACTTCCATATTTATGGCGTTTATACCTTGAGTGAAGCATTGACCTTGATGACAGGCCTACCCATCGATACCATGAATAAAAAAGGTCGCTACCGCAAAGACACCCTATTTGGCAAAGTCCTAAATCGTCTGATGTTATGGGATGAGAACCAAGACGGCGATGATGAGGTAGATGATAAAAAGTCAAAAAAGAAAGAGAAGAAAAAACGCAAAGCTAAGCGCCAAAAAAAAGAGGACAAAATAGAAAAAGAAAAACGTAAAGGCGAAAATAGCGATAGTGATGTCACTGATAACCGTGAGCACAGTAAAGCTTAAAGTGTCAATAACAACACACCAAAATGATAATTAGGACGTGTCTAAACCATGTTTAGACGGCGCTTAGACGGCGCCTAAATGTATACGAACGTCCCTAGACGCTTTGATACTTTTCTGAGATGATAAACAACCAGCCAAAATCTGTAGAACAATAACCTGTGACTTTATAAAGGGTATTTTTTAATGACTGTACATTCTACTAACGCCGAGAACATCCAAGCTCAGTCAGATTCTGATGAGCAAGCAGTTGCAATAGAGGCGGCAGAAAATGATGTGTTAAAAGAGACCCAAGATAATCGTCACGGGGCAGCGACAACGGCTCGTCAATGGCAAGTACTGTCACAGCTACAGCGCAATCGCTGGGTAGGTACGACACATATTTATGAACAGCTCATGATGGCCGGTTTTGACATTAGTCTGCGTACCGTGCAACGTGATTTGAACGCATTGGCCAAACGCTTTCCTATCGAAAAAAACAACGCCAATCCACAAGGTTGGCGCTGGAAAGAAGATGCGCCGCTGCAAAGCTTGCCGCATATGAATCTATCACAAGCAGTTGCTTTTAATATGGTCGAGGCCAATCTCACTCAGCTATTGCCACCTGTGATTTTAGATGAGCTATTCCCGTGGTTTGATCTAGCAAGACGACAGCTCAAAAATAGTAAAGTCACGCATTCATGGATAGACCGTGTACGTATCGAGCCTGCTACCCAGCCACTTATTGCCCCAGATATAGATTTAGATAGCAAAGACAACATTTACCATGCATTGTTTTATCAGCTGCAAATTAATGCTTGCTACACTCGCAGCAATAAGTCAGAGGCCAGTGAATACACCCTAAATCCTATTGCTATCATTCAGCGTGGCGTGATTATTTATCTGCTGGCGACTCGTACCGATGACCCAAAATCCACCATCCGCACTTTTGCGCTGCATCGATTTGATAGAGTCGAGATTTTAGAGAGCGCAGCACAGACACCAGATAACTTTCAGCTCGATACGTATTTGGATGAAGGCAGTATGGGCTTTAGTCATCCGTTATTCGGTGAGCTGGCTGAGCGTGGTAAAAACACAGCCGTTGAGCTAAAATTTACCCAAAAAGCAGGCCGAAGCCTCACTGAGAGCAAGCTGAGTGATGATCAAATCGTCACATCAAACGACGACGACACCCTAACAATAAAAGCGACCGTTAATTTGACCTCACAGCTGGTCTGGTGGTTACGTGGTTTTGGCAGTGGACTGTTAGACGCCAAGCCTGCACTCCTTTATCAAGCGGTATTGGACCAACCTGCAATGACAAACAACGAATAACACTCGAATGACACTAATCGTTAACCACTAAAAATTAAAAAAGGAATATTATGCCAACCGCTGCCCCATCACCGCTGCTTTCCGACAGTTTAAGAGGACTGGGCTTGGATACGGGAACGTTATTTTTTGCGCTCAACTATGAATTTACTAAGATCGAGCCAAAAGGGTTGTTGAAGCGTTTTAAAAAGGACAAAAGCGCGGTAGATATCGACTTGGCTTGTGTATTATATGATGACAATTGCATCATTAGTGATATTGTCTGGTTCAAACAATTACGTGACAAAGCTGAATCCGTCAAGCACCAAGGAGACAGTCTAAACGGTAAGGATCGCGGAGAGCAAGCCATGTATTTGGCTCCGCTTGATCAAGAACAAATCAGACTAGAGCTAGAAGAAATTCCCTTACATATCACTCATATCGCTTTGATTGCCAACTCCTATCATGGGCACTCACTCTCTAGGGTCAAAAAAGGTGAGATTCATTTGAGTGATGATGAGGGTAACCGCTGTTTTGAAGTCAACCTAAAGCAGCTCCCACGTGATTGTAAAACGCTTTGGGTGGCTCATTTGCGCCGATCCGTTGATGACTGGCATTTAACCCTACAAAATTTACCACTGAGCGCAGAAGATCTCTCAAAAGCGGCGCAAGAAGTTGCGCATGAATTGGCACGGGCGCTACCGATTCCTCAAGGAATATAGCGTCAGTCGATCATAAAATCTAAAAAGGGTACTGCGTCTCAACCACACAGTACCCTTTTATGTTTCCTGACAAATATACTTGTTTCTAGAAATCTTAAGCATAAATTTCTATGATTGCCTGATAGATACTAAGCTATAAAGCCTCGCCGCAATGCGGGCAAAAATTCTTTTGACGCACTTCTACTTCTCTTTCGCGCCGCTCAAGCTCTTGCTCACGTAGCACTTGCAGTACAATATTTTGTGCTTGCTCTTTATCTAATCCTAGCTCTCGGCGAATCTTGTCAATCATCATCTGATTTTGTACCAAATCAAAATCACTATCGATCAGCTGCTCACGAAAATGCTGCTCCAGCTCTTCACGGCGCTGCGCCAATTCATTTGCCAGACCCGTTGCCAAAATACCTGCGGGCAGTGCCGCCAAACCCACACCCAATATCGTAATAATAGCACCCAATATCTTGCCAGCATTAGTGATTGGTGTGACATCCCCATAACCCACGGTCGTGAGCGTTACTACAGCCCACCACATCGCCTTGGGTATTGACTCAAACTCTTCTGGCTGCGCATGATTTTCGACCAAATAAATGCCACTCGAGGCAGTCACAATCATAATAATCAATATAAAAATAACCGCTTGAAACGAACCGCGCTCTTTACTGATGACCACCAGCAAAATACGCATGGACGCAAAATAACGCGTCAGTTTGAGAATACGAAACAAACGCAAAATACGTAAGAAACGCAAATCGATATTGACGAAGAAGTTTAAGAAGGCTGGAACAATGGCTACCAAGTCAATGAGTGCGGAAGGACTTCTCACCCAATCCCAACGCTGTTTCCACGTTGTATTATCCGGTTTGGCTTCAGCAACACTCCATAGTCGCAGCAAATATTCAATAGAAAAGATCACAATAGAGAAGTTTTCAAACCAAGTAAAATAATTTTGATAAGGGTAGTACCAGCTGTCAACTGACTCAGCAATCACAGCTGCCACATTGGTCATAATCAAAAATATGAGAAAATAATCAATATAGCGGCTAAATAAAGTGTCATGTTCATCATTTTGCAACGTATCATAAACAAAATGACGCAAGCGCCTTATAGATTTGAGTAGCATGCCATCCCTATTCGGTGAAATACCGGTATTATATAAATAAAATAAATTAACTGCCTTGCAAGGTGTTCAAGCGCTCTATCATCAAGAGCACACGCTTTATTTAATGCGCTTTCATCAATACGAAAATATCAACTATTTGACATGACCCAGCATGGCATTGGCTTATCGCCTGTTCATCAGCAGCCGCTATTATGTCCCATGTAGATAATAAAGATAGACTGCTATCAATAGCACCAATGCGGTGCCTACTACTGATAATCGTAAAAACTGCTCATCAGCGGGCAATTGCTGGCTGATGTCTTGAGCAGGTACTAAAAATAAATGGCACTCAGGGCAACAAGAATCTACCTGATTCAATATTTTGGTAGAACGGGCGTTCTTACAACGTAGTGGGGAGTTGCTACAATAACCGAGCATAATACGTACGCCTCTTATCAAATCATGAATATCAATTCAGTAAGCCGTCACCATTTATTTCCAATTCTACCGTTCAGACATTAGCAATAATCAATATATAGTTGATCCAATTTAAGAGTGGTACAAGGCAACCGAGTGCATATGTATAAGTAATACTTCAAGCGAGGTTAACGCTGTAACGCTTTTTTAGTGGATTGACTATAATTCTTATCTACCCATTTTCAGAGTATCACAACAGGCTTATACCCTAACTCACAATAATCAATTTTTTTAAATAATCAAAATAATTATACCGTTATCGCCTTTACTATAATTAATTAAATAAAACTTAGTAAAGCACAATTAAAACCTTACAGTAATTGTGGTTTTATACTATAATAGAGTCATAATGTTACCGCTTTATCATCCATTATAACATTATGTATCAGTGTGCAATGTCATCCCTCATTAGCACTGATAACCTTTTAATATATTAAGGAATCAAATCATGAAACTACAATCCCTAGTTTTAGCTGCTGCCACTGCTCTTACCATGACTTCTGCCTTTGCTGTACCTGCTGGTACATGGTCTATTGCGGCTGGTGCACATTATGTTGACCCTAAAAGTGATAATGGCACTCTAGATAATGGTTTGTCTGTTGATGTTGACGGCGATATACAGCCAACTATTAGTGGTGAGTACTTCATTGCCAACAATGTCGGTGTTGAGCTACTCGCAGCACTTCCATTTCATCATGATTTTGATCTAAACAGTGCGGATGGCACACAAGTTTTAACAGGTAAAACCCAACATTTACCACCGACTCTTTCTGTGCAATATCACTTTGACTCTGACAACATGCCAATGAATATCAAGCCATTCATTGGTGTTGGCGTGAACTATACGACCTTTTTTAAAGAAAGAATCTCTACTGGTGGTGATTTAGATCTTGATGATAGCGTTGGTGTGGCTGGTCATGTCGGTTTAGACATTCCTTTCGCTCCAACTGAAGCTTTCCGTATCGATGCGCGTTATATGGACATCAAAACAGATGCTACTTTAGATGGCAGTGACATCGGTGAAATCGATATCAGCCCTTGGGTATATGGCGTTGCATTTGTTAAACAGTTTTAATCACAAATCGTATTAAACTCGATGATCTAAGTATAAAAAGCCAGCGCTGACGCTGGCTTTTTTTTGGCTAACATTTGCTTATTTCAAATACAGTACTGCTCAAAAAAAAGACCACCCTTAGGCAGTCTTTTTTTGGTTTTAGTTTTTAGCGTAGCGTATCAGCTATAGCAAAATACGGCGTGGATCAGCAAGCAATGTAGCAACATAGCGAGTGAATACCGCTGCATCCGCACCATTGATGACGCGGTGGTCATAAGACAATGACAATGGCAGCATCAAGCGCGGCTCAAAAGTCTGCTTAGCCGCGTTCCAAACAGGCTGCATAGTCGCTTCTGATGCGCCCAAGATCCCCACTTGTGGCCAGTTGACCAGTGGCGTGAATGCTGTACCGCCCAAGATACCTTGGCTTGATATGGTAAAGCTTGCACCTTGCATGTCTTTAGTAGTGAGCTTTTTATCACGTGCTTTGCCTGCCAACTCACCAATTTCGATGGCGATCTGCTTGATGCCTTTGTCCTGTGCATTTTTAATCACAGGAACCACTAGGCCGTCATCAGTCGCAACCGCAATACCCATGTTAACACTCTTACGCAAAATCACTTGCGTATTGTCATCACTCAAATGACTGTTAAAGCGTGGGTGCTGGGTCAAGGCGTAAGCAGTTGCTTTAACAATAAAGGCCAAAATAGTCAGGCCAATACCTTGCGCCTTCATGTCACCCTTTAGCTCACCGCGTAGTTTTTCAGTTTCGGTGATATCAGACAAATCAAACTGTGTCACTTGCGGTAGATAGGTATTGTAGTTCAGCTGCGGGATTGACACTTTTTGCAAGCGGCTTAAATCTTGGGTTTCTGTTTCGCCCCAGATTTCAACGTTGCTCATATCAGGTAGTTTTGGCAGACCTGAGCTAACAGCACCCTGAGCAGCTGGTGCGGCTTGTTGGGTGGTCAAACGGTTTTTAACATGCGCAAACAGATCTTCTTTTAGAATGCGATCGTTTAATGCTGAACCATTTACCTGTGTGATATCGACGCCAAGCTGACGAGCCAATTTACGTACAGCAGGACCTGCATATACATCAACCAACTTTTTATTGACTTCCGCTTCGCTCAATTTTTTACCTGCAGGTGCAGCAGTTGAGGTCGGTGCAGGCGCTTGCTTTGGTTCGCCTGTTGGGGCTGGCTGTGACTTGCTTTCAGTTTTCGGTGCAGGCTTGTCCGCTTTATATTCAGTTTTAGCAGTATCCGCTTTCGGTTTTGCCTTAGGAGTACCTGCCGCTTTAATAACGATAAAGTCTTGACCGTTGGCAACAGTGTCACCAGCATTAACCAAGATTTTTTCGACTACGCCTGCTTCTGGTGCAGGCACTTCGACTGAGGCTTTGTCTGACTCAATCAGTAGGATAGACTCATCGGCACTGACCGTGTCGCCTACACTTACCATAATTTCAGCCACTTGCGCTTCATCAACGCCTATATCTGGCAGTGCATGGGTAGTCGATGCGCCTTCGCCAGCATCATCAGTCGCTTCTTCTGCATCTGCATCATCTTCAACAGATGCGTCTTCATTATTATCGTCTGCTTGTTCTGAATCAGTTACTTCTTCGGCAGTATCGTCATTATCATCGCTTACGTCAGCACTCTCTACTTCGATCAATACCATGCCTTCGCTGACTTGATCGCCGATGGCGACATTGATTTTGGTGACTTTACCAGCAGCAGAGCTTGGTACTTCAACTGACGCTTTGTCAGACTCTAACAAAACGATGTTGTCATCTTTTGCGATGACATCACCCACTGCTACCATAATTTCGCTGACTTCAGCACTATCGACACCCAAATCGGGGGCTTTAATGTCCATGTTTTATCTCCTAGTCTTATGATTATTATTCTTTGACATCACCGTCATTGAGCAAGGGCGCATCTGCTTGATCTTCGGCGCGGCCTTCATTGCTGATATCTTCATCGTCTTCAGCAACGAACTCAGGCACAGGACTTGGGTTGACTTTGCCTGGTGCAGGTGCATCTGGAGAATGATCATAATAAGACTGTTGGTGCCATGCAGGTGGCTGATCCGCATCAATGCCTAAACTTGAAATCGCATCTTTTACCAAACGCATCTCGACTTCACCCTCATCCGCTAAGCGCTTAAGCGTAGCAACAACGATGTGAGCCGCATCAACGTTAAAGAAGCTGCGTAGGTTCTCGCGAGTATCAGAGCGACCATAGCCATCTGTGCCAAGTGTGGTATAAGGACGATTGTCTGGTAACCAAGCACGAATTTGCTCTGAGTAGTTGCGCATGTAGTCAGTCGCTGCAACTACGATACCTTCGTGCGGTGCTAATTGCTCAGTGACCCATGGCACTTTTTCTTCATCCATTGGATGTAGACGGTTGTAGTCATCACAAACCATACCATCACGAGTCAGCTCGTTGAAGCTGGTGACACTCCAAACGTTTGATGTGATATTGAACTCATCTTTTAGGATCTGAGCCGCTTTTTGTACTTCACGTAGAATCACGCCTGAACCCAATAGCTGTACCTGAGTTGAGCCGTTGTCTTCAAGTAAATACATACCGCGCTTGATACCTTCCTCGCTTCCTTCTGGCATGGCAGGCTGGTCGTAGTTTTCGTTCATTAGCGTTAGGTAATAATAAACGCGCTCGCCTTCTCCGTACATCCGGCGTAGGCCATCATGTACGACAACAGCTAGCTCATAACCATAGCAAGGGTCATAGCTCACGCAGTTCGGTACGGTGTTAAACAAAATCTGCGAATGGCCATCTTGATGCTGCAAGCCTTCACCATTCAAAGTCGTACGACCCGCAGTAGCCCCTAATAAGAAGCCTTGTGCCTGACAGTCACCTGCTGCCCACGCCAAGTCACCTATGCGCTGGAAGCCAAACATCGAGTAATAGATGTACATCGGAATCATTGGTAGCGCATTCACAGAGTAACTGGTTGCCAAGGCAATCCATGTACTCATCGCACCCGCTTCGTTGATACCTTCTTCTAACATATGGCCATCGATGGCTTCTTTATAGCCCATCAATGCTTCGCTATCTTCTGGCGTATATTTTTGTCCGACCGCAGAGTAAATACCCAATTGACGGAACATACCTTCTAAACCAAAGGTACGCGCTTCGTCTGGTACGATTGGTACCACGCGATCTTGGATGTCTTTGTTTTTCAGCATGGCTGATAACAGACGTACAAATACCATCGTCGTTGATTGTTCTTTGCCGTTACTACCCTTTAATACGCGATCAAATATCGACAGCTCAGGGATGTTCAGCGGAATATGGCCACTACGGCGGTTTGGCAGATGACCACCCAATGCTTCACGGCGACCTTTTAGATACTTCATCTCTGCCGAACCTTCTTCAGGACGGTAGAATGGTAGGGTCTCTAATTGCTCATCGGTAAATGGCAAATCAAAGCGATCACGGAAATACACAAGCGCCTCTTGATCAAGTTTCTTGATTTGATGCGATTTATTGACCGCTTGTGTTGTGCTGGACAAACCATAGCCTTTGACAGTTTTGACCAGTACGACCGTTGGCTGACCTTTGGTTTTCATCGCTTCGCTAAACGCAGCGTACACTTTTTGTGGATCATGACCACCACGGTTTAGGCGTGCAATGTCTTTATCAGTCAATGCATCTGCCATTTCTTTTAATTCAGGATATTTACCAAAGAATTCTTTGCGAGTAAATTCAGGCGTACGCGCTTCATATAGCTGGTATTCACCATCGACCACTTCTTCCATACGATGTTTGAGCACGCCAGTATCATCATTGGCAAGCAGGCTATCCCATTTACCACCCCAAATGACTTTAATCACACGCCAGCCAGCACCGCGGAATACCGACTCTAGCTCTTGAATAATTTTCCCATTACCACGGACTGGGCCATCAAGACGCTGTAGATTACAGTTAACAACCCAAATTAGATTGTCCAGCTTCTCACGACCAGCAAGAGAGATTGCGCCCAAGCTTTCTGGCTCATCCGTCTCACCATCACCTAAGAATGCCCAAATCTTACGGCCTTCTTTTTCGAGCAAGCCACGGTTTTCCATGTAACGATGCACGTGAGCATGATAGATCGACATGATCGGACCTAAGCCCATTGATACCGTTGGGAACTGCCAATAGTCAGGCATCAAATATGGATGAGGATAGCTTGATAAGCCTTTACCACCCACTTCACGGCGGAAGTTATCAAGCTGATCTTCGGTTAGACGACCTTCTAAATAAGAACGTGCATAGATACCTGGCGCTGAGTGACCTTGATAATAAATCATGTCCCCACCGAAGTGATCGCTTGCCGCACGGAAAAAATGGTTGAATCCTGTTTCATAAAGCGTGGCACTAGAGGCAAATGACGCCAAGTGACCACCCAAATCATCATCGTTTTTGTTGGCACGCATGACCATTGCCAAAGCGTTATAACGAATCAACGCACGAATTTTACGCTCCATACCAAGATCGCCTGGATACATTGGCTCATCTTCAACAGCGATACTATTAATATACGCGGTATCCAATCTATTAAATGGTAGCCCTTCTTGCACCGCCATATTGTATAAGGCTTTTAGAAGAAACTGAGCGCGATCCTTATCTGCATGTTTGATCACAGACTCAAAGGCTTGTAGCCACTCTTTGGTTTCGGTGCTATCAGCATCCTTGTAATAATTCATTGTTGTCGATCCTTTTATATCAGTCATACCTACCTATCTAGACGGTAAGGCTTTGTTAAATACTGGTGTGAAGTGAGATATTGGTTTACTTATGACTTCCTTGCTATGTCCAAGCATTCCCTTGTTTCATACGGTGAGATACAGCTAGATTATACAAAATAGTGCCACTGAGAATTGACATATGCGTCAAATGGACGAAACTACAAAACAGATCATACTGTTGTCCCTGTATATTCAGTCATGAATGATTTTGACACTCTATTATAAGCGTTTGCGAGGCAATTGTTTATGGCTGTAGAGAAATGGATAAATAACAAGTATTTTTTAAATAAATAATGATTAGTTTTTTTAAAAATGATAATAAAAATAGTGTGTCTCTTTACCTAAAAGACAGTTACGTGTAACTCCGTAACCAAAATATACTTCCTGTCATGCTAAATCGACCATTAGGAACTTTACTCTGGATTTAACATAAATTGCTTATTATTATCTCATACTGGTATATTTGTATAAATATAGTTAAGTTCCATATCGATTGAGCAACCTTGATTCTTAGGAATAGTGACATGTATAAAGCTAAAACATCCTCGAATATAACGAACGTTTTTTCTTTTAGTAAGTATCAATCTCAAATACTGAATTTGATGGGGTTTGTAATATTGTCATTGATGAGCATCTCATCTCATGCGCTTGCACCAAATCCTGGAGCAGTTTGTAGTACTGGTGCTTCTCAAAGCAGCCTGACAAACGCAGACTACACTAACCTAGTCTCAGCAGTGAATACTGATAATTATGTCAACATCGCAGGCAACGCATCAGGCAGCATTCCCTTACAGATTAAAATGAATACTACAGAGTCGAGCTCGAACACCATATTGGGTAACTTTGGTGTTATTGAGGCTCAAGGAGTCAGAGCCATCAATGTCAGAAGAACGTTCCCTAACACCTCGGCCTTTACAGATATCCGTCTAGATTTTCGTAATAGCATTACCATGCAACCAATCTACTTGACCAACGTTGCGTTAAGTGCTTTTGATGTTGATTATGCTAATAGTAATGGTAATACTTTCGATGATTACGTTCAAATTACAGGTGTCACCCAAGCAGGTACTACTATTGAAGGCACTTTCCAAACAATAGTAGGTTCAAACATTGCCTACTTTCAAGGATTATATACAACTAGTACAGCTAACTGCCCAGCTAAAGATTTAGGTACGCAATGTCAAGGATCGGTACAGTTCTCTCAGCCCGTATCATCGGTAAAAGTTCGCTATACTAATACTGGTCGTCTTTCCACTACAACTAATCAAGAGATTGATTTTCGCGTAGATAATTACTGCTACGTTCCTCAATATATATTTTCTGGTACGGTATTTGACGATAATGGTGGTATCACAGCAGCGCAAGCGAGCGCTACTAATGCCAACTTCACTTCTGGGACTTATAATAATACCAACTACTTCAATGGTGTTTTTAATCCGCCCCAAGAGACGGGGATCAGCGGTAGTACTGTCAGACTAGCTAGTTGCGATAGTAACAACCCTCTCACTTATGCTACACAAACTGTTAATAGTAGCGGCGCGACTATCGGTCAGTTTCAATTTAGTGTCCCTCTCTCAACCTTTGGTAGTAATAGAAACATATGCCTTATAGAGAGTAGAACAGGCAGTTCTTACCCGATCCGAACCACGACAGACAATATCAATACTGCATTTGCAACCACCACCTACAACTATCCCAACAGGAACTTTGGTCGTGTCATTGCAGAAAACGCCGCCTTAGTCCTTAGAAAAGCTCAATACGTTAATAACTGTCCTTCTACCATCCCTTATACCGATCCTACTCTCAATCGTGTAGGTGAAACAGACCTTAGAAAAGGCTTTAGCGAAAGTGCTAATAATGGAAATGCCCTTACCCCTGGTCAGTGTATTGCTTATCGCATTACCGCCACTAATCGCGCTAATGTCCCCATTAATAACTTTGTGATGCAGGATAAACTGCAAAGCAAAAGTGATGGCGCAGCGGTTACCTCAACCTTAGCCAATCCAGTAGCCAGTACAACCGACTATGCTTCTAATAGTGTGGCTATCGGTAATAACGGTACAGTAATAACCAATCCCTTTACCCTAAACGCCAGATCAAACCGCAACTTTTATTTTAATACCAAATATGGCACTACAGCGAACACTCAGTAGCTATTATCTATTGCAACTCTAGATTATTACTATTTCCTTTTCTAATACAAAAAAGCCCTGTCTTCTTAGACAGGGCTTTTACCGTTTGGTCATCTTGAAATACCATTTGTCATCTTTATAATTGATAATTGTATCGATTACGTTACAATAGCTTAAAAGGGAATGTGTGCTTTTTATAGACGACCCTGATAGCAAATGATAGACAGTTTCACGGTAGCCCAAAGCCTCAGTATCCCAATGATAGTAACGGTATAAGAAAGGATTTTATATGAAACGTTTCAAGATTCTACGCAATATTCTATTAGCTACTATAGCTTCTAGCTCTTTACTAAATATAGCACATGCTGATGATGCTCTAAAAATGGAACTAACAGCCAATCAAGTCATAAAGAATGCGGAAGGTAAAACAGTCTATAAGCCAGTACGCACCGCACCGGCAGGTACTGTGATTCAGTATAAAGCGAATTATACCAATACCATCAATAAAGATATTAACGATTTAATGGTGACGCTACCTATTCCTGCCAATATGACATTTACTGGCGATGCGATGCCTGCAAGTGCACAAGCCAGTATCGATGGTGAGAATTACGCTGATATACCACTTATGCGTAAAGTCGATGGCAAGATGGTCAAGATTCCATATTCTGAATACCGCACTCTGCGTTGGAATATTAAGTTATTGCCAGCTAAAAAGTCAGCAGCTGTTGCTCTCAATACCACCGTTAATTAATTCAATAGACATTAAACCTTCACGCTTTTAACGTTTCAATTTTTAATCTTAACTCTGGAGCATTATATGAAATCAAACACTTTTAACTATAGCCTGCTAGCTGTCGGCGTCGCCGCAGTAATGGGTGTGTCTACTGGCGCTAATGCAGCGACCCCAGCTGCCGCTGTAACAGCAGGCGCTGCGCCAATTAATAACGTAGCAACTGCAAGCTACAGTATTGCTGGCGTCAGTCAGCCATCTGTAACCTCTAACACAGTAACCGTTAACGTTAGCGAAACGGCTAACTTTGCACTCACATCGACTGTTGATGATGGTAGTATTGGTGACGATACTGCTATCAATCAGACTGCTACGCCAGGTGGTACAACTACCTTTACTCATAATTTAACCAACACGGGTAACGTGACGGATACTTATACCATTAACACCACAGGTAATGACTCATCACTAGTAACGGCTACTCCAGACTACCCTTTAGGTACTGCGCCTGTTACGTTTACTATTGTACAAGCAGATGGCACTCCTCTAACTTCTGCTCAAGTCACCGCTTTAGGAACTCAAGCGCAGACAGGTACCCTAGCTAATGGCGGTACTATTAGACTACAGCCAGGTACTAGAGCTAACTTAAGCTACGAAGCAGCTACGCCAGACGATCGTAACGGTAATGACAAAGGTGTAGGCACATTAACAGCGACCAGTACTTTCTTTACTGCTAATAATGCAGCTGGTGCGACATTGGTGAACGAAAACCAAACTATCGTGAGATTGCCTACCTTCAAAATTGTAAAAACAGCGACCAGTACTGTCGATTTGACAGTCGCCAACCCACAGATTGCTTATAGTATCGTAGTCACTAACGCGACTACTGACTATAGTGCTGCTGCGACTGATATTGTTATCAGAGATGTCCTTCCTGTAGGTTTGAGTTTACCTAATGGCACAGCATCAGACGTGACCGTAACTGGTGGTGCTGGTACCGCTACGATTTCTACTGTTGGTACTCGACAAGCTATTAATGTTGCCGTAGCGAACTTAGCTGTTGGCGCAAGTCGCACGATTACTTTCACGGTTAACGTCGATAGAGATCAGTTTACATCTGCTAATAGTTCAGTAACTAACAACGCAGAAGTCTACGATAAGTTTGTCGGTCCGGTTAGCCCGCTACCTGCTAATCCTGTACTTGGTACTGACTATGATATTTTGGATAGTACAGATGGCACTATAGGTGTTACTAGAATACCTGATGATGCGGGTGAAGGTAACGGTGCTGGTATAGATAGTCCTGGTGTGACTAGCTTTACCAGACGAGCGGTTGTGGTGAGCAATCCAACGACTAGAGAAGTTCCCCCTGCCTCAGGTACTGCTAGTCAAGCGACTCATTCAACTCTCATTACTAACAGCGGTCAAGATGGTGAAGGTACCAATACTAACCCATTGACTTTCACTATTGCTGATGGTGGCAATAATGGGGCTGTCAGACCTGTTACTGGTCCTGTTAGTGCTACTTATACGCCGCCTGGTAATGGCGCTCCGGTTACTATAACGCTGCAACCTACCGTTGCTGGTGGTAATACATATACTCTTAATAGCACTACACTACCAACCGCTCAATTTCCAAATGGTATTGCACCTGGTGGTACATTAGAAATCAACTACAATGTGTCGTCGGGCAATGTAGCTGCTCCTGCAACTGTTGCTGATGCTGCAGCTGTTGGTAGCACTGAAACTTCTGTTGTAACGCTAACGCCTGCTGGTATTAATGCACCTGCTGCTACTACAGTGACTGATACGACTAACGTTAGAGGCTTAACTTTAGTGAAGTCTCAAGCATTAGATGCGACTTGTTCAGGTACGGTTGCTGCAAGTACCTTTATTCAGACTGCGGTCGAGGCGAAACCTGATCAGTGTGTTATCTATCGTATTCAGGCGACTAATACTTCTTCAGCAGCGTTAGGTTTTAATCTTAACGCTTTAACCATTTCGGATTTGTTGTCTAACTTTTCAGCTGGTGCGGATTTAGTAGCTGGTTCACCTGCTACTTCTGCGACTGCCTCATCTACTGCAGGCATAGCTAGTACTACCAGTACTGCAGTTCTTGGTACTAACTATACCCTAGTTCCTCAGGGCGTTGGCACCTTGACTTTTAAAATCAAAATTAAAAACGCTCGTTAATTGATATTTAACATTTCAAAGTCTATAAGCTTCACAAGACGCTTATAGACTAACGCTCCAGCTTGACCTAATTGATTTTGATGAGCCAAGCTGGAGAATTACTATCCGACCCTTTTATGTTTTATTGGATAAGCGACATATGACTAAATCTTTAATGACACCGTCTAATCGTATTACGTTGCATACAGCGAAGATCTCTGCGCTGACGGCTGCAATGTTGCTTATGCAATCAAATATGGCGTTTGCTGCGCCCACCACTCTCGTACAAACTATCAACAATATCGCTAATGCTTCTTATGACGTCAATTCTATCAAACAGAATAGCATTTCAAACCAAGTTCAAGTCAAAGCCTCTGCCTTATCTGAATATGGTATTAACTTAACTCAGCAACCTGTGCGTACTGTTGCACCCAACACATTGGTGAATTGGGTTAATGTTCTTAGTAATACTAGCTATAGTAGTCAGACTGTTGAGCTGACGCTTGATGTATCGCCAACTCTATCTAATTTGAAAGTTTATCAAGACTTGAATAAAAACGGCATTGTCGATAGTGGTGATACACAACTGATTCTTGATAACATGAGTGCCCAAATCAAGCTTGGTCAGAGTGAAAACATTCAGTTTATTGTGCAAGCTCTATCAGATGCTAATGGTAAGGATGGAGATACTGCTGACATTAAGATTGGTGCAGTTGTCTTAGAAGACCCGTCAGTGACCAGCGTGAGTGCGACCGATAGTTTAGTCATTATCGAATCTGGTATCAAATTCACCACTCCTAAATTTGATGAAAGCAAAACGATTTCACAAATTAATGATGACGTTTATGTCAGTGCCAGCTATGCGCAATGTAATGTACAAACTGACAAGCCTGATCAAGTATGGGTAACCATCAAATCACCGAAAACTGGAGATAGCTATTCACTTAAAGCTATAGAAACTGGTAATAACACAGGTAAATATCAGCTATCAGCAGCCACTCAAAATAACGCTAACGCTATTGACGATAAGCTTATCCAAACGTTGAACAGCGACACATTGACTGTCAGTTTAGATGCTTGTATCGCCCCTTCGGTTGGCATTGATGCTGATGAATTGCCAAATGCGTCTGACTTCACCGTGCGTATCAGTGACCTGAGCTCACAAATTAATATCGTCGATGACAACCCAGCTTTAGTTGTTACAAAGGAAAGTGACTTAAAAAGTGCTGAACTCGGCGATTATGTCAGCTATACCATCGAAATCAAAAATAGCGGCAAGTCTACTGCTTACGATGTACAACTAAAAGATGCCTTACCGCGTGGTTTTGACTACGTTGAGAATAGTGTACGTGTTAGTCCAACGACTGATATTGATATCAATCAAGCACAGACCACCGAGTTTAAAGCTGATGGTAAATATCAAGTATTGAACTTAGGCAATATGGCAAATGGCGAAAGTAAAAAAATTACTTATCGTGTGCTTGTTGGTGCTTCATCACTAGGTGGTGATGGTATCAACCGCGCAATCGCAGTTGCTAACAATGAGCAAGGCCAAAGCTTAGTATCAAGAGAAGCACAGTGGAAAATCGACGTAGAACGCGGCGTCATGAATACTGACGGCATCATCATTGGTAAAGTCTATCACGATATCAACCGTGATGGTATTCAGCAAAAAGAAGACGGCGAGCTTGGGGTTGCTGGTGTCCGTATATATATGGAGAACGGCAACTTCATCGTTACTGATCCTGAAGGTAAATACAACTTTTATGGGGTCAGTGCCAAAACACACGTACTAAAAGTAGATAGCACGACGATCCCTAGAGAAACAGAGCTGGTCACCCAAAGCAACCGTAATGCGGGTGATGCTGGCAGCCGTTTTGTCGATTTGAAATATGGCGAGCTACATCGTGCAGATTTTGCGATTGTGGGCGGCATGGGCGATAGTACTGAGCGTCTGAACGCCGAGCTAATCGCTCGTAGCAAATCAGTGAGTGCTAAGAATGATACGCTAGAGCAAGCGGTAAAAACAGCGCTAACATTAGAGCCAAACTACGATGCCGACACGACTGATAATGTCGATGCAAGTGGCTGCAATATCAATGGCGACCTAGACCTTGGTAACAACTGTGATTCTGCTATTGTCAACGATATGATTGGGGATGCGACCAATCGTGTAGACATGGCCGTGACAACGGTTGCACCTCCAGTAGAAAAAGAGCTCGAAGAATATCTAAAAGAAGTGGCTAACAATAATGTCACCTTCATTAACCTAAATGAAGGTCAACAGCTCAGTACTTACAAGCAGATGGTACAGGTACAAGCACCACTTGGTTCAATATTTACTCTATACGCCAATGGCAAAGCGATATCAGAGCAGCAAATCGGTAAAACTGCTGAGCAAGAAAAGCAAAATGTAATGGCTTTTGACTATTATGCGGTTGACCTAAAACGCGGAAGCAATACGTTACGTGGTGTGGCAACTGACATCAATGGCAAAACTATTGCCGAGCAGACCATCACCGTATTGACACCTGATAGTCTGCAAGCGATTGATTATCGTACGCAAGCACAACTAGTCCCAGCAGATGGTATCAGCGAATATCAGGTTGTTATTAGTCTAAAAGATCGCGACAATCGCCCCTATATCGGCACTACTTCTCTTACACTTGATACTAATATCGGTCGTATCAATCTGAAAGACAGCAGCCAAGATCAAGCCGGTACCCAAATTACTGTATCAGGTGGTGAGCTATTGATACCAGTCATCGCGCCAAGCGCACCAGGCAAAGGTGAGTTGGTAATTGATACTGGTAGTAGTAAACAAATTATCCCACTACAGTTCACGGCTAAGCTGCGTCCACTCATTGCTGTGGGTATCGTCGAGGGTGCTATCTCGCTCAAAGACTTTGATGGCAGCAATATCACAGACGCACAAGGCGCGTTCGAGCAAGAGCTGCATGAAATCTCAGGCAATGATGATTATTCAGCCACTGGTCGTGCGGCGATGTTCTTGAAAGGCAAAGTGCGCGGAGATTACTTGCTGACGCTGGCTTATGACAGTGACAAAAAAGGCGAGCGATTATTCCGTGATATCGAGCCTGGCGAATACTATCCTGTCTATGGTGACTCATCGGCCAAAGGCTTTGATGCGCAATCAACCAGTAAGCTCTATGTGCGTCTAGACAAAGGTCGCTCGTTTGCTATGTATGGCGACCTAAAAACACAAATTGACAATGATGAAGGCATTGAACTGGGTCAATACAACCGTACATTGACTGGTCTAAAGGCGCAATTTGAAGATAATAATACTCGCGTGACTGCATTTTTGGCAGAGACCAGTACTAGCCAGCGCGTTAATGAGACTCGCGGTTTAGGTATTTCAGGTCCCTACCCATTGGCGGAGAACTTTGACGCGGTACTAGAAAACTCTGAAATCGTCGAAGTTATCACTCGTGATGCCAATAATCCCGGTCTTATTATCAGTCGTGAGACGCTAACTCGTTTTGCTGATTATGAGATAGACCCGATTAGCCGCAGCTTATTTTTGAAATCACCGATTGCGAGTCAAGATCTCGAAGGCAATCCTATCTACATTCGTGTCACAGTAGAAGTCGACGAAGGTGGTGAGGACTATTTGGTTGGTGGTATCGCTGCCAAACAGCAACTGACTAATAAAGTCTCTATCGGTGGTAGCTATATCAATAGCGACGACCCATTGAACAAAGAAGAGCTTGCTAGTGTCAATAGCGTTATCAAGTTCAACGATAAGCTAAAGCTGGTCGCTGAATACGCAATGAACAAAGCTGAGAACCCTAATTTTCAGCCAAGTAATCAGATCAACACCACAGAATTAGACGATAATAATGTTGAGGGCAACGCCTTACGTGTTGAGCTTGACTTTGATAATAAGAAAGACACGCGTGCCAAGGCTTATTACAATGATGCAGATGAAGGATTTGTCACTGGTGCATCACCACTTACTGCTGGGCGTACGGAGTCTGGCGTAGAAGTCATCCATACATTTAACGACAAAAAAACAGCGTTGAAATTAGAAGGTGTGCGTACCAAGGATCATACTACTGAGGCGAGTCGTGAAGGCGTACAAGCCAGTATCGAGCAACGTTTGAGTGAAAATGTCGTTGGTGAAATCGGTGTGCGTTACTACAAACAAGACGCGACTGCTGCCTCACGCAATAACCAAGCAGCCACAGATGTGATAGATGTTACTGATGACACGCTGTTCAATGACGACATTATCAACCAATCAGCATTGAACGGCGTTAGTGATGCGGACAAAGACATCGAAGGCACAACGGTTCGTGCCCGTATCACTTCTCGCCTACCCAAGCTAAATAATAGCTTGGTGTTTGCAGAGTATGAGCAAGATATCGAAAATAGCTCACGTAACGCGACGTCCATCGGTGGTGAGACGCCAATCGGTGGCTTGGGTCGTCTGTATGCACGTCATGATTTGATCAATAGCCTGTCTGGTAGCTATGGTCTTGATGATACTGATGAGCGTCAACGTACCGTTGTTGGCTTTGACGTCAATTATATGAAAGACGGTAAAGTGTATAGCGAATACCGCATGCGTGACGCGATCAGTGCGCGTGAAGCGGAAGCCGCTATCGGTCTGAAAAACAAGTGGTATGTACAAAAAGGCCTGACTCTAAATACGTTGTTTGAGCGCGTTGAGTCATTAGAAGGCGAAGAGAACAACACCGCCACTGCGGCAGGTTTTGGCGTTGAGTATCTTGCCAAAGAAAACTACAAAGCATCAGGACGTGTTGAGAAACGTTGGGGGGAAACAAGCGACACCTTACTTGGTAACGCAGGTATTGCCTATCGTTATACCGATGAGATTACCTTACTTGCCAAAGATACCTATTCACGCATCGACTATAATGATGGTGATCGCACGATTAATCGTTTCCAACTTGGTGCCGCTTATCGTGATTACGACAGCAATCAACTAGACATGCTTGCAAAGCTTGAGTATCGTTTAGATGACAATAACACGGCTGATGATACCTATCAAAAAGACACCACTGTCTGGTCATGGAATGGTAACTACCATCCAACGCGTGCCTTAACCTTGTCTGGTCGCTATGCGGGTAAGTATACAGAATATGAAGCAGACAATATTACCAGTGACAATACTGCTCATGCCGTTTATGGTCGCGGTCTGTACGATATTAGCGAACATTGGGATGTTGGTTTGCAAGCGGGTACTTACTGGAATAAGCAAGCAGATGATTTGTCTTATATGTTAGGTGCTGAAGTGGGCTATAGCCCAATGACCAACCTTTGGTTGTCACTTGGCTACAATTTTATGGGCTTTGAAGATGAAGACATCGCCTATGACGACAGTACTCAAGAAGGGGCTTACTTTAGATTGCGCTTTAAGTTTGATGAAAATCTATTCAAGCGTGAAGACCCACGTAAGAACAATCGTTTAAACAGTGACTCTACGCAAGTTAATACGACTACCTTGTAAACTAATGATAGCGTCTTAACTCCTGTCTACTGGCAATATAATAAGCGATTAGACAGGAGTCGCAGAGTCAGCCCTAATAATGGTAAATACCCACACTCATTACCTTCAGATAAGGTTTGCATCATGTTTAAAGCTGCCATTAAAACCACTGCTTATAAACAACCAGTACATACTGCACTCTCGGCACTGTTACTTTTGAGTGTCGTATCCCTTGCATCAGCACAAGATAGCATCGCTAACAACACGGCTCAAATCGTTGATGCGAATAGTGCTGTAGACTGTCGTGATGATATTCAGGCTCAAGCCCCTTCTTATAAATATCAAAGCACGCAGCAACGTGTACTCAACTGTATGGTAGAGCAACTACAGCCCTATCAGCAAAAAGACAAAACCGCTCATCAGCAGTACCTCGCTTACAAAGCACAAGCATGGCTTACTTATGCGATCCATCAAGACAGTATGAATAACCGCTCAGCTGCGGGCGTAGTTGCGGCAGAAACGGCAGAGTCTATCTTACAATCGCTAAAGAACGATACAGCGCAAAGCATCAAACTACAGCAAGATATCCCTACTACCTCTGCTCTAATGCGACCTGATCTGTGGGCGACGCTGAGTGCGCTAAAAGACAGTGGCGGTATAGAGTCAGCGCCACGTGAGATGGCATTTAGTGAAGTGGCGTTAATTTGGGCGGCGACCAATCAATGTAAGCGAGGGTGGCGTGAATCAGGCATACATTTTCGTATGGCAGATCGCTGGCTTGAGCAAGCACGCGAAGCTTACGTGAATGCTCATGATTCACAGACTAACGTGGCCTTAGAGCAATTTATCGTCAGCTACTACAAGCAGTATGCGCCTTTAGATGCCAGTGATGATATCTGCCGCGGACAAGATCTAACGCCTAATAATTAAAGCGCCTTACTAAATAACAGAGGTAAAAAAGCCGACAGATTTGTCGGCTTTTTTGTGTCTACTATAGATAAAGTTAGCGGTTTTTACGTGGTAGTTTTTCTGGCAGATAGCAGCGTAAGTACGCGATAAATGCTGTATTTGCTTCTTGAATATAGTCATCCGTAATGGTCTGATGACGACGATAAGACAAGGTAAATATCGCATTAACAATACTATAAGCAATCAATAACGTGTTTTGGATATCCTCAAAATTTGGCATCTCATAACGCTCTGATAAACGCTTATAGACCAAGTCAACAATTTGATGGTCCATATCTTCGCCAAATTCATCACCTTCAAAATCAGGCGTATTGGTGTCATAAATGAGTTTGGCTTTGGTCTCATCGTTATGGAAGATCGTCACGCACTGATCAATCAGCGCGGTTAGATATCCTTGCCATCTATCGTAGTTGCCGATATCAACGGTTTCTACCATCTCTAATATTTCAATCGCATTCAAAAAGCGCAATGCTAAAAATATTGCTTCAATGTTAGGGAAGAAATGATAAGCAGAAGCTCTTGGTATGCCTGCTTCTTCACACACAGCTGCTAGAGTAATATCATTAATAGCTTGTGTTTCACTCAACTTTTTGGCACCAGCCAAAAGTTTTTGACGACGTGCGCGGCCCTGCTGACTGGTAAATTTAAACTTGTTTGGTACAAGTTTTTTTGCCAACTCCGAATCTACTAACACATCTTCAATTTTTTCGTCTTTGTTATCACTCATTGTAAATCTCTTAATGTTACGTCCTATTTCATAAATACAATCTTCATTAAGTAGCATTCGTCCTAAATCACTGGAAAATCAACGAGTGGCTAAAATGTAGAGCCAACGTTATCGCTACTAACCTCAATGAGGAGGCATCATAAACGCTTGTACACTATCAAGCAAGGGACATGAATGGGTTAAAAGTTAATGTATCGATTAACACTCTACTAGAGTTAACTATCTAATTTTATGAAGTTAATCATTCAGTTTAATTTTCGCTCTTATAATACCATGATCAGTCACCCTATCTGAATAATCCCACTTAAGATGGTCATTGAAATAATCAACTCTTTCAACCTGACCGAGCGAAAACTTGCTATCAGGTAAGAACTCTTCTGAAACAAATAACTGATCGATCACTTCTGGCATACCTTGATGAATATGGGTGTAAGCCACATCTTTCATCCAACCATAGCGAGCTTGAATACGAGCGGCATCAAAAAGTGCAACATCACGCATACTTTTATCATAATTAACCTCGCCAGTCTCAGTCATCAGCTGGGTCGTTACGCTACCAGTCACATCATTCATGTCGCCAAGCAGTATCAATGGCTCACGCGTGTGATGCAAACGTTCCATGATCGACATACGAATAGATGCCGCCTCTGCAGCGCGCATGCACAAACTACGAAGCTTGGCACGAATACGGATATTTGGATCATCCATGTCTTCTAATAGGTTACCATTTTCGTCACGTAAGAAAAACGCACGTTTACTTTTTAGATGCGCCGTGATGATCGTTATTGGTTGACCATATGCGTCAACACGCAATATCAAAGGTGGACGATTAAAACGCTGATGAGGCCCGATATCGGGGATATCAATCACAGCTTTTGGTGCAATCTCTTCTAATAAGGTCGTCTCTAATTGCTCAAATCGACTAATAATACCAACGGCTGGTGTATTCTGTGCGCCTCTACCTTGAGTATATGGACTTGCAGTGTCATTGCTTGCAAGCGGAATAACCACCTGCTCTGGTTTGAATCCTAGTGCGACAGCTAGTGCTTCTAGTGCATTACTATCCCATACTTCTTGTACGGCAATGATATCAGCGTGTGCTTTAGCCAGCAGATCTGTCAGACCACGTCGCTTATGCTCATAGGCTTTATTATCATAAGCTGGGGCATTCTCATAATAAATGCGATTAGGGTTAGCAAAGTTCAATAAATTAGCTGTGGCAATATAAAACTGTTTACTACCGTCATTATTAGTCATAAGTCCCCTGTTTTTCTTATATTATATTCATACATATAGATTCATAGCAAATTTTATGCCAAAAAAACTCCCAAAGGTTGACTTTGGGAGTTTTAAAATAACATACATACTGCTAGTCAAAGTCATTAATAGAACCAATCGTACAATCAATCTATTTTCAGCAACGAAATAGTAATCTATTGTCAGCTTTTTTAAGAGACAGCTCGCCTGTTAAGTTAGCTATCTATTAAAGTCATTGAGTAAACAGTAGTCATATTCATAAGTCTTTTTAACATCTGACTTTCTTGTAAAACACGTACTACGATACACGATGCCATGCGTCACGTGATGCTAGACGCGCTTCATCCCACGCCAAACGAGAATCGCCTTTCACTTCATTCCATGAACGCTCTAAGTCGGCTTCATGATCTTCAAAACGTGCATCTACTGGATAGCGAGCGCGATTTGCATAACCTACCGCATACGCTGGGTGTAGATCGCGATCAAACTCGTAACCTTCTTTGTAGTAATCAGCATTGGCATACTCTGCACGCCAGTAAGCTTCCTCATGGGTTGGATCAATGGCTTCAGCTGCTGCATGACCTGCGCCGCCACCAACAACTGCACCGATTGCACCACCAATAAGCGTGCCTAGTGGACCTGCCATAGTACCGATGGCTGCACCTGCTGCTGCACCACCTACACCGCCAATACCTGTACCTACTGGATGTGAGCCTGGCTCACCCGTGATAATGTCTGCATTCAAATCTTCTTTTGTCTCTTTAGACATGTTTTTTACTTCACTGCGGTCGATAGCGTCATGGTTACTCATAGTATTGTCCCTAAATTATTTATTATTTGTTGAATTATTTATTTGCTAAAAGATTAGCGATATTGCTAAATCCAACTGAAGTATAGAAACTTATAGGTAGAGACAGATAGCCTGATTATGTAAACTGTGTCCGTATTACGATTGCATTGCGTTACAGCCTGTATCTTTATCACGTTTGTGTACAGTGAACTCATATTTTGAGTAATTATAAACCTATGATAACGATAAAATTTCTATAAAAATCAACTCTATATCTGCATTAATGACCTTGCGATGGCACGTTGCCATTTATCAAGGTGTTGCTCACGAGCATCAATCGACATGCTTGGCTCAAAAACACGATCCACTTGCCATGAGGCTTTCATGGTTGATTCATCGTAAAGCCCAGTCTTTAAACCAGCGAGTAGTGCTGCACCCTTTGCCGTAATCTCTGTGTCTCTTGGACGTAGCACCGGAACATCTAGCAAATCTGCCTGAAATTGCATCAGCAAATCATTATTTGCCGCGCCGCCATCTACTCTGAGCTCAGTCAAGGGATGAGGGCTGTCTTTTTGCATGGCGACGAGTACATCATAAGTCTGGTAGGCAACTGCTTCCAACGCAGCACGGGCAATATGGGCTTTAGTAGTACCGCGACTCATACCAGTGATGCTAGCACTGATATCAGAACGCCAGTAAGGCGCACCCAATCCAGTAAAAGCAGGTAATAGCACCACATCTTCGCTACTGTCTACTTGTCGAGCTAAATCTTCAACATCGCTACTTTGTTGAATCATACCCAAATTGTCACGTAGCCATTGGATGATAGCTCCTGCCATAAAAACACTACCCTCCAAGGCATAGGTAACTTCTTTTTTGGGTGGCTGTAGCATTCGCTTACCTGACTGTAAGATTTGATCAAATGATAAATTGTCTGGACGAGTTGGCGATATTTTTCGCTGCCATGCGATGGTGGTTAGCAGCTTGTGCTCGCTCAGTTTTGGCTGCTGACCAATGTTCATCAGCATAAAGCACCCTGTGCCATAAGTATTTTTGGCCATGCCAGCATCGAGACAGCCTTGCCCAAAAAGCGAGGCCTGCTGATCGCCGAGCACGGCTTGAATGGGTATTTGTTTTGCAAATAGGCCTTTTTTGGTTTTGCCAAAATCACCGTCAGATGGCAGTACCTTAGGCAATATAGTCATAGGAATGGCAAACCGATCGCAAAGCGTCTCTGACCAAGCCAATTTATGAATATCAAATAGCAAAGTACGAGAAGCATTGGTCACGTCGATGACATGCTCGCCGCCAGTTAGCTTGTAAATCAGCCAGCTATCGATGGTGCCAACTGCTATCTCACCTTTACTAGCACGTACGCTGAGTTTGGGATTATTTTCGAGCAGCCAAGCAATTTTACTGGCACTGAAGTACGGATCTAAGCGCAGACCTGTGATGCGTTGTACTTGCGCTGCCATATCATATTGAAGGTCATTGTTAATATCATTGTGATTGGCGCCTTGATTGATATCTTGATTGACACTTTTATTCATGCTGTTATCAGCGCTTTCAGCATCGAGTGTCTTGCAATAGTTTGCCGTGCGCCTGTCTTGCCAAATGATAGCGGGTGCAAGCGGTTTCCCTGTTTGCTTGTCCCACATGACAATAGACTCGCGTTGATTGGTAATCGCGATACTGGTGACATCAGTAGCAAGCAACCCTGCCTGATTGATAACATCATGCGCACAGCTAATCTGAGTTTGCCAGATTTGCTGTGCGTCTTGCTCAACAAATCCCGCTTTTGGCGTTTGCAGCGTCGTTGGCTGTTGTGCCATCTTAATAGGCCGTGCATGATCATCGTATAATATCGCTCGACTCGACGTTGTCCCTTGATCTAACGCCAAAATATATCCTGCCATTACGCATACCCTCTACTGATATTGTTGGTTCTATTTGATAAAAACCAGTGGCTATTCATTATTTACTGTTAATCAATCACTGCATATTTTATAAATGATTGGCCAAATTATTTAGGGCGTGTTGAACATTCGCAAATAGGCACTGCTGATCGCTAAAATTGTTCCAGACAAGGCACAAAGCGATGATAATGCAGATGCCTTAGCGAGATTTGTAACGCAGTATGGGGCAATTTTAGCATCAGCCCCAACGATAAAAAGCAGGGGACAGGACTCTTTTTTGCCGCTTCATCGTTAAAAATAAGCGCTTAGAATGACTAAACTTATTATTTTTAACATCGAATCGCCTAAAAAAATAGTCGCTGTCAGTGCCATGGTCGAATGTTCAACACGCCCTAATGATAAAAATAACAGCACGTTAATTTAAATTGGTTAACTCTAAGACGTCTTATTCGCTATGATGTTACTTATAAACGAATATTTAAAAAACAGCTCAAACCTCTATCATACCGCTAGGGATGACACAATAGAGAATAGCAGAATACTGAGCATTGACCCGTCACCATTGTGGCTATACAGTGTACGCCTTATTTTGAATGATACGTTTTTAGCGCTTTCGTATTAACACGCACTTTATTAAAAAGCATTCTGATATTTCAGTACAAATACTTTATTTCAGCATCATTTATTCGCTTACTAGCAAATCGTTTATAATAGTATGACCGCTTTATATTCTGAGCGATAAAATCTATTAATGCTGTCCGTTATTTTATAATACCTTACATTCTAATTAATGGCTTATGTGACTTATGAAATTCACTTTATCAGCGCTACCGACTGCTATGATGACAGTTGCACTCATGAGCGGCCCTATAGTGACTTATGCGAGCACGGGCTCAGATAATATAGAATCATCAGATGACATGACACCGGTGACTGTGACAAAAATTGTGGATGCCGATGGTCAGATTAATAATCAGACAGCTCAGACAGCAATGACACCTAGTCATACATTAGCAGAGACTCATGCTGAGCACAGTGCATTAAACACCCTTATCGATCCAATCACACACAAAGCCGTGGATAATAGCTATCCATTAGAAGTCTCTAGCTTTTTAAGCCTAGAACAAGCGCAAAAGCTTTTGGTTCAAGTCTCGCCCAAAATAGCGGCCAATCAAGCAGCCATCGCTGCCAGCGAATACCAAACTGACGCCCTCAGAACCATCGACAACCCCCTCGTATTTGCGCGCGTCTCTACCAGTGCTTACCATCTTGATGAGGATATAGATCTATCGTCTCTTAGAAACGGTATCGTCAACGGAGTAAATAATACCGTCGATAACGCGATTCCTCCGATTGCAGACCTGCCAGATTTACCAAACTTTGGGGAGTTGGTCGGTGAGCGAATTCCAGACTCTTATAATATTAAGCGCTCAGGATCGACGACGGGCGCAGGTCTTGGTGTGGTCTGGCCTATTTATACTGCTGGACGTACGGACGCATTGACTGGCGCTTCAGATGCACGCACACAAGAAGCAGTCGCCGATAGCATCCTTGATAAAAACGAGCTCTATAATACGTTAATTGAACGGTATTTTAAGGCCCAATTGGCGATCATTGCCGCTTACTTACGTGAGGATGCTTACGATACCTTGCAGCAAACGGATCATATGGCAGAACGCTTGTTTGAAGAAGGCTTTATTTCGCGTGTCGATAGACTAGAAGCACAGTCTGCGCTTGCCGATGCCAAAAGCGAATCCGTCAATGCCAATAACGATGCGCGCTTAGCCATGATTGCGCTACAGCGATTGCTACGTACTGATTATCGTATTAAGCCGACGACGCCATTATTTGTCTCTAGCCGTCCCCTACCGGATGTTAGCTATTTTCAGGATTTGGCACTGAATAATCATCCAGGATTACAAAAGGTCGCCGCCAAACGCGCGCAGGCTCAGCAGTTGCATGCATTATCAGATACTGGCTACAAGCCGACAGTCTTGCTATATGGTTATGGTCAGCTCGAAAAAGATCCAAGCTGGGTCGCTGGTATCTCTGCCAGTTGGAAGCTATGGGGCGGACTGGATAAAACCGCGTCATTGGCATCAAGCAATGCTCAAATACGTCAGGCAGATCTTTCTGAGATTGAAGTCAGCGACAACCTGCTACTGCTGGTAGAAAAAAACTGGCACGATGTTAATAATGCTCAATCACGCTATCAAGCGCTACAAAGTAACGTTGATTTGGCTGCAGAAGTGTTAAGATTGCGCCGCTTAGGATTGCAAGAAGGCGTGAATACCACAGTCGATGTGGTACAAGCACAAACGCAATCGCTCAAAGCACGTACTGAGCAAGCGCAAGCTGCCAACAGTTATGTACAGTCATTGGCCGCACTCATGCAAAGCTGCGGTACGCCGCTTGCTTTTAACGCTTATCTTAATGCCGCTGATATCCAGCTGCCGACTTTGTACACTGAATGATGATTGTATATGAAAGCTTATAAAGTATACGAATAAGCGCTATGTCATCGTTTTAACTTTTAAGTGTTATAAGGCTAATGAGCGAAGATATATACCAAATCAGGATGACGCTATCAAAAAATAACGCTCAATAAACCATACTATTACTATAGTGAATCACTGTTTTATGAAAAAACCAACGTCCAAATCGATAAATAATTGGCTACAAACTTTGCTACAAACGTGGCCTATTGCGAATACCACTAATGTTTGGGCACATTGCGCCAGTGTCGGATTTTTTGGTTTTTTATCCATCTTTCCAGCAATGGCGGTATTTGTGCTGATTTATGGTCTCGTATTTTCACCCGTTGAGATGCAGGAGCATATCTCCATTTTGCGTCCGTTTATACCTGATACAGTGTACGAAGTCCTCAATTCGCGCCTGAGCGAGTTGGTCTCTAATACCAAATCCACGCTGACATTTAGCCTGATCATATCGACCTTACTTGCCCTTTATGCTGGTTCCAAAGGCATCAAATCTTTAATTGCCCTTGTCAATCTCGCTTTTCATATCACCCAAGAGCGCAGCTTTATACAAGGCACGATTCGAGCAGTGAGCCTGACCTTTGGTGCAGTAGTCGTCTTGATAATAGCGGTGTCTTCTATTGCTATTATCCCTGTAGCAGCGAATTACTTCCCCTTCCCTCAAGTGGCTGAAACGGTTGCACTGTGGGCCAGATGGCCTGTATTGGCGGGTATTATCTTTTTAAGCTTTTTAAGTCTCTATCGTCTCGCGCCAAATCGCGATGCCGTTGCACTAAAAAAACTGGTTCCAGGAGCAACGCTCGCGACCATTCTTTGGATTATATTGTCCGTACTGTTTTCGATTTATGTGCAAAACTTCAACAACTATAGTGCTGAATTTGGGGCGCTATCAGCGGCGGTGGTCATTATGCTTTGGCTGTATTATTCAGCCTTTATCGTCGCTTTTGGTGCGATTTTTAATTCTGAAGCCATAGACAATGCCAAACCTTATGCTGTTCGAGTGTACTAATCATAAATCCTTTGTTCTCAACTTTGCTGCTTTAGGAATCACACCGTCATGACTGAATTTCCAAACGAATCAGACAACTCAAATAAATCAGTTGATTCAAACGAGTCAGTGACCTCTCAAGATACAAAAGCCTCCGTCGATCCAGTAGAAAATGTATCTAGTGAGTCTGACGTTCCAGAGCAATCTGTACCCGCTTATAGTCGTGGCAACGCAAAAGCTGATAAATCTGCTCGTATGAAAAAGATATTGCTCGTACTGTTTGTATTAGGTGTTCTTGGCGCAATTGCATACGGTTTATATAAAAGCAATCAGCATAATGAACCAGAAGTCATTACCCTCCAAGGGCAAATGCAAATGCAGCAAACCTCTATCGCTGCAAAGGTAGCAGGCCGCATTGCTAACATTATGGTGACAGAAGGTGATACGGTTACGGTGGGTCAGCAACTCATTGAGATGGATTCGCCTGAGATTAACGCCAAGATCAATCAAGCACGTGCTGGTAAGCAAATCGCACAAAGTCAATTGGACAAAGCAGAAAACGGGGCACGCCCGCAAGAGATCGCTCAAGCCAAAGCCGCTTGGCAAGCCAATAAAGCCGCGTCTGATTTGGCAGAAAACACCTATCAGCGTGTCAATCGTCTGTATGAAGAAGGATTGATGGCACGGCAAAAACGCGATGAGGCTTATGCCCAATACCTAGCCACTCAAGACCAAACTGAAGCCGCACGTTTGCAATATGATTTGGCATTAGAAGGTGCTCGCAGTGAAGACAAATCAGCGGCTACCGCTCAAGTCGCACAAGTTGATGCCCAGCTAGATGAAGCACTGGCAGCAAAAGAAGAGGCCAATCTAAAGAGCCCTATCGCTGGTGTTGTGGACAATGTCATCGTTAGTGCTGGAGAAGTCATCGGTCAAGGCGTTCCTTTGCTGACGTTGGTGGATACCAATGACCAATGGGTAGTGCTCAATGTCACTGAGTCGTATTTAAACCAGTTCGCTATCGGTCAGACATTTACAGGTACTATTCCCGCATTATCATCAGCAGATAAGCCTTATAATAAACAGTTTACTGTTTATGCGACATCGACCTTATCTGATTTTGCCACTTGGCGACCGACCAACAATGATGATGGTTTTGATGTGCGTACCTTTGAGGTCAAAGCACGACCATCCACGCCTGATACTCGCATTCGCTCAGGAATGAGTGTGGTTGTGCATATTAATCCTATCAATCAGAACCAAGAGTAGGCCATGCACTTGACTAAGTTAAGTGAGGCTTTTTTACGTAGCGCCGCTTACGAGCGCCGTTTTTTAGCCAAAAACCATTGGGACTTAAGCATGGTGGTGTGGATACCACTAGCCACAGTGCTGCTGATTTGGTGGATATTTTCACAGACTCAGATTACTGACTTACCCATTGGAGTGATCGATCAAGACAATAGTGCTGTTGCCAATACTACCGTACGTTACTTAGAAGCCAGTCCTACGCTTACGGTTAGACAGCTTTATTATTCACCAGCGGATGCAGAGGCTGCGATCTTGCAACGCGATATTTATGCGGTTGTCATCATTCCTGAGGATTTTTCGCGTAATATTTTATCTAGCAAGCCTGCCCCTTTAATCCTACAAGTAAACGCCCAGTACGGTACGCATTCTGGCATTATTCAAACGGCTGTCCAAGCAGTCGCTAGCACCTTATCCGCAGGGGTAGAGATCAAGCGATTGGTAAAGCAAGGCGTAGGGCCGTCGCAAGCCATGACTGCTTACTCGCCTATCAGTATCCAGCGTATTAGTTTGTTCAATGCTGCAACCAATTATCAGCAGTTTTTGGCATCGACCGTCATACCTGCACTACTACATATATTAGCGATGGTCGTCGGGGCAACCACCATTGGTCGCGAGCTGCGCGATAAAAATATTGGTCACTGGTATCGCTTTATCAGTACAGGTACACCTGACTTAGCCTTGGTTAAATCCTCTAAAAAAGCAGCTGCGTTAAACACCACACAAGATAGCACCAACAACACTGCACCATCATCAGACTCAAAAATGCCCAATTCGGTGAGTATATCAGTATTGCTATCCGGTCTATTGGGTAAGTATTTTTGGCCAATATTGGCCTATAGCTTATGGTCGGCTTTGGTATTGTGGCTTGTAACGTCGAACCAAAATATAAGCATTGGGTCAATCATCGCAGTATATATCGGCCTATTGTGTTTGATGATACTGTCATTCTGGCTTGGTGCTATTTTTACTTTGAACTCCTTTTCACTGCGTATGGGTTTGTCAACCACTGGTTTTATTTCAGCGCCTTCTTATGCCTTTGCTGGTGTGACCTTTCCTTATATTGCGATTAGTGATAGCGCGCAATACTGGTCAAATGCATTGCCACTGACACATTACCTCAAGCTACATATTGCCCAGTTACAAATGCAAGCGCCTATTGCTATCTCTGTGCCTATTGTCTACGGTCTGGCGCTTGCCACTATCATCGCCATGCTACTGACAGCCCTATTGACCAAACGCGCATTGGCGCATCCTGAACGCTGGGGAGCACGCTGATGTCATCACCTTTAAATACCAAGCAAAACAACGCTAAAGCCACCACTTCTTTAACTGCGCAGACTTTTTGGGCAAGCTTCTCTCAAACGTTCAAAGACGTTTTTGGGGATAAAGGCGTACTTTTGATGCTGATTATTGCCCCGATTATCTATGGGTTTTTCTATCCTTGGCCCTACTCAACTGAAGTAGTCAACCATGTACCAGTGGGTATTGTTGATCATGACAATAGTAACTTGTCGCGCACGCTCGCCCGTTATGCAAGTGCCAGTCCATATCTAGATACTGAGCACTTTATCAATGAACAAGCGGCCAAAGAAGCCATATGGTCCGATCAAATTGCAGGCTATATGGTGATTCCAAGCGGCCTTGAAGAACAAGTCATGTCAGGACAGCAAGCGTATGTTAGCGTCCTCGGCAATGGCGGCTACTTTATTTTAAATAAGAACGTCCAACTGGGATTCTCTAAAGCAGTTGGTACTGTATCAGCGGGGATCAAGGTAAAGAAAAATATCGCGAAAGGCGCTTATGCACCCACCGCAGCACGGAGCGCTCAAGCAGTACCACTACAAATCATGCCACTTTATAATCAAACTGAAGGCTACGGTGCCTACGTCGTACCAGCCGTCTCCGTCATTATCTTACAACAGACACTATTGATGGCAACCGCCATGCTGATTGGCACTTGGTATGAGCAGCGGCGTCATGCTGCGAGTGTACGCGGTTGGCTCGGACGTATCACAGCGCTGAGCACGCTAAGCTTTATCATTGGCTGTTTTTATTATGGCTGGACTTTTGAGCTGCATCATTATCCACGTGGGCAAAATATGCTCGGAACGCTATTGTTTTTAGCACTGTTTTGTCCGACAGTCGCAACGCTCGGCTGTGTACTTGGGCTATGGTTCCGGCAGCGTGAGCGCAGTATGCAGATCTTAATCTTTATCTCCCTACCGATATTCTTCTTAAGCGGCTACCCTTGGCCAGCCGACCAGTTGCCCCAAGTTTTGCAAGTAATACGCTGGATCGTACCAACTACCCCTGCGATCAACACCTCTGTACAGCTTAACCAAATGGGTGCAAGTATCTCTCAAGTCGCCATAGGGTTTTATGCATTGGCAGGCTTGTGGTTGCTCTATTTTGTTTTATTGCTATTTTTACGCAAGCGTATTCCGCAAAAAAAAGCCTAATTATAAATCTTCACATTAATTAAATCTATGAGCATAAAAAAGCGCCTGCTAATATTAGCAGGCGCTTTTTTATACATATGACACTTTCACTTTGAGTCATTTTTAAACATTAAAATACTCGGTTCAAACCGTTAAGCGCAGCCACACGATACGCTTCTGCCATCGTTGGATAGTTAAAAGTCGTATTGACAAAATACTCAAGCGTATTGTTGCTTTTGCACTTCATCACTGCTTGACCGATATGAATAATCTCTGAAGCGTGGTTGCCGTAGCAATGAATGCCTAAAATTTCTAACGTATCACGATGGAACAATATCTTTAATACGCCCGAGCGTTCACCAATGATTTGGGCACGTGCCAGATGTTTGAAGAACGCTTGACCCACTTCATACGGAACTTTCTCATCCGTTAGCTCCTGCTCTGTTTTACCGATACAAGAGATTTCAGGAATGGTATAGATACCAGTTGGGACACTAGATACTGGCTCGGCATCACTATCACCGACCATAAAGGCAGCAGCACAGCGACCTTGATCATAGGCAGCAGAGGCTAATGATGGCCAACCGATGACATCGCCAGCAGCATAAATATTGTCGACGTCCGTACAGTAAGTATCATCTACTTTTAACTGACCACGGCCATTTGCTTTTAGTCCAATGGCTTCTAAATTCAGGCCTTCGGTGTTACCTGAGCGACCATTTGACCAAAGAATGGCATCAGATTTGATGCGCTTGCCGCTCTTTAAGTGCAAGACCACATAATCATCATGAGTCTCAAGATGATCAATCTCTTCATTACTACGGATAAGCACACCGAACTGTCTAAAGTCATGCGCGATCGCATCACTGATTTCGCTGTCCAAGTAGTTGAGCAGCTGATCTTGGTTATTGATTAGATCAACCTTGTAGCCAAGACCCGTAAAGATAGACGCATACTCACAGCCAATCACCCCTGCACCATAGATGATGATTTTTTTGACGACATAATCCATTTGCAAGATTTTATCTGAGTCAAAAACGCGTGGATGTTTAAAGTCTAAAATATCAGGACGGTAAGGACGACTACCGACAGTAATGATGGCTTTATTGAAAGTAATAGTTTCGTAGACATTGTCGTCGACTTCAATGCGCAGCGTATGAGCGTCAATAAAACTTGCCCAACCTTGAATAACTTCGATACGGTTGCGCTCATAAAAACGGGTATGCGTACTGACTTGACGACGGATTACTTGACGCGCCTTAGCCAATACTTCATTTAGCGGAACTTGCTTATACTCCATCGCTTTGGTAAACATCGGGTCGCGACGGAAGTTAATTAAGTTAAATACTGATTGGCGCAATGCTTTACTAGGAATTGTACCAACGTGAGTAGAGTTACCTCCTACTTGATCACGCGGATCGACGACGACCACTCTTTTACCAGATTTGGTCAGCTTCATGGCAGCGGCTTCACCAGCAGGACCTGCACCTAAAACCACCGCATCATACTCATACTCGTGATCGTCACTTTTTAGTCGACGAGAATCTTTGGTAAATCCAGATTTGATATCAATACGAGTGTCATCAAGCGGGTTGATGAGATCAGGGTAATGCATGATATCTTCAGTGACCTGCTCATGAGTCTGCTCGATTTTATGTTTTGTGTCTTTACCTTCAGTATGCTCAGGATTGGGCGAACGACCATTAGATTTATTCGATACTTCAGTATGGACGTCTTTACCAGTATCATTGGTTGCGTCACTTATGTTCTTACTTACCATCATGTCCTCTTTATGTATTGTTTGCTCTATTAATATCTATGTGCACGAGTTAATATTTTTAATATCCAAGCAGCTTAATAAAGTTGTACTCACCATAAGGCATGAATATACTTTTTACAAACTTGATGACAATTACATATTATAAAATTAATAGTCCATTACCCAATGCGGCGTTTAAGACCTGTCATCTGTAATATACGCGTTGCAATTTCTTCAACAGACATCTCTGATACATCCAAGCTTGGGATACCGTGCGTGATATAAATTCCCTGTATCGCGCGCTGTTCTTGCTGGCATTGCTGATAACTTGAGTAACGACTGCCCGCACGGCGCTCTTGGCGTATTTTTACCAAGCGATCGGTATCAATGAGCAAACCAAACAGTTTGTCTTTATGGTCACGCAGCGCTTTTGGTAGTTGATTGTCGTACAAATCATCTTCGGTCAGAGGATAATTGGCGGCGCGAATACCGAATTGTAACGCAAGATATAGTGACGTCGGTGTTTTGCCCGAGCGTGATACCCCTACCAAGATAATATCGGCAGCATTATAATGACGAGTACGTGCGCCATCATCATTGTCTAAGGCGAAATGGACTGCGTCGATACGCTCTTTATACGTCTCAGAATCAACATCATCATGCGCATGGCCTGAATGACCGTCTGGCTCTACGCCAGTCTCTTCTGCAACGCGGCCAATCAACCCTTCGTACATATCCAAATTACAGCTGTGTGCTGAATTGATTTTTTCACGAATCTCTGGATTGACGATCGTATCAAACACCAACGGCAACGACCCATCACGTTGATACGCCATGTTGATTTGCTCTACGGCATCATCGGCACGCTCTAAGCTATCGACGTATGGCAACACTCTTGTCTCAAAAGGGACCGAGGCAAACTGACTCAAAATAGCGCGTCCGAGGGTCTCAGCCGTAATTGCGGTGCCATCTGAGATAAAAAATGCCGTTCTGATGGCTTGTGAGCTGTCCAAGTTTAGCGCATGACGATTTTGGATAGTGGGCTTGACTTGTTCAGATGGATTGCTTGAGTACATAACGTTGACACCTCGGTTGAAAACTCAATAATGATCTTCATTTCATTTTTAGTATTGATCTAATAGCAATTATCTAACTTTGGCTGCCTTATCTCTTTTAAATGCAGAACGATGGCAGCGCTGCTATTGCATATTTATATAGCCATATGCATCACTTATCTATCCGCTACATTATACGCATATTAGCTTCTTAATAGAAATCAATGTTACAGGCGTACACTTAGCACCCACATTGTTTTTCATCTTGACGTCATAGCCAATCCACCTCTCATCAAGGCGTTTTTTATGGCATTTCCTATATATAAACATAAGATTGAAACATAAATTATAGAAATACTCTAAATATGGCTTATTTGAATACGTCTATTTTATGCAGTAATTGGCTTTTGAAAGCGCATAACATCGTCACTAGCAATGAGATTTTTCATCTAAGTAAATACGAAACTTGATTAGACTGGCCTTACTCTGTGTAGCAAATCCTACAATTTGTGTATTTTTAACAAGTTTTTTGGTAAAACCCCTCGAATTCCTCCTAATATGGCGGTATAATTCACCGTTATAATCTTTACTAAATAACCTTATTTTCTGGAGTTATCATGGCAGCGCAATCTACAGCACTTGTAATCAATCTTGATCAGCTAGGAAAAGACGACATCGAAATGGTTGGTGGCAAGAATGCCTCACTTGGCGAGATGATCAGCCATCTTTCTGATTTAGGCGTTAGTGTTCCAGGCGGCTTTGCCACCACATCAAACGCATTCAATCGCTTTTTGACAGAAACAGGCTTATTAGAAAAAATCAACAACGAGCTAAACACATTGGATGTCAATGATGTCAATAAGCTTGCGGCGACTGGTAAAAAAATCCGCACGTGGATTATCGAGCAAGAACTGCCAAAAGATCTTGAGCAAGAAGTACGTCAAGCGTTCGAAACCATGAGCGGCGGCGAAGACATCGCTGTTGCTGTACGCTCTTCTGCGACTGCTGAAGATTTGCCAGATGCGTCATTTGCTGGTCAACAAGAAACCTTCTTGAACATTCGCGGTATTGATAACGTCCTAATTGCTATTAAAGAAGTATTTGCCTCGCTATATAACGACCGTGCAATCTCTTACCGTGTACACAAAGGTTTTGAGCACGAAGGCGTGGCATTGTCTGCTGCCGTACAGCGTATGGTGCGCTCAGAGACTGGTGCTGCTGGTGTTATGTTCACGCTTGATACCGAAAGCGGTTTTGATCAAGTCGTGTTCATCACCTCAAGCTATGGCCTTGGCGAAATGGTTGTACAAGGTGCGGTCAACCCAGACGAATTCTACATCTCAAAACGTCTGCTCGCTGATGGTAAGCCTGCCGTTATTCGCCGTAACCTAGGCAGCAAGCACAAGAAAATGGTTTATGGTGATGAAGGCAGCACTGCAAAATCAGTGAAAACGGTCGATGTTGAAAAACAAGATCGCATGCAGTTCTCTTTGACTACCGAAGAGCTGACCTCTCTTGCCAAGCAAGCGGTCACGATCGAGCAGCATTATGGCCACGCGATGGATATCGAATGGGCAAAAGACGGTGACAGCGGTGAAATCTTTATCGTTCAAGCACGTCCTGAAACCGTTAAGAGTCGCCAAGACAGCAATGTCATGGAGCGTTATGTCATCGACACGACTGGCGCAAAAGTATTGTGTGAAGGTCGTTCAATCGGTCAGCGCATCGGTTCGGGTAAAGTCCGTATCGTTACTCACCTAAACGAGATGGACAAAGTAGAAGAAGGCGATGTTCTTGTATCAGACATGACTGATCCAGATTGGGAACCAGTCATGAAGCGCGCTTCTGCCATCATCACCAACCGTGGTGGTCGTACGTGTCACGCAGCCATTATCGCGCGTGAGTTAGGTGTGCCCGCCATCGTTGGTTGTGGTAACGCCACTGAACTATTAATTGACGGTCAAGAAGTGACTGCGTCTTGTGCTGAAGGCGACACTGGTTTTATTTATGAAAGCCAGATTGATTTTGAAGTGCAGACCAACTCGGTTGAGTCTATGCCAGAGCTTGCATTCAAAGTCATGATGAACGTTGGTAACCCTGATCGCGCCTTCTCATTCACTCAAATGCCAAACGAAGGTATTGGTCTTGCGCGTTTAGAGTTCATTATCAACCGTATGATCGGTGTGCATCCAAAAGCGCTGCTAAACATGAACAGCTTGCCACGTGAGATCTCACAAGCCATTCAAGAGCGTATCGCAGGCTATGCTTCACCTGTTGACTTTTATGTTGATAAATTGGTTGAAGGTATCTCAACCCTAGCCGTTGCCTTTATGGATCAGCCAGTTATTGTTCGTATGTCAGATTTCAAATCAAACGAATATGCTAACTTGCTTGGTGGTAAGCTGTACGAGCCATCAGAAGAGAACCCAATGCTTGGTTTCCGCGGCGCTAGCCGTTATGTCTCTGACAACTTCCGTGACTGTTTTGAGCTTGAGTGTAAAGCGCTAAAACGTGTTCGTGATGAGATGGGCTTAACCAACGTTGAGATTATGATTCCATTCGTCCGCACCACTGGCGAAGCAGCGCAAGTAATCGAGTTACTTGAGAAAAATGGTCTAAAACGCGGTGAAAATGGTCTACGCATCATCATGATGTGTGAGCTACCAACCAACGCGCTATTAGCAGAAGAGTTCCTAGAGTACTTCGATGGTTTCTCAATCGGCTCTAACGATTTGACTCAGTTAACGCTTGGTCTTGATCGTGACTCAGGTATCGTCTCACATCTATTTGATGAGCGTGACACTGCTGTTAAGAAATTGCTCACTATGGCTATCGACGCTTGCCGTAAGCAAAACAAATATGTTGGCATCTGTGGTCAGGGCCCATCAGACCATCCAGATCTAGCGTTCTGGTTAATGGAACAAGGTATCAGCTCGGTATCATTGAACCCTGATTCTGTGCTAGATACTTGGTTCTTCCTAGCTGGTGAAGAAAAGTAGACCGTTACGTTCAGTCGCAACGGTAACTCACACAGTCATTAAAGATACCACTATTAGGGTCTATTTGATTTTTTCAAATAGACCCTAATATAATGTCTTAAGACATGACTAACTATGCAGGCAATTATGCAGATTTTCCTTGCTCGAAATAACGTACAAGCTGGTCCATACAATCTGGAGCAGCTTAATATCATGCTGGCATCAGGCGAAGTATTGCTTGATGATTTAATTTGGCATGAAGGCTTAGATCAGTGGCAGCGCGTAGGAAATGTGACCAATAATCAAACGGTTTATCGACCGACTGGTGCTACTACTCCTGATGCGAATGATTCTATTATCAATAATGTGACCGTCTTCCCTGAAGATACCAGCAATACTAAAGATAATAATTCAGTATCATTAGATAGACTATATGGCAAGCCTGAACGTTCTAAAAATGTGAAGGCCGATATGACGACCAATCGTCATCAAACGCCGCACAACAATGTCTCATTAAACAAAACTGCTCTCAAAAAGACGGTCGCAGACAATGATAAAGTCATTGGTGATGTGGTACTTGCGCCAATTATGTCACGCATATTGGCAACCGCGCTTAATGGGCTACTGTATGTATTGGCCATATTGCCATTAGTAATGGCATTGACCAAAATGGATGTGGACTATACCAAGTTTCAAAACATCCAAGATATGGACGCTGCCTATCAATATTCAATGTCGTTGATGGAAAGCATTCCAAGCAGTACGCTCATGATGTCGCAAGTCATGGTTTTTGGCTTGTTTGCACTGCAGCTGGTATTTATTACCATGCGTGGTCAATCCCTAGGCAAAGTAATCACTGGTATTCGGGTTGTGGATCAGACCACACATCGTCTACCCTCGTTTATCAAGCTGGTCGGTACACGTACGTTACTGTTGTTTATTATCTATAATTTACTGTTTTCGTTTACTAGCTTTTTGGGTTTTGTGATTATTGCTATCCATTATTACATGGCATCAAAGAGCCCTGAAAATATTGGTTGGCATGACAAACTTGCCAAAACCTTAGTGGTCAAAGCAGACAGTAGCCAACTGGTAAAGAAATCACAATCTGAGTAACAGTATTTTAATTTGGTTATTGGTTTTATAGCTCGTTATACTTAAAAAAGCTGCGTACTATTGCGGCTTTTTTTATTGAGTAAACACAATAATTATATTATTTCGAAACTTTATTGCCAGCCGCTTGGTGATTACCCTTTGTGTTAAGCGCCAAGTACTGTTATAATACGGCGCTTTATAAACTAAGCTTATTTCTTACTATATTTTTAAGAACGTGGGCTTACCTTATAAATCTCCTTGCTATTAACATAGGGTTAATAGCTACTAATCCGTAAGGAGTCATAATGCGACATTACGAACTGGTGTTACTTGTACACCCAGACCAAAGCGACCAAGTGGTCGGCATGGTTGAACGCTATATCAAGTTGGTTCAAGACAACGGTGGTGCTATCCATCGCCTTGAAGATTGGGGCCGCCGTCAATTGGCTTATCCAATCAACAAGATTCACAAAGCTCATTACGTTCTTTTCAACATCGAAACTGACGGCGAGACTTTGGCTGAACTTGAAGAATTATTCCGCTATAACGACGCGATCATTCGTAGTCTAGTTATGCGCCGTGACGAAGCTGTCACTGAAGAGTCGCAGTTAGCCAAGAATGCCGATGAAAAACGCGCACGCAAAGCAACTACTCGTCGTCCAGACAATCGTGAAAACGATAATGACGACAACGACAACAGTGAAGACTAATTAAAGGAGAATACTCATGGCACGTTTCTATCGCCGTCGCAAATTCTGCCGTTTCACTGCTGAAGGCATCACTCACATCGACTATAAAGATGTTGAATTGCTAAAACAGTACATTAGTGATAATGGCAAAATCGTACCAAGCCGTATTACCGGTACGTCTACTAAATATCAGCGTCAACTAGCGACTGCTATCAAGCAAGCTCGTTATTTATCGCTACTTCCATACACTGATAACCATCAAGGTTAACCGCTAACTAGGAATGACTCATGCAAATTATTTTGTTACAGCGTATCGTCAACCTTGGTAAACTCGGTGAAACTGTCGATGTAAAACCAGGTTACGGTCGTAACTTTCTTATCCCTCAAGGCCGCGCTCTACCTGCGACTAAAGCTAACATTGAAAAGTTCGAAGCACGTCGTGCTGAGCTTGAAGCTGAAGAAGCAAAAGAGATCGCTACTGCTCGAGAGCGTGCTGATGCACTAACTGACGTTAATGTTATCATGCGTGCGAAATCAGGTGACGAAGGCAAGCTATTTGGCTCTATCGGTACTCGCGATATCGCTGAAGCATTGACTAACTCAGGTCTAGAAGTAGACCGTGCTGAAATCAAGCTACCTGAAGGCACACTACGTCAAGTTGGCGAATACAATGTTGATATTCAGCTACACCATGACGTTACTGCTAGCATCTTGGTTACTATTCTTTCTGAAGATGGTAACAACGAAGATTCAGCTGACGAAGAAGAAGCTGACGAAGATTATTCTGAAGAGTAATCTTCTAGATAATTAGACTCAGTCTATAAAAAAGCCAGTGACCTTGTGTTGCTGGCTTTTTTTATGTCGATATTTTATACATATGATCGTAATACTTTCGCATTACATCAGAGTTTTCTTGATGCCTTGTAAGTATCAATCGATTACTAAAAGCTGTATTCAATACTATTTGTCAGCATGATATCTTGCAGTAACTAATTGCAACAACTCAATTAAAAACGCTATACCAACCAACAAGATACTGTCTATATAATTGTATTCGCCATAACGAGTAGAGTTCATGCTCTATTTTTATACTTTTCGTTAATAGAGTACTTTAATATGACCAACACTGATGGAATAAACACTGACGATAAACTACTTTGTATCAAGGGCAACGACTTTTATTCAGAGGGAGAGATTTATACGGTAGGTAGAATCGTAAATGACAAATACTTTCAGATACTGACCAGCGGCGATGATGATCACTGGTATGCAACGCTAGATGATAAAGGTATTTACGTAAGCTTCGATTCTACGATAGCTACTGACAATAAAGCGTTCTTCGATAAGATTGCTTAGATTGGAGTTTATATAAAAACTCATCTTGAACAAAAAAAATAAGCGATACCTTATAAAAGACTGGCCATCTATAGTGGTCAGTCTTTTTTTAGTGAAAAACCTTGGTCAAATGCGGTCTGAAAATCGAAAAAGCGATAACTCTGCAGGCATAAGAATGCCACTACTCTCATCAGAAAATGTTCATATCGCCATAACGAACAGCATCTCTTTGACAAATGTGTTTCCTAGTCACCCCTATTTACTATAAAATATGCCCCTTCAAAATTTCGTATCGTTATTGATGCCTGTTTGCGTGAATAACTCATTAAGATATAAACCATATTGAGACAGTGATGATTGTATTTTGGCTTGTGCTGACCATTCTTTTTATTATTTTCGCTACCGCAAAATTGAAGTGGCATCCTTTTTTAGTGTTGATTTTGTCCGCTTTTTTGGTCGCGCTATTTTATCAAGTACCACTCAATACGGTCGCAAAAACGATCTCTGATGGTTTCGGTGGTATTTTAGGCTATATCGGTCTTGTGATTGTATTTGGTACGATTATTGGCTTAATCCTCGAAAAAACGGGTGCGGCTATTGTAATGGCAGAGTCAGTCATCAAAGTATTGGGGCCACGCTTCCCTACTTTGACCATGTCTATCGTCGGTGCAGTGGTTTCGGTGCCTGTATTTTGTGACTCTGGCTATATTATCTTGAACTCTCTAAAAGAGTCTTTGGCTGAGCGCTTACATGTATCAAGTGTCGCGATGAGTATTGCCTTGGCTACTGGTCTATACGCTACCCACACCTTTGTCCCGCCTACGCCAGGCCCAATCGCGGCGGCAGGTAACTTAGGTCTAGAGTCAAACTTAGGTTTGGTCATCATGGTTGGTGTGGTCGTGACTGCAGTTGCTGTACTGGCTGGTTGGTGGTGGTCGAATCGCTTTCTTAACGCTACGCCTGATAATATCAATGCCACAGATGCTCAAGCAGCGACCCTACCTGAAGGCATAAAAACACGCGATGACTACAGCAAACTGCCTTCAGCAACAATGGCGTTTTTACCGATTATTGTGCCTATCATATTAATCTGCCTGTCGTCGGTTGCCAATTTCCCAAGTGCGCCGTTCGGTAGTGGTACACTAGCAGAGATTTTAATATTCATCGGTAACCCATTGACTGCATTGTTGATTGGTTTGTTTTTATCGTTTTTATTGATTGATTCAGAGCAAAAAACGCAGCAAATCAGCGATAGTATCTCGCAAGGTTTGGTAGTAGCAGCCCCTATCCTACTGATCACTGGTGCTGGTGGCGCATTTGGTGCCATGCTAAAAGTCACACCAATTGGCGATTATCTAGGTTCAACGTTATCTGCCTTAGGGTTGGGTATTTTTATGCCATTTATCGTCTCTGCTGCGCTAAAAACAGCACAAGGCTCAACCACGGTCGCATTGGTCACAACCTCTGCAATGGTTGCCCCACTATTGAACCAAATTGGCTTGGACAGTGAGCTTGGTCGTGTATTCTGTGTGATGGCAATTGGTGCCGGTGCCATGACGATCTCTCACGCCAATGATAGCTTCTTCTGGATTGTGAGTCAGTTCAGTCGCATGAGTGTGGCGCAAGCTTATAAAGCGCACTCAATGGCCACTGGTATCCAAGGGGTGACTAGCATCGTATTTATCTGGTTGTTAACCCTAGTGTTTATCTAGTTCATGAGATTGGGTACGTATACATACGTTTATTTGATTATTGCTAAGTAAACGTTTTAAAACACGACACTGTCGCGATGATCGTGTCATTAAGATATTCAAAGAGAGCCGTATGAAAATTTTGATCGCCCCTGACTCGTTTAAAGAAAGTTTAGAAGCACTCGATGTTTGCCATGCTATTCAATCTGGCTTTAGTCAAGTATTTCCAGATGCTGACTATAAGCTGTTGCCAATGGCCGATGGCGGTGAAGGTACCTCAGCAGTATTGTCTTATGTATTGGGCGGACGCTGGAAAGAAGTCAGAGTGCATGACCCGTTGATGAGACCGATTACGGCAAAGTATCTGTTATTACCTGACGCGACGGCGGTTATTGAAGTTGCCCAAGCCTGCGGATTGCACCTACTAACAGCCGATGAGCGTAATCCTATCGTTGCTAGCACTTATGGCGTTGGGGAGCTGATCGCTGATGCTTTGGAGGAAGGGGCTAAACGCATCATCATCGGTCTGGGCGGTAGCGCAACCAACGATGCAGGTCTTGGCATGCTAATGGCCCTCGGGATCACCTTTCATGATATCAATGACAGTCTGCTCACTCATGGTGGTGGCGCACTTGCCAGCCTGCACAAACTCGATAACACTAGCCTTCACGCAAAGATATCAGACACAGTATTTGAGGTTGCTTGTGATGTGACCAATCCGCTCTGTGGTCTGCTTGGGGCCAGCGCCGTGTTTGGCCCGCAAAAAGGTGCTTGTCCGGAGCAAGTCAATATCTTGGACAAGGCACTCAGTCACTTCGCGACCATATGTGGACAGCATGGCTATGAAGACTGTCAGCATGTTGAAGGCGCAGGCGCGGCAGGCGGTCTTGGCTATGCGATGATGACGTTCTTTAAAGCTCAGCTAAAGTCAGGCTTTGATACGGTTGCCGAAGTGGCTCACCTGTCACAGCATATCGCAGAGGCTGATCTTGTCATCACAGGTGAAGGCAAGCTCGATGCACAAACCGCCATGGGTAAAGTAGCTGGTGGTATCAGCCAAATCGCTAAGGCTAGCCGCACACCTGTTATCGCTATCTGCGGCAGTGTCGATGGACTAAAACCTGCTCAGACCAGTCAGTTCAATGTTGTGATGCCAAGTATCCAAAAAGTAGATACGATCGATAACGTATTAGGCTCCGCTTACAACAACATTGAAACCACTGCTGCTAATATCGCTGCAAGTATCAAACTTGGGCAGACTTTAAAATAGTCGCAATCTATCAATAAACCTTCTTCACTAAATGCACAGTTATTACATTTATCACTCTCAACATATCTATAGCCATTTTTTTACTTCGTTAATGACCGTATGCATTCTATTGGCGGGCGCCTGTTGTCGTCTGACTGCCAGATATAGCGTTTCGCTAACAGCAACTGGTAAATGATGACTATTAATCAGCTCAGGCTTTGGATAAGCAGCAACTGCATGTGCTGGCAAGACAGTAAAACCTATTCCCCTGCTGACGGGCTCTAAAATTAGACCAATCTGATTAGAGAAGCCTTTTTTCTCAAAATCATTGATATGCTGGAATTGCTCGTAATTGGCAGTCAGTAGCATGCCTGCATGATGGGCACCATCCGGATGATCGATAAATCCCAGTGCCATAAGCTGCTCCCAGCTCGGCTCTACTGTAGTCGCAGGTGTCACTAGTATCAATGCTTCTTGAGCCATAGGCTTGCAGCTAATCGTTTCATCATCTGAGATATCCGTCATAAAACCAATATCGATCTCGTGATTTGCCAATGCCTGCTCAATATCAGCATTGGGGGCAAAGCGATAATCAATCACTAGCTTTGGGTGCTGTTGTTGTAATGTCAAAAGCTGCGGATATAGCTTAAGTCCCACACTACCCGGTGACATCAACCGTACTAGCCCTTCGTAAGGCGGATCTTCACCGATGCGCTGCTCTAAATTTGATAATCGCTGCAATATCTCGCCTGCTTCTTTATAGAGCTGCTCACCTGCCTTGGTCAATGAGAACTGCTTTCCTTGTCGAATTAACAAATCTGTGTCCAGCTGCTCTTCTAGCTTACTTATATGTTGGCTCACACCGGACTGTGTCATATATAGACGTTCAGCCGTGCGAGTAAAGTGCCCAACTTCGGCAAGCGTACAAAAAGTTCGTAGCCATGTGACATTAATCATTACGTTTCATACTTATTTTTATAATATTTGATAATTTTACATAATGACAGTGCGTTTGTATACTGGCCTCACGTTAAACAAGTATGCAGTAAACAGGAGCACAAGCTATGAACAACGTTTATCCACGAAGCTTTTCGCACATCGGTCTGTCAGTCCCTGACTTAGATGCTGCTGTAAAATTTTATACTGAAGTGATGGGTTGGTACACCATCATGGAGCCTACTGAGATTGTTGAAGATGACAGCCCGATTGGTGAGATGTGTACTGAAGTATTCGGTGCTGGTTGGGGCCGCTTTCGGATCGCTCACCTCTCCACTGCTGACCGTATCGGTGTTGAGATTTTTGAATTTAAAAATCAGGAAAACCCTGAAAATAATTTTGAATATTGGAAAACAGGTATTTTTCACTTCTGCGTCCAAGATCCAAACGTTGAAGCGCTGGCTGAGCGTATGGTTGCCGCAGGCGGCAAAAAACGTATGGAAAAACCACGCTACTACTACCCTGGCGAAAAGCCATATCGCATGATCTATATGGAAGACCCGTTCGGTAACATCGTCGAGATATATAGCCATAGCTACGAGCTTATCTATAGCGAAGGCGCATACTAGGTTCAGTATAAATACAGCTTAGTATGAATTTAGCTTATATTTAACTGAAAAACCAATAGCGTACTCGTCACCTGAGTGCGCTATTTTTTTATGCGCTTTCTATGTGCTCCATCTATTGTATAGAATATGAGCCATGCTACTATTTAGTCAGCTATATATAAAACTATAAACCAACCCATTATCAAGGATGATAAATGACTCAATTAGGCACCACTCTAGATAGAGATGACCTTCTGTATGTTTTATAAGCAGCTGGATATGAGTGTCGAAGACGCTTATGACTATGCCAGTGAGGTAATGACTTGCAATATGATGGCAGACGATGTGGGTGAAGGGATTGATGCTTTTATTGAAAAGCGCCAAGCAGTATGGAGAGGTTGCTAGTAGTCATATCAATAATTAAATCAGTTTATTACAAAGTATAGAAAAGGCCATGATATCGCTATCATGGCCTTCTTTATTTCTATTTAATACATATACTACAGGTACTGCGAGCCGTTTATTACTCAGCAGCGATAGCGATCATCTCAACCAATAGCTCAGGGCGTGCAAGCGCTGATTCGCCACATGCACGCGCTGGTGGCTGTATGCCTTCAAACCACTGGTCATAGACTTCATTCATAGCAGCAAAATCCGCCATGTCTTTGATCCAAACGGTGACTGATAGTAGCTTTGATTTGTCGCTGCCCACTTCTTCTAGCAACGTTTGGATTTTTTCCAAACACGTCAACGTTTGTGCTTTGATATCGTCTTCTGCATTACCGACCTGACCACACAAATAGATCGTCTGGTTATGGATTACCGTTTTGCTCATGCGCTGATTGCTATGTAGCTTCTTAATCATGTCTATACCTTTTTATTAATTTGAATCTGTGTTTAGTCAGTCAAGTCGCGCTTAGTTAGAAAAACGCTGGGCACTAAATGGTGCAAGATCGACCAATGCAGGCTTATCGTGAATCATCTCTTCAACCAGACGCCCTGTCATTGGCCCTAAAGTGAAGCCTTGATGGCTGTGACCAAATGCAAACCAGAGCTTGTCATGCTTATCAGCAGGACCGATGACGGGCTTCATGTCAGGCATACAAGGACGCGATCCTGCCCATGCTTCACTCTCAACCGCATCTTCTAATGGCAAAATTTTTCTTGCAAGCTTCAATACCGTTTGTAATTGACCAAAATTCTTTGGCGCATTCATGGTAGTCATCTCAGCGCCCGTAGTGATACGGATACCCTGCTGCATTGGCCCCATGACAAAGCCTTTGTCCATATCAAACATACTGTGATGGATTGTGTTCTTTTCTGTCACTTTGAAATGCTGATGATAGCCACGCATTGGGAACAATGGCAGATTGTAACCAAGTGGTCTGATCAAATCATTCGACCAAGGGCCTGCTGCGATGACCAATTTATCACTATAATAGGTATCTTTATCAGTGATGATTTTCCAGCCATCCGCCTCTTTGACGATTTCTTTGACGTCATTTTCTTTGATCGCACCTTGCATGTCTTGGAAGTTTTTTGCATAGGCTTTTACAAGCGAGCTTGGGTTTGATACCTGCCATGAATTCAACCAATGAATAGCACCAACGAAACCGTCAAAATTGGCGCGAGGCTCCATTGCTTTTAGTTGTTCAAGGTTTAGTACATTGTGCTCAACCCCTTGATTACGTGCATCAATGGCGGATGCTTGCGCTTCTTTGAAAGTCTCTTCTGAGCGATGCAATTGTAACCAACCATCACGAGTAATGAGCTCATCAGCACCAGAAGCGCTAATCATGGTTTGGTGCTCACTGGTACAATGCTCAATCAACGTCTGCCACTCAGATTCGATTTTTTTGACAGACGCAGGCGTTGAGTATTTCCAGTACTGTAGCAGCGCTTGGTGATAACGCAGAATAGCTGGAATACGATAACGAATATCAGTACCTTGGTTTGGTAATACTCGGATCATCTCTGTCAGCTGACGAGGAAAAGGATGCGTATGAATCGCTTCGCGCTGAATCAAGCCGGCATTACCATATGAGGTCTCTGACCCTGGCAATTTCTTGTCTAAGAGTAATACGTTTGAGTTATTTTTTTGTAGATGCCACGCGATTGACGTGCCAACCATACCTGCACCGATAACGATCACTTCGTAGCGCATAACCTATCCTTTTCTTAGGGTGTTAATACAGAGTATCAAATATAAAGGTCTTACCAAATTAGGTGGTCATAGTAACGCATTGTGCTCAATATTAAACCCTTATTTGAAAAATATTTTTACTATTAAATACTTTTGGCTATACCTTTATTTGTAGGTCATTTTCAAAAGGAATAGTTGGCGTATCAAGCCATTATTGGACGACCAAAATCCGCAAAATACACACTAAAACCCAGTATGATAGATACCATCAATATCCTCAAAAAATCACCACCATATTGGGTCATCATTTTTCTTGATAGGCGATTTTACCGTCTCTACTGTTACCTCGTCAGCCGATAGCTCCGCAATAAAGCGTGAGGCCATATCAAAGTATCCAGAGTAACTAGAGAAGTAATTCGGCGCGGTCAAATACAGCTGCGTTTTTGCACGACTACAGGCCACATAGAACAGCTTACGCTCTTCTTCTAATGCTTCAAAGTCATCTAATGAACGATGATGCGGCGTGATGCCATCGACCAATGAATTGACGAACACCACTGGCCATTCAAGCCCCTTAGCACTATGAATGGTTGAGATCGTGACTTTATCATTACTTGGTCCATCTTCAGAGCTTTCCATGACCGCGACTGAGTCATTGGGCGGATCGAGCGCAAGATTTTCTAAAAAGCTATCGAGGCTCGTGTGCTCTGTCGCTAAATTCTTTAGCACCCGAAAGTCCTCGCTACGCTCACGCCAGTTGTCTTCTATCAACTTTAACACAGGGATATAAAACTCAAGAATATGCTCAATGGCTGCCTCAACCGTTTCTGCTTGCTGGGCCTTGGTAAGCGTGTGATATAGAGGCTTTAGCTGATCGCTTTTTTTGGCAAACGATGCTGCCAGTAGCGACTCAAACGCATTATTGTCAGCGGTGATGGCTTGGGTTAAGCGCGTCGCCGTGACTGCTCCTACCCCTTTAAACAAAGTTAAAATACGATGCCAAGCAATCGTATCGTTCGGGTTATAGAGAACTTTGACAAAAGCCAACACGTCTTTGATATGGCGTCTTTCAATAAACTTGATACCGCCCACCACGATGAAGGGAATATTGCGCGCCATAAATTCTAGCTGTACATAATTGGACTGAAAAGACGTGCGGCACAATACCGCAAAGTCGTTATAATCATACTCAGGCTTTAGCGCGACTATCTTATCAGTGATATAACTCGCTTCTTTTGTCTCATCGCTGAGTCGTCGAAATATTGGCTTGTCGCCTGCTATTGGCGCATCAGAATACAGCTGCTTTTGATAGCCTAGCGTGATTTGCGCTGACAACGCGTTGATATAGGTTAAAACTGACGGCGTACTGCGATAATTTTGCTCAAGCTTGATAAGTTTGGCATTGGGATACGTCTCACCAAATAGCAAAATATTTTCGTAATTAGCACCGCGAAAGGCATAGATGCTTTGATTGTCATCGCCAACGACCATTAGTGACACCGAATCAGGCTCACATATTAAGTCAATTAGCTGCTTTTGCGGAATATTGGTGTCTTGATATTCATCAACCATGACATAACGATACGTGTTTTGAAGTCGCTGCCTAAAGGTGTCGTTGGCTTTTAGATGACGTACCACTTGACTGATAATGTCGTCAAAATCGTATAAGTGATTGGCGCGCTTATACTCATGAAAATCAATTGCTAATTGCTCGATGATAGGAATATGTACGGCGATATCAGGATAGCTACTTTCTATTAGGTCGCGAATAGGAATGCGTCTGTTTCTAGAGGTTGAAATGATATTTTGCAATGTTTTTTTGCGCGGAAAGGCTTGGGTTTTGGTTTGGGTAGGATACTTTTTTTCTTTATGTACCAAGTCGATAGCATCCTCACTATCGCCAGTATCTAAAATCGTAAATCGTGGATTGATACCGAGCAGACCAGAGTATTGGCGCAGCAGCATATTGCAAAATGAGTGAAAGGTGCCACTGGTGATACTGTTTAATGCTTTATCTGTTGGTAATTTTTCTTCAGCCAATGCGTCATCAGATAGCTCTTGATTTGAAAGACTACTTGCCAGCAAAGATTTAGCGCGATCTTTGATTTCATTTGCCGCTTTACGAGTAAAGGTTAGTAGCAAAATCTCTTTGGGCGACACGCCATTTTCTAGTAAATAGCTGGTGCGATAGGTCAAAGTCTTGGTTTTACCCGATCCTGCACCCGCAATCACCAACACTTTACCTTCGATAGTGGTGGCAGCCATGAGCTGATCGGGATTGAGCTCACTGGCATAGTCGACCTTCAATCCTAAATGACTATCCAACCTTTGAGTCAACAGCTTCGTATTTGCTTGAACATTAGCATCAATGAGGTTTGCCTCTAGCTTTTTGATGGCCTGCTCAAGTCGAGCAAGTTTTGGCTTCATCTCAAGGAAATTTTGTGGATACTTATAGCGGCGTGTGTCAAAAATCGAGGTTGTCATTATTGGATATTGCCTTACATTTTGTTTTGGAGCGAGCTGATTGTTTGAAAAAAATTAATCCAGCCAGCAGATTGCACTTACTGTTTGTGAGCCTGATGCCACTATTTATCTATGATAACTTACTATAGCAAAAAATACTGAATACCAAATTGAACACCACTTATCTAAATAAGAAGCAACCCATTGTATTCAATTTTCAGCGTTTAACCTATCTGAGCCTTAGTAGAAAAACACCCAACAACGCTGAGTAAAAACCTTAGCATATAAAGTAACAACCTCACCCCTATTCCCGTAAATTTGCTACAATGTGCCCAATTTTGATTGTCTATTTGACTGATATTTCAAACAAGCTGAGCTTTAGATGAACTCAGTTTTATCCTGACTAAATATCAAGTCTTATATTAGCTCAGCACCAACTATTTTATTAATACATTGAGAGACTGTTATGGGTTTTAATTGCGGCATCGTCGGCCTACCAAACGTGGGTAAATCCACCTTGTTTAATGCGTTGACCAAAGCGGGTATCGCCGCTGAAAACTTTCCGTTTTGTACCAAAGATCCCAACACCGGTATCGTACCAGTACCCGATCCACGCCTAAAGAAACTGGCGGATATCGTTAATCCTGAGCGCGTATTGCCAACGACGATGGAGTTTGTAGACATCGCAGGTTTGGTGGCAGGCGCGTCAAAAGGCGAAGGCATGGGCAACCAGTTCCTCGCCAACATCCGCGAAACTGATGCGATTGCTCATGTCGTACGCTGTTTTGATGATGACAACGTGGTACACGTCGATGGTCGCGTTAGCCCGATTGACGATATCGAAACCATCAATACCGAGTTGGCATTGGCAGATTTGGAAGCGGTTGAACGCGCGATACTGAACTTGACCAAAAAAGCCAAAGGCGGTGACAAAGACGCTAGCGCCATGCTGGATGTGTTCAAAAAGATTGAACCATTATTAGCAGAAGGCAAAGCGGCGCGCGCGGCCAATCTAGACGCTGATGAGAAAAAACTCATCCGTAGCTACGGCCTCATCACCCTAAAGCCAACCATGTATATTGCTAACGTTGCTGAAGATGGTTTTGAAAACAACCCCTATCTCGACGCTGTTCGTGATTACGCGACTGGCGAAGAATCTATCGTCATTCCTCTATGCAACCAAATCGAAGCTGAAATTGCCCAGCTAGATGAAGAGGACAAAAAAGACTTTTTGGCTGAAATGGACATGGAAGAGGCTGGTCTTGATCAAGTGATTCGCGGTGGTTATGACTTACTTGATATGCAGACTTACTTCACCGCTGGTGTCAAAGAAGTACGTGCATGGACCGTTGCAATTGGCGCTACTGCCCCGCAAGCCGCTGGCGTGATTCATACGGACTTTGAGCGCGGCTTTATTCGTGCTGAAGTCATCGCTTATGATGATTTCATCGAATACAACGGTGAAAAAGGCGCTGCTGCCGCTGGTAAGTCACGTCTGGAAGGCAAAACTTACATCGTTCAAGATGGCGATGTCATGCATTTTAGATTTAACGTGTAGCTTTAGCTAGTCAATACTGCCTGATAGCTAATCAGCCGATGTTGGATATTTTCCAGCATCGGCTTTATTTTATTATCCTTTTGTTATATTATAACATATCTTATTTTGCTTATTTGAGGGCTTATACTTTGACTGACTTTTTCTCTTTTTCCAAATTTGCAAGTGCTGCTATAGTAGGCAGTGTTATGACAGTTTCATTGTTAGGCTGCCAGCCAAAAACAGACGGTGAGCCAGCAGCATCTGAAGACGTGACAACCGTAGACAGTCACGCAGAGCACGATGAACATGCCCATGAGGGGCATGATCACGAAGCCCATGATGATATGGAACACGATCATGAAGGACATGACCATGAAAGTCATAATGACATGGATGTTCACGAAGGACACGATCATGAGGGTCACGACCATTCTGAGCACGCTAGCAACAGCACACCATTCTCTTGTGAGCCTACTGCTACTATCGGCGTCTACTATCATACCGATGCCACACCGCAGACTGCGCACCTACTTATTGACGGTATCGAATACGATTTGACAGCTGCCTCTGGTAGCGACGCCCTTACTGACAAAACCATATACACAAGTGATATTGGATTAGATGACACTCATGGCATTATATGGCAAGTGGATGGTGACAACGCAACCTTGCTAAACAAAACACTAAATAGTAATGTGCCTATCGACGAGGAAGAGGTAATTTTTGATTGTCATAAATCTTAATTGCCATGGCGCTTAGTGGCTGTACCAAGGGCGCTATTTTGTTATGCTAGAGGCTCCCTTGGTTTCGGATGTTCCAATATGCTAAGTACCCCAACCTCTTTGTCTTCTTCTACTGCGCAATGGTCTCATCTTCTCAACTCACAGCGTCTTGGCGCTGCCAAAAAATACGGCGCTAATACAAGTACTCGCTCACAGTTTCACAAAGACTATGACAGACTGGTATTCTCTCACTCGTTTAGGCAGTTGAATCAAAAAACCCAAGTTCATCCATTGACCAATCAGCTGGGTATCCATACTCGCCTGACCCATTCGCTTGAGGTCTCCTCTATTGGACGCTCTTTAGGGATGATGACCGCAGAAAAGCTCCATGATAAGCTAGGCAATGGCTTACTAACAGGAGTCTCGCCATCTGATATTGGCGTAATTGTACAAGCAGCCTGCCTCGCTCATGATATTGGTAATCCGCCGTTTGGTCATGCTGGAGAGTACGCCATTCGTGACTGGTTTCGGCAGCCTGATCCTCAAGCGATTTTGCAAAAATTAAGCAGCAACGAGCGACTGGACTTACTGGCCTACGAAGGCAATGCACAAGGGTTTCGGTTACTGGTGCGCAATGAGCACCATCCCGATAAAGGCGGTATGCGTCTTACCTGCGCAACGCTAGGCGCTTTTATGAAATATCCTTGGCGTGCCACTCACAGCAATGATGCAAATGACAACGCCCATAATGTACAGAAATTCGGCTGCTTTTATAGCGAGACCTCTCAGTTAGAGGAGCTGGCAGCATGTTTGCATTTGCCGCGCTCAACACATCACGATGGCTTTGCACGCCATCCGTTGGCGTATCTGTTAGAAGCGGCAGATGATATCTGTTATGCGCTGATAGATTTAGAAGATGGTATTAATCTGAATATGCTAACCTATAGTGAGGTTGCCACGATATTTTACGAGCTGATTGGCGAGCATCCTGATAGCGTCAGCCTGCCTGTGCATATGTCAGTCAGGCAGAGTCTGGCCTCTTTGCGATCACGCGCCATGATGCGCTTGGTCAATACGATCACCGATGCTTTTGTGGCCAATAGTGAAGACTTGCTGGCAGGTACGCTCCAAGACAGCTTGTTTGCCCATTGCGACACCACTGTACAAACTGGCATCTTGCAGGCCAAGCAATTGGCCCGCGAAAAAATATTTAATCATCCAAACAAAGTAAGAATGGAGCTAATGGCCAATCAATGCTTGCATCGTCTAATGGATGCCTTTGTACCACTGGCTTGGACGGGGACTGAGGCAGTAGAAACTGCTGCATCTATGTCGTTTGAGCAACAGAGTCTGTTAAGATTACTACAGCCACACTTAGATGAGCATCGCCGCGCATTATCAGACAATATTTATCACAATATATTGAATATTTTAGATTTTATAACAGGCATGAATGACCATGAAGCCTATCGATTGGCGCAAGAATTGCAAGGTCATTGGGGTACGGTGGTTTAAAAGATTAATTAGGGCGTGTTGAACATTCGACCATGGCACTGACAGCGACTATTTTTTAGGCGATTCGATGTTAAAAATAATAAGTTTAGTCATTCTAAGCGCTTATTTTTAACAATGAAGCGGCAAAAAAGAGTCCTGTCCCCTGCTTTTTATCGTTGGGGCTGATGCTAAAATTGCCCCATACTGCGTTACAAATCTCGCTAAGGCATCTGCATTATCGTCGCTTTGTGCCTTGTCTGGAACAATTTTAGCGATCAGCAGTGCCTATTTGCGAATGTTCAACACGCCCTAGTGCAGGTTTAGTAAATTAGCACGAATTGTGCATTTTGGTCGTATTTGTGCGCTGAAATGAGTATGATAAACCTCTATCGGATAATTTTGAAACATTATGAGCAGTCGCGAACAAAAAAAACTTCAAACTCGGCACGCCTTTTTTAATGCCGTACTCGATCTATGTATGACAGGGCAATCTTTTAGCTCTATTAGTCTCAGACAAGTCACGCGTGAGGTTGGCGTTGTGCCGACTGCGTTTTATCGCCATTTTGATGATATGGAGTCGCTCGGTCGCGCCTTGGTCATCGAAGAGTTGGGTGGTACGCTCGCCACACTCAGCGATAGCCTACAAATTGGACGCAAGCGTAGCTTTGATCGTCAGATAGCCAAAAGCATTCAGTTGTTCTTATATATGGTCAGCGATCAGCCTTACTACTGGCAGTTTTTGGTCAGTGAGCGCTACGGTGGCTCGGAATCTGTGCGAAAAGCCATCAATGAACTGGTTAAAAAACATGCCCAAAGCTTGGCAGATGATCTGGCATTACAGCCAGCATTTACCCATATCAATGATTATGACCGTCGTCTATTGGCTGAGGCTGGCGTAAATATGTTCTTTTCTTGGATTATCGACTGGTTAGAATTGACCTACACTGAAGATCACGATGACGAAATCGATCTAAATGTCATCGAAGAGAATAAACAGTTGATGCTACATAACTGCACTCGCCAAGCGCAGATGCTATTTTATGGTGCTTACAACTGGAAATCTAGTGAAGAGACCCGCTTGAGAGATTAATAAAAAGCGCATTACCATTCATCAAAAGCTAGGACGAAACGCCCATAGTCGCTGCGTGACCACTTTGACTTCCTTGGGCTTTTCGCTAGTGATATCGCTGCTGTTACTACTAGTGTCGTTTGTGGCTTGACTGTCGTTCGCTGCGTTTTTACCAATTAATACGGTAGCAAAGCGCTGTCTTGCCTGACCAACAGTTGCATTATCACTCGCGGTAATAAGCGCCATAAAGGCTTGGCTATCAACTGCCAACAAAGGCGTCAATGCGGCCCGCTGCTTTTCATCTAAGCCACTCAAAATTGGCAGTTGCCATAGCTCATCGATAGACGTGAGCACTTGCTTACTGCGCGTGTCGACTATCCCTTGCATCTGCTGTCTGGTGGCACCATCGATCAGTGCGGCAAGCAATGCGGGGCTCGCAGTATTAATATTGATAGGTAAGTAATAAGGAACAGCCGTCAGATAAGGTCGTAGTGTCGCTAACACCTCTGCACTCACCCCTCGAACCTCTTGTAACTGATCAACGCTAACAAAAGGCTGGTTTGGTAGTGTGCCATCTACTGAACGGTTTAGTTGCTGAGAATATACCGCACTTTCATCACCGCCATCTAGATAAACTTCACTGTCCGTATCTTGCCAATCGAGGACGGCAATAGCAATATCTGGTTCTAAATTCAACTGTGTTAAGAGACGTTGGAACACTTCTAGCGCAGCAGTATCAACCGTGCCACCTTGGTACAAGTTATTGATATTAAAACGACCCGCCTCATCACGCAGCTCGATGCTGATACTATGATTCGCTAATGTGTACGACGGTATCGGCTGTGCCCAGATATCTTGCTCACTATCGGTATCGTTAAGCTTGCTATCAGCACGAATCATCGTCACTGCCAGCTGCTGACCGGCATCGATGTCTTGCAATAGCTGATTTTGATCAAACAATAATCCGCTGCGCCTAATCGCAACTTTTTGGCTAGCAAGCATCGCCCCTGCCACGACCGTGATACTCACCACCAATAGTAAGATAGTAAGCAGCGCCACACCGCGCTGAGAGTTTGCTTTCATTGTCATAGAGAGCTTATGTTGCTGAGCAAGTGATGCATGTTAAATACTACCTTCTCAATTACTGTTTCCCACATTGCTATTATCTGTATTACTACCGCTATTACTGTTGTTACTATCACTACCATTATTATTGTCGCTGCTATTATCATTATTACTATCGTTGCTGTTAGCAGCCTTTGCGCTACTACGGGGTATTGGTTGTGGCGCTAGGGCCCACTGCCAAGTAATAGGCATGTCTTGATAAGTAAAGTTGACGGCAATTCCTTTCGGTAGCAAAACAACATCGGGGTTAGCACCCGCTGCTTGCCCCAATGCTATATTTGTATTGCTACTATTATTGACGTCATCGCTTGGAAATTTGGTGCTCAGCTCTGGCAAATAGGCTTGCCAACGCCCAGCAGTAACACCTTCTAATAACACACTGTCTAAACTGACGCTATCGCGCCCATCTTCAAGACTGGTATATTGACGACGTATCAGGCGCTCATCTACAAAAATATATTCAATATGCTGGAGACTAGTGCTGCTTTGATAACGTGGATCAGGATCAGCAAAGCGTACAAAGCTGACATGCTCACCATCTACCCTCATAAAAGGCTCAGGTGCTATCTCATTTTTTTGCTCGCCTGCTTGGTTACTATTACTTGTACTGTCGTTTGTACTGTTAGTTGGCGTACTATTATTTTGAGTATTAAGCGCTTGATAAGGAATCACTTGTGCCATGTCTTGCTGTAGTTGTAGATAGGCATACTGTAGTACGGCCAAATTATCAGCATGGAACTGTGCTCGCGCTCGCGCGCGGTTGACACTGTCAAATACTTGCCAGCCTGCGACTGCCAACATGGCAAATATCGCCATAGCAACCATCAGCTCAAGCAGCGTAAACCCGCGCTGTAGTTTCATACTCACAAGCCACCCCCTGCTTGTCCGATACTACTTTCACTACTTAAATCTAAACTGCCCGTATCTTGGTCGGCATTGCTTAGCATGACACTAATATCAGTGACCGACGTGCCTGCCTGTCCGTCTATGATAGGCGCCACTGCGATATTTACTTGTTTTAGTGCAGGTGTGATGGCATCACCGACAGTCATGACTATTTGCCAGTCACGCCCTTGAGCATTAATCGTTTGGGTACGGTTGGCAGTCAACCATGTGTCTTGAATACGCAAATCAGCAGCGGCATTTTGTGCGACAAAATGAGCAAGCGTGCGGGTGCGCAATATATCAACCGATTTCAAATACGCACTGCTAGCACGGCTCGCCGCGACGGCCACTACTGCCAGAATGGCTAAGGCAACCATTACCTCAATCAAGGTAAAACCACTCTCGCGCCCAGACTTAAGTGATATAGATTTGAGAGACGTAGGCTGAGCCTTCGTCGCAGAATATTTGGACAACTTATTCACTATAATCCCTGCCCTATCATCATACTACCATCGGGCATTATCGTAATCACCTCACCCACCAGACGCGAATCGTGAATTACTTCGATGGTGACAGGCGTCGCTTGACCCGTACCAAACCATAGTACCTGCGGCACGCTTTGATCACTAAACCAAGGCTGTAGCGTTTGCGTCTGTCCTGTACTCGTTGAATTACTAGCATCCAAGCTCTGCACTCTGATACTCACGCCAGCGGGCAGCTCAGGCAAGCTAACCTCTGATTCAACCTCCCAGCTCGGTGTTGGCTGAGTCTCTCCAGTAGAGTCTGACAGACTGCTCAAATCAGCAGACAGCTCCATTGCGTTCTTTGGCTGGCTGTCCCTGTTACCTACTGAAATATCAGCCGTTTGATAGGCAATATAAGGATTCGATAAGGTAACGATTACAGGCACTACCTGTCCCTGCTTATCTGCCTGCAAACGTAAGCCCATCGGCTGCATACGCTCAACTGATAGCAAACGGACGTAGCTCAGTGAATCAGTGAAGTGTTCATAAAAGGCGCGGTTTTTGCGAGAGTCACTACTGCCGACAGACAGACTCATCATGCCGGCAAATATAGATAGAATCACCACCACTACCACGATTTCAACCAGCGTAAAACCACTTTGCTTATGACTGCTTATCGATGAGGTATGTTGTGAGGGACATGCATTACTTGATAGAGAGAGACAACTACAATCAGACGATGTAGCTAAAATACCAAAGCGGTTTGAACAAGGCGTTTGACCGACGATGGCTAAAGGGCAATTGGCCGCTGAGCTGGACTGAGTCTTGACAGTGACCGGCATATTGCACCTATAAGCCTGTAATTCAGTTTTGTATATAGGGTGATAACGTTCATTTTTATGAACGCTAAGAAAGATACATTGAAAGATAGATTTTGACGTGCTGCCATATCAGGTATGACAACACGTAACACTAAATAATCAATGATATCGAAAATCAGTCGACATTCTAATAATTGGTATTGCGATGCTCTTCTGATTCAGTATCGATCTGCTCTACTAATTCTTGCATATCTTCATCCATGACTTCATCTTCTTCAGCAGGATAGTGACTGGGCAATTCTAGCATTTGCTGAACAAAGGCGTAGCGCAAGGTATCACGTCGACCCAAATAACGCTGATAAAAGCTTGAGTTTAGTAGACCCGCACCGCCTTGACCCATCGCCCAAATAGAAGATAAATAATCGCGAGTACTCAGACTACTATGCTCGTCTTTCAGATAAGCACTGATAATATCAATCAAGCGCTTCATACGCTGGCGACGAATATCATACAACTCGCCAAATAAGCGATTCAGACCAGTGACCGATGCTGCCAGACGCTCTTCGATTTGATTCAATAGCATGGCTTTTTGCGGATTAAATAGCTGTTGAAAAATCATGCGGGCAACGCCTGCCGATGGGCAGTCATCAATACGGTTGATATCAAATAGCTGCTCTTCGTAGCGGATAATAATACGCAGATAAAGCTCATCTTTGCTAGAAAAATGCTTATATAGCGTGCCTTTAGCCAAGTCGAGCTGATCTGCCAAACTGTCCAAAGTAATATCACCATCGCCTGACTCAAGTAGCAATTGCTCTGCCATCGCTAAGATATTTTCTTCTCGTGCCTTAAACTGATGCTGACGACTCATAATCTCTCCTAAAACATGACAAGATTAAGCATACAACCATCATTTACGGCAGTACATCGGCAATGAAAGTATGAGATTGTACCAAGACTGCTCGAGGACCACAAAAGGAAATATGCTTATGTTTGCTAAATAGTCATTGATAATCAGGTGGCTATATTTAGTGTGATACATACCTAAGGGGATTGAACCACAAGACTATCAAATAAATGACTGAGTGGTCATAGCATAACCATTTTAATGATACTGTGCCAGTAAATTTTCAAAGTTTTTTGCCGTCAGTGCACCGACTTCCTCGCTACTACATCCATACATGTCTGCGATACAGTTTGCCACGTAGGGAACATATGCAGGCTCGTTTGGTCTACCGCGTTTGGGGACTGGCGCCAAGTATGGACTGTCTGTCTCGATGAGCATTCTGTCTCTCGGCATTTTTTGAGCAGCATCCTTGATGTCTTGTGCACTCTTAAAACTCACGATACCTGAGAATGAGATATAAAATCCTAGATCTAGCGCGCGCTTCGCTGTCTCCCAATCTTCAGTAAAACAATGAATGATGCCATGCTCCGCACCTTCACTTTTTAGAATATCAATCGTGTCTTCTTTGGCATCACGCATATGGATGACGAGTGGCTTTTTTAGTTGCTGACTGGCATGAATATGACGCGCAAGGCTGGCTTGCTGCGCTTTTTTGTTTTCTGTTGACCAGTAATAATCGAGTCCTGTCTCTCCAATTGCCCACACATGATCCGCTTTGGCCGTTTCTATCAGACGCTCGACTGTCGCTGATTGTAATATACCAATGTCTTCACAAGGATGAATACCGACGCTCATACCTAGGTTTAAAGTCTCATCATTATAAGTGCTGACAATATCAGCAATCTCATCATATTCAGCAAAATCACACATGATCGCCATCGCGCGAGTGACATTAGCCGTTTTCATGGCGTCAATCGCGCCGGACAACTGGCCATCATATTTGGTTAGATCTAAGCGGTTGAGGTGGCAATGTGTATCTGTAAACATAAATAATCTCGTTATTGGAACAGTATCAGTAAAAGTTATTGGAATTTAACATTCGTTAGTGTGTTGATTGCTCTAAAGACTTATATTTTCAAGTCGAGAAAATATCGCTATAGTCAAACACAGCAATATTTAGGTGTGGCTATTGTTGATAATCTGGTTTGTAAATGCCTCATACTAATGTAGCGGCACCACACGCATCACCTCTTCTATCGTTGTCACCCCTTCACTAATGCGTTTTGCACCTGATAGACGTAGAGGCTGCACCCCTTCGCGGTATGCCTGTTGCTTAAGTACGTCTAAATTGGCATCGGCAGCGACCAATTTTTTTAACTCATTGGATAAAGGCATAATCTCATAGAGTCCGACTCGTCCTTGATAGCCAGTATGTCGACAGTGCTCGCAGCCTTGCGCGGTATAAATCTGTGTGGGTACTGGCGCGCGCCAAGGTTGTACCAACTCTTGCCACTGAATGGCTATTTCGCTGTCCGGCGTCACCTCTACTGCTTTTTTGCAGTGCGGACATAGCGTTCGTAGCAAGCGCTGTGCCATGACCCCTAATATAGTCGCTGAGGTTAAAAAAGGCTGAATACCCAGATCGTGCAAGCGTGTAATAGAACTTGGTGCGTCATTGGTATGCAAGGTCGAGAGTACCAAGTGCCCCGTCAGTGAGGCTTGTACTGCCATGTTAGCGGTTTCTGCATCCCGAATCTCCCCAACCATAATGATGTCAGGATCCTGACGCATCAGGGAGCGAATACCATCCGCAAAGTACAAATCAATTCCTGGACTCACCTGCATTTGGTTGAATGCAGGCTCAATCATTTCGATAGGATCTTCAATCGTACAGACATTCACCTGCTCAGTGGCAAGCTGCTTGAGCGTGCTATAAAGAGTCGTCGTTTTACCTGATCCCGTCGGTCCAGTGACCAAAATAATACCGTTGGGATTTGCGGTCAGCTCATGCCACGTCTCAAGCTGCTTACCCGACAGACCAAGCTGCGCGAACGAGCGCACGAGCACTTCAGGGTCAAAAACCCGCATGACCAGCTTTTCTCCAAAAGCGGTGGGCATAGTCGATAGACGCAGCTCAGTCTCTAACCCCTTTGGCGTACGCGTTTTTAGTCGACCATCTTGCGGCTTACGTTTTTCTGCAACGTTCAGACGCCCTAAGATTTTAATACGTGCCGTCACTGCCACGATAATCGCGAGTGGCATCTCGTACACAGTATGCAGCACGCCATCAATACGAAAACGCACTTTTCCCGTCTCACGGCGCGGCTCCAAATGGATATCACTGGCACGCTGCTCAAAAGCATATTGTAAGAGCCAATCAACGACTCTGACGATATGCTGGTCATTGGCATCAGGGTTGGTATTATCGCCTAATTGCAGCAATGCTTCGACATTAGTAACATCAGCCGCAGCACGTTTGTGAACACTATTTGCCCCTGCTATTGCTTGCGTGACTTGATAGAACTCTTGGCGGTAGCGATTGATTTGCTCAGGATTGATATAGACCGTGCGATAGCTTTTTGACTTGATTAGCTTTTCGATATTTGAGTGCCAATCGGTATAAAAAGGCTGATCTGTCCCGATGACCACTTCATCTAAAGTGACCTCAATGGGCAAAATATACTGTGAGCGAGCATATTCAAAAGACATCAGCTGCGTCACTGCCGGGACGTCAACTTTTAATGGATCAATACGAACGAGTGGCATGTCTGCTTTGGCCGCTAGCCACTGATTTAGCCATGCCAGCGTCAACTTATTATCAGAGTTACTATCGAGGGCATGGCCATTTGGCAAGCCAAACTCACTAATCGTCAGCAATGGATGCTGCGCTTTGTTTCGGCGGCTGGTGATTACCAAATTATAGCCACGTTGATCGATGACTTTATCTGCCAATAACTCATCTAGGCACCAGCGTAAATCAATCACTATCGAATAATTCTGAGCAGCCATATTTTTCTTCTTTTATTGTTTGGGGTACGTTGACAAACATGCTATCGATTCATATCACTTATATTGCCACTACCGCTGTTATTTGCAACTGTCCTGAGTCTATCAGCCAAAAGCTCACATCAACAGACTTATAGCGCATGATAAATGAGGTTTCTTTCTCTCTGCGGCGGTATGCAGGCCTTGGATCTTGCGCAATTAGCGCTTTGATAGCATCGATATCAGAGATTAGCAATTGACTTTGTATGTGCTCGACCATCGAAGCAACTGTAGCACTTTTCGGTACACTCTTTATAGAGCTATGGCTTGCATCATTATTACTGATTTCAGCAGGCTCTCCTACGCTTGCTAGCAGCATAAATTGTTCGTAAGCCGCCTCTGTCATCACCACATCTAACAATACTGGAGCAATTGGCGCAAATCCACTTTTTGCATCCAGAAGCACGTCGCTATAAGCTACGTACGGCTTTATATCGATAATTGGCGTGCCATCTATCATATCAGCACCCTTGATGATAAGTAGCACACGGCCTTGTACTATCTCAATACGCTCAAGTTTGACAACGGACAGTCCTAGCTCTGATGGACGATACATACTGCGACTGGCAAATACGCCAATCTTTTGATTACCGCCCAATCTTGGTGGCCGCACTTGCGCCCGAAAGCTACTATTGGCTTGATTATTGTCTTTATCTCGATAATTATGATGAAACTGCCAGCTGACCCATATATGGCTAAAGTCTTCTAAACCCTCAAACGCCGCCGGTGTATCGTAGGGCGCTAGCATTTCAATCACGCTGGTCAATGAGACCAAATTTGGCTGACGCGGCGCCCCAAATTTTTGTGAAAGCGGCGCACGATGGTAGCCAATGATTGGGACGTGGTGAGAGTTATCTAAAGACATATTGTCATCAGACATAGAGCAGCTCCAGTAATAAAAAACGGTTCTTTTTAGACAATTTGGCCAAATGATACAAAATTACTCACTAACGATATTCCATTTTATCATGCTGGTGGGTAGCAGCTAGACGGATTTTTACTTTAAAGTTTGATATCATGTGCAAGAAATTTTTTGATGAGAGTCTTTTACATTTGGCTTATTTGTAACTCCTCTTATCAATACTGATGATTTAACATGCACAAAAAATAGTCTACAGCCCTATCGGCTGATAGATAAACCTTATTATTGAATTTTACGGTAGGTACGTTTTAACATTCAGCTTTTTCGATAACTATTAGAATACTGATAGGTTTTTATATTTTTTAATCTATCATTGAAAATTTTGATTTAATACGTATTTAAGCCTAACGACAGCGATAACCACTTATTAATTAACGAGGACTTTATGTCAAAACTTCGCACCGAAACGGTCACAGAGGTTCATCATTGGAATGACTCTCTATTTAGTATCAAAACCACTCGTGACGATGGCCTACGCTTTCGTAATGGCGAATTTGCGATGATTGGTCTTGTTGTCGATGGTAGGCCACTGTTGCGTGCCTATTCGATTGCTAGTCCTAACTACGAAGACCAGTTAGAGTTTTTCTCCATCAAAGTTCAAGACGGCCCTTTAACATCACGTTTGCAGCACATCAAAGTTGGCGATGAGCTATTGGTCAGCAAAAAGCCAACAGGTACGTTGGTATTAGATGATTTATTACCTGGCAAACATTTATACATGCTCTCAACAGGTACCGGACTTGCCCCTTTCTTGGCATTGGCACGTGATCCTGAAGTATATGAGCGTTTTGACAAAGTTATTTTGGTTCATGGTGTCCGCCACGTTGATGATTTGGCTTATCGCGATATGTTCGAAAATGAGCTGCCGAATGATGAAATCTTTGGTGAATGGTTCCGCGAAAAGTTCATCTACTACCCGACTGTCACTCGTGAAGAGTTTAGAAACCAAGGCCGAGTCACAGACTTGATGAAATCAGGTAAATTATTCGAAGACATCGGTTTACCACCGATGAATAAAGACGACGACCGCGTCATGTTATGTGGCAGCATGCCATTCAACGCCGAAGTGTCAGCCATTTTGGATGACTTTGGCCTAACCGTTTCACCGCGCATGGGTGTGCAAGCAGATTACGCAGTTGAACGTGCCTTTGTAGGATAAAAATGTTGAATTGATCGAAAATTATTTTAAATAAGTCTTGACGATCAAAAATAGGCTGCTATAATACGCAGCCTATACAGAGTTAACCCTGTAGCCCAATTCGATAATATTTATTTAATAGACATTATCTTCTAACATGCCAGTGTGATGGAATTGGTAGACATGACGGATTCAAAATCCGTTGCCTTTAAAAGCGTGTCGGTTCGAGTCCGACCACTGGTACCACTATACGAAACCCTTACAGTCTATAGATTGTGAGGGTTTTTTATTGCGTGAATTATTTATAAATTGGTCGAGTAATAACAGCGTAAAATAAAATTTTGATACTATCTTGATACTTTAATACATCTGCATGTTCACGTATTATAGTGCTATTAATATAATAACTGCGGCGTGACGGATGAATTATGAAAGTTAAGCTTAGTAAGAAGTTTATCGATTCAGTTGCATATGCTTCAAATGGTACAGACATCTACATGGATGAAGTATTAACGGGTTTTGCACTTCGTGTGGGTAAGCAATCTAAGAGATACACGCTTCATAAACGCATCAATGGTAAGCTCTATCGTGACGAAGTTGAAGAAACACATCTAATCACTTTGACTGAAGCTCGTGAAAAAGCGAGCACGATGATGGTCAACATAAAAAAGGGACTTGATGTTTACGATGGTTATCACGCTACTCCAAAGTTAAAAGACATTCAAGATTCTGATATACCGACACTTAATGAAGCATATACCTACTTTAAATCTATGAAGCCAAATCTTGCCAGCCGTACTATTGAAACTTATGATCAGCAAATACTTGGTCGACTCGATGACTGGCTTGATATATCGTTAAACGATATAACTAAAACTATGATAAGTGAAAAACATAAGGAAATCAGCAAATCTAGTCCAGCTCAAGCGAATGCTACTATGCGAGCTCTTCGATCAGTATGGAATTATTGTCAAGATAGCTTCTTAGATGACGATGAGGAGTACATAATAAAGGATCAACCCATTCGAATACTGAATGCCAAAAATGATTGGAACAAAATTAAACCTCGTACTCGTCATGTTGAAGAAGAGTATTTAGGAGTATATTTTAGAACTTTGATTGAACACCGTGACGGTAGTTCTTTCAAACAAGCATCTTATAGCAATAATGCTCGTGATCTTTTACTGCTTTTTATGTTTGCTGGAGTTCGCTTAAATGAAGCGCAGACACTAAGATGGGAAGATGTAGATCTTGACGCTGCTCGTATCGTTTTTAAAGCCACTAAAAATGGTTCTGATTACCATATGCCTACTGGAAAAATACTTCAAGCCATACTTAGTGAACGCTATAGATTGAGCAATGGAGAGCGTTGGGTATTTCCGAGTGATTTGAAAAGAAATAGCGACCACGTTAAAGATTTGAGCGGTAGTTATCATTCAATATCAAACAAAGCTGGCTTGCACATTACGCCTCACGATTTGCGTCGTACATTTGGCACTGTCGCTAATAGTCTTAATGTAACCTATCCAGTGTTAAAGAGACTGCTCAATCATCGTGAGGCTAAATCTAGTGATGATGTGACACTACATTACATACAGGTATCACAGCGACAATTACGTGAAGCTTTAGATGAGATTGAAGCTTTTTATTGCAAGCATATAGGAATGACTCAAGATGAGGTGATTAAGAGTCTCTTACAGACATAACTTCATATAATTTTTTAAAGTTCTGTACAACTAACTAATCGATAGAACATGTAATGACATTTTGATTAGGAGACATACTATGGGTATCAAACTTGAATTTGGTATGACACAGAATAGTAGAGATCAAAAAATCTGTGTTGATTATTGGGCATATGATCATAAGGAGGATTATCTTGAACATGTACAAATGATATGTCAGAAATATAGAATCAGCTCAAATCTATTGTTTGAGACGATTGCTCAATGTTACGCTTGTTTAGATGATGTGCTCTGTGAGTACTGTGCAAGTGCTTGCCCGGTAGAGATGCCAGCAGATATCCTATATATGCGTGCTCAAGATAGTTGGTGTTGTATGGTTTGCAAAAACGCAGTATGGCAAAAGGATTACGTTTGATTGCTTTCAAACTTATATAGTAATTATTGCAAAATCTACAGTAGTAAATTACATTATATGATTTTTTATAAACAATCATATATGCCAATTATTCTGATTAAACTGGTTCACTATCTCTAGTAACCCATTTACCAAACTCAAAACTCTCGTTATATTTGATTTTGAAACTGTTGTTTACAAGGTAAACACATTCCGTATTAAGAGTTGTATTCGAAGTATAGAATTTTTCTGTATTAAGACCTAAATGCTTTATAAAAAGCGGCTTAGTGAAAAATTTTTTTAAATAGGTACTATATTGACCATCTCTATCTATGACAAAACCACATTCAACACAAGTGTTGACTATAAAAACTTTGTTAAGTATTTCACTACGCACCTTTTTTATGGGTGAAAAAACATAATTCTTAGAAAAATGTGTATTAATAATTCTAAGCTCTTTATCGCTACAATTTTTTATTTTCTTAGAACGTACTTTATAGTCTTCTTTATATCTCACCTCAGAAATTATCGGATTGGAGTAACCACATTTAGCGCAAGAGTCTTTACTCACCCCTAAAGTCATCTCAGTGATACCGTTGGATTTAAATCTAAACTTTGTAGAGGTGAATCGCTCATAAGGTATAAAAACTAGGCCTTGTGACACCAATCTTTGTATAAAATTCTCTAATGGTAGCGTAATAGGCTTAAATGAACGGTGGTTGTACCGACTACTGTTGCTGTCTAGCTTATTCACGTTATAAATCATATAAGCTTGATTGTCCTGCGTCTTATTTCTATAAATAGAGAATACAGGTATATCTTTCGTACTATAAGCATAATCGCCTGTAATTGCGTTGGTATCTTTAATTGAGCCACTTCTAAGCAACCACGCACACCTTACATCTGATTGAGCATATTTTTCTTGTCTGCATTTTGTTTCTATAAAAGTTTGAGGGCTCCATTGCACTTCAATGGCAATCTTAGCTTTACCTTTTTCTGCGTAGATATCTGCTATCCATTCCTCACCACTAGGGGTAACCCCTCTTTTTTCGACTGCTACATTCCAACCATTTCTATCTAATTCTTTCATAACAAGATATTTGATATGCATGTGTTCGGCAGTTTCACCACCAGTCGAGCAGTTAGAGTCTTTAGGTTTTGTCTTATGGGCGAAGAACTGCGTACCTAGCTTACTTGTCTTTAGTATTGCTCGATTGCCACAGCAAGCCATATTGAAACTGGACGTTTTATCTTCTTTTAACGCTATCCAGTCTTTTAGGCTATACATAAAACTATAGATTTTTTCATCATTCTTTATACAAATAAAAGCCATATTGACCCTTAGTTATTTTGACTTTTGATCTAGCAATACATTCTTATATATATTCATGCTTTATAAGATGATCGCGCATAATTAGGGTTCACCTTCTCCTAAGCCTTTACCTTCGTATCCAGTAAAAACCGCGTGAATTGACTCAAGCGCTTAGGGTCTGATAGTAATTGTTTGGTAATATCTTGATAAGCGTCTTGGCTATCAAAGATGGCGTCTAATGTAGCGTTTGGAAAATCGCCAAGCATCGCTTTATCGGCAGTGTTATTAGCGATCTGCTTCATTACAATTTGATTTTCATTGACTTTATCCCAGATGGTTTGCGAGTAATTAATTAAATCGCTATCGGTCAAATTTTCAGTATCGAATAGCTCATTTAACCTAGCGACTATTTTCGATAGCCAGTCCTCTTGTTTGTCTTTAGCCTTACCAGTACCACCGCTCCCAGGCTTCAGTGGATTGACACTATCTTCTTGCAGTTTGAGGTCTTGCTGACGTAGCTTAGACAAGCGGTAGTGGCTCATAACGATATTACTAAGATCCACCTCTTCATCGTCATCGAGTCTCTCACGTAGCATAGGTTGCAGATGGCGAGCATAGAGACTTAGCTTCTCCAGATCCTTATTATCATAATCGACAATCTGCGACATAAATTCGTACTGACGGGTAAAAGTAGCCAGATCCTTTTTAAAGATCTCAAGCGCGTCTTGCTCTGTCTTATAGCCTTTATAATCGGTTTCGGCATTGGCAATTAGCACAGCATCTGCTGTAGCCTTGCTAAGATCAAGCAGTATCTTAGCTTGCGCGGCTTGCGTGCGGGCTTCTTGATAGCGCTTTTGCCAACGCTCAACGGCAGGCTTGCAAATATTGCTAATAGCCGCGTTAGACTTACTCGAAGCATAAAAGGCAATGACCAACTGCTCAACCTCAGCCCAATGAAATATTTTGCTGGCTACTAGCTTGTCATATAGCTCGAAAACAGTATCAGGATCGGATACTTCATCTAGTGTGGCATTTTTATAATACGGCTGAAATGCCTCTAATATATCTTCTGGATCATTAAAGAAGTCGAGCACAAAGGTACCACTCTCCGACTTGCCCGCATAGGTACGGTTTAAACGTGAGAGCGTCTGTACGCAGTCTACGCCGCCTAACTTTTTGTCGACATACATAGCGCAAAGTTTGGGCTGATCAAATCCTGTCTGAAATTTGTTAGCCACTAGCATCACTTGATAGTCATCGCTATCAAAGGCTTTGCGCATGTCTCGACTTTTTAGATTGGGGTTCATAGTCTGCTCGGTAAATTTTTGCTCAAGCAAAGCACTGCTATCGGGATCATTAGCATGAAAGCTCACTTCACCTGAAAAGGCTACCATGGCATTGATACGCTGATAGCCTTGCTCACTGATATAACGATCAAAGGCGAGCTTGTAGCGTACTGCCTCTTTACGCGAGCCGGTCACCACCATCGCTTTGGCCTGCCCGCCGAGCAATCCTTTGATGTTTTCATTAAAATGCTCAATGATGACTTTGACCTTTTGCGCGATGTTATGATCATGCAAGCGTACCCAGTTATTAAGCTTAATAGTCGCGCGGCGAGTATCAACTTCTTTGTCTTCAGCGGCAAGCTTTTGGGTCAACTGATAGACCACTTTATAATTGGTGTAGTTCTTCAATACGTCTAAGATAAAGCCTTCTTCTATCGCTTGACGCATCGAGTAGACATGATAGGACTCTGGAATATTTTGCTTAGATGGCGGCAGCTCAGGATTAGGCAGACGCCCAAACAGCTCTATAGTCTTAGGTTTTGGGGTAGCGGTAAACGCGTAATAGCTCAGATTAGGGCTACTACGACGGGCAGCGATGACACTATCGAGCATATCTTCGCTCGATAAAGGCTGGTCATGAATTTCAATATTATCTGCAATAACGCCATCCGAGCTAATAGTAGCACTTTCATTCACTGTACCAGAGGCCAACACTTCTTTGAGCTTACGCGCAGTAGCACCTGTCTGCGAGGAATGGGCTTCATCAGCGATAATAGCGTAGCGCCGCTCTTTTAGTACGGCTGAGTTCTCAATTGCTCTTAATACGTAGGGAAAGGTCTGAATGGTGACAATTATGATCGGCTGCGAGTTCTCTAGTGCTGCCGCTAGCTTTTCTGACTTGGAGCCGTCGCCCTCTTTATTATTGATTCGACCGACTACACCATCGGCATGTTCAAACTGATAGATAGTATCTTGTAGCTGGTCATCGAGCACTGTACGATCGGTGATAACGATGACCGAATGAAAGTGCTTTGCGCCATCACTATTATGCAGGGTTGAGAGCTGATGGGCGGTCCAAGCGATAGAATTGGACTTACCAGAGCCTGCACTATGCTGAATAAGGTAGCGTTGCTCAGAGCTTTGCCCTGCCCCTTCATTGATAGCCGCATTGACTAATTTTGTGACGACTTCCCACTGATGATAACGCGGAAATATGAGCGTTTCTTTTTTGGACTTACGCCCTTCCCAGTCCTCTACTGTTTCAATTTGCAAATGCACGAAGCGACCCAGAATAGCTAATAAGTGCTCAGGGGTCAGCACCTCATTCCATAGGTAGTCGGTGGCATAACGACTGCTATCGTCTGGCACATCATTACCAGCGCCGCCCTCACTAGTGCCTTTATTAAACGGTAAGAAATAGCTATTCTCGCCTGCCAGCCGTGTGGTCATATAGACTTCATATTGGCTAACGGCAAAGTGTACTAAAGCCCCACGCTTAAAGCTAAGTAGCGGCTCAGGCTTGCCCGTGTCAGTGTCTTTTGGCAGGCGGGTACGTTTATACTGACTAATGGCGCTATCTACGGATTGCTTAAACTCGGACTTGAGCTCCATGGTCACTACGGGTAAACCGTTAATAAAGAGCACCATATCGATGCGATTGCGTTTGGCAACTTTGGGGTCTGTTTTTAGGTCTGGCGAGTCGCTATTGGCATCAGCATCAACTTTGATATGTGGACTATAAACCAGCTCGGGTACCAGACGGCAGATGTTACGCTTGTAGCGTGCCGTAATATCTGGATTAAGATTGTGATCAGGCTTGAACTGGCAAAGGCTAAAGCGAGCATTACGAATCTTCAGCCCATGACGCAAGACGCCTAAGGTGCCATAAGTACGCGAAGCGCCATCGGTAGCATTGACATCAGCTTTACCCAGCTGCTTGACTAAGGCGCTAATGAAATGACGTTCACTATTGATAGGATAAACCTTACAAAATTTATCCCACTGCTCAGGCTGGGTACTATGGACGAAGTCGAGCGCGTCTTGCTCATACAGCGCGGTCTCACGTTGATAATGAGCTGAGCGACCAAGCTTCCAACCCTGCGCTTGCATTTGACTAATTATATCTGCTTGAAAGACAGATTCGTAAGTGATGTTATGCGCATTAGTAGCAGTGTTGGTTTGGGTCATCATCTTTCCAATTCAGCATGATGTTTTATTGATAAGTTGGTATGCAGAATAATTAAACTAGTAAACGTTACTTAAGAAGCCAAAGCTACATGTTCATGCTATGTTCAGACTTGAAAAACAGGCGCAAAGCCACCCCCTGGTGTGCGAAAGTTAGTCGCTTGGCCTTGATAGATACGCCCAGCAGTTAGTAGCAGCTGTCCTGCATAGGTATAAAGACGTATATCTACCTTTCTAGTCGTCACCACATCATCAATCTTTATTGATCGCTCTGTAGCAGGGATAAAGGTCTGCGCAATATAGCTTTCATCTAAAATAGTCTCGAATACGCGGCGGGTAATCTTGCTGCCACGGTAAACGCCCTTACTACCATAACCAGCTACTGGCTTAAAAAACAATTGTCTCCGAGTACGCCATAATTCTGCTGCATCCTCTTTTGTAACCATTCTGGTAGTTGGTACTGACTTTTTTAGATATTCTGCATCATCATCACCTAGTCCCCACGACTGCAAAGTTTGCGTATCGGATAGTAAAGTCAGGTTGCGCTTATTAGCGAATATAGCATGGGCATGCGGATTGGGGGTTACTACTACCGCACCCTCTAAATAGGCACTTTTAAGCACGGCGTGGTTGGGGTTTTCAAAGGCGAAATCGACTAACCGATTATAGATCATATCAATGGGCTTGCTATGAGCTGTCAGTACACCATCAGCATAGTTAAGCTCAGACGGATCGAGTATAACGGTATCAATGCCTTTAGCTTGAAGTAGTTGGCAGGCCAGCTGAAACTCCAAATACATGAACTGGCTTTTGGGCTCATTATCCACAATAGCAATGCGATTGGGCATGCTAGTTGCCGATTGTCGCTGCCATTCTTGTATGAACATATTAGCGACCGCTTCTTCAAACCCATCAAGCATTTTAGTAGTAGCAACACTTTGCTCTGAGGGGCGACAGCAGTGTTTTTGTGCGCGGGCAAGTGCTACGTTTAAAAATGCGCCTCCAGCATTGGTATTGATCTCAATAAGCTTGGGGTCATCGCTCCCTAAGTGAAAGTCATAACCCATAAAGGCCCCTATTGGCCCCGGATCGAAAGCCGCGATATTGGGTGCCCACGACAGTACTTGCTGTTGATATGACGGTAGTCTAGCAGTCGACTCAATAGCTGCGATGATTCGCACCATTTCTTCTATCTCTGTCTTAGGGACAAACACCGGTGTCGCTGAAAACAGCTTATTAAGCTCATTGGCTCCTAGTGGATTATCTCTTGTGTTTACTAATTGATCTTGCAGGCTGTTATTAAGCGCTTTACGATCTAAAGTACGGCAATAGCACTCTTGATTAAGCTGATTTGCCAGATTATCATTCGTTTTGTTTTTATTATTAATTAGGGATTCCATTTAAATCTCATTACTAAGTTGAATGTACTGATAGGGTTTAGGGGACAGCCAAAATAAAAAAAGTGTCTTAAATGTTTAAGATAAGGTTATTTTTATAGTTACTTTACGAAATAGTCATTTTGCAAGATACTTAATTTGCAATATATCTAGTTTATAAATTAGCTACTTTGCAAGGTTATACGGTTTTACGCTCTTCTTTAATGAGTACTTTCGCTAAAAACAAACCTAACTCGAACAGTAGCCACATTGGAATCGCGAGCAATAGCATTGACACCCCATCGGGCGGTGTGACTACCGCTGACACAGCAAAACAACCGACGATGATATATCGGCGCTTACTCTCTAGACTCTGAGTGGATATGATACCGACCATTATCAATAATAAAGTAACCACTGGAATCTCAAAAGTGAGTCCAAATACCATAAATAACTTTAGCGCAAAGCTTAAATAACTGTCGATATCGGTCATAGGTATAACGTTTTGCGGAGCGAATAAAATAAAGAACTTCAATACGCCTTTGAGTACCACAAAGTAGGCAAAAGCGACACCAGAATAAAATAGGAATATCGAAGATATCAGCACTGGAATAGTGATTTTTTTCTCTTTTTTATATAATCCAGGCGCTATAAATGACCAAATTTGATACAGAATATACGGCATCACTACAAAGGCAGCAACGAAAATCGTCAAGCGAATAGGTGCCATAAAGTTCGAGGTAATATCAGTAGCAATCATAGTCGAATTCGCAGGCAGCTGCGCAACCAGAGGGTCTGATAAAAGATTGTAGAGCTCACGCGAAAACCCTACCAATGCTAAGAAGACGATCAAAACGGCTACGCATATTTTGATGAGATGCTTGCGTAATTCAATCAAATGCTCAGTAATAGGCATGTCGCTAAGCGCATTCAGCACATTATCAGTCTCAACATTATGGGTAGCATCTGACGCCTTAGCATCTGTATTTGCTAACTTTCTTTGGCGACTTTTTTGGCGCTTAAATAAGCTCATTTATCCCCCTTCTCTATAGCTGAAGAAGAGGAAGTATCTGGCTGATGATTTTGCTGCTGAGGAGTGTTTGACTGATAGGAAGTATCTAAGCTTTGGTTTTGCGAGTTTTCAAACTTATCCATACTACCGCGCATCTCGGCTAACTCACGCCGCATGTCTGTCTCAGTCTGACGAATCTTTGCCAGCTCATTTTGCATCTGTTTTCGTGTCTCAGCCAAATCAAGCTCAGACTCTATATCAGACTGTAAGGTTGAAATCGTGCGACGCAATTTGGCATACCATTGCCCAGCGGTACGTGCAGCTTGTGGTAGTTTTTCTGGGCCCAAGACAATTAAAGCGATGACTCCAAATAACAGTAATTCGGAAAATCCAATATCAAACATAATGGGCAAATATATTAGTTAGTAGATTATTAAATACGGTTAGCGAAATACCTCAAGCTCTACACTTTGTTGTTATCATCAGCGATAACAGGCCTAACTTCTAAATCATCAGCCTGAGTGCTGCCCCTAGTATTTAGGCTATTAGTACTTAAGCTGTTAGTATTCAAATCATTATTTACAGTTGAAGTAGTGGCTTCATGGCTAAGTGCTCGATTCTTGCAGGCATGTTCAGTTTCTTCATCTTTGACCGCTTCTTTAAAGCCCTTTACCGCACCGCCTAAATCTTTACCCGCATTTTTAAGCTTGGCAGTACCAAACACCACTACTACGACTACTAATAAAATCAGCCAATGCGTAATAGAAAAGCTACCCATAATATTATCCTTATTCCTAGTTTTTAAAATGCTCTATACTCGTCGTTGTGCTTTAGCTTTAGTGGTCAATTTATAACATTTACATTACAAATCTAGCCGACGTAATCTAAGCGCATTACCAATCACCGATACTGACGATAAGCTCATCGCCGCTGCTGCTATCATCGGGCTTAGTAGTAAACCAAAGGCAGGATAAAGCACACCTGCAGCTATCGGTACGCCAATAGCGTTATAGATAAAGGCAAAGAACAAATTCTGTCTAATATTACGCATGGTTGAATGGCTGAGCTTATAGGCTTTGGCAATGCCCATCAGATCGCCTTTAACCAAAGTAATGCTGGCGCTTTCCATCGCCACATCGGTCCCAGTACCCATAGCGATACCGACATTAGCCTGTGCTAGCGCTGGTGCGTCATTGATGCCATCGCCTGCCATAGCGACCAATTTACCGCTATCTTGCATCTCTTTGACAATACGGTTTTTATCTTCTGGTGACACATCGGCATGGACTTCATCAATGCCTAATTTATTAGCGACTGCTTGTGCAGTTTTTTCATTATCACCCGTTAGCATGACAACTTTTAGACCCGCGTCATGTAGCAGTTTTATGGCATCGGCAGTGCTGGGTTTGATGGGATCAGCAACTGATATTATCCCAGCAGCCCTACCGTCTATAGCGACAAACATCACCGTTTCGCCATCTTTTCGACGAATATCAGCTTTGCTTAATAATTCACTATCGAAACTGTTTAAGCTTTGCATTAGTTTTGAGTTACCAATAGCGACTTGTTTGCCATTAACTGTAGCTTGTACGCCTTCACCCGTTGTTGAATTAAAGTCAGTAGCTTTGGGAATAATAAGTGCTTTGTCCTCAGCCGCTCTAACGATAGCTTCTGCTAAAGGGTGTTCGCTAGCAGTCTCTACTGCGGCTACTAAGGCCAAAAACTCATCTTTATCCTGCCCTGCCAGCGCGTCGATCGCGGTCAGCTCAGGCTTACCAGCCGTCAGCGTTCCTGTTTTATCAACGACGATAGTATCGACTTTTTCCATACTCTCAAGCGCTTCAGCATTTTTGATAAGGACGCCATTTTGCGCGCCTTTGCCAGTGCCAACCATAATGGACATGGGCGTCGCCAATCCAAGCGCACAAGGGCAAGCTATAATGAGTACCGCGATAGCGTTAACTATCGCGAACGCCATCGCGGGAGTGGGTCCAAAAATTGCCCAAACGATAAAGGTTATAACTGAACAGATAAGTACAATCGGCACAAACCAACCCGCTACTTGGTCGACTATTTTTTGTATTGGCGCACGGCTACGCTGAGCTTCAGCGACCATTTGTACGATTTTGGATAATACGGTATCGTCGCCGACATTGACCGCTTCGATTAATAAAGTGCCCGTACCATTAACAGTACCACCAGTAACCGGATCGCCAGTCACTTTAGCAACAGCAAGCGGCTCACCCGTGACCATCGACTCATCAACATTACTACTACCCTCGATGACGGTGCCATCTACGGGTAGTTTTTCGCCGGGTTTGACGCGCAGTTTATCGCCACTGACCACTTCTTCTAAAGGAACTTCTACCTCAGCGCCGTTTTTATCCACTCGCCTCGCGGTTGGCGGAGCCAGCTCAAGTAACGCTCGAATCGCGCCTGAAGTTTGACTTCTGGCTTTTAACTCCAACACTTGGCCTAACAGCACTAAAGTAGTGATAACTGCGGCAGCTTCATAATAAACCCCAACTTGACCCGCCGAGTCTCTAAAGCTATTGGGGAAAATATCAGGAAAGAAAGTTGCCACAATACTAAATCCATAAGCGGCGCCAACACCTATGGCAATTAAAGTGAACATATTAAGGTTGCGGCTTTTTATCGACTGCCAACCGCGCACGAAGAATGGCGCTGCGCCCCAAACGACAACAGGAGTTGCGAGCGCCAGTTGTATCCACTGCGCTACTTGTGATGAGATATCATACTCACCGATAGTGTGCAGATTAATCCCAACCATATCGCTCATGGCATACAAGAATAGTGGGATAGTCAAAACCGTACAGATCCAGAACCGACGTATCATATCATCGAGCTCTGAGGTATCCTCTTCACCGACAGTAATCGTTTCGGGCTCTAACCCCATACCGCAAATCGGACAGCCACTATTCTCAACGTCTCTGACTTCAGGATGCATAGGACAGGTATAGACCGTACCATCATAATTAGCGGGTACTTTATCGTATTTGCCGCCTTTGACTGATTTTACTTCGCCGCTTTTAGTATGATTTCCATGACAATGCGCATGAATGTCTTCATTGTTGCTTGCTTGATCATCTCTTAAACCAGCGACCTCATTTTCAGGTTTAAGAAACATACCGCATATTGGACAGTCGCTTTTTTCAGTATCTCTAACCTCGGAGTGCATAGGACAAATGTAAATCGTACCATCATAATCTGCTGGCACTTTATTGTAATTGCTGCCCTCGATGACTTTTGCTTCGGCGTTGCTGTTATTAGTTGAATTGGCGCTGTGACCCTGTGTATGGTTGTCTTTATCATCGCTTGAGTTAGCTACTTCGTCTTCATGTTTAAGAAACATGCCGCATATCGGACAATCACTAGCTTCAACATCACGAACCTCAGGATGCATGGGGCAGATATAGACTGTACCTTGATAATTTTTGGGTACTTTGTCGTACTGACCATCTTTTACAGATTTTGACATCGTCTATTACTCCCTTACTTTTAACTTCTAACTTTAATATTTAATGATTATTATTATGTTAGTGTTAACAGATTAATTATTGACAACTAAGTATAGGATTTAAGCAACTATCAAAACTTAATTTGGTTTACGCAAATACTTAAAAAGAGCCATAACAGCTAATACTAATAGAGCGAGAAACAATAGCGCGATGACGACGCAGATAATCATCATGCCCTAACCCATACCCTGCATCATTGATCCATTCATCATGCCATGCATCACAAGAATTACTCCTTACTTTTTAGTACTTACTCCAAGTCATCAATCAGCTGCTGCATTTCACCGATTTCACGTCTTTGGGCTTCGATAATTTCATCAGCCAATTGACGTACACGTGGGTCTTCAATATCAGCACGCTCACTAGTTAAGATAGCAATAGAGTGATGCGGAATCATCGCTTGCATCCAGTCAACTTGGTCGACCGTTTGTTGCGAGCGTACACCCCAAAGACCAAAGGCAAATAAAACTACGCTAACCCCATAAACCATCAAGTTTATTTTGGTCTTTTTATACATATTAGTCATAAAGGCGAGCATAATTATGGCCATTACAGCACCCATGTATAGAGCCATATAGGCGCGGGTTTCACTAAAGTAGATGTGATCCCACTGATACGTATTGAAATACATCATGATAAACATCACCACTGTGGATGTTAAAATCATTAGGGTAAATTTCACATATGGATTCATCTGATTTTTGTTGTTATTCATATTATCCCCCTATAAAAATATGTTATTAATTCCTTTATCAACTCACAATGTACAATCTTAGAACCAAAACATCACACCAGCAGTCAGACTATTAGAATCAACGTCTTCGTCCTCTTGACGACGTAAGTCTCGCGCATCACCCAAGGCGCTCTCGTAGCTGAAACCAACATAAGGCGCTAGCTGACGACTGAATGTCTCATAAGCCAGCCTAACTTCAGCTTCAAACTCATTAAATCCTTTAGTAATACCGTTATCGGTATCATCTTTACTAAAGGCAGTCAGCTCCAGCTCTGGTCTGACCACCCAACGCTGATCTAAGCGCCACTCGTACGCTGCCCCAAGATCAAGCTGGACTTGACCATCAGTATATAGATAAGCTCTTGCGTCAGTCTCAACGAAGTACGGCGCCGTACCAGCAATGCCTGCCATGATTGCGGACTTATCGTTTTCAGTATTATAAGCAATACCCGCTTCTCCATTCCAGAAGATACCGAGCGGCTTCCAATAAGCGAGTGAGCTTAGACTATCGATCTCTTTATCATCGTTAGTTTGAGCACTACCTTCACTGCGTAGAGTGACACGATTACTATCAGTACCGTACCAGCCTTCAGCTTCAAAATCGATTTGGTCATTCTCAAACTGATAGCCCAAAGTTTCTACTGACACACCCCATAACGGTAAGCTACCCATCATTACCGGTTTACCATACTGTCCATAGTCAACACCATTTGAGTAGTCGGGACTACGAGCATTAGGAGGTGGTTCGCCGCCTTGCATTCCAGACATATCCATATTCATACTGCTATGATCCATACCTGACATGTCCATGCCACTATGATCCATATTCGACATGTCCATATCTGACATATCCATGCCACTGTGATCCATGTTCGACATGTCCATATTCGACATATCCATGCCACTATGATCCATATTCGACATGTCCATATCTGACATATCCATGCCACTGTGATCCATGTTCGACATGTCCATATTCGACATATCCATGTTGCCGTGATCCATATCGGGCATGTCAGCGGCATTTGCTACAGGTGACAGTAATAACAGCAAAGATGATATGCCAATAAACGGTAGACCTACTTTATACATTTTCATAATAAGGCTCATATTTAAAGGGTTAAATGACGGCAACTTCTCGAAACATGCCCGCTTCCATGTGATACAGCAGATGGCAATGCCAAGCCCAGCGCCCCGCCTCACCTGTGACATCGAAACTAATCTTTTGCGCTGGCTGCACCATTATCGTATGTTTGCGAACTTGAAAATCGCCATCAGGCGCGCGCAAATCGCTCCACATACCATGCAGATGCATAGGGTGGTTCATCATAGTGTCATTGACTAAGGTAATACGCACACGCTCGCCCGGTTTGATATTAACAGGCGGTGCGTCCTTAAACATAATACCGTCTAACGCCCAGATATAGCGCTCCATATTACCTGTCAGATGTATTTCAATCTCTCTGGTAGGTTTGCGCTGCTCTGCCATTATCTCATCGCCGACAGAGCGCAACTGACTATAATTCAAAACCTTTCTATCAATGTTACGCAAATTAATACCCGGATCATCGAGATTCATCCGTGGACTATCGACGCGCATATCGGACTTAAAGTCATATTCTGTTTTGGCATGTTTAGCGTTATAGCCATTCGATCCCATGGCGCCCATCATGTCGGCCATCGTCAGCCATTCGATTTTGTCCATAGCAGGCGTTGCCGCACGAGCGCCTTTTTTGGTAGCAAGCGTTGTCGCAACATAGCCTGACCGATCTATGTTTTGGGCAAATATGGTATGCGCGTCACGGGTTGGGGTGACGATGACGTCATAAGTCTCAGCCACACCGATGCGAAAATCATCGACATCAACGGGCGCGACATCATTACCATCGGTGCCGACCACTTTTATTTTGAGCCCTGGAATGCGCACATCAAATATGGTCTGCGCGGAGCCATTGATAAAGCGTAGTTTGACCGGCTGACCGGCTTTGACCAATTGCGACCAGTTAGCCGCTGTCGTTTTACCATTCATAAGATAAGTAAACGTGGTCTCACCAGATAAATCAGTAAAATCAGTCGGCATCATGCGCATCTGGTTCCACATTTTACGCTTATCATAAGCGGCTTCTAAATCCGTTGCTGCAATATCAGATAACAGTTTTTTAAAATCTGGCAAATGGTAATTATCAAAGTCAGCACGCTGCTTAAGCAGTTTTAGCAGATTATGCGGATCGCGATGCGTCCAATCACTAAGCAGGATAACGTGATCTTCCTCGATAGGGTAGCGTTCGCGCCCTTTAGGTTCAATCACAATAGCCCCCCGCATACCGGTCTGCTCTTGGAAGCCAGTATGCGAGTGATACCAATAAGTGCCTGACTGTGTCAGTTTAAATTTGTACGTGAAGGTGCTACCCGCAGGAATACCATCAAAGCTGATACCCGGTACGCCATCCATCTCAAACGGCACTAAGAGGCCATGCCAGTGAATAGAGGTCGACTCATTCAGCTGATTATGGACTCGAATGGTGACCGTATCGCCTTCTTGCATCTTAAGCGTTGGTGCCGGCAGTGAGTCATTTATCAGCGTTGCCATGCTTGACTTGCCGTTGACCGTTATCATCTTCTCACTGACATAAAGATCAAATTCATTACCCGTTAGTATAGGTACAATGTGATCGGCTCTATCACTATTGACTACAACATTTTGGCTTTTAGTTAAAGCACTATTAGCCATCGTCGGTAGTGTGGATAGCATCGACGCGCCGAGCAAGGTGGATGACCCTGTCAAAAAACGCCTGCGGTTAAATCTGTTTTTATTCATAATATTGACCTAAGTTAATCCATGAAATGAGAGTTGAACTTATATATCTGATAACTTATTAATAGAACTACATCTGCTGCGCTGGCGACTCAATAGCCGCATACACTTGAGTGCTGCCATCCTTGTTCAATTGCATGACTTTATAGGGCATAAATTTATCTTGATATTCCATGCCCGGACTACCAACTGGCATACTCGGTACCGCAAGACCGATGGAATCAGTTGGCGGATTCGCTAGAAACTGTGCCATGTATTTGGCAGGAACGTGACCTTCAAAAACATAACCATTAGTAGTGACGGTGGTATGACAAGAGCGCATTTGCTGCGGGACACCGTAACGCTCTTTAAATAAAGATAAATCTGTAACGTCTTGCGCAGTTGCGCTTAGACCATGACCTTCGGCATAGCCTACCCATTCTTTGCAGCAGCCACAATTAGCATCTTTGTAAACTGTAGCCGAGACGTTTTGTAGAATTGTCGACCCAGTACCTGAATTAGCACTGACAGACATCATTTGCGGTTGTGGTTGCTCTATTTGAGCACTTTTGGTGGCAAACGCTGGCTCAGTTTGAGTAGAATTTGAAACACTAGTATCGGGCTGACTACAAGCCATTACTGTTGACGTTGCTACTAGTAAAAGAGCAGAAGCTGATACCTTTTTATGTCCATTGCCCATTATATTTATATAGCGTCTCATAACTTACTCCTAAGCGTCTGCTTATCTGTTGAACCTTCTAAAGATTTATACCCTATAACTAAGTGTAGTATAGGCAAAGTTTAAATCCCAAAAGGCAGCACTATTTAGCACTGCGCTTTTATAAAGGAATATGGAAGAATTAATGCTGCATTCCAGCTCCACCTTCTGACATATCCATCATGTCATCATCCAGTCTAGTGGTTAGCATGGTATACTGATTCTCATTTAACTCAGGTAGTGATCTAATAAAAGCGACCATTGCCCACATTCTATCGTCGTCATGAGAAGCACCCCATGCTGGCATGCCTGATGCCATAATACCGTGCTTAATCGCCCAAAAACTTTGCTGAGCTCCTGCATCCGTTTTATAACGATCAACTACTTGCGCATTAGTGAAATTAGGTGGCTTAGGGTATAGGCTCTCACTAAAATCAGTGCTCTCTACCCCAGGAGACAAATGGCAGCCTGCGCACATATCTTTGTAATCGGCACCGCCTGAGCTAATCATCTCTACTTTTTCTAAATCTGGAACAATAATGTCCTTGCTAGCGTAGGCTATTGAACGGGTGCGAGCCGTCTCCAAGAAATTATAAACCAATGGACTATGTCCTTGATCAGCGCCAATATTAATGACACCACTCATAACCACAGTAAAGACACCAACAATAGCGACCACGACAGTGAAAAGTACTCCTAGTAAAAACTTCATGGGTTTATCCTATAATCCATTTTCTTTAATACCCTACTCTTAGCGTCTACAAATATTTCCTACAAACCCTTATTACTGATTGATGAAACTATCTAGCAGTAATAAAGGATTTATAAAATCAATGTTTAAGAGTCACTTTTATCTGTTACGCAGTGCTTTTGATACATTTGCTTCATTTTACCCATGTTAGCCATCATCGCTTTCATGGCAGGATCGTTCATATCCATTTTGCTATGATCCATTTTTTGCATCATTTGCATATGCTTTTGCATTTTTTCACAGTTCATTTGATCTTTTTGCGCATGCATTTTTGGATCATGCGCCATAGCTGAGGTTGAAACGACTAGAGCGACGGCAGTGGCTACGATTGCTTTAGGTAAAGACTTTGATTTAAAGAGTGACATGGTTAATCCTTAATTGATTTAGTTGAGGGTACATAAAGCTTTAGGATATTAATTCAGTCTAAAGCATAACTTATTGATTCTGACAGAGAGATGACAGAGAGATGACAATATTGTCATCTTGCTACTTTTATATTTTAATCCGGCACGTATTCATTTAGTATGGCATCAGCATTTCTATCACGATCGCTACCATATTTTTTTATAAAATACTTTTCAGACTGCAGATGTTGATTTTGATGCTGAACTTCGCAAGCGACTCGTGCATCAACATAGCTTTTCATTTGAGCATCAGACATCTGCGCGTTATTGTGATCTAGATTTCTGGCAAACGTAGTTAAGTTATCGCAATTATCGATAATTGAAGTGCTTAGATTGGTAGTATGCGCATTAGCTGCTGATATACCGATAAGCATCGAAGCGGATAGCAGCACCACTTTTTTGAATGAACGATAGCTTTTCATATAACATCCTTAATAAATTATTAAATATTGAAACTAATTACCTGTAGTAATAATTCATAGTAGCTACTCGTATCAAGAATGAGCCGCTATGTACTATAGGTATAGATTAACAAACGAAGACTGACCATTTGATGACGAGCGCATGACATCTTTGTCAGATACCAGTCCGTTTTGTCATTTATATTGATTTGGGTATTATAAAATCATAATTATATTGAAGGATTACTATGAAAGTACTACTAGTAGAAGATGAATTAAAACTCGGCGAATATGTAAAAAAAGGCTTAAGTGAAGCAGGCTTCATTGTTGATCATCAGCTGACAGGTTTAGATGGCTACCATGCTATGATGACTGAAGAGTTTAGCGTGATACTCATGGATGTTATGCTGCCTGATGTTAGCGGTTTTGAGCTAGTACGTAATTACCGAGCGGCTGGCAAGCATACGCCAGTGTTATTTCTAACCGCAAAAGATGATTTAGATGACAAAATCAAGGGGATTGAGATTGGCGGTGATGATTATCTGACCAAACCTTTTGCCTTTGCAGAGTTAATAGTCAGGATAAAAAGCTTATTACGACGCGCCAATCAAGCCGACTATAAAAGTACGCTCATGCAAATAGCGGATCTCAAAATGGACATTGCCAAGCGCACTGTACATAGAGGAGACACGCCCATTAAACTAACCGCAAAAGAGTTCTCCCTATTACAGTTTCTATTAGAGCGCCGCGGTGAAGTATTACCACGCTCAATCATTGCTTCACAAGTATGGGATATGAACTTTGATAACGATACTAATGTGATTGATGTGGCAATAAGACGTCTGCGTATAAAAATAGACGATGAGTTTGATACCAAGCTAATTCATACTGTGCGTGGCATGGGCTACCGATTAGATGCTGTCGACGTTTCAGCTAGTAATAAAGCTGCCAGCGAAACGGAAGATAGCCAATATGATAAATAGATTGGACAATCGACGCTTACCCTTACTATGGCGAACTGTGTTTTTATTGACGATATTTGTCGTTTTATCGCAGTTGATAATCTATATCTGGGTACAGCACTCTGTTAAAGGCCATTTTGAGCAAATGGATGCTGAAATCATTACCCACGCAGCCTTTAATCTACGTAAGCGCGTAACAGAGGCGGATAACCAAATAGCCTCTCAGACACTACCTAAGCCTCAAAGTCCATCAAACACTCAACAACCGCTAAGCTCGAAAGCTTCTTCAAATCTACTTCCTACAATAGCCACAGAAAATGATGATCACCTGCATTCATCAGCGCTAGATTACGATCTAAAAACTATCATTGCTGATAAAGAGGGGCGATTGCTATCTAGTACTCCCAAAAACTTTGCTAATGAATTAAGTGCCGACTTTAACCTATTATCATTACAGCAAAATCATGATGACAGACAGTTTGTAATAAATATTAAAGACAGACGTTATCGAGCTATGGTTATTGGAGACGATGACATGCTTGCCCTTATCGCCTTACCCATTGACGTGCATCATCAGTATTTATTACAGTTTAACCGTCAACTTAGTCTGATCCTATTTGCCATCACACTACTGTTGGTTTCAATAGCAGCCTTAAGCGTGTATTGGGGTTTTGCCCCTTTATCCACTATCGTGCAAAGGATGAAAGGTATTCATCCTGAAAGATTGAGCGAAAGAGTAATAGTTAGTGATATGCCATTAGAGCTAAGACCTTTAGCAGAATCCTATAACTCGATGATGGCTAAGCTTGAAAGCAATTTTGAGTCGTTGTCGCGATTTTCAGACAATATCGCGCATGAGCTACGCACGCCAATAGCGACGCTGATTACGCAAACGCAAGTCATGTTAAATAAGCCTAGAGAGGAAGAGGAATATGTCGAACAATTACATCAGCAACATGACACCTTAGAGCAATTATCGGCGATGATTAACAACATGCTACTGCTAGCAAAAACCCAAAAAGGACTGAGTGATTCGCAAGTGACTACTGTAGATACTGAGGTCCTAATCAATAAGCTGTTAGATTACTTTGAAATGATTGCCGAGGATCGTGAAATAACTTTTGTAAAATTAGGAGATTTTAAGGCAGTATTAGGCGATGAAGGTTTATTGCAAAGGCTATTTGCTAATCTGCTATCAAACGCGATCTACTACGCCGCTAGTAATAGTGTCATCACAATATCAGCCACTGTCAACACTCCAAATACTTCCGTTAATACTTATAAGATGCTTGAAGACGATCAAAGTAACACTCAAACCGCGAAGCAATCTTGGCTAGAGATAACTTTTACTAATCTTCTAGAAAAACCGTTAAACCAAAGCGAAGCAGATCGATTGTTTGAGCGCTTTTATCGTCATGATAAAACTAGCCAGCACCACTCAGGCTCAGGTTTGGGTTTATCTATCGTTCAGGCTATTGCTAATGCTCATAAAGGGACGGTCAATATCACTATCAAAGATGAGTATTGTTTTGAAGTTACTGTAGGATTATTGATTGCTAAGTAGCATACACCTCAATATCCTAGTGTTCAAAATATTAATAATATATAGACCTACTATAGGTCTATTCTATTTTGATAAGTCAAAAAAGCCATATATGCTATTACTTATATAGCGTATAGGGCTAAAGTGTGAAGTCTAATTTTCTTAGGTGATGTTGTTGATATGGGGGTTTGTATTTATCATTTTACTTAGGTGGTGTGCTTAATATTGGGGTTTGCCTTCTAACTGGTTTAACCCTTTAAGTATCAAATGAACAACTTCGTCAACAAAAGGCGTCGTCATCAAGCGATTGTAGTCTTCTTTACTTAAACCAGATCTTAAAGACAATTTTTCAACCGATAAACCTAGAATTAACGTTTTTACCTGTTCGTAATCAGCCTCAAAAGAATTACTTTTTGCAATCTGTTGAAGTTCGATATATCTCGCATTATGACTTATCTGCCACTCTTCAGTAAATTCTTCGCTTATTTCATTATTTAGAATACTGTCACACAGTTTTTGACAAAGTCCACCCAGACCTCCAGCCAAATATATCGGTTTATTTAAGTCGATAGCTATCAGAAACTCTTCTAGTACTCCAGGCATCTTACCTAAGTATCCCTCTAACTTACCTCCTGCAAAAATTCTGACATCTGAACTCTCTATCGATTCTTTCCTCATAGTCGTTAAGCAACGCGACCATATATATTGGTTTTCTGGACAGTCAGGTTTAAGAAAAATTTCTTTATTCTTTAATATAGAATCTATATCATCTGGTACTTCATGTTTGACAATATCTAATAAACCATAATACTTAATACTAAATTCTTTACTGGCTGGAGTTAAGTACAAAGGCCACGCTAAGTGATTTTCAACGTGAAATTGATCAGATTTTAAGCGCTCTTTTAATACTGATGCTTCTTCAAGAACAAACTCTGTAAAACCATTTTCTCTCAAGTCTCCCCCATAGATTAGAGTATGATTGCGAGATAAAATGTGTCTCGCCAAATCTTGAGAGAGTCTTTGTAACTCATCTGTGTGCTGATGATGTTCCTCATAACCATCTTCAAGATAATCTGAAATAGAGATTCCAACATTATATTTATCGGTTTGCACTTCGTCACTTGACCACAAAGGAGTAGACACTGTTATATTAAGATAGTCTGTCCATATAGTTTCTTCTTCATATAGAGGTGGTTCAGGATAACAAAGATGCAATCTACTGGAGTCTATTGAGGAACTTTCATTCTTAGACAGAATCTCTACTACTTGTTGTACTTCAGGAGGACGACAAAGAATAAAAGCTTTTGAGTCGATCCATCCCTGAGATTGATAAAATTTCAATGACGCTTCAGCATATTTGAAACGGACAGTTTCTAATAAGGATGCAATTAGAATGCGTAATATATCTTTGTGCGTTAAAGGTTCAGCGGTAACGTGTACACAGGGTACATTACCGATAGAAGGGAAAATTCTATCTTCGTAATCCTCAAGACTATTAACCACTACTATAGGTCTATACTCTGATTTAGCAGTCAAAACCTCGCGCTGACACCAATATCTAGAAGAATAGGCATCACTCACAATAGCTATCATTGTAGAATTTTTAAGATGACTTTCTATCTCCTCATCGAATTTAAAACCTGGCGATATTTCATTGGCATCGAAAAACCTATTCATATTACTATTATCAATAAAACTCTTAATTTCTTGAGCGTGATTCAATCCTGTATCGCCTTTTTTTGCATGGCTTAGGAATAACTTTATTGATGTCTCTTTTCCAACCTCATCAGAATCAATATCATTCAGACCATAACGATACAGCTCATGTGAAAGCTCTAAAATACCACTTTCTATACGGTAATCATGAGGCCAATTATGCGCTCTAATGAAATTATAATTTTTAAGAGCATCAGAGTAACTATGCTTCATGCCAGCTTCGTCAATAGCAACTGGTACAATAAAATAGTTAGTGCTACCGTTTAGTCTGTTAAAATAGTCTACCCATAATGGTTCGGTTAAAGTTTGCCCACTAGTGAATACGAAGATAACATTTTTATTACCAAGCTTAGGCGGAGTGTTTTTCGGTGGGTCACTTGGACTCCTAGAGCTATAGAGAAAGGTAGGTATATTGATTTCCCGTGAAAATGGTCTATCTGTATCGCGAGTAATATACCTACGGAACTCACTAATAACACTTAAAATGACCTTATTGTCGGACGGATGCCAAATAAAGTGAACGGCAAGAGGTGGTAAGTTCTGAGTAGTAGTCATTGTATAAAGCTCCAAGATAGCTTTGATTAAATTTTAAGCTTGCCAGTAATTTTGATACTCTCTACGATTTTCTCTGAAATAAGGACGAGAATTGTTTGGCAAATAGAGTGTGCTATCTCTCTTCTGGAAAGCTTCATGAATCCAAGCCATCAATTCTTGATGATTTATAGGACATGAGTATAATTTTGAATAACCAGCCTGTATATTATCGTAAAGTCTTGGTGGAATATTGCAAGGGGTGTACTCTACACCATCATCTGTAATTTCAGTAGAACATCCATAGCTATTGCATTTATCATAGCTAGGCAATAGTATACCGATAAGTCCTGAACGTGTATTCTGACTCGTCTTCTTAATGCTGTAGCCTATCTCCCAATCAACATGCTTTCTTTTCCACGTATCTTGACCAATCAATACAACGGTAACTGAGCTTTGAGATATGAACCTATCTCTAATCGCCTGACGAGTGGTTTCAGTTTTATTATTAGGATCAATATCTCCATCTTGAACTGAGCGAGAAACAAAGGTTTTAACATCATCCGAGAAGGCATTTTCAAACTCTTCTCGATAATCACCATCAGCGTGATGGAAGCTGACGAATACTTTGTGCTTTGGTATATTACGTAACATATGGTTATTAATCTCCTTCTTGATATGATTACTCTATGTACTGTCATATAAAACGTACCTACGGGTACGAATTCGTTCATTAGGATAGCATGAATTTATCAATAACTAGACGATTATCTACTTTCTGAAAAAGGTGAGGCTGACATGACTAGAGTTAACAGCATTTCTCTAAGTAACTATATTGAGCTTGTTAAAGAAACTAATAAATTCACTTCTGATAAAGCTCTTTTCGGTGCACAGATGGGTTTATTCAGTGAAGTAGGTAGTTTAGTATCCTTACTAAAAAAGAAGTTGCTTAACAATGACTCAAATGATCATTCGAACGAATTAGTCGTCGAAGAGATGGGAGATATTTTTTGGTATTTCACACTCATAACTATTGTAAAAAATATTGATCTCTATGAGTTAACAAACGATACTGATCCATATGATCGAGATGGAAGTACAATCGTTATATCAGGGATAAGGAACCAACCGTTTGTAAAAGTTAAATCTAATACAAACAGTAAAGATACTGAGTCGTTATTTAGTGAATTAATAAGCCATACAACATCTCTTAGCAAAAAGGCCACTGTAGAAAAAGCTAAAGACTTTTTAAATATATACTCAAAAGTAATGAGTTTTTTAAATCTTGATTTGTTAAATATTGTTGAACACAATACTTTTAAAATTAGGAATAGATTTGTACCAATTGACGAACTTAATTTACCTTTGCTATCGTTTGACAGTAATTTCAGTAAAGACGAGCAGTTACCAGTAGAGTTCGAGGTCTATATTATTGAAAAACCGAATGGTAAGGCTTACCTCAAATGGAATGATGTATTTATCGGAAGTGCTTTAAATGATAACCATCAAGAGGATGATAATTACAAATACCATGATGTATTTCATCTGGCATTTGCTGCCATACTACACTGGTCACCTACATTTAGAGCCTTGATTAAACATAAGAGGAAAAGTGACCCTTCTATTGATGAAACACAAGATAGTGGTAGACCAATCGTGATTGAAGAGGGTTTGAGTGCTTGGTTATTTTCCATATCAAAGCAAAGGGATATTGATTTTACTAAAGAGAGCAGTATTTCATATGATTTATTAAAGACTATTCAGATTTTTGTCAGAGGGTATGAGGTTGAAAGCTGTCCATTACAGTTATGGGTAAAAGCTATTATCCAAGGATATAAAGTATTTAATCAAGTTGTTGATAATAAAGGTGGGATTATAATAGGTAATCGTAGAGAGAGAACACTTGATTTTAGGAAGCTTAATGATTAATAAAAAAAATAGCTGCTCCATCTACATCAAATAAATGACCGTAATAAAGTTGCAATGATTATGATCAAACCAAACGAAGAGGTTTTCAAATATTATTTTTACTTTATTCAAGAAAGAATGAATATATTTTGGAATAAATACGAAGATAACTACCCTCTAACCCAAGACCCTACCCTACAGTCTTACAAATTTACTAATGTTTATAGGGCAATGGATAGAGTCAGTCAATACCTAATCAAGAATGTTATTTATTCAGATGATAATTTTTCTGACAAAGATGTTTTACTTAGAATCATTGTATTCAAAATATTTAACAAGCCTGAGACATGGGAGTACCTTGAGAGCGAATTTGGTAAAATTTCTTTGGAAAATTTTAATTTGAGGGATATTAATAACGCTTTACTAAAACGTAAGGAAAATGGCCCTATCTTTAATAATGCTTATATGATGACAGGCACACATTCTTTATATAACCATCTCGACTTTAAGCACGAGAAATGGCTACAGATGGTTAAAGACGAATTAATTGGTCAGTCTGTTTTTGATAAAATTATCGATGCAAAGTCTTTGTCAGATACTTTTAATTACCTCAGATGCTGTTCTTTTATCGGTGACTTTCTAGCGTATCAATATGCTATTGATATGAATTACTCAGATGTAATTAACTTTAGTGAGGACTCATTTGTAAAGGCGGGCATCGGTGCTATTAGAGGTATTAAAAAATGCTTCGGTAATACCTCTTCTTCAAAATATAGTAATGAAGACATTATCAAATTTACCCAAGATAATTTCGAATATTACCAATCTCAGTTTGGATACAATGACTTTACTACGCTTTTTGGAAGATCACCTACTCTCATAGATTTACAAAACTGTTTTTGTGAGACAGATAAGCTTTTGAGAGTAAAAATGCCAGATTTACAAGTTCAGAATAAACGTATTAAGCAACAGTATAAGGAAACACCTAAACCGTTAGAGTTATTTTTTCCTCCTAAATGGCATATTAACCATAAAATAGATAAGCCAAGCATGCCAGCTACAAAAAAACACCCTACATTATTCTAAATATTTTATTTATCTAGCTAAGGTATGCTTTGAAAACCAAACTAAGTATACCAACTACTAATACACTTGCTAATACTAATACCTTTTCGTACTTATTATCTAAATCTTTAATTTGTTTCTGCAAATCGCCAAGAGATGCATTATCGCTTCCGCTCATATGATCATTAAGTAGCTTCCCATTAACACCAGTTTGGTTCTGATGCTTACCATTATAACTTTCAGAAGCACTAGTTAATTTAGCAAACCATATCTGAAACAATGGCTCTTCTATCGTTAGGTTTATCGGACTAGGGCCAGCATTAAGTACTGAAAACACAATCTTCCCTCTAAAGTGAGGGTCTACATGAAACCCTGATACATTTACTAACCCCTTGAACTTAATGCTAGCCTTTATGGATATAAAGCCCATAACATCATTAGGCATCTCGACTGTTTCATAAGTTTCTAAAAAATAGAACTCACCAGGATTAACAACTATTTGGTTATCTTCAGCTTGTAGAACCCGAAATTTGCTATCAGAAGCACAATAAGAAGCGCCTAAGCATAGCTCATATTTATTACTGTCTATAAACTTTGGCCTATACTGAGGAATAATTAATTTTATTTGCTCTTTTAACTCTTTTTCACCTAAAAAACTCATAATTTCCTCATTCTAAAATGATGAACATTTATCCATTGAATACAGCTTAAGTTCAATATATAATTTTTAACTACGCAGTTAATGTGCTATTCAATGTAACAAGAAATTGGGCTTATAGAGTTATATATTAAGATATATATTTGGGTTTACATGTTTATCATTCCAAGAGGTTAGTATGGGCAAAAAAAGCAATATTTTTATAAGTCACTATGGTAAAGACGACGATAATGTACAGAGACTAAAACAACGTTTAAGAGATGCAGGTCATGATATTCGAAATAGTTCCATAGACAGTACCAAGCATAACAATAAAAAAAGCACCGACAGTGATAGATCTATTAAAAGAATGTTAAAAGAGAAAATTGCATGGTCAGGAACGTTTGTTTGTTTGGTTGGCAAAAGGACGCATACACGACCATGGGTAGATTATGAGATTAAACAAGCCGTATCGATGGGCAAAAAAGTTATTGGTGTTTACAAACATGGGTGCGCGGTTGATACTAAGCTTCCTAAAAATTTGGAAAAGTATGCTGACTCAATTATAGGATGGAATTCAACTGATGATATAGGTAATGCGATTGCAAGTGATAAAGCATCGTTCGAAAATCCAGATGGAACCAAAAGTGAACCCATATATAAAATTGAAAGAGTGAGCTGTTAGATATGAATATTTTTTCTTATAAAGTTGAACACGATTTAGGTCTAGCACCTAATCCTTTTCATGATTTTTGTACACTAGCTGTCTGCAAGTCTTCTATCAGACGCAATAAAGAATTGTCATTTGGTGACTGGGTTATAGGTACAGGAAGTGAATCTCTAGGTAATACTAATCATCTTATTTATGCAATGAAAATTGAGGAAAAGCTTACGTTTAATGAATATTGGGAAGATGAAAGGTTTGAAAGCAAAAAGCCTATAATTGAAGGTATTTTAGTTAAAATGTATGGCGATAATATATACCATCAAGACGCTAATAATAAAGAATGGATTCAAGAAGACTCGGCTCATTCGTTAGATCAAGGAGTTACTAACGAAAACCATATGAAAAGAGATATAGGTGGAAAGTATGTTCTCGTTTCTCAGGAATTTTATTACTTCGGTGAAAATGCGCCTAAAATACCAGAAGAACTCAAGGGTGTTTGTAATGAAGGCCGTGATATGAAATATAAGACAATACCACAAGAAGTACGAGAATCCTTTGTTTTATGGCTAAAAGATAGTTATAAATCAGGTATACATGGCGATCCTGTCAACTGGAAAGACCACCCTTAATATGCCGTCTAACAATATAGATGTGTGCGTTAAATGATAAAATCCCAGTAAATTATGACTTTAAAACTTATCATTAAAACGCACATACCAAACTGAAGTAATGTAAATAAGCTTGTATGAGAACTAGTCTTTTTCCATTCTAGTTAAATCCTCCACGCCAGCCATCTCAGCTAATAATCTTGTGTAATTAATTAGAATTTCCTGTAGATCACTTAAATCTACCCTGAACTCTTGACGAAGCTCTGAAGACAGTTCACAAGAGCTAGTGCGCTTATGCCATTTTGCAGTGAATGGTCGCACAACTTGATTCAGTACTATTACTGAAATTTTAGTAAATTCTTTGCAGTGCCTTCCATCAGTTTTTAGAATACTTCGTGTTGTCTGAAATAAAGAGTAGATATTTTTCAGAGCAGCTAATTCGTCTCCATGATTGTCTTCTAATGGTTGTGTAGCAATGCTTGTCAGTAATTCTACGTATAATTCCCAAGCACACTGTTTATCCTTTTCATTAGGTTGCCACTCCATATTTAAAAAGCCAGTTGTTAAGCTTAGTGAGCTAAGGCTCCAATTGTCTAGTAATTCACTCCACTTCATGTAGCTATTCCTTTGTATTTGATGTTAATATTTATTATAACTGTCATTAATAAGCACAAAATACTGACTAAACAGTAGATAATAAAAGCATTTTCACAAGTAAAAAGTTCTGACTATATCGAAGGCTAGTTATTTAAATAGCACCATTAAGTTTAACCTATTTAAATTATCGTAATAGCGTCTTAGGTTTAGAAGGGTTACCGATATTCATATGCTTAGATGGCTTCTAGCCCACAATAGCATGAGCAAATATATTAATAACAAAGCCAGTGTATATCTAGCCTCTATTTTTCTTGATATAGATGAAGTCACCAACGTTCTATATAAATCAGCACACTCAATAAATATCCAAGATACTTCAGCACACCTGATGAAGCATAATAAGTCTCAGATATAGCCAAATTCTTGTCCGATCGCTTAGTTTTTTTCTGTACTACCCTGAGCTCATAACCATGAAAATTTTGACGATTTCCAGTACGTATCTGACTATCTAGCTTCAAACATCGTTTTAGTTGAGTTACTTCGTTTTCACTTGAAGCTCTAATTTGCCAGTGTTGTGCGTTAATGAGTTTACATCCTATCTCTAAGAACTGCTCTAACATTTTTTTCTGATTAGATTTAATCCCAAAATGGATAGATGATGTTTTTAGACTCTGTTTCGCTACAAATATTTCAACAAACATTTTTAGTTGATCGGGTTCATGAATAGACATCTGGTACGCCTTTTCTAAGGCTCTAACTAATAACTCTTGATTTTTGCTACCATTCGGTGAGCTTAATAATAGTTTCTTATTGTTAGCAAAAACCTGACTTGCATTATCATATAACTGTCTAGCTTCAACTATATTAATGCCATGTCTTATAGCAACCTCGGGCAGCGATATATCCCGCTTTTCTAAGCTAAGTTTCTGTAGCTCTTCTAAATAGGCAATCACATCCGAATATTTTTGATGAATAAAAATAGATTGCGATGCTAATCTATTAGATTCTATGATTGGCGTATTTATAGAAATATTAAGACTATCAACAAATAGAGGATTCTTACTAGTTACTAAGCTTTTAACCAGATAAGATCTTAATAGTCTAAGCCTCACTTTTTTAGTACCTGCGTCGTAAGCATCTCTTTTTTGTCTATGTATAGTCTGATATTTTAAATCTGTAATTTGCTGAAAAACTGTATAAGGTAGTTGTAACTTAGCATCAGCTAACTGTATTCCTGTCTGCAGGTGGGCAGTATGAATGTAGTGCTCAAACGTCGTATCACACGTTAAGTGCCCTGCAAAACTTGCCAGCCCAAACCATGATCCTTGTGCTTTATGATAGCCAAGGATACCCTCAATAATAGTCTCACGCTGCTTAGCATCATAATCTGTCATTATTGATGCTAATGAAGACTTACCTAGCACTAAAGTCAGTTGGCTTATGGCTGTATGTCTAAAGCTATGAAAAGTAAAGTCATGCTCTCCAAGCAATCTATCCCAAATTAACTTCATCATATTACTAAAGAACGTACTCGGTAATGGCTGTTTACCTGAACCTTGTGAGAACAAGTACTTCCGTTTCAATCGTTTTTGATGCTCAAAAAGCTCGATAAACAAATCCATTTCATCTTTTTTTAAAAGGCAGTTAATAGGTATTATACGACTTGCACTGCTACTTTTAAGCCTACGATAACGATTTGGTCTTATCCAAATCTTAGGCTCATCAATCTCTTGGTTATAATTATCAGTATAAATATCTGCAATATCTGAAACTCTAATACCAATGAGCTCTTTTATCCGTAGCCCTGTTCTATAGGCAAGACTCAGAACCACTAAACAAACTCTTTCTTGCTTGATCTCTAACTCTGATTCTTCAATGTACACTTTCATAGCACGATAAATGCGAGGAGAGATGATATTAGCTTTGACGACTTGCCTATTATGATGCCACGAAAAATATACATAGGGTGCATCATGACACTCACGCTGGTAATCATGAAAAGCTCTCAAACGACCATACGTAAACCCTTGACCATCTTTAAGCTTATTCATGTACGAACGATCATTACTACCTACTAGCTTGTCATCAAAATTAGAGTCTTTATTTATGACTGATTTTTTTCGACCATCCCTAGTTTTGCTCTGAATAATTTGCTCATAAATAATCTCAAAATCTTCGCCGTCCCATTTGTCTATATTCTCACCGATTGTCAGCATCAACCAATCACGCCCTATACAGCCCACATACTTGCTTATGCTCTCTTGGTTTATACTTTTATCATCTAATAACTGACGTACCCATCCTAGTATGCGCTGTGCGTTTGGTTGAGGAAACTCATTCTGTAACTGCTCTATACCCTCTATGGCATTTGCTCTAGTATTTTTGAGTTCTTCCTGAATTGCTCTTATTAGATTTTTACTAAGCGCAGGATAACTCATATTTTCTCTATTTGCATTTATAGGCTTAGAATAATCTAGTTCAAAAAGCTCATCCCATTGAAGTTGTTTAATATTAGAGTTGATTTTTTCTCTGTTGTAATTAAGCAGCTTATTCTTAGGTAGGCCTGTAGTTTTAATCCTACCTTGTCTAATTGTAGCTAATGCATTGTCAATATTAGCGCCTTCTAATTGCCTCCAATGATAGTTGGCGTATTTGATCAGGTGTGAGAGGTATGGCTTTGTTTTATCTTTATTTTTCAGTGTAAGCTTTTTACTAATATCATTAATTAATGTATCAAACGATTTAGTAAGTCCCTTTTTAACAATTCCATCTTTTAGTGCGTATAAAAAGCATAGCGTCATGTCATCTGGAACATACTCAACATAGCGTTTTAATTCGCTGTCAGACGTATCACTTGAGTTTCTACTAGATGACTCCCAACACCCATAACTATCATCGTCAATAACTAATAGAATAATCGGCACACTCTCAACACCTACCGTATCACCTTCACTAGGTAAATCTATTCTATAGACTTCGCGTTCAGCCAAAAGCCATTCGTAAAATGCTTTTAATACCTCAATATCATTAAGACCACCGTAGACAATGCTGCAGAATATTGCTGACTCAACCAAATCATTGGTAGTGAACTTCATCTTCCTTTGCCATATTTCTATCATTTCTCGGCTGGCTTGACTAACTTTTGACCCCCGTACGAACCAATCATAACCAATGCTCAAGCTGTCTCTCTCTGCTAAGATAGGAACAACTGGCTCATCTAAATGAGCTTTATGACTCTTGTTGTACATACGAATAACTTCTAAGAATCCTTGACGTGCCAGCTGAAAACTAAGAGGGGTGTCGAAGTTGATTTCTAAAATGATATTTATCTCTTGGTAATAATCAAATAGATCTGTGTCTTTACATAGCGGGTTAGCGCTCATATAAGATTCAACAAGGCTTTTAGCTTTATTTTTAATGTCTTCATGAGCGCTATTACGATTCTCGGCTCTTAGCTTATGTGCAACTAGATCAGACATGTACAGTTACCTCAACTTGTTTCAGATTAAGTTCACAAGCAATTTCATCCAAATAGTTACTTATTCCCTTTAGCTCATTAATTGATAATGAAGACATTGGATGCATCGCCTCCTGATCAGGGTGTTCATGACCGTAAAGAGCGCATATCAAGTGCTCTGGCGCTCTATTTACTAACATTGATCGCAACTGGTGTCTCAGCCAATTGTCTTGATGACTAAAGAATCTCTTTAATTGATAGCGAACTTTGCTAGGTGTAATGCCTGAAAATCCCTTAGGGTTTTTACTAAATATTTGAATAAGAGGTTGGCGAGAGTTTAAAATATCATCTATAGGAAACTGCTCAGAGGAATATATAACGTTATGCAGTGAAGCAAATTCTTTTATATATTCAATATAATTTTGTATCGCTATAATCAAAAATTTGCTTAAAGGTATGAGTCTTCCCTGCTCTTGTCCTTGACGCTCTTCTTTATCAGAGACCCAAAACAACCCTGCTATAAAATCAAGCTGATTTAACACACCTGGCGCATGTACAACAGGTCTTATACCTGTCTGAATCATGATAATATGCCATAGCCAAATACCATAGGCATTAAACTGCTCTATATAACGATCCTTTCGAATACTTAAGTTTCGCTCAAGGCGTCCATTAAAACTTTCGGCTCCATTCGCTAGTTCTGCAAAGAACTTTTGACATGTTAGTTTGTTTAAAGCCATCTCACTACCGATATAACTCTGACGCTCTATATTTTCTGATTTAGATTTGTAGTCTTGACGAAGCTTTGCTTGAATCACATTAGGACAATGCTTGCCCATCAACAAAATGGCACTTCTATATGTATTCTCAATACTATTAGAATCAATGCTTGTGTAGTAAAGAGGCGAGCTATGTCTAACGTCAACACCAGTGATTAAATCAGCGTGCAATGGCTCATTTAACTTATTTTTTATGATGAAATATAGAGCTGAATTTATGTGTTGATAACTGAGTGCAGGCAGGTCTAATTGTTCTTGTAGGTCTTTTAATATTTCAGATATATCTGTATTTTCGATATTGACTATTTTTTCTATAATGGAATGCAACTGAGGAGGTAAAAGAAGTATAAATTCGTTATCAATGCTTTGACGATGTTGTATTAGATGACTTCTGCGATTCATAGTGACGTTTACTACGATCTTTAAAGCATAGTAGCTTTCATCTATCCTTTTTTTACTGCTGAGCCATGTGCGTTGGCTTTTCTCTTTACCAATTTCATTAATGACTTCTTGGATCTTACGTCCACTAAGCAATGACATTAAGATAACTACATAGCCAAAACGACTATCATCATCCGTAACCATTGAAAGTTGCCAGACTCTATCAAACAATATTTGAATACTCAGTAAACTTAGCTGCCGCAAACTTGTTGGAAAGCCAAATTGATTGCGCCTAGTGTGACGAAAGTTATTTTTAATTTTCCATTGCTGCAGTTCAGCAGACTTAGCAGTATATCTAGAAGGCTTAAAATCGTTATCTAAAAGCTTCTCTGGATCATCATCAGCTAAATTTTCATTGGAGGACACATTATCGTTTTGGTGACTTATTCCAAATATAGTGGCTCTAAGTGGTTCATCATCACTATCAAGAAAAACCTTGTTTAAACCAACACTATTATTGTCAGTGTCATCAGACTTAGAATAAGTCTTGCCAATAAACGCCTTATCTTCCGCTACGACCTCGTAAGCGAGCCTAATACGACCAATCTTTCCTGCCAGCTTTTTATTAACAACCTTACTTGAGGCTTCTGACTGCTTAGTTAAAACCTCATACTGGCAAATAGCATCTAATACATTTTCTAATGAACTCCGCTGGGCATGTATATCAATAAGCTGATTTATTAGCTCAGATTGTGGATTGTTTGCATTCAATCCCATTCTGACTCTAACACCTAACTGACTGACCTTAGCAAAGTGATTATCCCCACGCATTGTGATTCTTATAATTATTTGCAGGTAAACACTCATAAACTGCCAAGCACTGTTTTTGCTATCTACCGTTCCATATCTTTTATAAAACAGTACGAGCATGTATGTTACAGCCCATTCTTCAGTTTTCTGCTCTTTAATAATAATAGTTGCTATGTCAAAGCATTCACTTTCTGTAAAATTAACCTCAAACACATCTATAGCGAAGTTTATATTCAAAGCAAAATTTGGTCTAAAGCCCAAAACGTAAATGATCAAATTTTGTATTTTTAGACTGTCAGGTGAACCTTCAGGTATTAACTTATTAAGAACTGTTTTTAGCTCATTCTTATTTAAATTCATCATAATTAGTTCGCCAGCCAATCCATGTTTTTTGGAATACCTATCACATCGTTCTCAATAGCTTTTCTACATTGTTGATACTCAAAGTTTGCCTTTTTAATACCTGCAAATTTACAATACGACTCAACGGATAAAACATCTATGCGCATCAATTTACAAATAACTGAGCTGGGCGCTTTCTGCTGAAGCGCCTTAAATAAGTCAGGGTGATTAATATTTTTTAGGTTGACGAGTTGCACTACCTCAGCCCATGCCAGCATTTGAATATCTTTAATACTTTCTGGTGTGATGAGACATGGATAACTGTCCGTACTTTGCAGTCTTAATATCTCATCAACTCTCTTAAAATCATTAATAAAAAATAATGTATCACTACTGTTTTTGATCACTCTAATAGGCGGGCAATAAAACTTATCTAGATATCTAATGCTTACAGAAGATGAGCTGAGCCTGAGTCTTTGCCAAATTATTAAAGCTTGCTCAGCTTGCGGATGTATAAGCAATTTGTCTCTATTTAAATTAATAAGCTTTTGATTCGGTTTTAAGTTTGTAGTTTTCATACTGTCTCAAATTTATTTTCTTTTTGTATTTCAGTTATCAATCGATCATACGTCTCATCCTTCGACTCGCCTGGCATGTGATGCTGTTCTATATATGAGTAGGTTTCATCAACTGACATTTTAGGTAAAGTTGATTTCCATAATCCGTTAAGAACTACATTAATTTTAGAGTTGGCTTTAACTTTAGAAGTTGATGAATTTTTATGACTTGGGTGATAAACATCAGTCGTACTCTCTCTGCTATCATTCTTATTTGATTTGCTACTTCTCTCATTTTCCCAGTCTTCATCATCGATATTGAAGCGTTTATCAGTCTGCTCTTTAGTAGTGCGTTGGCGATCTGCAACACGTTGTAACCATTGGCGTAGTCTTAGCTTACGAATACCTTCACTTTCTAAAGGCTTGCCGTTCTGAGCCTTCTCTGCGTAATAAGTTTTAAAATCTTCAACGTGTAACTTATACTCATTATCTGTCATTTCTAATTTCACACTTGCCTGAGATAGATCAACTTGCATAACGCTCTTTGAGGGTGCTTGCCATTTTTCAATACCATCATAACCGCTAGTGGATAAATCATGGTTAGTATCATTTTGCTCAACAAAATCAGTTTGAACATCTGAGCACACAATAGAAGAACCTTGTGAGTGCGCCTCTCTCTCAAATGTTTCTTGTTTTCTGTTTTCTAGTTCATGTTTTATAGTTATAGCTTCTTTTTGCGTGACTATTGCGTGACTCTCAGAGTGACACGTTGCAATGTTATTGTTGTTTGAGTTAATTTTATGCTGATGTATGTCAAATAATTTTCGCAACTTAGTCATGCCTTTAGTGCCTGTGCTATCTACACCTATGTCTGATAACTGCTGACGCATTATCTTTTCAGCATCACGTGACTTGGCTTTTCTTTGAGCATCAGTTAAGGGAGTGTTTGAGATAGTGTTACTATCATCAGTCGTGACATCACTACTGCCTGTTGTATCGTTTGTACTATTTTCCCAGTTGCGAGCCCTATAATTTTTTAGAGTAGTTTCCCACGCAGTGTGTTTATAAGATTTAGTACGTTTATCCAATTTAAATTTATCTTTTAAAATTATTTCTAAGGCCTTTCTTTCATTATCACTGTTACAAGATAACCTGTGCGCCAATAGATCTACATCAGAAGTAAACGGCTTACCATCTTTTAAATAATTCGTACGCATATCTAAATATATGCTTTTCTCTATACGCGTCATATGGCGAGTTTCAAGCTCCCAGTCACCGAAATTATGATTAACATAATGCATGGCACTAGAGCTAATTGGTGTATTTTTTGAATTCCTCATCATTAATATCCTTAAATATAATTTGTCCTGAATTTACTAATACTTTTCACAAACATTTAATTTGATGTACATGACCTTTGGCAGACATCAAGATATTCATCAAGATGTTTTTTACGATATAAAACATGCCTGCCAGCTTTGCTATAAGTAATAGCGTCTGATTGATGACAGCGCATATGTTGTAATGTGTGCAACGACTTGCCAATATAGGCGGCGGCAAATTCAGGAGGAAAAGGAGTTTCTGGAGCAGCTTCGATAACTTTTTGTCTTAACACCTCTTTTTCATCATCTGTATATTCTGACCAACTTTTTTTACTCATAGCATTCACTCATTTAGTTGTTGTCTAATGAAGGTAGATATAGCTCATAAGAAGACTTTAGCTTATGATAGTTCTTTATTTGTATAAATTGTGTTTATTTTATTTCTATTGATAGGTTTAAATTATAAAAATAGTTACTTTATAACATAAAGTTACATTAAAAGAATTTATATTATATAAAGTTTCCTTTAATTATTTTATACTGTATTATCAAAAGAAACTTTTAACAACAGCAATGGATTATTTATGAGTATGGATCTTGATAAAGTGGCTGAGAGAATTAAAGATTTAATGGACTCTAAAGGCTTAAAGCAAGTTGATGTTGTAAAAGCTATAGGAATTTCCAAATCGAGCGTATCTAAATGGCTAAATGCTAAAGCCTGTCCAAGTGGGGAGTATCTTCGCCGCCTCTCTGAAGTATTAGAAACTTCTGAGTATTGGATACTAAACGGTGAATATCCTTACAGTTCTTATGAAGATATTGACGACGCTATGGACTATATGAACGCTTACGAAGAAAGTATGAGGGATCATTACATTGCAGAGCTCGGTTTAGAACCTGATCTTCCATATAGCATTCGATTTTTACAGGAAGAGTTTGAAACTAAAATATTTAGTGAGCATGAAAAAATTGAACAACAATATCAGCTTTCTGCTGAACAAGAGCGTGAAATAGAAGAGTATGAAGAGTGGCTAGAATGGGAGGAAAGAGCGGATGATTTTATTGAAAATAGGTCAATATTGGAACAGATAAAGAAATACTCCAATTTAAGTATGTTTATAGAAGATTTTAAATATGTAGAAGAGACATTAAGATTGCAATCTGAGATTGCTAGAAGAACGAATACTAACTTAAATAAGACCTTATTTTATAATCAAGAAGATAGTTCGATGGAGCCACTAATTAGTGTTGGTGCACAGTGCTCAGTAGATTTAACTAAACGCACTATAAAAAATGGCAAGTTTTACTTAATAAGAAGGAATAGTTTTTACGGGGTAAGAGCACTATTTAGTCAGTCTGATGGTGGTCTGGTACTACAATGTAAGAACAAGGAATATCCAGATGAGAAAATTTCTAAATCTAAAATAGATAGCTTAGAGGTTCTCGGTTACGTTTATGCTTGGACTAATATGGATCCTTGGTAAAGAAATGTCTTAACGTGATCTTAAAGCTACTTATGAAGAGTGCTAAATATTAAAAAAAGGTCATCTGCACCTTTAGGAAGCATAAGCAAATAATAAGCTCGACTATCCAAACGCGCTAAATTATTAGTTTGATGACAATTGCACGAATAAGGAGTGGGTCAGTGACATTAAATGCATCTGGACTACTAACGACTGCTTATATCTAACATAGGATAAATAATTATGTGCTATAGAGCTTATCGGCTAAGCCGCAAATAAATGTATGGCAGCTGATTCGATATGCTGCGCATTCAGTGTGATAATTAGGAATAAACGATTGAGCCAAGATTTGATTGTTACAATCTATACAATTCAACATTTTGCACAATGTGATGATAACTTTTTTGATACTCCTAACTGAATCGAAGTCCGTCATATAAATGTGCTTCACCATATTGAAATTAATGACGAGATCTAAAATCAGTTAAATAAACCAATTTTTAAAAGTAATTTTGATACTTATTTGATACTCGAAAAATATTGTTACATCTTTTTAGTTATAGCTAAACATAGTTGATTTAAACCTAAGTCATTGTTTATAAATATATTTTACCTCTAATCATTGCTTATTATCGTTAAGTATATCTAGTTATTTAAGATAGCCAAAGGATTCAAAATCCGTTGCCTTTAAAAGCGTGTCGGTTCGAGTCCGACCACTGGTACCATATAGCAGTACAATCTAACCTCCCTTTTCGGAGGTTTTTTTGTGTCTGTTACTTTTATATCTGTGATATTCTTTGTTTACATCGCTACTTCAGATTCTCTAACAACACTTATCTTAATCGGTACAGCATAGCTCCATGGCATGCCAGCACTGCAATAAAAAGACCCATTACGAAACGACACAATATACGCGGTAAAGTCATTACCACAATGATCCATCATAGCTTGCTCGTCGCTGTCATCGCAAACTGCACACCATATTCGTTTTTCGCCGCGTGCTAGCATTGCCCGTGTTAAATCACTCCCTTTCAATTCGTTATTCATTTTCTGCTCCTTGGTCGTTTTGAACTCTCTAGTAACGATATTTTTTTAAAGAGCTAATCTACCAGTACTCAATGCACAAGTTTGGTATGAGCGCTACAAACAACGTCTTTTTACAGTACTAAAAATATATGAGGCGTTAACTACTCTTGTTACCGTGCCTATTACTGTGAATACTTATAGTTTAAAACTTTAATCTGCCAACTATAATAAATGTCTATCAAATTTACGATGAATGGCAGCTCTATTAAGATAGACGGTTTATTAAAATAAAATAACTTAACAAACCTCTTAATAAAAGATGCTGATAGAAAACAACTGTTCGCTAAAATTAGCATAAGGTTTATAAAGCTGTATTGTTTGCTGTACATAATATTACACTATATTTAATTACCGATATATACCAATAGTTAAATATTATTGCGGTCTAGTCAAAAATTTACGGAAAAGCTACTTTGGTCTCTAACAATTGATAATAGAAAAGCCATTAATTCAGGTAAAATATTGAATATGACAGATTCTACTCAATTGAACTCCCGTAAAATCATTCATATCGATATGGATGCGTTTTATGCCAGTGTAGAGCAGCGTGATTTTCCTGAGCTGCGTGGTAAACCATTGGTGGTTGGCGGCGATCCAAATGGTCGCGGTGTGGTTGCTGCTGCCAGCTATGAGGTGCGGCAATTTGGTGTGCGCTCAGCCATGTCTTGCTATGAAGCTCGCAAACGTTGCCCCAATGTCATATTTGTACGACCGCGCTTTGATGTCTATCGAGCGGTTAGTGACGATATTCGCAAAATTATGCATAGCTTAACGCCCCGCGTCGAGCCACTGTCCTTGGATGAAGCTTATCTCGATGTTACAGGATTGTCTGTACATAAAGGCTCAGCGACATTGATGGCCAACTGGCTGCGTGCGCAAATCTTGGCGCATACGGGTCTGACAGCCTCTGCTGGTGTCTCGTTCAACAAGATGCTAGCCAAGATTGCCTCTGACATTAATAAGCCTAATGGTACAGCCATCATCACGCCACAAGAGGCGGATCACTTTATTAGTACCCTACCCATTGAGCGGTTTCATGGTATTGGTAAAGCAACGGCAAGACGCTTGCATGCGATGGGGGTTGATAATGGCGCTGATCTGAGGCGATTGCCCGCTGAGGTATTGGTACAAGAATTTGGTAAGCGTGGGCAGTTTTATCATGATATTGCTCATGGCCGCGATGCGCGCCCTGTAAAGTCTGAACGCACGCACAAGTCTGTTGGTTCAGAGACCACATTCAAAGATAATCTAAATGATGATGACGCGCTACTCACCCAAATATATGAGCAAAACGCCGATGCCTTTAATCAAATGCACCAAAAGCAGTTAGTCGCTCATACCATTACTCTAAAAATCAAATATTCAGACTTTACTCAAATCACTCGCTCACACACGCTTTCTACGACGTTTGATAGCGCTGAGTCTGCACATTATTGGCTGGACAAGCTATTCTTGGATATTCCACGCCAGCTGCCTATTCGGCTAGTTGGTGTGACTTTTTCTTCGTTAGCACCTGCCGCTCAGTTACTGCCTCAACTAAATCTATTCGAGTAAATTAGTCTACAACTGATAAAAACTTCTTTTAAAAACTTCTTTGTAAGTTGACATAGCCTATAATATTTACTTAGGCTATTTATAGGTTTGAAGCATATCTTATACATGATTACTGCTGAGCAAAGTATCCTCTCACAAAGGTATTTCTGCTACAATTGTGCCAAAATCCCAACCCATTCAAAGACTGATTATGACCGACTCTCACATTGACTCTGCTGATACTGACGCGCCAACTGATACCGACAAAAACAACGACGTCTTAGATTATCTGAGCGTTGAAGATTATGACTATGAGCTGCCAGACAGTCTGATTGCACGCTACCCATTAGCGCAGCGCTCTGCTTCAAAACTTTTATACTTGCCAGCTCGTACTCAAATAAATGACACTCGTGTAGAAGATCGTTTGTTTTCTGAGTTGCCTCACTTATTAGAGGCTGGAGATCTGATTGTCTTTAATGATACCAAGGTGATGAAAGCACGCTTATTTGGTCAAAAGGATACTGGCGGTAAACTTGAAGTACTGATTGAACGCCTAGTTGGTATCTCGGACTTGGATGAAGTGCCACTGCATCTAAAAGACACCAATGATGAAGCAGTTAATCAAGAGCATATTGCCCTTTGCCATGTAAAAGCCAGCAAAGCGCTCAAGCTTGGTCAACGCTTACAACTTGCCGATGGTCATATGAGCGCTACGATGATTGGTCGCCAAGACAACTTATTCATTTTGGCGTTTGATGCGCCGATATTGCCGCATCTAGAGCTTTATGGTGAACTGCCTATCCCGCCCTACTTTGAGCGCCATGCTGATGACACTGACAACACTCGTTATCAAACCGTTTTTCATGATCCTGCCAAGCTCGCCAGCGTGGCTGCACCAACGGCAAGCTTACACTTCGATGAATCCGTACTGAGCAAGCTTGACGAGAAAGGTATCAACACCGCTTTTGTCACATTGCACGTTGGGGCGGGTACTTTTGCTCCCGTCAAAACAGATAACCTACTCAATCACACCATGCATAGTGAATACGCGCATTTGCCGCAGACCACGGCAGACCTCATCAATCAAACGCACGCGAATGGTAAAAAGGTTATTGCGATTGGTACCACAGTGACGCGTGTTCTCGAAACGGCTTATCAAAAAACTGTCATTGACGGTCAGGCACTCTCTAGTTGGTCAGGCGATACAGATATATTTATTTACCCTGGGTTCAAATTCGGCGTTATCGATCGGTTATTGACCAATTTCCACTTACCTAAATCGACACTACTAATGCTAGTATCAGCATTCGCAGGTAAGGCATCTATTGAACACGCCTATCAACATGCTATCGAAAAACAGTATCGATTCTTTAGTTATGGCGATGCCATGCTACTAGATAAAAAAGCTCAGTGAACACTACAAAGACATTTTGTGCATCGGACACAACAGTTGTGAAATAAACTGGTAAACTAAACGGTATTTTGTTATAACAGCAAAGACAACTTATTTATACTAAAGGGCTGCTCATGTCTTGTCATCTATCTCGTCGCTTGACTACTGTACATCGCGCGGTATCGATGGCACTATTTTGTTCTGTAGGGTCCGCCGTGTTAGTGCCGAGCGTACAAGCAGCAACCATTGGTAAGACGGTAGTCACTTCGGCCCAGCATGAGCCTTTAGTAGCGAGCATCGTCGTCAGTAATATTCGCGCAGCTGACTTTTCTGCCAGTTTGGCAAACTCGACCATTTACCAGCAAATGGGTTTGACCCCGACTGACTCTATGACAGTGCGTTTTCAGCCTACTTCGGCGACCAGCGGTCAGGTGTTTATTACCACATCACAGCCTGTGTCTAAGCCTTTTGCTGATGTCGTTTTAGCGATTAATGATAATGGTCGGCAAAATATGGTACCAAAAACGCTACTGATGCCATTAAAAGATAGTGTACCTATCAATACTGGTAAGAATATCGCCACAGGTGCCAAGAAGCCAAATTTGCCTAGCATTTCTGCAAGTAATGCCATGCCTTTGACGGTCAGAAAAGGCGCGCCGCCGCCACTGATGTCGGCCCCTGCTATATCCTCGCCCAAGTTATCAAAACCAAGCAAACCAGCGACTGAATTGTTGGCTTCTACATCACCAGCACCTAATATTCAGGCGCCAACAGTGACGGCTACCTCACAGGTCAACAGTCTTACTTATACACCTAGCCGTCTCAATAATGGTCGCTTAAACAGCAATGCTGATATAAAAAATAATACCGGTCATTCAACTGCTATTGGTAACAGCCAAAGCTCGGTGAACACTTCGGATAACAGTGCATTAAGTGTAGCAAGTAGTAGTAGCGGTACAATGACACCTGATGATAAAGGCGGTACTGAGGCGCGCGCTCATAACAACGTAGTTGCGGCGGATAAGCCAAGTACTGACAAGCAGCTTGATATCCTAAACATACAAGTGACGCGCCAAATACAACCAAGCAGTAAAGCAGACTCTGACCTCATGGCAAGCTCACCTGTCAAAGCAACAACCACTAAAGCGAGAGATGACTCAAAAAGTGCAATCGACTCAGACAATCGTGTTATCGCCGCAGCTCAAGGCAGCAATATACCTGCTAATATAGCATCACCTGTACCATCCAAAACTATGAATAATCCAAGTACAGCTAGCAATAAAGTAACGAGGAATGCGACCACTCAATATCAGGTGCAACGCAATGATAGCTTGTGGGTGATCGCGGAGCAGATAGCGCGCGAGAATAATCTCGATACGCCAACAGTAATGAAACAGATTCAGTCACAGAATCCTGATGCTTTTATCAACAAAGATGCTGATCAGTTAAAAGCTGATGCTAAGCTTCGCCTACCCAGCTACGATGTCATCCCTTCACAGCAACATTTAGAGGATGCCATTAATGCCCAAAGACAATACAGTCGTAGAGCAAATACGCCTGTGGTAAAAAAGTCAGCGCAAACAGCACCCAAAAAGTCGTCTGAGACAGTACAGGCGGCCAGCGTACCTAAGAAACCGACTACCACTAAAACACAGAAACTGTCACAAGCACAGTTTTCTGTCCTTGCCCCTGGTCATAATGGTAATGCAGATGGCACTCAGGCGAAATCAGCGGCAGATAAAGGCAATGGTCTAAGCACCGATATATTAGCAGCGCTAAAAGCATCAAGACAAGAGACTGCCTCGCAAGCTCAGCGCTTGTCAAAAACCAGCAGCGCGCTTGACAACTATACGAAAAAGCTCCAATTACAAAATCAAAAACTGGCTGAGCTACAAGCTCGTCTCAAAAAACTACGCAATCAATAATTGCCTAACGGATCAACGCAATATGCTGTGATCTTAGGAGTAGGAACAACTATGGACAATATGCTATATATCATCGCCGGATTGGTGCTTATCCTGTTAGTCGCTGGTTTTTTATTGCGCAAAAATAAAGCACAAAAGCAAAGTGCACCGCCGCCTGCAAGCTTAGGAAGAAGTACTGCTGCTACCACGTCGACAGTAGATCATGGTACGCCTGTTCAAAGCGCTCAAACTGATAGCAATAAGTTTGATCACATTACGATTGCACAGCGTTTTATAGATCAGCAGCGCTATGACAAAGCCATTGAAACCATCAATCGTGGCCTCAGTGAGAAGCCTAACGATAGTCAGCTGTCTCTTAAGTTACTGGGCTTGTATGCTACGTTGAATCAACCTGAAAACTTCAATAATGTTTATGACACTATTAAAGCGCATAATGACGCAAAAACTATTACGCTTGCTGATGAATTAAAAGATTTATATATTGGAGAGCAAAGTCCAGTAACGACACCAAAAATGGTAAAAGACGAGGCAACAACAGAAAAAAATCACGATGGTTTTGATGCTCTAGATTTCGATTTATCTACTACTAATCAAGCCGATGATACAGCTAACATATCTGCTCGTCCTGTTATTGAAGATAGTAATGATGCTGTAATAGATGAACCTATCGATAGCCCAGTGTTTTCAAGTGAGCCTACTGAAAACGTAGACGATAGCTTTGATCTGACGCTCAGTGACTTAGAAGATGATTTCAATGAGTCAAATGCTACTGATGAGACTCCTGTTACATCATTGGCCACAGATGATGATAGCCTTCATATTTCTACAAGCGACTATACTGATACCATCGAAAATAACGAGGCCAAGAATGATGAGGTCATAGAAGACAACGACCTTAGTGACTTTGAGTTCGATTTTGAATCACCTGCAGAAAACACTTTAATTGAAAATTCTGACGTATCAGATGTTCAAGACAGTGAAAGCGAAGCATTAGTGTTAGAAGACGACTTCATCTTAGATTTTGATGATTTAGCAGCCGATGCAAATAAAGATGCTTCTGTTAATAAAAATGAAGAAGAAGCTTCTAGCAATGCTGTCCAAAACATTGAAGATGACTTTACTTTATCTTTAGACGATCTGGACGAATCAGACGACATTGATGCCGTTAACACTTTCGCGATTAATGAGCCATCTACTACTGACGTAAGTAACGATATTGATGGCTTTGTTTTGGAAGATATTGACTTTGAAAACGCTGATAATGACAGTAGTACTCTCGAAGATGATAGCGTTGCAAACTTAAGTTTTGAAGAACAACTGATCAACGATGACACCGACATTGATGCTTTTGAAGCATCAGATACCACGCCAGTTACGTCGTTAAGATTTGATGATGACACGCCTATAGCTGATGACTTCGATATCATAGAAACTGGCTCTTCATTAGACCCTTCTGTAGCGACTCCCCCAGCCTCTACCGTTGCACCAGCAGAACTTGAAACAGATATCAGTCATGAAGCGGTTGAATCAGCAGAAGATTTTTCATCGCGCTTTGCCGCAGATTTTGACTTTGTAAAATCATTAGATAGCAATCAAGTGACGCTAGATTTAGCCAATCAGTATTTACAATTAGGCGAATATGACAGTGCCAAACGTTTGCTTAATGAAGTGATCGCTCAGGGTAATAGTGAGCAGAAACAACAAGCACAACTATTACTTGAGCGCACAGCATAATCAGTCGTTTAAATGCCTATCAGCAAGTATCTCTTATTATCGGAGGCTTGCTGATTTTTTGCATTTAATTCTGATACTATCTATTACTGACCTCTCAACCTGTCACTAATAAACGCTCTGGCGCTTCTTTTTTCATAATTGTTTACTGTGTTGATACTATGCCATCTTCTTTTATGACCAAAACTATGTCTGACCCCATTCAATTAATCTATGCTGGTGGCACCTTTGGTAGCTATGGCAAACCTCTAGCGCCGCTATCGGCAGATATCTTTTTGCCAACTCTACAAAAACTATTGGCTGAGCAAGGCAATACGACTGGTTCACCAGAAATTTCATGGCTAGACAACACGCTGATTAAAGACAGCAGCCAGCTTACGCCAGTTGATTTTGTACATTTTTATCAGCTATTACTGAATGCTTATAATCAAGGTGATAGACGCTTTGTCCTGATTAGTGGCACTGACACGTTGAGTTATTTAGGTGCATTTTTAGCAGAAGCGTTTGCCGGTAGCGATATTTGTATTGTGGTCACTGGAAGTATGCGGCCGTTATTAGATAGTGAAGTGATTCACTCCTACGATATCGATGCTCATAGCGACGCTTGGGGCAACCTTAACGACTCATTAAAACTAGCTACGGCTGGTGAATCAGGTGTCAAGATTAGCTTTGGCGGCGAATCGTGGCCTGCACAAACGGTGCAAAAAATTCACAGTCATGACCTTATGGCATTTACTGGGCATTCTCGAGCAGCGTATCCAGCCAATAGTTATATAAGAAATCTCTCAGATACCCGTAGGCAGCATTGGCTTGATGATCAGCAAGACTTACTACCCAATATCAAAGCAAGTGCTGAGCAGGCCAAGATCCATGCTTTATACTGCTTACCTAATGATGTTCAGGTGCTCAATGATCAACTACAAGCGTTATTATCACAGCCGCCTTGTGGCATTATCCTATTAGGATTTGGCGCGGGGAATATTCCCTATTCGGCTGCACTAGCAAAGACGCTTGATCTGGTTCACGAGCATGGACACATGGTGATATCTGCCAGTCAATGTCCGTTTGGCGGTGTGAGCGACAGCTACGCGGCAGGCAGTTGGCAATATGACTACCACGTTATTGCTGGTGGACGCTTAACCATCCCTGCTATTTATGCACGGTTGTTATGGTTGCTACTGCGCTATGACAGTCCAGCAAGACGTCGACAGCGCTGGTTGAATAATGTCAGTCAGCCTGGCACAAGCATCAAAAAGCGATAAATGCTCTTTAATTAATTCCAACTTTATAAGCTTAGAAACCAAAATGTCTAAGATCGAAACTATCGAACCTGAACGTTCACCAACCTATACTTTGGCGATTGCGATTGAGTTTTTGGGTACGCACTATCATGGTTGGCAGCGGCAACGAGAAGTGCTGGGTGTACAAGAAGCACTAGAAACCGCTATCGGCAAGGTCGCCAATGAATCCGTCGAAGTCATCGCCGCTGGACGTACTGATGCTAGTGTCCATGCCAGCAATATGATTGCTCATTTTACGACGCATGCGTATCGCCCTACTCATAACTGGTTACGCGGTGTCAATAGCCTACTACCTGACGATATTGCTTTGCGCTGGATTCAGCCGATGCCAGCTGATTTCCATGCGCGTTTTAGTGCGATTGCTCGTCGTTATCGTTATATCACCCTTAATCAAGCGCAGCGCCCTGCGATACTCAATCATCAGGTTACCCATATCTATGAGCCTTTAGACCTAGCAGCGATGCAAAAGGCAGCTGCCGATATCGTTGGTACTCACAATTTTAGCAGCTACCGTGCGGCAGCCTGTCAGTCCAATCAGCCAGTACGTACCGTCAGTCATGCCGACCTTTTCGCTCATGGTCAGTTTATAGTGTTCGATATACAGGCAGATGGATTTTTGCATCACATGGTTCGTAACTTGATGGGTACGCTATACGCGATTGGCAGACATGAGTTAGAGCCAGCAGACTTTTTAAACATCTTGAGCAAAGAGGATCGGACAATTGCGCCGCCTACGGCCTCAGGGGATGGCTTGTATTTCATCAATGCCTATTATCCTGAGCATTTCCAGCGCCTATTGCCGCAGGCACCCCTCACACCGATTTGGTTAAACTTACCTGATTAAATCAGTGTAAATTAGCATACATATCACTTACATGCTGTCAAGTCAAAACCAGGTTCTGTATTGCTTTAATCTGCTAACTTACGTATAATATGGGCTTATTTTTAATTGATTGATACAAATTATGGCAAAAGACGATATTATCGAATTTGAAGGCGAAGTCATTGATACCCTTCCTAACACTTTGTTCAAAGTTCGTTTAGAAAACGGACACGAAATCATTGCACACATCTCAGGTAAGATGCGTAAGCACTATATTCGTATCTTGACAGGTGATAAAGTTAAGGTTGAAATGACCCCTTATGACCTATCTAAAGGTCGTATTACTTACCGTGGTAAAAACTAAATATTCGCCAACTCATATGGTTATAAAAGTATTTATAAAAATACAGCCAATAACCAAATAGCTACTTTATCGCTGATAGCTGATATAGACGCTTGAGTGGTTTGACTGATAATAATAATGAAAACGCTAACCTGCTCATTATTGCCTATCACTGTTTTAGCTATTTCGTGTTCGCTGTTTGTTTTACCATAAAAAATACCGCTAAATTTCAGCGGTATTTTTTTGTCTGCGTTTTATGAAATAATTAAACGATGAGTTATTTGAACTCGACAGTGGCATCGTTCTTGATAACACCTAATAGGCTCAGTGCATCCCAGTTAGTGAGGCGAACACAACCTGCTGATGCCTGACGACTGATACGTTCAGGATCGGGTGATCCATGAATGCCATACGATGGTTTGCTAAGGCCAATCCATACCACACCAACGGGATTGTTAGGGCCTGGCGGGATAATAGATTTTTTGCCATTATCGCTAGTATAGGTATAATTTGGCTCGTGAATTTTGACTTTGACTTCATGCGTACCCGTTGGTGAAGGTGTTGCTGTGCTACCTACTGTGGTTGGATAGCTGGCAACCAGATTGTCACTGTCATCGTATGCATATAGGGTTTGCGTGTCTTTATCAGCGACCACTCGGCTCACTGGTGTTGTATTAGGGTTTCCTGGGTTATAGACAATGATGGTTTCGCCACTTTTAAAGCTGGCATTTGGGTTAAGCGATTTGAGATAATCACGACTGATATGAAATTTTTCGCCCAAGGCTTCAAGGACGCTTTCATAATACATACCATCTAGCTTGGCTTTGGCTTCAGCACTAGCAGGAATTTGGGTAGTTTTGACATTCACATCAGCATCTGTCAGCTGATAACTGACCAATACAGGCTGTGAAGTAAGCGTAGAGTTCTTAGTCAATGCTTGCCACGTCTCTTCATTGACCGCTTCAGTTACTGGTAATCCTTGAGCTTTTTGAAAAGCTTGCATGGCTTTACGCGTGTTTTTGCCCCAATAGCCATCCACTGCACCCACACCACTATGATTCCAGTTCAGTAGCGCTTGTAATTTGGTGCCAACATTACGATCAATTTTGGTATCAGCTTTCCATGTTGCTTCATTTACCTTTTTAGCAGTTTCTGATAGATTTTCTGTACTGTATTCAATTTTGGTTAGTAATTCATTTAGCGAATTTGCGGCTTTGCTATTACCCTCTATTTGCTGACTAACACCATTGGTTACTGGACTAATATCGTTACTATCAGTCATCGTGCTGTCCATCGTATCAGCATCGATACTGTTGCTATTAGTTTGGTTACTAGTAGATTGGTTGCTACTAGTACTTATCTTTGCTTCGGTTCCTGCATTGTTATTATTATCTGTTGTAGTGCCTGTCATACCACTATTAGACGACTTGCTGTCATTAGCCGTTTGTGCGCTATTATTAGCATTGCTACTACAACCTACTAATAATGCGGACGCTGTACCCATCGCTATAACAAGGCTGCTAACCTTAAGTAATTGAGACATAAAAAAACTCCCTAAATAATTACCATATATCGAAAAATATCGAAAAATTTATTATAGAAATATATTGCCATAGTCTTGCCATTATTCCCTAACAGCTTTATGTTAATAACTGACTCTTCCTACTGTGCATTTGTTAAGAGGGTGAACAAACACACTGATCCGTTTACAATAAGGCATGACTCAATACCATATAACAGAAAAAACCCATAAATTGCTCAGCAACTTATGGGTATAAAATGAACGAGATTAAACTGTAAAAACTACCTTAAAATGGTCTACATTAGATTAGCTGACTTATACCAGTTTAGCCAATACCGCTTGCCCCATCTCTTGACAGCCCACTTGCTTGAGTCCAACCTCACTGCTGTCTAAAATATCAAGCGTACGCAGACCATCATCAAGCACATCACTGACTGCTTGCTCGATCGCTTGTGCGGCTTCCTCTTGCTTAAAGGTATAACGCAGCATCATAGCGACAGACAAAATAGTCGCCAATGGATTGGCTTTATCTTGCCCAGCGATATCAGGCGCAGAACCATGACATGGCTCATACATACCTTTGCCAGACTCATCCAAGCTCGCTGATGGCAACATACCAATAGAACCGGTCAACATTGCCGCTTCATCAGATAAGATATCACCAAACATATTGCCTGTTACCATGACATCAAACTGCTTAGGATCTTTGATCAACTGCATACAAGCATTGTCAGCATACATGTGGGATAACGCCACATCGCTATACTCTGCTTGCTGCATCTGAATCATTGTTTGTTTCCACAGCTCAGTCACTTCTAAGACGTTGGCTTTGTCTACTGAACATACCTTGGCAGCTGTACCTGCGGCTTGGGCACGGGTTTTTGCTAACTCAAAAGCAACTTTACCGATACGCTGAATCTCACTGGTGCTATACACCATCGTGTTATAGCCTTGCTGCTCACCATTTTCTAATGTGCGAATACCACGTGGCTCGCCAAAATAAATGCCACCTGTCAGTTCGCGAACAATCAGCAAATCTAAACCAGATATAATTTCAGGCTTGATACTTGACGCATTGGCTAGCTGCGGATAAAGCTTTGCCACACGTAAATTGGCAAACAAACCCAGCTCACCACGGATTTTAAGCAGACCGCGCTCAGGGCGCTTACTACGTTCAATCGTATCCCATTTAGGGCCACCGACAGCGCCTAATAATACAGCATCTGCTGCACGTGCACGCGCTAATGTTTCATCAGGTAAAGGCTCACCTGTGGCATCAATAGCCACACCACCAATCAATCCAGACTCTAATGTCAAATCAAGTGAAAACTTCTCATTGACGGCTTTGAGCACGTCGATGGCTTGAGTCATGATTTCAGGGCCAATACCATCGCCCGCTAATGTTAAAATCGTTGCCATACTAATCCTTTTGGATATATTTTTATCAATTAATTTTTATTACGCTGTGGTCGTTTTAGGTTTAGATGCTGACGTCACTGCTCTGACCATGCCTGTCTCTACAAACTCACCTTGGTGCTCAGACCCTATCTGTTTACAGAATCGACGCTGCACCTTATTACCTTGTAATAGATCAATACATAGAGGCTCAGGCGACGCTGTATCCAATAAACTGCCAGATTTTTCACTGCTTTTCTTTTGATAAGCGCGCAGCTGATAAGTACCTGCGTCCGCAAAATCATGAATCATCGCAAAACGCTCAACATATCCCATGTTATTCTCTGGATAAAAATTGACATGGACTTCACGTTTTGCAGGCATCACCCGTGCGTAATAGTTGGTCAACCCTGGCATACCAGATGCGGCTAATGGCACTATCTTTATAGAGTTTTTACTCATGAGCGGTGTCATCTCTATGCTCATTTGGGGCGTTGCAGTGCCTTTATAACTTGGTAAAACCTCTACAATCTGAGGATTAACTGGCTCATGATTATCAGGAGAAATAACCAGTGTCTTATCTATTTGCACGATTTCACAGTGGTAAGTACCCACGCACGCGATATTTACTTCGCCAGTAACGGGTTGGATCTTACCTACCCACGCTTTAGCACTTTCTGCCTCATCTATTTTTTGATAGCCCGTCAATAGCTGGCAGCCTGACAAAAATAAGCTTGCAGCAACAATCGTACTTGTCGATAGAGCATAACGTTTTTTATTCATAATGGCGGCTACTGTTTATCAGAAAGATAATTTATAAGGAAGATAATAAAATGTGTCAAAAACTACCCTTCATTTTAGCCAGTTCACCGCCATAACTCAACGATGCGTTGCGACTGGCCAGCAGTTTTGTGAGCAAGGCATCATAAAATCCTTACCTAAGCGCGTACGTCGTTAAAGATCCACGGCGTTTTTTGCATCATTTTATGCTCGTAGTCTTTGATAGCATCGCTTTGCTGCAAGGTTAAACCGATATCATCTAGCCCATTTAACAAGCAATGTTTGCGAAAAGCATCGACTTCAAAGGCATACTCTTCGCCTGTTGGCGTAATGACTACCTGACGCTCAAGATCTGCCGTCAGCTCATAGCCTTCATTAGCAACAGTCGCCTTCATTAAAGTATCCACAATTGCTTCATCTAGTACAATCGGTAACATGCCATTTTTAAAGCAGTTATTGTAAAAGATATCAGCAAAGCTTGGTGCGATAACCGTACGAAAGCCATACTCAGAAAGTGCCCAAGGTGCATGCTCACGACTAGAGCCACAGCCAAAGTTTCTGCGTGCTAGCAATATAGTAGCGCCTTGATAGCGGGGTTTATTCAATACAAAGTCTGGATTGATAACACGTGTGCTGGGGTCTTGGCCTGGATATCCTTCATCAAGATAGCGCCAATCATCAAATAAATTCACGCCAAAGCCTGTACGTTTAATAGACTTCAAAAACTGTTTTGCGATAATTTGATCGGTATCGACGTTTGCGCGATCAAGTGGGCAAACGATACCGGTTTGGGTGTTATAAGCTTGCATAAAATTTCCTATCAATTATATTTTTGCTGGCTGACAATCTTGATAAGCGCATTAAACAGTAAATAAATTTTTACCGTTTTGACACCATCCTCATATATTTATCGTTGATATAAGCATGATGTCAGCTACTTATTATCAGTCTTAAAACGTACGAACGTCTACAAAATGACCTGCCAACGCTGCTGCAGCTGCCATTGCTGGACTGACCAAATGCGTACGACCACCATTACCCTGACGACCTTCGAAATTACGATTAGACGTCGATGCACAATGCTCTTGCGGCTCAAGTTTGTCAGCATTCATGGCAAGACACATTGAACAACCCGGCTCGCGCCATTCAAAACCCGCTTCGGTAAACAAAGCATCTAAACCTTCAGCCTCTGCTTGTAGTTTTACTTGTCCAGAACCTGCAACAACGATGGCTTCTTTGATATTATCAGCCACTTTGCGTCCTTTGATAACTGCTGCAGCGTCCCGCAAATCTTCGATACGCGAATTGGTACATGAGCCAATAAATATACGATCAAGCTGAATGTCCGTGATTTTCTGACCAGCTTCTAAACCCATATAGGTATAAGCGCGTAACCAACCCTCTTCTTGCGCCTCATCAATGGCTTGGTCAGGTGTTGGTACTGATTGTGTGATATCAACGACCATCTCAGGCGAGGTACCCCAAGATACTTGCGGTGCTATTTGGCTACCATCGATCTCAACCACGGTATCAAATACTGCGTCATCATCTGAATATAATGTACGCCAGTAGGCTTCAGCTTGTGGCCACTGTGACTCGTTTGGCGCGTACGGGCGACCTTTAACATAGTCTATCGTCGTATCATCAACAGCCACCATACCTACGCGAGCACCAGCCTCAATTGCCATGTTACAGACAGTCATACGACCTTCCATACTCATGTCTTCAAACACTTGACCTGCAAATTCAATCGCATGTCCAGTTCCGCCTGCCGTACCGATCTTCGCAATAATGGCCAGCACGACGTCTTTTGATGTCACGCCCGCACCAAGTTGACCAGTGACGCGGATTTGCATATTTTTTGATTTCTTTTGGATCAAGCACTGCGTTGCCAATACGTGCTCAACTTCAGAAGTGCCGATACCATGTGCCAAGCAACCAAGTGCGCCATGTGTCGCTGTATGCGAATCACCGCAAACAACGGTCATACCTGGCAACACAAGACCTTGCTCAGGACCAACGACATGCAAAATTCCTTGACGCGCATCGTTGATTGTAAATTCTGCGATATCAAATTTGGTGCAGTTCTCATCCAATGTGACAACCTGCAGACGTGATACCTTGTCTTTAATACCAGGGACACCTGCTGAGCGCTCTTTGGTGACTGTTGGCACATTGTGGTCAGGACTGGCGATATTGGCAGACAAACGCCATGGTGCTCTATTGGCAAGCTCCAACCCTTCAAACGCTTGTGGACTCGTCACTTCATGCAACAGATGGCGATCGATATAAATTAAGCTCGAACCGTCGTCACGCTTGGTGACTTCATGAGCATTCCAAAGTTTGTCATATAAAGTTTGACCGGCCATGATGCTATCCTTTATTAATTACTACTGACTTGATTTTCGCTTGCTCACCTGTTGGTAAGCTAAGGTTCTGTTTGTTCAATTAACGATTAGATTTATCTATAATGTCGTATTTAACTGCATGATAGCTCTTTATGATTTGTGTGAGAGCATCATTTTGCAATAACTTCTACCTAATCAATGATATTGAAATATATATTCTAGAATTGCTATATTTTGTGTAGTATAAATATTATTCATTAATAATTTTAGATTTATGGCTATAAGCAGCGCCTAAAACACGCTTGAGACTGCAAATAATCAACTTAAAAGAATAAATATGTGACAATACGCCTTGATATCTTGTGATTATAGCAGGCAAATCCTATAATAATAATTGATGATTTTTAACCAGATGCAAACTTTTATTTTTAATACGTTATCATTGGCTCAGCCCACTTTTATTTATAGCTCATAAAATAGCTAAGGAAATCCGTTTGAACACCACAAACTTGACGACATTCGTTACCGTTATGCACACTGGCAGTATTTCAGGTGCCGCAGAAAAGCTGTTCATCACTCAGCCTGCCGTCAGTAAGCGCATCAAAAACTTAGAAGATGAGTTTAACATTACTTTATTTGATACTGTAGGCCGCGGGATTGTACCCACGCAGGCTGCTATTGAGATGCTGCCACACGCCAAACGCTGGTTGGAAGATTATGAGAACTTCAAGATTAACTTGCAGCATTCTCAGCATATCGTTTCTGGCAAGCTTGTAATTGGCACAAGCCATCATATTGGTTTACATCATCTAGCACCCGTGCTTAAGCATTTTATTCAGACTTATCCTGCTGTTCAGTTAGAAGTTCATTTTGTTGACTCAGAAAAGGCCCACAAAGCAGTACTAGACGGCGATCTGTCATTGGCGTTTGTCACGCTACCGCCTGTATACGATAAACGCCTGACCTATCACACGCTTTGGTCAGATCCACTTTATTTTATGACAGGGACACTATCACCTCTAGCGACCAAATCTAATGTCACTTTAGAGCAGTTAGCACGCTATCCTGCTATTCTACCGTCTGCCAATACCTTTACCAGTCAGATTACTTTGGCTGAGTTTGCTAAGCATAACCTAAAACCTTATGCCACGATGAGTACTAATCCGCTTGAATCTATTCGGATGCTGGTTTCTGTTGGACTGGGTTGGTCAGTCCTTCCGCAAACTATGGTCAGTCAAGATTTGGAACGTATCGATATGGCAGACAACATCGAGTTACAACGCTATTTAGGTGTGGTTATCAATCCGAAGCTAACACAATCTAGTAGCGTAACCGCACTACTAGATTTGCTGGCGCCGATTGAGTAAAAACATCCCAATACAACAATTTAGGTATTTAAGCTATTCGCATTTGTGACTCTCATACGTTATAATATGCTTGACGTTGTTTTAATAACAAAAATTTACCACAAGGACACTGATAGTCATATATTGAATACTTCTAGTAAGATATGATGGTTAACAGTAGGTTTAATGGTTTCGCTGATTGGTTAGGTAGGTTGCTAATACTCATATATAAATAGCAGATGCGAGCAATAACAGCAGATAAGTGGAATGCGAGGTTCCCATTGTTCTCTATCTCTATATGAGTGCTAGCCATATAACGACATCAATCATATAAAACTACAAAAGATACTGAAAAAAGCCATTATGTCTTAATTAATGGCTTTTTTTGTCTTTAAACATTGTTTGAGATATTTTGTTTGAGGCATCGTCTTTTATGACAGAACTTTTATAGTTAAAAAATAATTAAAGCCAACGATGTTGGTTAAGGATAACTTATATGAACGGAGTTTCTAGTGGCGTGCTTATATCACTTGGCGCCTATTTTTTAGTGATGATTGGAATTGGTGTTTATGCTTATTTTAAGCAAGCCAATGATACCGAGGGTTATCTTTTAGGAGGACGTAATCTAGGTCCAGCAGTTACTGCACTTTCAGCAGGCGCATCGGACATGTCAGGTTGGTTGCTACTCGGACTACCAGGCTATATGTATGCAGATGGTGTGGTGAGTATTTGGATCGCACTTGGTTTGACCCTTGGTGCCTTCTTAAACTATATCATCGTAGCACCGCGTCTTCGTGTTTATACCGAAGTCGCTGATAATGCGATTACTTTACCTGACTATTTTGCCAACCGCTTCGAAGATAAATCGCATATGCTGCGTGTAATCTCCGCTTTGGTTATCATTTTATTCTTTACTGTCTACACAGCGGCAAGTCTCGTAGGCGGTGGTAAGCTTTTTGAAAGCTCACTTAACCTATCTTACACCACAGGACTTTGGGTGACTGCTGGCGTCGTTGTCGGTTACACGCTATTCGGTGGTTTCTTAGCAGTATCGATGACTGACTTTGTTCAGGGTATCATCATGCTGTTTGCGATGGTCATTGTACCTCTCGTTGCCTTTACAGATCTTGGCGGTGTTTCAGCCACGACTGAAGCCGTTAGAAACATTGATCCAAGCCTACTAAATATTACTAGCGGTATGAGTATCATCGGTATCATTTCACTCATGGCATGGGGTTTAGGATATTTTGGTCAGCCTCATATTATTGTGCGTTTTATGGCAATCCGCTCAGTACGAGATGTGCCTACTGCACGTAATATCGGTATGAGCTGGATGATTGTCAGTCTTATTGGTGCGCTCATGACTGGTTTTGCTGGTCGTGCTTATGTACAAAAGACAGCTATGACGTTAGATGATCCTGAGACTATCTTTTTAGTATTCACTCAGTTCCTATTCCACCCGTTGGTTTCAGGTTTCCTATTAGCAGCGATTTTAGCGGCCATCATGAGTACCATCTCATCGCAGCTATTGGTAGTATCAAGCTCATTAACCAAAGACGTTTATAAACTATTCTTTGACAGAGATGCACCAGAAGCTCGTCAAGTATTGGTTGGACGTATCTCAGTTGTCGTGGTCGCTATTGTTGCTATCTTGTTAGCTTCTGATCCAGACAGCTCAGTATTGAACCTAGTATCAAACGCATGGGCAGGATTTGGTGCAGCGTTTGGGCCGTTGGTTATTTTCAGTCTCACATGGCGCCGCATGAACCGTAATGGTGCTGTTGCCGGTATGGTTGTGGGTGCATTGACGGTTATCTTATGGATCTATGGTCCTTTCCAAATAGATGGTATGGCACTAAATAGCTGGTTATATGCTATTGTTCCAGGCTTTATCTTAAGTACCATCGCTATTTTTGTAGTCAGTATCATGACGGGCGGTCCAAGAGAATCAGTCGCCGCTAAATACAAAGAGATGGAATTGAACCTGAACAAGTAGGTTTATACAGTAACTTTACCTTATCACTATAAAAAAACCTCGCCACTAATGGCGAGGTTTTTTATTGGTAGCTATTAATTATGATGTAAGTAGCTACTATTATAAGTAGGAAGGCTGCTCCAACCTTCTATTATGAGTATCTACTCTTAATAGAATAGCTATGTACTATTGCCAAATGAATCTATCTAAACACGCCCCTACCTATATGGACAGCTAAATATCATATAGGTAGCGACAATGGATACATTGCTTACCATTCAATCAACTGGAAGGCAGATATCACACGTATAACAACATATGAGTAGTAAGTAGGTTGTAGCTATCAGTTATTAATTTACTCTCTGTAAAACACTCTAAATATCTTTCCATATCTAAGAGTTTTTATTCACTTCAAAATATTGGAATCAATAAAAAAGCGACCTATGATAGGCCGCTTTTTATTATCCAACAGTTATATAAGGAAGCTACTTTCCTTGATAAGAAATCTTCAAACCAGCAATATAACCATCATTATCTTGGAAATCACCAACGATTTTTCCACTAGGTAGACGACCTTTTGCATCACCGAACCATAAGTATTTACCACCAGCCGACACGGCCCAGTTTTCCGTCACGTTGTATTTGGCACCAAGACCGACGCTGTAATAGCCATCGACAGGACCTAACGACGTTGTTGGATCACCGGCACCACTATCCCAACCAACCGTACCACTGATAGCAAGTGCTGGTGCAACACGCTTAGCCAATCCTAGCTCCACTTGCCATTGGTCATCATCGTATTCAACCAAGTTTAAGCCATCAGGACCATAACTTATTTTACTAGTGTCGTTATAAAGTGGTGGTGTGATGACAAAATCGCTCCACGGTACCCAACGCACTTTTGCCGTTGCTAGAGTTGTAGGATTAATACCAGTCTGGAAATCAAAATTGACTGATTTAGGCGTGGTAATTTCGTATGTACTGTCTCTATTTGCTGCTGCTGCTGCTTGTTCTGGAGTAGCTCCTGCTGCTATAGCTCTAATTGCTACTAAAGGATAGGACTCGGATATTTCTATATCATGGTCAATCTCAGAACGATAAGTCAAAGCAGCCTTTAGAGCAATTTCAGGCTTGCTATAGGCAATACCTGCGATATAACCATAATCCATATCAGGATTGCTGTTTGACGTATAGCCAGTAGCAGGTCCATAAGCTAAGCCACGCAATTTGGTTTCAGATTGGATACGCTGAGCAACTGGACCACCATAAATTTGGAAGTTTTTATTGGCACCGAATTTCATTCCCAGAATACCAGTCAAGCTTTGGCTACGGACTTCTACATTAGTATTTTCGCCTGCATTACCTGCTTCAGCTTGTGCTACTGCTACTGCTCCACGCAATCCGTCTAACTGAGCCTGCTGTTCTGGAGTCAAAACACCCGCTGTTTCTCCTGCAGCCAGAGCACCGATTGCACCCTGTGCCGCTGCCAGACTTGGCGCTGCACCATTAGTAATAGAAGCAATAGAAGCGTCGACATCTCCTTGTGAGACAAAGTTACTTTGGGTATATTCAGCAGCAGCACCAAAAGGCTCATCATATAGTACACCCACACTGAACGTGTCGTTGATATCAGTTTTTACGCCATAGCGGAAGAAGTCATAAGATTCAGCAATGTCGCCCGTTTTATTGCCGCGCTCATAGTCATTTTGGCCAGGATTGACATTCGCACTATCGTAGCCGCTTACATCAGCGTCAATATAAGTATAGACCGCTTCAGCGTAAGTGCCATCTTGAAAAAAGGCAGTGACATCTTGACCTGAACGATCAAGACCAGCAGCATTGGTTACGCTAGCAACAGAGAGAGTAGCAATAGCTACTGCAAGGGATTTCAAATGAAAGGTAGTGCGCATTATATATCTCCAACGATCCTTGTTGTATTAATACTTTAATAACCATTATGTAGCATTGCTATGCTCGATATTGATATTACTAAAGTTTTGTCCTAGGTTGAATACTAATGTCTTTTTGACACTAAAACAACATTTAAAGTGCTTTATTTCTCAATTATGACTGGACAGTACATATAAGATATAAATAAAATGCTGTGGTTTACTTTTTATCCTTAGTGTGATTTTTACGGTGAGGTCTATAGTCATAAAATAAATATTTTTACCTATAGTCTGTTACATGTGATTTCTAAAAACACATAATAAAAAAGCGACCCTTAAAGGATCGCTTTTTTATATTAGTAGCAAACAGTATCACATAATTTATTTGTGATTTACTGAGCTTGGTAAGATAGTTTTACACCCAATACAAAACCATCGTTACTTTCGAAATCACTAACGATCGTCTTAGTTGGGATTTGACCTTTGGCATCACCGAACCATAAGTATTTACCGCCAGCAGATATCGCCCAGTTTTCGGTCACATTATATTTCGCGCCAAGACCAGCGCTATAATAGCCTTCGATAGGACCTAATGAGGTGACTGGGTTACCTGCACCACTGTCCCAACCAACAGTACCACTGATAGCAAGTGCTGGCGCGACACGCTTAGCCAATCCTAGCTCTACTTGCCATTGGTCGTCATCATAGCTAACTAACGCTAACCCCTTATCATCCTGAGTCGAAATCTTGCTAACATCGTTATATAGTGATGGTACGATAGCAAAATCACTCCATGGTACCCAACGTACTTTTGCAGTCGCTAGGGTTGTAGGGTTGATGCCAGTTTGAAAATCAAAGTTCACTGATTCAGGCGTAGTTATTTCAATGCTATCAACTCTGTTTGTTGACAGGCCAAGTGCAGAAACCACAGGAGCTGGTATAAGACCAGAACCTACAACAGGATAAATTTCAGATGCTTGAGCGTTATGTTCGATTTCCGATCGGTATGTTAATGATGCTTTTAACGCAATTTCAGGCTTGCTATAAGCTACGCCTGCGATATAACCGTAATCTTGATCAGCATTAATATTCGTAGTGTAACCGTTCGCAGCTTCATAAGCAGGACCGCGTAGCTTTACATCTGCCTTTACGCGCTGAGCAACTGGGCCACCGTATACTTGGAAGTTTTTATTTTGACCAAACTTCGCACCAAGGATACCAGTAATACTCTCTGTACGTACTTCTACGTTAGTACCCTCACCGTTTGCATTTACAAAGTTATTATCACCAGTATAGTCAGCGGCTGCGCCAAAAGGCTCATCATATAAGACGCCAACACTAAACGTGTCGTTAATGTCTGTTTTTACGCCATAACGGAAAAAGTCATAAGACTCTGCGATATCATCAATCTTATTACCTGAAGTATCTTTACCCGTCACGTCCGCATCGATATAGGTATAGACAGCTTCAGCATAAGTGCCATCTTGTAGGAATGCGGTGACATCTTGACCTGAGCGATCAAGACCAGCAGCACTAGCAGCGCTAGCGACAGATAGAGCAGCAACAGCTACTGCAAGAGTTTTTAAGTGAAAGGTGGCGCGCATTTTACATCTCCAAACATCCGCATTGTTTTACTGCTTTACTTAATTCTCTTAAGTAAGCAGCATCCGAGGTGGAAGATAGTAAAGATTTTTTAACACTAAAACAACTGCCAAAATACATTATTTCCATATTATGACTATTAAGTCACCAAAGGGTACCTTTATCTAAAAATACACATATTGCGTCCATTTACTACTGGTTACCTTACTTACTATTATTTTTAATAATGTGGTGGTTTATCCGCCATCACATCAAATGGGGCAATACCACTCTCTGGGTCTTGATTTTCTATTTGCTTATAAATCAGTTGTAGCTGACGCTGTAATGTCTGAATATCTTTATCTTGACGTGCAATCACCTCATCAAGTCTCTCTACTGTAATCTCAAGGTGCGCTACATTCATTTGCAAATCAATTACTTGGGTTTGCAAGTCGTCTTGTATGCTCGCAGCAGCATCTTTGTTATTAGATTGATTCATATTTTTCTCTAAAGTATCGTAAATATAAGGTGGGAAGGTTTAGCAAGTAAAATAGGTGGCAAAACCTAAGTGGCACCATTAAACCCATCATACTAATCAAAAATAGCCACTATGAATAAAAGCTATAAATAGTACTGATAAAACGATTTACTCGCACTACAGTTGCGCGGTGGCATGTTATACTGCTGGCAATTTTGCAACAACCCCTACCTCACTATTATATAAGCTTAAGATACTCTATGGCACTGATTCATTTAAAAGACATTCACTTAGCGTTTGGCGTCGCGCCTGTTCTTGATGGTATTGATTTTTCTATCAATTCAGGCGAGCGTGTGTGTTTGATTGGCCGCAATGGCGAAGGTAAATCCACCTTATTCAAACTGATTAATGGCTCATTGCAGCCAGATAGTGGTGAGATCATCACCAACAGCAGTATGCGTGTTGCGATGCTTGAGCAAGACGTCCCCGAGTCGAGCGGACGCATACTTGATATCGTCATGGGTGGTAGCCGCCGCACAGCTGACTTGCTCATTAACTATAATAAGCAAGTGGAGATGTGTGCCAATGGCGACATGGACGCTTGCGAGCACATGGCGACCTTGCAGCATGATATAGACGCCGTCCATGGCTGGGACTTAGAGCGTGATGCCATGCGTCTGATCACCACCATGGGACTTGATCCGAAAGATGATTTGTCATCACTCTCTGGTGGTCGTAAGCGCCGCGTATTACTTGCTCGTGCGCTGGTCACCAAACCTGATGTACTCTTACTTGATGAGCCAACCAACCATCTAGACGTTGATAGTATTGAGTGGTTAGAGCGCTTCTTGCTCGATTGGCAAGGTCTAACTCTACTGTTTGTCACCCACGATAGAGCATTCGTTGATAAGCTTGCGACTCGTATTGTAGAGCTTGACCGTGGTCAATTGACCAGCTATGACGTCACCCAAGGCGCCAAAGGCTACGCTCGTTATCAAGAGCTAAAAGAGCAGCAGCTACTTGCTGAGGAAAAAAACAATGCCAATTTTGATAAAAAACTGGCGCAAGAAGAAGTCTGGATTCGCCAAGGTATCAAAGCCCGTCGTACCCGTAACGAAGGCCGCGTCCGTGAACTAAAAGCATTGCGTGAAGAGCGCCGCGAACGCCGTGAGCAAGTGGGTAATGTAAACATCACGATGGGTCAAGGCGAAAAAAGCGGCAAGCTCGTTTGTAAAGTCAAAAACCTGCACCTTGAATATGAGGGTAATGTACTGGTTGACAACTTTACGACCACTATTATGCGCGGCGACAAAATCGGTATTGTCGGCCCTAACGGTGCTGGTAAAACCACCCTTATCAAAGCCCTACTCGACATGTCTGACGATGAAGTCACTAAAACGGGTAGTGTTGAACTAGGCACCAATCTAAAAATCGCGTTTTTTGATCAGCTGCGCGATCAGCTCGACCTTGAGGCAAGCGTCGCGCAAAACGTCTCAGAAGGCTCGGATTTTGTCGAAGTTGGCGGTCGCAAGACACATATCATGAGCTATTTACAAGACTTCTTATTTGCACCAGAGCGTGCACGTACCCCTGTCAAAGCACTGTCAGGTGGTGAACGCAACCGCGTATTACTTGCTAAGCAATTATTAAAACCTGCTAATATTTTGGTACTCGATGAGCCGACCAACGATTTGGATATGGCGACACTTGAGCTATTAGAAGAGTCGGTCAGCAGCTTTAACGGTACCATCTTGCTGATCAGTCATGACCGCTCATTTATGGACAATGTGGTCACCTCCACCTGGGTATTTGACACGGATGAAAATGGCAATGGCATCGTCAAAGAGTATGTCGGCGGCTACCAAGAGTATTTGGTGCAAAAAACCCGAGAAGAGGCAGCACGTGCCGCAAAAACACCTGCCAATAATGCGGTCAGCAAAAAAGCGGCAAATAAATCTAGCGCAGATACCAAGCCTAAAAAAGCAGCCAAAAAGCTGAATTATAATGAGCAGCGTGAATTGGATAACTTACCAAAAGAAATCGCCGCACTCGAAGCCGAACAAACTCAACTACAAGAAAAATTGGCTGATGGCTCTTGGTTTAATACCGACTTTGATGCAGCGACAGCCGCAAGTGAGCGTTTATTGACAATCGAAGATGAAATGATGAGTAAGCTTGAGCGTTGGAGCGAGCTTGAAGACTAATAATGGCACTTCTCTAGCCACATTTATTAGAATATCGCATATGTACTTTGCATTGCGTATTTCGATAAACAAGTTTCTGATAGTCTGATAAAGCATTATTAATTATTCTGAAAGCATCACCACTTTATTATATATAGAGTGGTGATATTCGTTTTATGACGTTTTATCCAGTAGTGAGATGGTGAAAGTTAGTGAACATTTTCGTAATTTCAAGTATCATTCGCTATTGCTGAGAAATCCTTATTAATTATAAGGTCATGACAATTACAATCCCTATAAAAGCAAAGTTGGCGTTAAACATTGATAATCCGACTGTTTTAATATGGTTGTCATATTCAACCCCCTAATATGCCCTATTAAGGTTGCTTTATTTTTAACGCAATAATTTATTTTATCACCGAAATAGCTTAGAATAGTAACAATTAGCAAAATTAGGCACAGCTAAAGTGGCTTGATATTGTATATTTTCTAAGCCACAAACCCAGTGTGGGATAATCCCATTTCATTCACCTGGAGGAAGTATTAATGAGCCAAGCCGAAGGCGTTAATGTACAACGCCGTAGAGTTCTTATTGCCTCAACTGCCGCGATTGGTGCAGCTGGGGTAGCTGCCGTGGCGACACCTTTTGTCCGTTCTTGGTACCCAAGCGCTAAAGCTGAGGCTGCAGGGGCTGCAGTAACCCAAGATATTAGTGCTATCGAAGATGGACAAATGATTGTTGTCAAATACCGTGGCAAACCTATTTATGTCGTTAAACGCACAGAAGACATGGTCGCAGGGTTGGAATCTGTAACACCATTACTGTCAGATCCTGAATCTGCAGCATCGGTACAACCTGAATACTGCAAAAATACCAACCGCTCTATCGATCCATCGATCTTGGTGGTTGAGGGCGTATGTACGCACTTGGGCTGTGCACCAAACTACCGTCCTGATGTGGGCGCGGTGGATTTAGGTGGCAATGATTGGTACGGCGGGTTTTTCTGTCCGTGCCACGGGTCAAAATATGACTTAGCAGGCCGCGTATATAGTGGCGTTCCTGCACCGCTGAATCTACCCATCCCAGAATATGGTATGGATGGTACCATTTTGACGGTTGGGGAGGCTTAACATGAGTATAGGTAAAAAGTTAATGCACTGGGTGGACGCGCGTTTTCCAGCGACTGAAACCTACGAATACCACATGTCAAAGTACTACGCACCAAAGAACTTTAACTTTTGGTACTTCTTTGGCGTATTGTCAATGATCGTATTGGTCAACCAGTTGGTGACCGGTATTTGGCTGACGATGATGTACAACCCTAGTGCCGAGGGCGCATTTGCGTCTGTAGAATACATCATGCGTGATGTCAAAGGCGGTTGGCTCATCCGTTATATGCACTCGACTGGCGCCTCAGCGTTCTTTGTCGTGGTGTATTTGCATATGTTTAGAGCACTGCTCTACGGCTCATATCAAAAACCTCGTGAGCTTATTTGGCTCATCGGTATGGGTATTTACCTAGCATTGATGGCTGAAGGTTTCTTCGGTTACCTACTACCGTGGGGCAACATGTCATTCTGGGGTGCACAGGTTATCTTAAACCTACCTGCAGCGCTGCCGGTAATTGGTGACGGTCTTGCTGAATGGGTACGTGGTGACTATATCATCTCTGGTATTACCCTAAACCGCTTCTTTGCGCTACACGTTGTCGCTATTCCATTGGTCCTTGTGGGCTTGGTCTTCATGCACATTGTCGCATTGCACCATGTAGGTTCTAACAACCCTGATGGTATCGATATTAAGAAGCTAAAAGACAAAAATGGCGTACCATTAGACGGTATCGAATTCCATCCATACTACACTGTGCATGATATGGTGGGTATTGTAGTATTCTTTATCTGTTTCTTTGCAGTGGTATTCTTCTTCCCAGAAGGCGGCGGTTTCTTCCTTGAGCCACCAAACTTTGAGACAGCGAACTCACTGAAAACACCAGCGCATATTGCACCAGTATGGTACTACACGCCTTTCTACGCTATCTTGCGTGCTGTTCCTGATAAGCTGGGCGGTGTCATCGCCATGGGTGCGGCCATCGCTGTACTATTCTTGATACCGTGGCTCGACAGATCACCTGTACGCTCAATACGCTACAAAGGTATCTTGTCTAAGATTGCACTAACTGTATTTGCTATTAGCTTTGTGGTACTAGGCTACTTAGGTGCAACACCTGCAACGCCAACTGCGACTATTATGGCTCGTGTATTCACGATTCTATATTTCTTGTTCTTCTTACTGATGCCGTTCTATACTGCCATTGAGAAGTGTAAACAGCCACCAGAACGCGTTACCGGAGGTCACTAATGAGCACGCTAATCAAATCCCTAGCTGGTCTAGGCTTAGGCGCGGCATTGACCTTGACTGCTGGTACAGCAATGGCTGAAGGCAGTGGTTGTGGTACGTTTACTAATGCTGAAGGTGTTGATGAGCATTTGGCTTGTAGTACAGCGCCTATTGATTTTACCAATAAGGGCTCGCTACAAAATGGCGCGAAGATTTTTATGAACTACTGCGCTGGGTGTCACTCAGCCAAATATGTTCGTCATTCGCGTATTGCACAAGATTTAGAGATACCGCCTGAGTTGGTTGAAAAGTATTTGATGGTTACCACCGATCAAATCGGTGACCATATTACTGCTGAGATCGACCCTGAGGTTCAAGCGTCTTGGTTTGGCGCAGCGCCTCCTGATTTATCACTTGAGACAAGACTGCGTGGCGATGACTGGGTATATACTTACCTACTATCGTTTTACGAAGATCCAAGTCGTCCTTGGGGCGCTAACAACTTAGTACTGGCCAATGCTGCTATGCCCCACGTATTGCATAATATGCAAGAAGAGCTAAGCCAAGAAGAATTTGAATCTGAAGTTGGTGACTTAGTCAACTTTATGGCTTGGATGGGTGAGCCTGCTCGTCACGACCGTCAAGTAATTGGTTTCTTTGTTATTTTATTCTTGTTAGTACTACTCATCCCAGTTTACTTGTTGAACAAAGAATTCTGGAAAGACGTCAAATAAGTAATAATTAGCAGACAGTTCTGATAATTAAAAAAGGCACTACTTCGGTAGTGCCTTTTTTTGTGCTTTGACATTAAGCTGAAATACCAGATAAGCCGGAAAATAAGCCACTCAGCGCTAATGTTTACGTACACTACCTTGATAAACGTTGCGAGTTTGTTTACGATGACAACCTTCACTCTTAACATTAGGCTTTCATGATTGATGCGAATGACATTCCAAGTAGTCAGCTAATTTTATATGCTGATGACGGCTACGACAGTCATGTGGTACGCCTATTACTTGAAGAAAAAAAGCTTGCTTACTATTTGTCTCGTCTGCATTCCGAGCGCCCTGAAGATTTGACTGAGCTTAATCCCTATCATACCTTACCTGTATTGCAGCAGCGTGAGATTGCGCTTTATGAGATTAATGTTATTTTTGAATATCTTGAAGAGCGTTATCACACAAATAAACTGCTCCCTGAGACACCGCAGGAACGTGCACAGTTTCGCCAATTGGCTTGGCGCATTCAGCGTGATTGGCTCGTACTTGGCAAGCGCCTCCTCACGCATCCAGATAGTTTTAATAAAGCACAGGCTGCCGTTGCCAAAAAACAACTCAGTGATTCATTGATTACTCTGTCGCCGCTGTTCGCTCATAAGCCTTATTTTATGGCTGATGAGTTTGGTTGGTGTGACGTGTTATTAGCACCCCTATTATGGCGATTGGATGAAATGGGGATTGAGCTACCACGTGCTATCAGCCGTCCGCTATTTGAATATCAAACGAGAGTGTTTGAGCGTAGTAGCTTCCAAAAAAGCGTACGTTGATTAGACAAGTATAAGAAGCTGCCTTAGAATAAGTACCAATATAACAGAAATTGACTTGCAATTATTGTGCGATAATTTGCCAAATAAAATATCTTTTCATTATTGAACATCATTAGTATAGGAAATCATTAGATGAGCGAAACCACCTCTATTACACCTACCCGTCCTTATATGGTACGTGCACTATATCAATGGATAGAAGACAACGCCTTGACGCCTTATCTGATGGTCGATGCTACTGCTGATAACGTACAGATTCCAACCGAGCACGTGCAAGATGGTCGTATCGTATTAAACATCGCCAGCCGTGCTACAGGCAATATGAGTATGGAAAATGACTATATTCATTTTAGTGCGCGCTTCGGCGGCGTCTCACAAGAAATTTGGGTACCCTTGCAAGCGGTACTTGGCATCTATGCTAAAGAAAACTCGCAAGGGATGTTTTTTGATCCTAACGAGTACGATAACTATGAGCCTGAAGAAGAGGCTAGCGCGGTAGCGAATAAACCAAAAGCTGCGACTAGACCTAAACGCGATAACAAAGCGGGCTTAAAAGTGCTGAAGTAATCAGCCATTCAAACTGATTATTTTTCACATAATAAAAAGCCAGTCATATTTGATATAACTGGCTTTTTATTGGCTGCTCAAAGACTTGAGACTTTATCTTTAACTAGGTTCTCGGCAAGGTCACGCCGCGCTGACCTTGGTATTTACCGCCGCGATCCTTGTAGCTGGTCTCGCAGACATCGTCGCTATCGCTTTGGAAAAACAGCATTTGTGCCACGCCTTCACCTGCATAAATACGAGCTGGTAGATTGGTAGTGTTACTAAATTCAAGTGTCACATGACCTTCCCACTCAGGCTCTAGCGGCGTGACATTGACGATAATACCGCAACGTGCGTAAGTCGACTTGCCTAGGCAAATAGTCAGTACGTCGCGTGGAATACGGAAATATTCCATCGTACGTGCTAAGGCAAACGAGTTTGGCGGAATGATACACTCATCACCGACGATATCGATAAAGCTTTTATCATCGAAGTTTTTAGGATCAACAACGACTGAATGGACGTTGGTAAAGACTTTGAATTCAGGCGCACAGCGTACATCGTAACCGTAGCTTGAGGTACCGTAGCTCACCAAACGCTCGCCTGCATCATTGAAGCGCACTTGACCTGGCTCGTATGGCTCGATCATGCCGTGCTCTTCGGCCATTTTACGAATCCAGCGGTCAGACTTAATAGACATTGTTATTCCTTAGCAAATTTTTAATAGCGATGATTATACGGAATTGATGGCTCAATTTATAGGTTTTACGCGAGATAAAAGTATCCACTCGCTATTCAGCTTGAGTCAGATATTACCATTTTGCAAAGTGATCTTCCGCTAGTCCCATTACCTTATCCAAGCGTAGCACTTGCCCAGCTAAGCGTATCTCGCCGCTGTACTCCCCTAGCCACTGCTCAAAGATGCTGGCGACAATGCCGAAATTGTCTGTTTTTTTGTAGACTCTAATCGGCGTGAAAGTTAAATCGATATCGACACTGCTCCAGCCTAAGCTTCGATGATAAATGTGCCAAGTATTGGCAGAAGAGTCATTCTTATCTTTACGCTCAAATAATACAGGCGGCAGATAAAAAATCTCGCCATCGAGCCAACAAGCATTCTCACTTAGACCTGTCTCATTGACACCCATAGAGAGATTCAATAAAAAATGCCTACCATCTGCTAGGTAGCTGTTGATACAAGTCCAAAACCAATTGGTCTCATGACGCATATAACCCAGTGTCCAATCTAGATTGGCTCTTGTTGTCTTGCTCAATTCAAGTATTTGCTGCTGACTATCAGCGGTTATCTGTGCACCCGATTTGATAATTATCTCGCCGCTAGCAGCGCTCAACGGCTCTTTTTGGGTAAACGTCCAACCGCGTCTGCCTGTTGGCGTACATATCGCAAGCGGCTGCTGCTGACGCTCTAATTTTGCATGGACTGCTAGATATTGGCTATCAAGCTCTATACTTACCTGCTCTGGGATAAAATCTAGCGTTAGGCTAAGCTTGCTATGGGTAAAAGACATCTGCCCTTGATAATGATCGCCTTTAAATTCACTGCGGCGCGTAACTGGCTGCAAGGCTTCCCCAATCTCTAATTGTGCAGTCTTTTCATTGTAAACATAAACAAAAGCACTAGTGGCAATCTTAATCGTTGCCAGTGCGAGACATACTCTAAAAGGCGGCTCGATGATTTGGACAAAACAGAATTGATTGACCTTGAAGTCTTTACGCCAGTTTGATAATGGTTTTTGCGAGATTAGCGGACTGTAATAATCGAGATAATTGATTTGTTTAACTTGCGAGAACACCCCCAATTGCGGCTGACCATTTTGGATGAGCTGTTCGATAGCTTGTGGCTTTATATCGGTAGAAATGATATTTGCGTAAGCTACATTATCTACCTTGTCGCTTTTAATAGGTCCATGCATTGCTATGACATCCTTGTCTTGCATTTATTACTGACTAATCACTTGTCCTTGATAGCTTACTTCGGTACTTATCACTGTTCTTTTTGCTTGCCTTGATGCGGCCCAAATAGCTTCTGTAATGGCTTTGACCTCTATTGCAGTGAGTCCATCGACCAGCTCCTGCGTCACATTTGCTACGGCAAAACCATTTGTCCCAAAAGGATGCTTGGGAAACTTTAACAATAAAGCCGCCATCGCCTCTACTGCTGACAAAAAATCGGCAATCACCATTCGCCTATTACTAAAGGTTGCATTGACTTGATAGCGCTTGCTACTACCATCTTTATAGTAGCAAACGCCAATCAGTTGGTTATTTGATAGCTCAATTTCATACATGGGCGGACGCAGCATTTTTAATAACGTGTACTGCTTGGGCGCAGCCTCTAAATGACTTTGATAAATAGATACCTCACAAAGCTTCCTTGCTTCTTTGTTAGAATAAAAGTGCTTTTAACTTTATATTTGCTTAGGCTAATTTGTTATTGATAAACAATCATCATAAACGATTAAAATATACGTTTATCATCAACAGGCTTAGCAAATTTATCAATATTAGTCTCGATGTTTTTGGCTATATTGATATAGTAATTCGCAAACTCATCATCAGCCAATACACTTGGCTCCCCTTTATCGACTTGGGCGCGGATACCACTGGCAAGTGGTAGTTGCCCTAATAGCGGCACCTGATACTGCTCAGCGATAATCTCACCACCGCCAGTACCAAAAATCGCTTCGGTATGGTTGCAGTTACTACAAGTGTGCAGCGCCATGTTTTCAACAACACCAAGCACAGGAATACTGGTTTTGTTAAACATCTCAATACCTTTCTGCGCATCAAGTAGTGCAACGTGCTGCGGCGTCGTGACGATGACAGCGCCTGTCACTGGGATACGCTGTGCTAAGGTCAGCTGTATATCGCCCGTACCTGGCGGCATGTCAATCACCAAGTAATCTAGCTGTGGCCAGTTGGTTTGATTATAAAGCTGCATCAGCGCACCCGTCGCCTTTGGCCCACGCCACGCAACTGGTGTGTTCTCCCCATCGAGCAAACTACCGATGGAGAGCATCGCTATTCCATGCGCATCAACCGGAACGAACTGCTCGTTTTCTAATTGCGGCTTCACATCGGCAACACCTAGCATTGTCGGCATACTAGGCCCATATATATCCGCATCAAGCACGCCCACGCGGTTACCCAGCTTTTGTAATGCCAGTGCGATGTTCACAGTCGTCGTTGATTTGCCAACGCCGCCCTTACCTGATGCCACAACAATAATATGGCGGATACGAGGATGCGCAGCTAATGAAGCTTGCGTAGGTGCTGCTTTGGTAATTGGCGGCTCAGCGTTAGCGTTATTGGCATTACTCACGTTGTTATTAACGCCAGATGAAGGCTGGGACTCCATCGCATTGGTTGTCTTTGGCATCTGCTTTGGTAAGCTTGAACCTGACCCTTTTTCTGGAGCAGGCAGGCGCACATTCATATGAATCGTGGTAATGCCATGCGGATGCAGCAGCTGACCAAGCTCTTGTTGGACAGCTTCAGGGTTGCTGTCTTGTGGCAGGCGCAAGTCTAGCGTCAGCGCCTCGCCGTCACGCTCAAGTCCTGTGACCATCGTCGCAATACTGACTGTTCCTATCTCATACCCAAGCAATACTTTATCAACGGCACTATCACGTTCTGCCTGCTGCTGCGGTGTTTCGGTTTTGGTAGTTTTTTTCTTCATAAAGTTGAACATAGCTATTATTATTGCCTATACAAGTGGATGAGTTTGGTACATGGCTTAATTCATATCGTCTCCTATTGAGCAAACGATAAAACCAGTGACCATTTTAGCCAAACCTTTTATCGTGACAGTGTAGCTGAATTGGACGCATAAAAAAACCACAACGCCAGTAGGTCTGACATTGTGGTTTGTTCTATTAGGGCGTGTTGAACATTCGCAAATAGGCATTGCTGATCGCTAAAATTGTTCCAGACAAGGCATAAAGCGACGATAATGCAGATGCCTTAGCGAGATTTGTAACGCAGTATGGGGCAATTAATTCATAAACCAGCCATGACTGGCAACGATAGATTGTCCTGTAAATACATTACTGGGAAACGCCGCTAAGAATAGTGCCAACTGAGCAATATCCTCTACCGTCGTAAACTCTTTATCGACAGTATTTACTAGCATAATGTCATTAACGACAGATTCTTCACTAATGCCTTTCTCGCTTGCTTGCTGCGGTATTTGTTTTTCGACCAAAGGCGTTTTGACAAACCCGGGACAAATCACATGTGCGCGCACATTATGCTCAGCACCTTCTTTGGCCAATACGCGGCACAGTCCTAGCAGGCCGTGCTTGGCAGTGACGTAAGGTGCTTTATAAAGTGACGCTTCATGCGAATGTACTGAGCCCATGTAGATGACCGTGCCGCCCTTATTGCCTTTATACATGTGCTTAATCGCGGCTTTAGTGGTCAAAAAAGCGCCATCTAAGTGAATAGCGAGCATTTTTTTCCAGTCATCAAACGTCATTTTATGGATAGGATCGATAATTTGGATACCAGCATTAGACACCAAAATATCAATAGCGCCAAAGGTATCAACCAATTTCTGTACACCTTCGTTTACCGCATCTTCAGAGGTCACATCCATCGCAATCGCAAGAGCACGCCCGCCATCTGCTTCAATGGCATCAACCGTTTGCTGTGCTGCTTCAAGATTGATATCGGCAATACCAACCATAGCGCCTGCTTTTGCATAAGTCTCAGCGATATCACGACCGATACCACTTGCAGAGCCCGTGATTAATGCCACTTTACCTGTCAAATCCTGCTGTAATTGGGTGGACATATAGGTTCCTTATTATGATCTATAAATATTAGGAGATAAATCCTATTTAGCAATGCTAACTGGCGTTTTTTCTTGTAGCTCGTCAAAGCTAACACCATCTGCTAATTCAACCAATTTTAGGCCACTGTCAGTAACGTCTAATACGGCAAGCTCAGTGATGATACGATCAACCACGCCCTTACCCGTCAATGGTAGCTCACAGTTGGCTAAGATTTTTGGATCGCCATGCTTATTGACCTGTTCCATCAATACAATCACACGCTGTACGCCTGCGACCAAATCCATCGCACCGCCCATGCCTTTGACCATCTTTTTGGGAATCATCCAGTTAGCAAGGTCACCTTGTTCTGAGACTTCCATGGCGCCTAATATCGCTAAGTTGACATGACCACCGCGAATCATCGAAAAGGACTCTGAACTACTAAAATAACTGGCCCCTGCTTCTGCGGTCACGGTTTGCTTGCCCGCATTAATCAAGTCTGCATCGACGGCATCTAATGTAGGGAACTCACCAATACCCAGCAAGCCGTTCTCTGATTGTAGCCATACGTCTACGCCCTCAGGAATATAGTTAGCGACTAGCGTTGGTAGACCAATGCCTAAGTTGACATAATAGCCGTCTTGTAGCTCTTTTGCCGCGCGCTGCGCCATTTGTTCTCTTGTCCATGCCATGCTGATTTCCTTATTTTTTTACGATATTCTATTGCTATTCATCTAAATCGTTAGTTATCTAAACAATTAGCTATCTAAGTTATTATCAATCTAAAAACTGACGATAAGTCTCAATCATGATTTTATCTAAGCGCCTTCTACCGCTTTAGTCGTGGTTTTTTCGATACGTTTTTCAGGGCTAGCATTCAATACAATACGTTGCACAAAAATACCTGGTAGATGCACTTCATCTGGATCAAACGTGCCTGTCTCGACGATTTCTTCGACTTCGACGATGGTGATTTTTCCCGCCATCGCGCAGTCTGGGTTGAAGTTGCGAGCGGTCTTATTAAATATCAAGTTACCGGCTTTATCGGCCTTCTGTGCTTTGATGAGTGCCACATCCGCACGCAGTGAATGCTCTAATACATAAGTACGACCATCAAAATCACGCGTTTCTTTACCTTCGGCAACTAATGTGCCCACACCAGTCGCTGTATAGAATGCAGGAATACCCGCACCACCTGAGCGTAGCTTTTCGGCCAATGTACCTTGCGGGGTTAGCTCAACTTCTAACTCGCCTGCCAAGTACTGGCGTTCGAACTCTTTGTTTTCACCAACGTATGATGAAATCATTTTCTTGATTTGGCGGGTCTGTAGTAGCAGACCAAGTCCAAAATCATCGACGCCAGCGTTGTTGCTGATACAGGTCAACTCTTTAACGCCACTATCACGTAGTGCTTCGATCAATGCTTCTGGAATGCCGCATAGACCAAAACCACCGATAGCGAGTGTTTGCCCATCTTTAACAATACCGCTTAGTGCCTCTTCAGCACTGTTATATACTTTTGATTGACTCATGCTTATCTCCTATGATTATCATTTATATTTTTTAATCCGTGTAAAGCTCATTCTGAATTAGCTATATCAAATATCCATTTGATAATTACTTTTCACGCATTTTATTTTACGACTCTTATTTCTTTTGAACATTACAACCTTATACCACCAACCAAAACACGCCCATTATGACTGCACCAGATACGGCAAGCACGATCAGGCAGTAGCCCATGATAGCGCGTGCATCTAAACCTGCGATACCCAACAATGGCAAGGCCCAAAACGGTTGAATCATATTGGTCCACGCGTCCCCCCATGCAATCGCCATCGCAGTGATGGCTGGGCTGACACCCAGCTCAATGCCAGCTGGAATCATAACAGGGCCTTGCACAGCAAACTGTCCACCGCCCGATGGTACAAAAACATTCACTAGGCCAGCACTTAGAAATGCAAAAATCGGGAAACTGTCTGCGGAAGCGGAATTGACAAAAAACTCGGTGACTTGCGTACTGATGGAGATGCCATCCGCATTTGCACCCGTCATAATTCCCATGATGCCGCCATAGAAAGGGAACAGCAGTACAATGCCTGTGATACCGCCGATGCCTGAGTGTACGGCGCGATAATAGCGCTCTAGCGTGCCATGCGATAACAAACCAATGAATAAGAATAGCCCAATGACAATGTTTAACCCTAGATTAAAGCCGTTGTTGCCAAACTCGCTGATATAGTACATCAGTGCCAACGCCAGCAATATCACGGCGATTATACGGCTATCATCGAGCTTTTGCGCAGGTGTATTTCTTTGGGGCGCGACGTAGATCTCTTCTTTGATTAATTTAGGATCAATCACGGTAGGATTTTTGGGATGCATAAAGCGGTTTAGCATCGGCAAGATAATAATGAGTAAACCTACAATCAGTAAGTTATAGCCTGCGAATACAGTCTGAGATAAAGGCACTGCTTCGGTCATCGTATTGCCAGATAGCGTCAGTAGCGTATCGCCACCCGAACTAAGCGTCAAAGGTATCGAGCCTGAGAAGCCGCCATGCCAAATCACAAAACCTGAATAAGCCGCAGCAACGAGTAAAGGATAATCAACATTGGCGACTTTCTTTGCTAGTGCTTTGGCGAAAATAGCCCCGATAATCAGACCAAAACCCCAGTTTATCCACGAACTGACCAACCCAACTAGGGTCGATACGATAATGGCGGTCGTAGGAGAATGAACTCTGCTGGCAAGATTGTCCAATAACCGTTGAATAAAGGGTGCACTGGCAAACGCGTAACCTGTGACCAAAATCAGCGCCATTTGCATCGCAAAGCTATGTAACGACCACAGTCCATTACCCCAGTGTCCTGCCATCGCAATCATATCTTGACCAGTAATAGCCAAGCCAACCGCGAACGCAATGAGGGTTAAAACAATTGAAAAGACAAACGGAGATGGTAGATAGCGATTGACCAGCTGTACGCTCACGTTAGTGATGACACTAAACATATTCACATTCCTTGTAAATTTGCTGTTTGTGATGAGATTTATGACCAGTTTTTATGGTTAGCGCTTATTGTCAATAAACTTCCATTTGATAAGCGCGGCTCATATTAAACATTATACTTTATATTTTTATTTATAATAATACATATTATATCGGTATATCATGTATAAAATACTTATGCTAACTTAACATATAATTCTCGCAGCGAGAAGACAATAACACTAAGAACGAATGAGACAGTACAGTAGCGAGGTATGAGGCAAGTCAATATCATATTATTCTAAGATTAATATTTGATAAAAAATCAAAAATTACATATTTTGATTAATTTTATTGACCTACATCGATAAGCGCGACATACACGCTGTCTTAATTTTGCCAAGGAGGGCTATCATGTTTAGTACATTTGCGATTGTCATTACCCTATTATTACTCATGTTTTTTGCTTATCGCGGTTATTCTGTGCTGATCTTAGCACCGATTATGGCGACGCTAGCAGTCTTACTATCAGGTGATTTTTTAAACACCATCCCCGCTTATACCGATGTCTTTATGGGCGCGTTAAGTGGGTTCTTACTCAAATTCTTCCCTATATTCTTGCTAGGGGCATTGTTTGGGCGTTTGATGGCCGACTCTGGTGCGGCAACTGCCATCGCCAATACCGTCGTCGAAAAGCTCGGTGCCAGCAAGGCCATTCTCGCGGTGATCTTGGTCTGTGCTATTTTGACCTATGGCGGGGTATCACTGTTTGTGGTGGCGTTTGCCATTTATCCTATTGCCAAGGACTTGTTCAGAGCAGCCGATATCCCAAAACGTTTGATTCCAGCAGCGATTGCCCTAGGGTCATTTACATTTACCATGACTGCACTGCCAGGCACGCCAGCCATCCAAAACGCTATTCCAATTCCTTACTACAACACCAACGTATTTGCCGCGCCTATTTTGGGTATCATTGGCGGTACGATCATGTTTATCTGTGGTTGGTTGTGGCTTCAGTCACGTGCCAACAAAGCCAATGCAGCGGGGGAAGGTTATGGTCAGCATGATGAAGAGGATGTAGGCGGCGTTGGAGCGGCTGCAAAAGAAGCTGATATATTAAACACTCATCACACTTCATTCACCGTTGCCATGATTCCGCTGATATTGGTCATTGGCTTGAACGCTATATTGACCTATGTGGTTTTCCCATCGATAAATTTCAGTAGCCTAAAAACTCAATTCCCAGAGTTGAATATTGCAGGTTCGCTCGGGTTATGGTCCATTATTATCTCGTTGGTCGTCGCTTGTGTGGTGTTAATTCTGCTCCGCATCGGACATTGGAATAACCTACAAAAAACCATCAACCGTGGTACTTATGATTCTATGCTGCCGATTTTTAATACTGCATCAGAAGTGGGTTATGGCGCAGTTATCGCGTCGCTCGCAGGCTTCCTTATCATTCGTGATAGCATTTTAAACCTTACCCCTGACAACCCTCTGATCTCAGAAGCCGTCGCGATGACCACGCTTGCTGGTATCACAGGCTCATCGTCTGGTGGTTTGAGTATTGCGCTGTCGACCTTGGGTGAAGACTATCTAAGAATGGCCGTCAATGCGGGTATCGACCCTGAGCTAATGCACCGCGTAGCCGTTATGGCGGCAGGTGGTCTTGATACGCTTCCACACAGTGGCGCTGTCATTACCTTGCTAGCGATTTGTGGTTTGACCCATAAACAGTCTTATTTGAACTTGGCGATGGTGACGATGGTCATTCCATTGGTTGCTGTGGTTGCTGTGATTATCTTAGGGACGATGTTTGGTTCATTCTAAGCTAGCTTAGTCATTTAATCATTTATTCACTTAGCCATTTATTATTGACTACTGGTATCTAAGTGAATAATGGATAAATAAAAAACCCACTTAGCACACTGCTTGGTGGTTTTTTTATGGCTGGTTTATGACCATCAACATGCGGTGTAAACCTATCGTTCATGGCTAATAAATGCTTGCCAAATGAGAAGTAATTACCAAGGAATATCACAAAATTATCTGAATTACGGTATCATAGGCACACTTTTTGATTTTTTATTATTTTTAGAAGTTTTTAGCATTAACGATGTCGCATCTATGAGCGATGAGCCGCTTAAGATGTTCGATAACCAACCCATTTATACAAAAATATAGGTGATAAAAGTGCGTGAGATTTTAGTAACCAGTGCGCTGCCCTACGCCAATGGCGACATCCATTTGGGGCATCTTGTAGAATATATTCAGACAGACATCTGGGTACGTGCGATGAAGGCGCAAGGCCATCAGGTCACTTATGTCTGTGCCGATGACGCGCACGGTACAGCCATCATGCTCAAAGCAGAAGCCAATGGCGTCACGCCAGAGGAGCAAATTGCCTCAGTCAAAGCCTCACACGAAGCGGATTTTGCAAAGTTCCTGATCAATTTTGATAACTACCACAGCACTCATTCAGAAGAAAACAAACAGTTCTCTGAGCTGATTTATCGTCGTCTCAATGAGGCTGGTCATATCAGTACAAAAGATGTCGAGCAGCTATTTGATCCTGAAAAGCAATTGTTTTTAGCCGATCGTTTTGTCAAAGGTACTTGTCCAGAGTGTGACTCACCAGATCAATATGGTGATAACTGTGAAGTCTGCGGCACCACTTACGATGCAACAGATCTAAAGAACCCGCATTCAACATTGTCTGATGCAACGCCTGTCCTTAAAACTTCTAAGCATTATTTCTTTGATTTGCCAGAGTTTGAGCAGTTCTTACAGGACTGGACGCGCAGTGACAATCGCTTGCAAACCTCAGTGGCTAATAAATTGCAAGAATGGTTTGATGCAGGACTTACTAGCTGGGATATCTCGCGCGATGCGCCCTATTTCGGTTTTCAGATTCCAGATACCCCAAGCGATGAGCCAGACAAATATTTTTATGTCTGGCTTGATGCGCCAGTTGGCTACATGGCAAGCTTTAAAAACCTATGTGATAAGCGTGCGGGAACAGACCAAGCGCTTGATTTTGACCGCTACTGGGCACAAGAAAACGAGCACAAAACTGAAGTTTATCACTTCATCGGTAAAGACATCGTGTATTTCCATGCACTGTTTTGGCCTGCCATGCTAGCTGGTAGCGAATTGCGCACGCCAACAGGCGTCTTTGCCCATGGCTTCTTGATGGTCAATGGCGAAAAAATGAGTAAGTCACGCGGTACTTTTATCAAGGCCGAGACATATGCTGAGCACTTACACCCTGAATATCTGCGTTATTACTTCGCCAGCAAACTGTCTGACAAAGTCGAAGATATCAACCTTGATTTAGAAGACTTTATGCAAAAGGTCAACTCTGACTTGGTGGGTAAAGTGGTCAATATCGCTAGTCGTAGTGCAGGATTCCTGGTTAAAAAGTACGACGGTATACTGTCTGAGACTTGCGCTGAACCGCGCCTATTAGAAGACATTACCAAAACGGGCGATGAGATTGCTGCTGCTTACGAGAATCGTGAATTCTCACGTGCTATGCGCCTCATCATGCAGTGTGCGGATAAAGCCAACGAATATATCGATGCCAAAAAGCCATGGTCGCTCGCGAAACTGGAAGGCACTGAGCAAGAAGTTCAAGACGTCTGCTCGGTCGCTATCAACATCTTCCGTCAGTTGATGGTCTATCTGGCACCAGTATTGCCTGAGCTGACAGCAAATGCGAAAGAGTTTTTGAACATTGACGATTTAAGCTTTGCCAGTCGTAATGGGTGGTTATTAGGCCATAAAATCAATAAATTCAAGCCACTGATGCAACGTATCGAAGAAAAAGATATTGAAGCCATGGTAGAAGATTCTAAAGCATCATTAGCTCAAGCTGATGCGCCTGCTGTGACCGAAAATAACAAGCCTGCCGCAAAAGACAAATCACCTGCAATAGACGCTAATACTGATGCCGAGCAAACGGATTATATTGGTATCGAAGACTTTGCCAAAGTTGAGATGAAAGTCGCACACGTTTTAGAGTGTAACCATGTAGAAGGCGCGGACAAGCTGCTACAGTTCACACTAGATGTTGGTGAAGAAAAGCCACGCAACGTGTTTAGCGGCATTCGTAAGTTCTATGAGCCTGAGCAACTGACGGGTAAGAAGGTCATTTGCGTGACCAACCTTGCCCCGCGAAAGATGAAATTTGGCATCTCTGAGGGCATGATTTTGTCATCAGGCGATCCAAAAACTCAGCTAACGGTCGTTACGCTACCTGACAACTGTGTCATTGGTGATGTACTCGCATAAAAATATTAACTTAAGTAGTGGTGTAAGTGATAATTAAAGAAAGAACGAAAAAAACGGTCTAAATAGACCGTTTTTTTATGGGTGACTTAAAAGATTAAATCTCGCTGTTATCTACTCAAAACATCAATAATTTCCAACGTGTTATTAATTACTGTCACAATCTTATTGTCTGGCGTACGGATACGTACGTAACGGTCATCATAACGGTCTAAAATAACAGAACGATCATAATCCCTTCTGTCAATCTTGCCGACTACTCTATAACCGTATTTATCAAGGTCACGCTTGAATGACGCGTTAGGGCTAGCATTGCGATACGCATTAATATTAGGGTGGGCATTGCCATTATTTTGATAATTGTTATGGTTGTAATCTTTACTAATGTGAGCAGAGTTACCCTTGCCATTTCCATGACCGTGCCCATTACCATGATTGTCTTTTGCCATAGCAGGCAGGCAAATCAATGAGCTTGCCGTAATGCCAGCGATGGTCAATAACTTTAAATTAGCTGTATTCATAATGTTATCCTTAAAATATGCGTTTGAATAATAGTAATGAGATATTTGAGTGCGTTGTATAGTCAAGTCAATTTAAAAATGACACAACGAGATTAAAGGCTATTTTTCGCAGCCTCTGGAGACGAAGTCACAGCAAGCAAGGAAAATAGTATTTAATCGAGTGTGTTTGTGATGCTATATCAGTTTTATTTGGGCTTTACTATATATTCAACACGTCAACATAGTAATGATATGGATTTTGGACGCACCCTACTTCTCATATAAAAAATTTTTATATAAACATTAGCTTACGTTAATTATGAAGTCGGTTCGTAATAGATGCGTTGCTAGCTTGTATGCTTTTTGCCTGTCTGTGTATTGGATAAGACAATGCCTTAAGAGGCTAATTCTTATGGTTAAATACTCAAAACCACATTTATGACAGTGGTTACGACAATGCCTAATAGTCTTACTAAGTACGCCTATGACGAATGCGCTTTAATTTTTTATTGCGATAACTTACATTGCTGTCATAATATGAACATAATAATCGACGGAACGATTACTTTATTTAATGGTTAGCCTGCTATTTTGGCATCAACATAGCATTGACTCGGCTAATCTGCATTCTCCAATATCTTTTTTAGAACCAAAGAGAACCAAACAGATCATTTGAGCATTGCTATTAGTAGGCTTGATCAATCTGGCAGTCCTCGCTTGGTTTTTATGATTGATATAACCTATGAGTTATCCTAATAATGACTATTGCTTCTACTCTACGCTTAAGCCTATATGGCGTTGCTCTTAGTGCCATTAGCACACTTGGCCTGATAGGCTGCTCGAACTCCTCTACTGACACAGCCGCCACTACTGAAAATAGCTCTGCTGCAGATGCAGAAAAACCTGCCAAATCTATTGCGATTACCCAAATCGTTGAGCATCCATCATTGGATGATATGCGCCGCGGTATTATTGATGAGCTGGCAGACAATGGGTATGTCGAAGGCCAAAACCTAACGGTCAACTTCCAAAGTGCACAGGGCAATACAGCGACAGCAGGACAGATTGCTAAGCAGTTTGCAGGAGACAATCCGGACGCCATCGTCGCTATCTCGACGCCATCGGCCCAGTCGATTGTCGCTGCGACCACTACTATTCCTATCATTTATACGGCCGTATCAGACCCACTAGGCGCTAAGCTCATCAATGAAGATGGCAAGCCTTTTCAAAGCAATTTGACGGGGTTATCGAGTCAGCTACCTCTAGAGCCGCAGTTAGACTTATTGCAGCAAATAAAGCCTGAGATGAAAACGATCGGCTACGTTTACAGCCCAGGCGAAGCAAACTCAGTGTCATTGCGTGATAGCCTAAAACAAGCGCTACCAGCACGAGGTCTGACATTGTTAGATATCCCTGCCAATCGTCCAACCGATATCGGCATGGCAACGCGTAGCTTGCAAGGACGCGCAGATATCATCTATACCTCATTTGACAATAATGTTGCTTCTGCTTTTGAGGCCATGACCCAAGCCGCGAATGAATTAAAATTACCGATTGTCGCGTCTGATGAGTTTAGCGTGAAGCGCGGCGCGGCAGCTGCTCTTGGTGTCAATGATTATGACTTTGGTCGTACCACAGGCAAGATGGTGTGCCGCGTATTAAATGGCGAGGCGATCAATACCATTGAACCTGCCGTCATGAACGATTTAACCTTATATATCAGCCCTAAGCATGCCAAAACGCAAGGCGTTAGTTTGCCAGCAGAGTTGCTAAAAAATGGCATCAATGTTGATGAACAAGCGCAAAGCACTGATAACAAATAGCACGAATAAAATAAATAGTGCTGAATAGTAATACTGAAAAATACCCTGTAGCCATCATAAGTGGCTCGCTTTACCCTTTTACCCATCTATTAAATAATGTACGGACACATTATTACTTTTAGGAGTCAGAACCATGTTGTATCAAAATCGTTTTAATTTTGGCAAAGCGTTACTACTAGGCGGTGTATGCACTGCTATCTTAACGGGTTGTAATCAATCAGCCCAAGATACTAGCACGACTGATACTGCGGCTACTGGCGATACTGCCACCGCAATGAAAACTGTTGCTATCACTGCTATCGTTGAACATCCAGCGCTTGATGATGTTCGCAAAGGCGTGATCGACGAATTAAACGAAGCAGGATTCAAAGACGGTGAAAACCTAACCGTCAACTTCCAAAGCGCACAGGGCAATACAGCGACTGCCGGACAGATTGCCAAACAGTTCGTCGCTGATGATCCAGATGTAATCGTCGCTATCGCGACACCATCTGCACAGTCTGTTGCCGCTTCTACTAGCAGCATTCCACTGGTATTCTCTGCGGTGACTGATCCAGTCGCTGCCAAGCTAGTGCCAAGTTTGGACGGCTCTGGCACCAATGTTACAGGCGCATCAGATGCCCTACCGTACGAGCCACAAATCGACTTGATGCATCAAATCATTCCATCATTAAAAAATGTCGGTTATGTCTATAGCCCAGGTGAAGTCAACTCAACGATTATCTTACAAAATCTAAAAGAGAAATTGACCCCTCAAGGCATTAACGTGCTTGAAGCACCAGCACAGCGTAGTAATGACATCGCAATGGCAGCACGCAGCCTAGAAGGTAAGGTCGATATGATCTACACCTCAACAGACAATAACGTGGTATCCGCTTACGAGTCACTCTATCAAATCGCCAAAGAAAGCAAGATTCCACTGATCGCCTCAGATACCAGCTCAGTTGAGCGCGGTGCGGTTGCAGCATTAGGCGTAGATTATTATGAGCTTGGCCGTGAAACGGGTAAAATCGTTGTTCGTATCTTGAATGGTGAAAAAGCAGGCGCTATCCCTGTTTACACCCCACAAGCGCTTAACCTGTATGTCAGCCCAAAACATGCTGAAGAAGAAGGCATTACTTTGTCACAAGCGGTTATCGATAAAGCAAAAGAAGTGGTAGAATAACGCACCTTTGTATTTGGCTTACCATAGCAGCCATGAGCAAAATCATAGTATGAATCAGTGATTGCGCTTTTGTGCTGTCATGCTAAATGTTCGACAAGAAACCCAGCTATGAGTCAGTAAGCTGGGCTTCTTGTTTCAGCAGAACTCATTTAAATAGCTTGTTTCATATATTGCTGTAGTTAGCTTATGGCTTATCTACTATTTGTTAAGTAAAATACATTTTTGCTGCATTAAATATTGCCATGGCTCGAACTATAGCTTTAAACCAAGGTAACTTATGATCGTTGTTAATCGTGACCTGTTTTGGTTTACCCTAACCGCAGATTGCTTAATCTGTTAAATTCACCGCTTAGCTGTTTAGCATTTAGATGGTTTTGGCGCTTGCCACTCACCTATCTTGGTTCCATACGCTAGACACTGAGTTATGACTTACTGATCTCTTATGTCTTTAATTGCTTTTTTTGGTGCGCTTGAAAGTGGTCTGATCTATGGCCTCGTCGCACTTGGTGTGCTGATCTCATTTCGTACGCTTGACTTTCCTGACTTGACGGCTGACGGTAGCTTTCCGCTGGGCGGCGCGGTCACTGGCATCTCTATCGTTGCGGGTGTCAATCCGTGGCTCGCCTGTGCTTTTGGTATGCTAGCAGGGTCAGTCGCTGGTATCGTCACCGCATGGCTGCATGTCAAACTTGGCATCTTACAGCTGCTTGCCAGTATCTTGGTGATGGTGGCCCTATATTCTGTCAACCTACGCATCATGGGCGCCCCAAACCTACCGCTACTTGGTGAAACGACGGTATTTAGTACCTTAGTGACTAATGGCAATGGTTATTGGATGCGCTGTCTGATTATCGGGATCGTCGTGGCGATTGCTATGATATTTTTAAACTGGTTTTATAGTACCGAAACTGGTTTATCAATGCGTGCTACTGGCTCAAACTTGAGAATGGCACAAGCACAAGGTATTAATACCTCATGGATGACCATCATCGGTATGGCGATCTCTAACGGTTTGATTGCCTTGGCAGGTGCGCTATTTGTCCAGACCCAAGGCGGCGCTGACATCTCTATCGGTATCGGCACCATCGTCATCGGTCTAGCAGCAGTCATCATTGGTGAGACCATCATTCCTGCCAAGCGTATTTGGTTAATTACCTTTGCGGTTGTGGTCGGTGCAGTATTGTACAAGCTGTTTATTCAGGTCGCACTATCGAGCGATACGCTGCGTAGTATCGGCTTTGGCCCGCAAGATTTGAACTTAATTACCGCGTTACTCGTGGTACTGGCTTTGGTCTTACCAAAAGCGAAAACGAAGTTTTTATCACGCAAAGTTCGCGCCTAATGACAGTTTAAGCAAGTATCAACAGCACTTGCTTTGCCCGAAGAGACAATAAGGAATAACGATTATGATGCAAGCCACCGATTTACAGTTGACCTTTAATCCAGGCACACCTATCGAAAACCCTGCCCTACGTGGTATTAGTTTGAATATCGCTGATGGTGAGTTCGTCACTGTTATTGGTACCAATGGTGCAGGTAAATCGACTTTTTTGAACGCCGTCAGCGGTACCACGCGCGTCGATAGTGGCTCAATCTTGCTAAATGGCATTGATGTCACCAAAAAATCCGCCCATCAACGTGCACACTGGGTCGCTCGTGTCTTTCAGGATCCGATGGCAGGTACTTGTGAAGCGCTGACCATTGAAGAAAACATGGCCTTGGCCTATAAACGTGGCGGCAAGCGCGGTTTGAAGTTTGCACTAAATCAAAACAACCGTGACTTGTTCCGTGAAAAACTGTCTGTGTTAAAACTGGGACTAGAAAATCGCCTGACAGACCGTATGGGGTTGCTCTCTGGTGGTCAACGTCAAGCGGTGAGCCTGCTGATGGCATCGCTACAGCCCTCTAAGATTTTGTTGCTCGATGAGCATACTGCGGCCCTTGATCCAAAAACTGCCGCCTTTGTTTTAGAATTGACAGATAAAATCGTCACGGACAATAGGCTCACCACCATGATGGTGACGCACTCTATGCAACAAGCATTGGCACATGGTACGCGCACCGTGATGCTACACCAAGGGCAAGTGGTCTTGGATGTATCTGGAGATATTCGCAAGGGCATGACCGTGCATGATCTATTAGATATGTTTGAGCAAACACGTGGTGAAAAGGTTGAAGACGATAGCTTAATTTTGAGCTAATATTTTCCAACTTATGAATTTTATGTAGCAGATATAACTGTTTTAGCTGCTCCTAAAACCTTCGAGAAAATTGATGTTTCTTGAAGGTTTTTTGTTATCTATGGTTACTACTGCTACACACGGCACAGTGGGCATTATATAGTGATGAAACACCACCATTATGCCGCCATTTATCGATGAGGTCTGTCATGCGCAAAATTCCTATTTACTCTCATCCTGCTGCTGGGTGGCCTGCGCTGATCTCATCGACTCAAAAACTGATGGACTATCAGACATTTTTGCGAGGCAGCCTTAGTGTCCTAAAAAGCAATCAACCTCAGGGCGGATTTGACTGCCCTGGCTGTGCATGGCCTGACCATAAATCACACAAGACCATTGATGTCTGTGAGAACGGAATCAAGGTCATTGCTAGTGAGACCATGACGCACAAAGCTGACGCCGATTTTTTTGCAAGGCATACCGTGACCGAGTTACAAGGATGGTCTGGCTACGAACTTGAGCATAGTGGTCGTTTATCAGAGCCTGTCTATTATGATGCCGCGCAAGATCGCTATGTCCCTATTCCTTGGGAAGCGGCTTATAGTCTAATCGCTGAGCAGCTTGGAAAGCTTGACTCACCCAATGAAGCGCTATTTTATACATCAGGGCGCGTGACCAACGAGCCTGCCTTCTTATATCAGTTATTTGTGCGCTGTTTTGGCACCAATAATTTGCCTGATTGCTCTAATATGTGTCATGAACCAACGTCCGTCATGCTCAGCAAACAGTTAGGTATCGGTAAAGCGACAGTCATGCTAGAGGATTTTGAGCAGGCCAAGCTGATATTGATGTTTGGACAAAATCCAGCGACCAATCACCCGCGCATGCTCGAGATGCTCGCCCACGCGCATGAGCAAGGGTGCCGCATCATCTCGATTAATCCGATGCGCGAGCAAGGCTTGAGTAGATTTAGAAATCCGCAAAAACCAATGCATATGGCTGCCGGTCAAAGCGCTGATATGGTCGATGATGTCATTCAAATTCAAATCGGCGGTGATGCAGCGCTATTGACGGGTATTGCTAAATGGTTGATTGAAAATGATAGAATCAACCATGATTTTATTACCACTCACACCTCAGGGTTTGAGCCGCTAAAACAATGGCTAACAGCGCAAACTTGGGAAGATATCACACTTGGCTGCGGTATTTCTCAGTCCGATATTATCAGCTTAGCGGGACTAGTGGCTGATAGTTCAGCGACCATTTGCACTTGGGGCATGGGTATCACCCAGCATGTGCAAGGCGATGACAATGTTGCGATGATTACCAATTTATTGCTGCTAATGGGTATGATTGGTATTGATGGTGCGGGCGCCTCCCCTGTTCGTGGTCACTCTAACGTTCAGGGCGATCGTACCATGGGTATCCATGAACGCCCGAGTAAAACCTTATTAGACAGTCTAGAGCGCGTCTTTGAGCGTCCTATGCCAAAAGAGCATGGCTATGATGTCGTCACAGGCGCCAAAGCCCTTATCAAAGGTGAATTAAAAGTGTTTATGGGTATGGGCGGTAACTATGCCGTGGCCGCCCCTGATACGAGCGCTATTCAACAAGCATTAACCACCACTAAACTCAATATATTTGTCGGTACCAAGCTCAATGAAACGATGCTATATCCTGGGGCAAACAACATCATTCTGCCTTGTCTAGGGCGTACTGAGCGTATCCTGACAACAAAAGGTGAGCAGTTTGCAACGATTGAAGATTCAATGTGTCAGATAGTTCCAACCCAAGGTAAGCTTAAACCTGTGAGTGATACCTTAAAGTCTGAGGCAAAGATTATAGCGGAGCTTGCGACACATGTACTTGGTGCTGACTCCTCTATTCCTTGGCTTGCCATGAGCGAAGATTTTGATCTCATTCGAGACTATATCGCCCAAGCTATTAACGGTTTTGAAGACTTCAATCAGCGCATTCGTACCAATGAGCGCGGGTTTCATTTGTATCATGCAGCGCGTCATCGTGTATGGAATACCGAGAGTGGCAAAGCTCAGTTTGAAGTACCACAATACCCTATCACTTATGTCGCTGCCCAAATGGCAGATACACATGACATTGATCATGAGGACACAACGCAAAAGGTTTGGCAATTGACCAGTGTCCGTAGTCACGATCAATTTAATACCATGATATTCGGGTTTAAAGACCGCTATCGCCAGACTAATCGCCGCGATGTGCTATTCATGCATCCAGATGAAATCAGCCGCCTAGGCTGGCAAAAAGGAGATCAGGTGATGGTATCGCGGCACGCCAGCAGCTCAAGCCACACAGCGCATAAAAACAAGCCGCGCGTACTAGGGCCTCTCATATTGACTGAGATGGATATCGCCGCCAATGCCGTCGCCGCCTATTATCCTGAATGTAACGACCTGTTTGATTTGGATACCCATGCGCCAGACTCTCATATCCCAGCATACAAATCGACGACCGTGATCTTAGAGCGTGTGAATACAAGTGTTCAGACAGCCGAACCTGTATAAGTGGTGATGATCACTGAAAGTAATTTTGAGCAAAGTGAGTCCTCTAGCAAAATGGCTATGATGGCAGAGACAACTGAAACTAGAGTAGTTATGACTGAGATATCTGAGGATAATGATAATGGCGCAACCGAGACAATGCTCGCTCGCAAACATTTAGCGCAGAAGCATTATTATCCATCGGACAAGGCTCATGGAGCCGATATACCTCAAAGCTGTATTGAGTCTCAAACCACCAGTTTGGCAGTAGAGGCAGCGGTATCAATCGTTATTAATGGGATTCATTATGCGGTACTGATGGCCAGCCCTTACCAACTAGAGTATTTGGCTGTTGGGTTCTTATTTAGCGAGGGTTTGATTCAGCACAGTTATGAGTTGCTTGATTGGGAAGTGACACATCTTACGGATATTGCCATCTACCAAAAGTTTGCTCAATCCTTAAACGATGGGGATCTTGAATCCGCCTCCATTGAGCAACGCTTAGAGCAATTCCAAGATTATGATATCTATGTCGTAGAGCTGGTGCTAAACCAGCGCTGCCATCAGCGTATCCAAGCACAAAAGCGTCAACTGGCGGGGCGTACAGGCTGCGGCATGTGCGGTATTACGGGCCTGACACAGGCATTGCCCGACTTGAGCCACTACTCACAAGCAAACATACATGGTTCTAAAGCAACCATGCCAAGCCTTGAGTATCTATTAGCACTACGTCAGCAAGTAGATTCCGCACAGCATACACACCAACTGACAGGAGCTGTGCATGCCGCAGCGACGATATACAATCAGCAGTTGTACTTGTTTGAGGACGTAGGCCGTCACAATGCACTAGACAAACTGATTGGCTGGCAACTGCGACAAAAAGTAGAGGTTGATTGCGTACTCATGACCTCACGATTATCGATTGAGTTGGTACAAAAATCGATTCGGGGGCGTATCCCTTGGCTCGTTGGCATGTCTGCGCCCACCAGTACGGCCGTACGGGTCGCCCAGCGCTATGGTTTGGGGCTGGCTGGGTTTTTGCGTGACAATAGAGTCACCTACTACACTGGTATTTGATGAGTATTGCCTAACCACATTTTCTAAATCCTGTCGTTATCATCGATTCGTTTACTTTGATACCCTCACATTGATCATTCAATACTGCCACCATTCAATACGTTAGCCTTATTGATACCCTCACAAACACCTTTTCATAAACCCCATTTGTCAATGCCATTTTTCTTGAGGTCTGCCTCTGCCTTTTGGTCATTTATTACAGATAACTGACCGATAGATTTGAGCTTCACGGCAGAATAGGGTACCCTTAGTGCACGAGTATGTTACACATAGTTAACATAGCTGTAGTTTTATTTATAAATACTGAGCCTATGATGCGACGCATCAGGGCTGTAGCGTGTTTGATACTTAACTACAGGTAATGCGTCAATTACCTAATCATGGGCAAAAATTCGCTCATGCTTGGGTGTATTTCAGCCGGCTATACATATTAGCCGATAAAGCTGTCTACACTTAGCACCGTCATCAGCAGATGACTGAGTGCTTATCCATAATTTTGCTGTAGATACCTGCCTTGTCAGCGCTCTATAGCAGCCAGCTACTATCAAGTATGACCACTTGACAGCGTGATGGACTATCCATCAACAGACGCATGCTGAGGACTGCCCTGCGATTTTTGTGAGACGTGGCTCACTGTTGCATGTGATTTTCTCAAATGACGTACAACAGTGAGTAACCGGCATGATGTCAATGGGCAGTTGTCATTTACAGGTTGCAGGCTCTACTCTTAAAACACTAAGTGCGCCAGCGCGCTGCATTTGGGTCGGCGCTGACCGCTTTTTATGACGGCCAATTGTTAGCACTGTGTGATGCCTCTACATAAGCATTTTATGGGCTTTATTATATTCTTAACAGTTTTGGATAAAGTATACTATTAAACTTTTATTTATGTAAAATAATCGCGAGGTATGAATTTGAAAACTGAGTCACTGTTCCAATTTTCATCGTTAACCATTATTTTATTGTTGTTAGCGTTTTATGGCGGCACGTATTTGTTGTCATTGCTGATCAAAAAAGACAAAGAAACCACTTCAGGATTTATGGTGGCAGGCCATGGCGTCGGCTTTGGCATGGGTGCTGCTAGTATGACCGCTACTTGGATTTGGGCGGCATCGTTTTATGCGGCGGCGACCTCTGGCTACAAGTATGGCGTATCAGGGCCGATACATTACGGCTTTTGGGGCGCGCTGATGATCTTATTCATCTATCCTTTTGGTATGCGCTTTCGTGAGCTTGCACCCGATGGTCATACCTTAGGTGAGCTTATCCACGCCCGCCATGGCTCATCAAGCCAATTAATTTTAGCCATATCCAACCTTATGGGCAGCTTAATTAGCTTGATGGTCAACTTTACTGCAGCTGGGGCGTTGGTGTCGGTATTATCGCCATTATCGTTTCAGACGGGGGTCATGATTGCAGGTATCGGGGTGCTAAGCTACACCCTAACCTCAGGGTTTCGCGCTTCCGTCTTTACAGACTTTGCGCAATTGGTCGCTTTGATGGCCATCGGTATTGTCATTATTCCAGCGGTACTGTTTGCGATGGGTGGGCCGCAAGTCATGGTCGATGGCCTCGCTAACCTCACGCTTGAACAGCAGGATTTCTTTTCATCCGAAGCGTTTTTTCAGCAAGGAGCGCCCTATTTTGTCGCTGTACTTGCTTATGCGATTGGTAACCAAACCATCACGCAGCGCTTGTTTGCGATCGATAAGACTAAGATTAAACAGACCTTTATTACCGCCACGGTCGGCTATGCTGGCATCGTCATCGGTCTTGGTATGATCGGATTGATGGCTTTGACCATCGGTATCGAGCCGCTAAATGGCGATATGAATAATCTGATTCCGCAAATGGTCAGCACTTACTTGCACCCTGTATTTATCGCCTTGTTCTTTATCTTGGTCATTGGCTCACTATCATCGACAGCCGACTCGGATTTGTCGGCCTTATCGACCATTATGATGGCGGATGTGTATGGCAAAAACATTGCCAAAGGCCGCGTCAAGCCTAAAACAATGATGCTCGTTGGTCGTAGCACGATGATTATCGCCACCGCTGCTGGACTGATCTTTGCCAGCTTTAAGCTAGATATTTTGGTGATGTTAGTCTTTGTAGGGGCGCTGTGGGGCGCGATTGTTTTTCCGGTCATCGCCAGTGTGTTTTGGAACCGCGTGACCAATACCGCCTTTACCTCGGCGGTCATCATCGGCCTGCTGCTATTCTGTGTGGTACGCTTTGAGCTGCTACCGATGACAGGCTTTACTGCCCTTTTCTTTGAAATACTGGCCAGTGTGGGCGCCGCAGTCGTGATTGGACTGATGGTCTTTGGCTTTTTGGGTCGTAAAATCGGCATGGTAGCGGCAGCGATCACGCTGATACTGATGCTTATTTTTGCCACAGGCTTCTTACGTCAGTACATGGTACTACTGGCCTCACTAACGGCCTATGGTGCTAGCACCATCGTTTGTATCATCGTTAGCCTCATGGGTGATGAACACTTTGATTTTGCTTTAATCAATCAACGTGTCGGCGATTATGATGAAAAAGCCAAGGCATCGACCTCTGAGCTTTCATAAACACAGGTAGCGAGCACCGCTTGCGGGTTTGGCAGTTGGTCAATATGTGACCAGCTGCACAGGCAACCCTTCATAAATACTATAAGGAGATATCATGGACAACGTCTTTATCTACGGCTTATATATTTTAATTTGGCCAGCCATTACGCTCGGCGTGCTGGTATTGATTTGTACCGCGACTTATCGCGATATCAAACGAGCCAAACGTAATAACGAAGAGATATTATAAAAGTACACACTCAATGATCAGTACTCTCATCAGTGAGTCCGGCTCGCTGATGAGCCTGAATACGCAAAAAACTCATAAAAAAGCACTAAAATCAGCACAAGTGAGCAAATAAGCTATTTTTAGCCAAAAAATGACTTGTAATTTAAATTATTTTTGCTAATATAGTCCACCTTGATTGGCTGGATGGCAGAGTGGTCATGCAGCGGACTGCAACTCCGTTAACGCCGGTTCGATTCCGACTCCAGCCTCCAATTATTTATTAACTTTACGTTAATTTTGGCTTGCATTATTATCTCAACTGATTATAATAGCGACCACTTATCTAGTAACTAGATGGTCTATCAGCTAGTTTACATGTTAGATAATACAAGTTTTGCCCGGGTGGTGAAATTGGTAGACACAAGGGATTTAAAATCCCTCGCTAGCAATAGCGTGCCGGTTCAAGTCCGGCTCCGGGTACCATTATATAGTTCTATACTATCTTATAGAATAGCTAAAGCCCCTGATATCAGGGGCTTTGTTGTATCTGGCATCCTATACTGTCTTATGAATCTTTCCTAATCCATGCACTTTGAGTATACTGTCAAGTATACTGAGTTTTGAGTGTACTCATGGAGATCTAGGTTATGGAAAGAAAAGCGATAAGTTCAGATCGAAGCATCAGCAGTCATAAGCCTGAAGACAAGAAGTACTTCGTTGCTGTTAAAAACCATCCTAAGCTATTCTTAATGGTACGTCCTACTGAAACTAAGTCATGGATGTACCGCTACTACCCTCCTTCAAATCCTAAGCAAAGTATTATATCCATCGGTATATATCCAAGTATCTCGTATGCTCGTGCTTGTGAAATATGGCGTGAGTATGAAGAACTTCTAAGCAAAGGTATTGATCCCAAAACATATCGTGAAGAAGAAAAGAAAAGACTTGTTAATAAAACTAAAAAAAGCTTTAATCATTTTGCATGGGAGTATTTTGATAGTTTAGATCAGACTCAAAAGAGCAATACGCTTATTCGCAAAAGAGGTCGGCTTGAGCTGATTTGCTCATACATAGGTGATGAGCCTATCAGCGAGATCAGCTCACCTAGAATGCTTGAAGTACTGTTAGACATCCAAGCGAACTCATTAAATAAGGCTGGCAAGCCTACAGACAAGGCTGAACGCTGCGCAGGTATCGCTAGTGACGTATTTGTATATGCGGGTGCTCGTGGCTTCTGTACGAGCAATCCTGCGGCATTAATTAAAAGTCAGTTGGCTAAGTCAAGCTACGGTCATCGCCCTGCGATCACTAAGCCTAAAGAGCTTGCTAAGCTGCTACGTGATATAGAAACTATAGAAGGTGAACCAAACACGATAAACTCGCTTAGGCTATTAGCATTACTATTTGTGCGTAATGGTGATCTCAGGCGTATGCGGTGGGCTGATATTGATCTTGATGCTGGCAGGTGGACACTAAAGCCGCTAAAGGGACAAGGTAAAGTGAACATGGTCAAGGATATGGTGGTTCCCCTACCTCGTCAGGCAGTAGCAATCTTGCGTGAACAGCAAAAGATCAATGGTCATACTCCTTATGTGTTTTTTAGTCAGACGGCAAAAAAGCATCAGATTATTTCTGATGCGACGGCGAATAAGCGATTAAAAGATTTGGGCTACCAGGATGTACACTGTGCTCATGGCTTTCGAGCGACAGCGAAGACCATCCTACAAGAGCAGTTAAAGTATCCGCTTGTGCTTGTAGAGATGGCATTAGGTCATACGACTAAAGACCCTAATGGCACGGCTTATGGACGATTCGAGTACATTGACGATCGCAGTGAGATGATGCAAAACTGGGCGGACTACTTAGATGCGCTCAGAGAAGGTAGAGATACCCCATCGTTTAGAGCCGATGCGAAAGACTATGCTGATCCCACAGCCCAGCTGCAAGCGTTGATTGATCAACTTGGCGAGGATAAGGTTTTGGACTTGCTTGAAGCTAGTAAACCAGACTAGGTATTTAAATTTATTCAATAATATACTATTTACTAAAAACCTTTTTTGACCTGTACTCTTAATTGATTATTTGAATCTAATGAACTTAACAGTAATACAAACGAAGTTTTAGAACCTAAATCTTCTATGTAAATGCAGTTGCATAATGTCATTACTTATAGATTAATTGTCAAATGCAAAAAGTGGTGTCAAAACGAGTAGCCGGATAGTATGCTATCTGCCTTATTAATTTGTTATTTATAGGACTTTCGATGACCAGTACTCAACAACGTGCCGAACTTCAACGCCAGATATGGCAAATCGCCAATGACGTACGTGGCTCAGTCGATGGCTGGGATTTTAAGCAGTACGTGTTGGGCACACTGTTCTATCGTTTTATTAGTGAAAACTTTATTAACTATATCGAAGGCGATGATGACAGTATTGATTACGCGTCATTCGCTGATGATGATGAACGCATTGAGCTGATCAAAGATGATGCGATTAAGACCAAAGGCTATTTTATTTACCCAAGCCAACTGTTTACAACTATCGCTGCCAATGCCCATAAAAATGATAACCTCAATACCGATCTAGCAGCTATCTTCGCTGATATTGAAAACTCAGCCAATGGTTATCCTTCTGAGTCTGATATCAAGGGTTTGTTTGCTGACTTTGATACCACTAGTAATAGACTAGGCAATACAGTAGCGGATAAGAATACGCGACTTGCAAAGGTGCTAAAAGGGGTAGAAAAGCTCAGCTTCAATAAGTTCGCGGATAATCAAATCGATCTATTCGGTGATGCCTATGAGTTTTTGATCTCTAATTATGCAGCCAACGCAGGCAAGTCTGGCGGTGAGTTTTTTACGCCACAAAACGTCTCTAAGCTCATCGCACAATTAGCGATGCATAAGCAAGAAACCGTCAATAAGATCTACGACCCAGCGGCAGGCTCAGGCTCGCTCCTACTGCAAGCCAAAAAGCATTTTGACGCCCATATCATCGAGGAGGGGTTTTTTGGGCAAGAGATCAATCACACCACCTATAACTTGGCGCGGATGAATATGTTTTTGCATAACATCAATTACGACAAGTTCAATATCACTCTTGGCAATACCCTACTCAATCCGCACTTTGGTGATGATAAGCCCTTTGATGCGATCGTCTCCAATCCGCCCTACTCGGTCAAGTGGATCGGCGGCGATGATCCAACCTTGATCAATGATGAGCGTTTTGCGCCTGCTGGGGTGCTCGCGCCCAAGTCCAAGGCCGATTTTGCTTTTGTGCTGCATGTGCTCAGCTATCTATCGAGCAAAGGCCGCGCGGCGATTGTCTGCTTCCCCGGTATATTTTATCGCGGCGGTGCAGAGAAAAAGATTCGGGAGTATTTAGTCGATAATAACTATGTCGAGACGGTGATTTCACTAGCGTCAAATTTATTCTTTGGCACCTCTATCGCGGTCAATATCTTGGTGCTGTCGAAGCATAAAACCGATAGCAAAACTCAGTTTATCAATGCTAGTAAGCTGTTTAAATCAGAGACTAATACCAATGTCTTAACTGATGAGCATATCACGCAGATCATGCAACTGTTCGATAGTAAGGAAAATACCGACTATCTCGCCGCTAGTATCGATAATAGCGCTATCGCTGATAATGACTATAATCTGTCCGTCAGCGCTTATATCGAAGCTGAGGACACGCGCGAAGTCATCGACATCGATACCCTCAATGCTGAGCTAAAAACCACCGTGGCCAAGATAGATCAATTGCGTAAGGATATTGATGTGATCGTTGCAGAAATAGAAGGGTCGGAGTCTCAAGCATGAGTGAATTAACTTATTTAGAGAAATTGCTAAACAACATGGACTTGCATACTGGTAATAAAGTTGAATGGAAGCCCCTTTGGCAAGTTACTATTTGGGATAAAAAATTTAATGCAGTTGAACGAGAAAAACAACCAGAGGTTATAAAATATCAATATTTCTTAGCAAAAGACTTAAAATCTTTAGCTTTAGAAAATGGTGACGTTAAGCTTTTGACTACAAATTTGTCAGATATTTGGACTAGTGAAGAACTTGTAAAAGATAAGATGAGTGAGGGTGAAATAATAGCAATTCCTTGGGGTGGTAATCCAGTTGTTCAATATTATAAAGGTAAGTTCGTAACTACAGACAATCGTATCGCAACATCAAATAATAAAGAAATTCTTAGCAATAAATTTCTTTACTATTATCTATCAAGTCAAATTGAACTAATTTCTTCATTTTATCGTGGATCTGGAATTAAACATCCAAGTATGCATGACGTGCTTCATATCCCTATTCCAATTCCTCCTCTCACCGTCCAAAATAAAGTGGTGCAAATTTTGGATACATTTACCACCCTTACCGCAGAGCTTACCGCAGAATTATTGGCACGTGTAAAGCAATATGTCTACTATCGTGGACAATTATTTACGTTCAAAGATAGTGAAGTTAAAAACACAAATTTAGGTGAGCTTGCCGAGAACCATGACTCTAAACGCAAACCTATAACTAGTAGCTTACGAGAAGCTGGTGATATTCCATATTATGGAGCATCAGGTATCGTTGATTACGTTAAAGATTATATATTTGATGGCGACTATTTATTAGTATCAGAAGATGGTGCAAATTTATTGGCTAGAAGCACTCCTATAGCATTCAGTATTAGTGGAAAAAATTGGGTCAATAATCATGCTCATGTACTTGAGTTTGAAACATACGCAGAAAGAAAATACGTTGAGTATTATCTAAATAGTATTGATCTAACTCCGTACATTTCAGGAGCAGCTCAGCCTAAACTTAATCAGAAAAACTTGAACAGTATTAGTATTCCTAATCCTTCTCTCAAAGAAAAAGAGCGCATCGTCAATATCTTAGATAAATTTGACACTTTAACCACCTCCTTAACCGCAGGCTTACCGCGTGAGATTGAATTACGTCAGCAGCAGTATGAGTATTACCGCGAGCTTTTATTAAGCTTCCCAAAGCCCGAGGACGTCTAATATGAGTCAATCATTAACAGAAATCGCCCAGATGCTTAAAGACTCTGATAAAAAAGTACAGCTGATTTATGCGTTTAATGGCACTGGTAAAACACGCCTTTCAAAAGAGTTTAAAGAGCTGATCGTACCTAAAATTATTGAGGTAAATAATGAAGAACAAGTAGAATTGGCTCGTAAAAAAATTCTTTATTACAATGCTTTTACTGAAGATCTTTTTTATTGGGATAACGATTTGGAAGGTGACACCGAACCCAAGCTAAAAATTCAGCCTAACACTTATACTCATTGGTTAATAGCGTTGCTTAGTGACTTAGGCGAAGACGGTAATATAATCAAGCACTTTCAACGCTATACAAATGATAAATTAACGCCACGTTTTAATGAGGAGTACATTACTAAAAAAGATGGTCGAGACATCACTGTTAAAGCATTTTCAGAGGTGACTTTCTCTCTTGAGCGTGGTAACAATGATCATTTAGGTAATCTCAAAATATCCAAAGGGGAAGAAAGCAATTTCATTTGGAGTGTTTTTTATACCTTACTAGATCAAGTAATCAGCGTATTAAACGTAGCAGAATTAACTGATCGTGTGACAGATGAGTTTAATCAATTAGAATATATATTTATAGATGACCCAGTTAGTTCGTTAGATGAAAATCATTTGATACAACTGGCTGTCAATTTAGGACGCCTGATTAAATCCAGCGAGTCTAATATTAAATTTATAATCTCCACTCACAACCCTCTTTTCTATAACGTTTTGTATAACGAAATTAAAGCAAAATCTGGCTACATCCTTAGTCGATTAGATGATGGAAAATTCGAACTCGAAACAAAACATGGTGATTCTAATCAAAGTTTTTCATACCATCTTCATATTAAGAATTTAATAGATCAGGCAACGAAAGATAATAGTGTACAACGCTATCATTTCGCACTGCTGCGTAACTTGTACGAAAAAACGGCTAATTTTCTTGGCTATAATAGATGGTCTGATCTGTTGCCCGGTGATAAAAAAGCTTATGCTAATAGAATTATGAATTTCTATCCACATAATACATTATCAAATGAAGAAATGGCAGAGCCAACCACACCAGAAAAAGCTATGGTGAAATTGCTGCTTGACAATTTAAATCAATACGGCTACTGGCAACAGGAAGAGCAAAATGGTTAATTATAATAATACTATCGCCGAATCGAATAATTACATTGTCCTCGATAAGTACAGCAAAGCCCAGCAAGTCAGCGAAGCCTATCAAAGCGAAAATGAACTAGAGCGCGAGCTGATAAAAGACTTGCGGGCTCAAGGCTATGAGTATTTGCCCGAGCTGACCACCCAAAACGCAATGCTCATCAATGTCCGCGCGCAATTACAGCGCCTTAATAACGTCACGTTCAGTGATGACGAATGGCAGCGGTTTTTGCTCGAATATCTTGATAATCCTAGCGATAACAGCACCGATAAGACCCGCAAAGTCCATGATGACTATGTTTATGACTTTGTCTTTGATGATGGGCGTATCCAAAACATCTATCTGTTCGATAAAACCCACATTGCCAATAATAAAGTGCAAGTGATCAAACAGTTCGCGCAGACCGGCACCCACGCCAATCGCTACGACGTCACTATCCTTGTCAACGGTCTGCCGCTGGTACAAGTCGAGCTAAAAAAGCGCGGTATTGCCATTCGTGAAGCATTTAACCAAGTACACCGCTATAGCAAAGAGAGCTTCAATAGCGATAACTCCTTATTTAAATACTTGCAACTGTTTGTGATCTCAAACGGCACCGACACGCGCTACTTTGCCAATACCACCAAACGCGATAAAAACAGCTTTGACTTTACCATGAATTGGGCGAAGTCTGATAACGCCTTGATCAAAGACATCAAGGACTTTACCGCGACCTTTTTTCAAAAGACCACGCTACTAAACGTGCTGCTTAAGTATTCGGTATTCGATATCAGTAACACCTTATTGGTGATGCGCCCTTATCAGATCGCCGCCACCGAGCGCATCCTCTGGAAGATTAATAGCAGCTATCAAGCCAAAAAATGGAGCACGCTTGAGAGCGGCGGCTATATCTGGCATACCACAGGCTCCGGCAAGACCTTGACCAGCTTTAAAGCGGCGCGGCTAGCGACTGAGCTTGATTTTATCGAAAAAGTCTTCTTTGTGGTAGATCGTAAAGACCTTGATTATCAGACCATGAAGGAGTATCAGCGCTTCTCCCCTGATAGCGTCAACGGATCGGATAGCACCGCAGGGCTCAAGCGCAATCTGGACAAGGACGATAATAAAATCATCGTCACCACCATCCAAAAGCTCAATAACCTCATCAAGAGCGAGAGCGACTTGCCTATCTATAATAAGCAAGTAGTCTTTATTTTTGATGAAGCGCACCGTAGCCAATTTGGTGAAGCACAAAAAAACCTAAAGAAAAAGTTCAAGAAGTTCTATCAGTTTGGCTTTACTGGCACACCTATCTTTCCACAGAACGCTTTAGGTTCGGAGACTACCGCTAGCGTATTCGGACGTGAGCTGCACTCTTATGTCATCACCGATGCTATCCGTGATGAAAAGGTGCTCAAATTCAAAGTCGACTATAACGACGTGCGCCCACAGTTCACAGCTATCGAGAGCGAGACCGATGAACAAAAGCTAACCGCAAGCGAAAACAAGCAGTTACTGCTACATCCTGAACGTATCAGAGAGATTTCTGAGTATCTACTAAAGAAATTTAGGCAAAAGACTCATCGTCTACAAGGCAATGGCAAAGGCTTCAATGCCATGTTTGCTGTCAGTAGTGTCGATGCTGCAAAGTCCTATTATGAAATGCTAAATAAATTGCAACAGGACAGCGCCAAACCGCTTAAGATCGCTACGATCTTCTCTTTTGCCGCTAATGAAGAGCAGCAAGCTGTCGGTGAGATAGTCGATGAAAGCTTTGAGCTATCAGCTATGGATAGTAGCGCTAAAGAGTTTTTGAGTGCTGCCATTAACGACTATAACGCGCTGTTTAAGACCAACTACGGCGTCGACAGTAAGTCCTTTCAGAACTACTACCGCGATCTGGCGCAGCGAGTCAAAAGCGGAGAAGTAGACTTACTTATTGTCGTCGGTATGTTTTTGACAGGCTTTGATGCGCCAACACTAAACACCTTATTCGTCGATAAAAACTTGCGCTATCATGGCTTGATGCAAGCCTTTTCACGCACTAATCGAATTTATGATGCCACGAAAACCTTTGGCAATATTGTCACCTTTCGCGATTTAGAAAAAGCGACTATTGACGCTATTACTCTATTCGGTAATAACAATACCAAAAACGTGGTACTAGAGAAAAGCTATAAAGAATACATGGCAGGCTTTACCGATTTAGTCACTGGCAAGGCACGACGTGGCTATCTTGAAGTGGTCAAAGAGCTAGAACAACGCTTCCCTGACCCTGATGAAATCGTCAAAGAAAAAGATAAAAAGGACTTCGCCAAGTTATTTGGTGAGTATCTGCGTGTTGAGAATATCCTACAAAACTATGACGAGTTCGAGAGTCTAAAGGCCTTGCAAGACCTAGACATGAACGACGCTACTGCCGTAGAAGCATTCAAAGCGGATCATTATCTTGAGGATGACGACTTAATGGCTATGCAAGCCATCAAGGTGCCTACTGAGCGCACGGTGCAGGATTACCGCTCAACCTATAATGATATTCGCGATTGGATACGCCGTGAAAAATCAGGCAATGAGCAACAAGAGTCTAATATTGATTGGGATGAGGTAGTTTTCGAAGTCGATTTGCTCAAGTCGCAAGAGATTAATCTTGATTATATCTTAGAACTAATCTTTGAGCATAACAAAAAAACTAAGGATAAAGCCGCGCTTGTCGAGGAAGTACGGCGTCTTATTCGCGCTAGTATTGGCAACCGCGCTAAAGAGAGCTTAGTCGTCGACTTTATTAATCAAACTAATTTAGATAAGATTCCCGACAAATCTAGCATCATTGAGTCTTTCTTTACTTTTGCGCAAGCTGAGCAGCAACGCGAAGTTGAAGAGCTAATCGTTGATGAAAATCTCAATCAAGCTGCCGCTAAACGTTATATCAGTGCTTCCCTAAAGCGAGAATACCCTAGCGAAAACGGGACAGAGCTGAATGCTATTTTGCCAAAACTTAGCCCACTGAATCCCCAATACCTAACCAAGAAGCAAAGCGTATTTCAGAGGATCGTGGCTTTAGTTGAGAAGTTTAAAGGCGTGGGCGGTCAGGTTTAGTGAGGGTATAACTGTCTCAATTATCCAATTCATTATCTTTTAAATAATCTGGCACTCCCAAAAAGCAACCCTTCATCCTCATTCGATCGAAGCTATATACACGAGTATGAGGCACTTCTCTACAGCAATACTTTATTAACAATACATAAAACCATCAGATAATTTGTGTTAAAAAACACCTTACCATCTGATGGCTTTTTATCATCTAATTAATAAAGCTTTTGATACTCTGATGCATATTTCCTTAATATCAAGGTGTAGCAAGATTAAACCCATACTCAAAATCATCTAGCATCCCAAAGAACTGCTGAATCAACCTCAAATCGCCTTGATGCTGCACTTTTCCTCGCTTCATTAACGATTCGAACGTGCCAGTTTTAGTCAGTAAGGTATTCAAATCTTCACGGTTTAAGGTGAGTGTCAAACCAGCATCGGAAGCTTGCGTATCGGCCATCACATTTAAGTGCGAGTTTTTTAATTCAAGAGCAATCTTTTCATTGCGATCTGGCAGTACCACATTAATCTTAAAATCTTTGCCGAGCGCGCGCTCCGCATTTAGGCGCACACCCATGTAATCAAATACTAGCTCAGTATCCATAGCGGTGATTAGATCGGGACCAGCAGTAGTGGTTTTTACGTTTGTAGGAACGCCATTACGTAATTCATAAGCAGCAGCTAAGTAGGCATTTCTCCAGCCTGCGTTTTCAGCTTGATAGCCGAGTTGTTCCAAAGTATCTGCCTGCAGTGCCTTAGCTTTTATGTTGTCAGGCTCTGCAAATACTAAATGATTCATCAGCTCTGCCACCCACCGGTACTCACCACGATCAAAAGCGGCTTTTGCTTGTTTTAATAAAGCTTCACTACCGCCTGCTAACGCAACATAATTTTTACCTGCTTCATCTGGGCTAAGTTTATTCAGGGTAGCTGGATTGCCATCGTAGTAACCAATATACTTGTTCACTACTCCGCGTACATTGTGACTGACTGAGCCATGATAACCACGGTTATACCATTCTTGATCTAAGGCTTCAGGCATTTTAAACTGATCATGAATCTCATTAATCGTTACGCCCTTATTAGCCAGATGTAGGCTTTGATCATGTAGGTAGCCATACATATCACGCTGCTTTTCTAGATACTTTACAATATTGTTTTTGCCCCACCGCGGCCAATGATGAGAAGCCATCAGTACATCTGCTTTGACACCATAAGTTTGTAGCGCTTGATTGATGCTCTTACTCCACGTCGCAGCATCACGAGCCTGTGCTCCGCGAATGGTATACAGGTTGTGCATACCAGCGACCGTGTTTTCAGCCATCCATAAGGTTTTGAGCTGCGGAAACCAAGTGATCATCTCTGATGGTGACTCGGTATTTGGGGCGTTTTCAAATACCATTTCCACCCCATCAATGTTTAAAGTCTCCTGATCTTTTTCTACAATATAAGTTGGCGTAATCAAACCAACTAAACCCGTAGGTACTCCTTTACCTAATGCACCATCTACCACGCCATACTTATTCTTAGGCATCATAATGCCATATTGATACGAGCTACGCCGCGCCATCGCATTACCTGCAAGTACCGTCTCTTTTACCACGTGCTCCATAAAATCACGCGGGGCAATGACTTGTACTTCACCATTATCGACTTGCTCTTGACTGATGACGCCTTTTACGCCGCCAAAGTGATCAACATGAGCATGGCTATATACCACGGCTTTGACGGGACGCTCACCTAAATACTTAGTCACCAAAGCATGAGCGGCTTTTGCAGACTCTGGTACGGTTAGCGGATCAAAAATAATCCAACCTGTATCACCTTTAATATAGGTAATGTTAGTCAGATCAAAACCACGAACTTGATAAATCCGATCCGTGACTTTAAATAAGCCATAATTCATATTGAGCTGAGCTTGGCGTTGTAAGCTTGGATTAATTGAAGCTATAAATTTATCTTGATTTAAAAAATCAAATTTTGCTAAATCCCAGACAATCTCGCCTTTTGCATTTTTTATTTGTTTCGACTTAGGCTTTGCAATCAAGCCTTTGGCAGCAAACTCAAAATCCTGTTTATCATTAAAAGGCAGTTGTGACAATACGGCATAGTTCTGCTGCATGGTAAATTTACTCGCAGGCTTACTGCTCAAAAGATCATCTGCTTGTGCTGCTCCTACTAGTAATATGCCCGAAACTGCGGCTACCAAAATTTTCTTAATCATTATACGAACTCCTTTTCTTTTATCTGATTTAAATCACTTGCTAAATCTCCTATTCCTTTGATATGAGAGACTTGTCCTGCAAGCGGTTCATTGAAATCGATAGGCTTAATTTTAGAGGCTTTTTCTGCCGAAAATACAGGAATCTGACTCATAGCAAACTCCGTCAAGGCAGTAATGGTCAAAGAGGGGTTAACCCCTAAATTCCCTGGAATGATCGATCCATCGAGCACTCGCAAGTTCTTATATCCGAACACTTCCCCGGAGAAATCTACCACGCCATTAGATGCATCGGTACCCATAGCGACGCCACTCATGACGTGCGCTGTCATAGGCGTCCCTAGTAACACCTCGCTTAGTGCAGAGCCCGGCTCCCCGCCTAGCTTTTTGGCGTATAGTCGGGTGGCTTTTTCAGCTGATGGAAAAGAGACAGTCAACGGCTCGTCATCGGCTTTTTGCACTGCCGTAATGCCATTTTTAAAAAAGCGATACCATTTGCGCCGCCATTCTAAATGAATAAAAGCCTCAGACTTTTGCATCACTAAAAACAAAATAGAACTACGAGCTTTACCTTTGGGGCGCAGCATTCTGCCCGTCTTTAATGGATGGATTAAAGTATTTATAAAGAACTTCAAAATTCTTATGAATCTGGGTCCTGTGACCATCGGCACATAAGGCGCATATAACCAAGTACCATCTGAGCCTTCTCGAAAACGATTGACCTCCATATTGGTGTTGTCATCGACGGATATAAATGAGCTAATAGCGACCCCATCGTCCACTTTTTCACGGGTATCATTGGCAGTGGTTAAGGTCTCAGAATTGGTACGAATCTCCTGCCCTAATTCAGATGAAATATTGGGCAGCGTTTTATACTTATCGCGCATTTTGAGTAATAGCGGCACCGTCCCCATGACTCCGCCAGATACCACGACACCTCGGCTGCGTAATTTATACTGGCGTACTTTTTTACCCAGTGTTTCTTTTACGATAAGCTCATAGCCATCACTACCATCAGAGCTTAACGGGGTGATTTTGACAACTTCAGAGCTAGGGCGTATCTCAACCCCGTTACGCTCAGCAAAATACAAATAGTTCTTCATCAAAGTATTTTTAGAATTATATCGACAGCCAATGATACAGTTGCCACAATATTGACAGGTCCGGCGATCTGGACCATCGCCGTTGAAGTAAGGGTCTTTTACAATCTTGCCTCTCTCACCGTCTGGTAGCGGAAAAAACACCCCAGTATTGACTGTCTTGTAGCTATCACCGTAGCCCATCTCTTGGGCGACTTCTTGTAAGGTGTCATCAGCAATGTTGGTATACGTGTTTTTGGCCGTGCCAAGCATCCGCTGTGCCAATCCATAATACGGCAATAGTGTCTCTTTCCAATCGCTACGCAGCCGCGTCCAAGCTTTCGAGTTAAAAACTTCATCATCAGGAATAAAATGTACATTGGCATAAATCTGTGATCCGCCGCCAACGCCGACGCCATGTACGACAGTGACTTTGTTAGTAAAACTCATCTGCAGCGTCCCTTGCATACCTAATTCAGGTACCCACAGATAGTTTTTGGTATCGAGATTGGTTTTTGGAAAGTCCTTATCTTCACGACGTATTCCTTTTTCAAGGATTAGTACACTATTACCTTTCTCACTTAGGCGCAGTGCACTGACCGAACCACCAAAACCTGAACCAATAATAATTTGATCAAAGTCAAAATGTGGTTCTGACTGTGATTGAATATCCTTATTTAACATGCTATTAACTCCTTTAATAGTTTGCGTTTTATCATTCAGCTCATACAGATACTTTTTTAACGATTTGAAGTTTAAAATATAGGACTATAGTCGAGCGCTGCGGTTAAAAATTAGGATTTAACACGAGCCAAAAAGTTCAGTACTCGATCAGCGAAATTGCCGTAGGGCGGCGCCAAAAATTTTAAGCTTGAGAAATTAGCTTGATAAAACACAGGCCGCATCTTTGAGAAGTTCAAAAACCCTTCATAACCGTGATAATGCCCCATACCGCTAGCGCCAACCCCGCCAAACGGCAAATCGTGCTGTCCTACATGAAATAAAGCATCATTTACCGACACGCCGCCAGACATCACATGATTGATATAGTAATTCACTAAAGCTTTATCTTTACTAAATGGATAGAACGCCAATGGACGATCGCGCTGAGCGATGTAACGAACGACTTCTTCAGGTTGGTCATAAGTCTTAACCATCAAAATCGGTCCAAAGGTTTCTCGAGTGTCTATTTCCATCGCATCAGTACTATCAAAAATCAAAGTCAGCGGAAATTTACGGGCTGCGGCATCCGCTTGTTGATTATTTAAATTGATTACTGTGGCGCCCTTATTTTGCGCTTCCTCTACGCAATGAACCAAACGCTGAAACGCGCGATCATCAATGATTGAGGTATAGTCTTTATGATGAATATCAGGGACATGCTGTGCCACCCATTCGCTAGTCGCTTGGATAAAGCGATTTTTTTGTGACTCATGTACAAATAAATAATCAATATTGGTACAGATTTGTCCCGCATTGAACTGCTTGACGAACATGATGCGCTCGACTGCTTTTGCCAAAGAATAATTGGGATCAATAACTGCAGGTGATTTGCCACCTAGCTCTAAAGTAACTGCTGTTAAATTCTCTGCCGCTGCTGCCATGACTTTTTTACCAGTCGCGCCAGAGCCTGTAAACATCAGATGATCGAAAGGCAGCTTAGAAAAAGCAACACCTACCCCGCCCGTTTCATCAAAGATCTGTAATTTTTCAGGTTCAAAATACTGTGGAATCAATTGAATCAATAAAGCGGCTAGGTGACGTGAGTTCTCAGACAGTTTCACCATTGCTTTATTACCTGCGGCAAAAACGGCTGACAGCTGAGAAAATAGTAAATTGATAGGAAAGTTCCATGGCACGATTAAACCTACCACCCCTAAAGGCTGCGGAATCAGACGGTTTTTTGCGCCAAAGTACATACTCATATCTACTTTACGCTTTTGTACCTTCGTCCATTTTTTTAGATTTTTGATACTGCTATTTATATCATCTGTTGCGGTAATAATTTCGGCTAACAAGGTCTCATGTCTTGAACGATTACCATAGTCTTGATTGATAGCCTCAATCAAAGCTTCACGGTGATCGTTAATGATAGCTTTTAAACTCAACAAATATTCTTTTCTAACCGCAATACTTTCGATACCTTGTGCTTCTGCATAGTTTTTCTGCTGTTGTAGGCAGCCGTGTAGTTGATCCTCTAAGTCTATAAAATCAAAGTTGGTTTTCATAAAAAATCCCTTTTCCACTGCTATCATGATGATTCACAAGGCTTTAATAGCTAAATTGAATCTTTATACATTTTACTTTAACAAGGTTTTCTCATAACTTCTTGACATTTTAGGACAAAAAATTGATTATGTAGGACATTGATTTAATAATTTGAGACAAAATTGAGAATAGTATGGGTAGTTACATCAGAGTGGCAGGTCTAAATGGTTTTGAAGAATTGGTCCGTAGCTATGGACAGGATCCTATAAATATTTTAGATAAAGTAGGCTTTAAACCGTCTATGATACGCGAACCAAACTCTCTGATTGATCATGATAGATATACTAATTTATTAGAGCTAGCAGGTATTGTCTGTAATGAGGAGTGCTTCGGTTTAAAGCTTGGGGCTAAGCAGAGTATCCAGACGATAGGATTAATTGGTGTCTATATGTCCAAACAACGAGACATAGCGCAAGCTTTACTTGTGGCACAAAAATATATTTATATTCATGCTGAAAGTTTTATCTTTCAAGTAAATGAGGTCTCTGATAAATTGTGCGAGCTTGATGTCGTACGTCAAAACACACAGAATATAGATAGAGCGCAGAAATCACAGCTGTCTATATGTTTGATTTGCAATGTTCTAACAGATTTAATTAGCCCAACATGGCGTCCAGAAAAAATAAAATTAAAACAAAATCCATCGCCTCAATCAAAACAGTTATTGATCGACATATTACGGTGCCCGGTCGAATTCAATAGCGAAAAGAATGCGATATATTTTTCTACTGTTTATTTAAGCTATAAACCCTACTACTCTGAAGACGATTTGGTAAATCAGCTTATTGTGCAGCAGTTAGAGAATGAAAGTAATACCACTGCGCGCGGCGGCATGTTTTTAATAGAAAGCTCTATGAAGATGCTACTGGCTACTGCTGATTGTAGTATGGCAAACGTTGCATTATGCGTAGGACAGCACCCAAAAAAAGTCCAACGCCAGCTGAAAAGCGAAGGGACAACTTATAGAGAGTTGTTAGAAGAGGTAAGAAAAAAAGAAGCCTTAAGAATCATGAGTACTGACAGTATTAGCTTAACGGATGTCGCTTATCAGTTGGGTTACGCTGAGCTCTCTATATTTAGCCGACAATTTAAAACTTGGTTCGGTATGACGCCAACAGAATGGATGAATAGTTCTAAGGAGTTAGTAACGTAGTCCATTATAGCTTAATCCTTTAGTTAGACTGCTAAGCTAACTGAGTGTCTTAAGTCTTATCTATCAACTTTAAAAAATTGTTACAAATATCACTGACAAAAAGTAAGTTAGCGCTATTGATATAATGAATAAATACATTAAATTACTATCCGTCTCACTTTTAGGTAATACGGCTATCCACTGACTGAGCAGATCTTGCTTCAATTTTTTCATTAATCCATGATGCTATTTCGCTAGCTATCCACACTATCATTTGTTTAAATTGTGCTCTATTAAAAAACATAAAGATCAGATCTCAGATCTATTAAAGTTTCCCATTACGAGATATTAGAGAGACTGTATTAGTCGTATTATTGTTTGCATAGACCTCACCTCTTAAACCGCCTAACACTACTCACCACCACCCCAAACAGCTCAAGCGATCCTTTCACCATGATATCTGCATAATTCTCATTATGGGCTCGTAAGATAATATGCTCACCGAGTATCAGCTGTTTGGCGGTAAAGCCGTCATCGACTAGTGCAATCACAATATCTTTGTTTCTAGCGCTTAATGAGCGATCTACAATCAAGATATCATTGGGGTAGATACCAATATCAATCATGCTGTCGCCTTCCACCTCTACCAAGTAGGTTGTCGTTGGGCTATGAATAAGTAGTGTGTTTAGATCAATGCGGTTTTGCACATAGTCTGTTGCTGGGCTTGGAAAGCCTGCTTTAACTCTATCGCTATAAAGCGAGAGCAATACCGTCTCACCTTCATCAGTGAGCCTTCCTATTATCTTAACCGTCATTGAGTCCACCTGTGGTTTAATCTACTTTGGGTATTTGGTTAATATTTGTGGTATAGCAAGGCGATAGCATGTCTCGGCTCATCCGCCATGACTGCTTATCTTTTATACCTTCGCTTGCGATAAACACAGCAGACTGCTGATTACTGTTTTGACCATATCTTTTATTAAGCTGATCCATAACGGCAATAACCTCTGCGCTCTTGGATGTGCTTTGTTGGTTGGTTTGATTGTCGCTACTATCGTCTGCAAACAAGTCAGGCTGTACTTCATGGTGCTGGCAGATATCAAACAGCATGACGCCAGCTTTAGCGTAGCGTATGTCCTTGGCAAAGATCTGAGTCAGTATCTGCCGAGCAGCGGCTACCATCACTCTGGTATCAGCGGTTGGGGTTATAAACTGACATTGTCCGGATATAGAGGTATAACTCTCTGTCTGACTAAACGGACTATTCTTAGCAAAGACGCTTAAGTAATGACAAACGCTGTCTTGTTTACGTAGTTTGCTGGCTGCTTTTGCCGCATGACTACAGACTGCTTGACTCAGCTCATCAGGGCAGCTAATGCGAGTGGAGAAAGAACGGGAGGAGATGATCTGCTTCTTAGCCTCTACTGCCTCAATACCAAGACAGCTTTGACCATTAAGCTCTAAGCAGGTGCGCTCGAGTACCACCCCGAAGTGCTGTCTTATTTTCGCAGGCTCACAGACGGCGAGCTGATAAACCGTATGAATACCTATCTTATTGAGTCTGACCTTGTAACGACGACCCACGCCCCATACCTCACCGACATCGGTGATCTGCATGATACGTCTGATCCATCGAAGATTATCTAGCACGCAGACGCCTTTAGTAGCGGGGTGTTTTTTAGCAGCGTAATTGGCAAGCTTCGCCATGGTCTTAGTACTGCCCATACCCACACATACTGGAATGCCGGTGTACTGCTCAACGATGCTTTTGAGCTTACGCCCATAGCTATCAAGATCAGTCATCGCAGTAGGATAATCGGCTAAATATAAAAAAGCCTCATCGATAGAATAGACTTCAACGGTAGGACACAGTTTCTCGAGGGTGCTCATGACTCTGTGAGACATATCGGCATATAAAGTGTAGTTTGAACTAAAGACGGTAACGTCGTTCTGCGCACAAAACTCTTTGACCTTAAAGTACGGCACACCCATCTTGATACCAAGCTGTTTTGCCTCACTGGAGCGCGCCACCACGCAGCCATCATTGTTAGAGAGCACAACCACAGGCTTGTCTCTTAGATCAGGGCGAAAAAGCTTCTCACAGTTGGCATAAAAGTTATTGCAATCAACAAGCGCATACATGGTGGTCTCAGTAGGTGGATGGCATAAAAAAAAGCATAACCAACCACGAGTATTTACGTGATCAGAGATGCCTTTGATTGTAGAGATAGCGTGCTTGAAAATTCAAGAGCACATAAACTATAGACGACGATGGTTGTCGTGAGGGTTTTGAAGAGTGGCGACAGTGGGTGATATTTGAAGGATTAGAATAGAGTGTTTTGCTGCTGAGTTTGAAGTTTGCCAGTTTGACGAAGCATAAGCTTTGCGGTGAACTGATCACTCATGGGCTGCAAGAACTTGTGAGCTTGACTATGATGACAGTGTAGCCAGTCCATATGCTTCTCAGGCGCAATAACGACAATAGATCGCTTCTCATCGTCAGGCTTATGAAACTGTGACATGAACGGATGGTCATCAGCATTGATAGTCAGTAGTGACATTGAGCGGATAATCTCGCCCTCTATTTTAGCTGCTTGATAGATTGCGGCTATCGTAAAGGGCGCTTGATCAGCTCGCTGAATACCCCAGCGCTGTACTTGACCATCTACGTATTTCGGCTCAAAGATAGTCTGTACTGGTATGAGAGCAAACTGACTACCTAACCATGCATCACGAAAGCTTGGCTTGGTATGTACCGTCTCATTTCTCGCGTTATAGGTGTAGCGCGTGATGTTAAGACTATCTGCCCATTTTGGCACCATACCAAAGCGTGCTTGTCGCCATTGCATCTGTTCATCATCAACGTTGGCAAATAGCAAAGGCGTATCATAGTTTGGATAGACATCTTCTTTGAAGTCAAAGTCGAGCTGATGACTGGTGAATAGCTTGGCTTGATTGCCGCTTATAGGCTGGAAGTTGGCGCACATTTAGTGATACCTTTTAAAGCTTTAATTTAAAAGCCGATATTATTTGGTTGAATTTAGGTATAGTGACAGCTCATTCAATAAAATAAAGATGGTATAGCATGCATTATAAGATAACACTTTTTGCGTTTGCTTTGTCTTTAATGGGGCAAGTTGGTTGTACTCCTGCACCAGAACCAAATGGCGAGCTCTATGGTGCAGGATTCATTTCGGTGAGAGACTCTTCTTGGCCAGTAGATAACGATAAGCCTTATCCATTTACCGTTGAGTACGGTGAAATTGTTTGTGGTCAACCTCACGCAGGTATTGGGCGTCAGGTATTCTTTTTGCCTGAAAATCTCACGGATGAGTCTTATATAGGTACGCCGCTTAATAAGGCAGCATCAGATTCGTTAAAGCAAGCCGGACTTGAGCCCAATGTACCTTACTCAATTAAAGAAGGCGCTGATCTGAGCGAAGCGATACAGATCGGTCTTAGGGTGTGTGATGAGCAAAAAGAGCTTTTAAATAGAGCAGACTATCACTAACAGTACCTAACCTACTCTACAAAAGCTATTCAATTACATCTAGAAATAAAATTCTTGAAATAATAATGAGATCAATCGATACTATACTTTCATTAACATTTAAAAGTAGAACGGTATGAGTAATTTTAAGAATTCTATTGATGACATCGATAATGAAGAGCTTGATGATCATGAACAACAAAAGAGAAACGATATAGCTCAAGAAAAAGCTAAACAGGGACGTTTTGATAGCGATTCAGAAGAAGATATACCAGATAGTGCATTTGTTGATAGCAATCAAAAATATCCAAAATGGTAAAAAATTCTTCGGTTATAGCTCGTCACCAAGGTCTGGTATAAATATTCTTACAATCTATAAAAAAAGTAGGTGATCTTGACTCACCTACTTAAACTAAAATATCAAGAAACTCTTTCACTAATTTTTTCATTAATCCACTCTGCAATCTCACTTGCTACCCACACTACCCTCACCTCAGTAAGCTTTACCTTTTTAGGAAAGCTTGGATCATAGCGATTGGATTCTTCGTTGACCAGCTCATAAATCGTAGAACGACTAAGACCAGTGTAGTTACTGACATCTTTAATGCTTAAAAGCTGGGGAATATGATTGCATGGCTCGATTACTGGTAGTGTTGAATTTAAATTGTCCATGATTTTCTCCTTATAAGTGAATGAGAGCATCTCCTCTCATATACTTAGCGAGTCCTATATTTTTTTACGGCGTCCTATGCTGTCCAGTATCTGGCTGACACATTAAAAAGAGCTGACGGATCAGCTCCTTTTTTATGCCGTGGCTTTCAGCTAGCTCACCACTGTCACACTTTGTCGTAGCCCTCTCTCAATGCTGGTCACATCATGAGTAGATAGGTGATCATTAGTACTCTGTATTTGACTATCACTTTGGTCGGTATTCATTGGATAAAACTCTTCAGCAACATCTAGTAAGCCATCGCTATCGATCTCAAAGCATGAATCGACGTAGCCTTGCTTTGCTGTAGTCTCTAGAGCCGCTTGATCAAAGCCGTGTTCAATCAGCTCATGATCAATCGCTTGCGCATCTGATACCGCCTCCTTAAGCGTTACCCCATCGCGCAGCGTTAAATCCACAAAGTAGATCGGCGTACGATAGCTTTGTGTCGTGCTTTTACCACGTAGCGTCAATTGCAATGGTAAACATGACAGCTTGTTACCGGACACGGCGGCAAAGTAGCGCAGCCTTGCCGCAAGCGTACGAATACTATTAAAGCCAGTGGTGCGAAAGACAAAAGTGCCAAGCTCATCGTCTTCACTTAGATTCACATACAGACGACCGTATGGTTTACAGGCTCCGCCTTGAGCTAAGGGACAGCGATCAGGCGATGGACACGGCAGCTGCTCCACACCATTGTTGGTTCGACGTTGGCACTGTTCACCATCACCGACACACAGCGGCCTGCCTGTTTGCCTATCGAACAGGGTATATTCTGCTCGCAAATTAAGCTCAGGATCATTGAACAACATACGTACGGGTATTTGACGAAGCTTATCGGTTTTACTTTTACGTAGCACCTCGTCTAAGGGATGATTGATCCAGCCGTCTTTATTCTGCACTTGGCTGGTAATGGTGAATTGATCGTCTTTCGCAGGCAGACGCTTGCCATCTTTGTTGATGACACGTCCAATGCTAATACGACCGAGTACGGGCGGGGTGATGGTTAGACCTTTAATCATAGTGGTATTCCTTGTGCTTAATAGAACGGGTAAAGCAAATAAAAAGCCCACCTGTAAGGGTGGGCGTTTATGCATGTGCTTTGGTTAGTAGGTTTATTTAGTAAGCGGTCAATGAATTAGTCGAATTAACGTTTAGTCAGTCAAGACCACAAAGCGGCGACTGCCTTGCTTGGTTTTACTAAACTTGGCTAATAGCTCAGGATGCGCCTTAACGACTGCTTTACTATCGAGGCCAATGCTGTCTTTAGAGCGCTTCCACGAGATCGCGCCTTGATTGAATACAGCGACTTCATTGTCTTTGATCAGCGTTTGCAGTTGATGCTTCACTTGATCATGACGCTGCTCAAGATCTTCCATTGACGCGCGATAGCCAAGCAATTTATCGAACAGCTTGTTAGCGCCTTTGTCCTCTCGTAGATCAACCTTACTTGAGGGCTTAGGCGTTGGATAAAGCAGCTTAAGCGCTTTGGCTGCCGACTCGCTATGATCAGGGGTTGGCGGTGTGTCCGTTTCTACGTACTGCCAGAACAGACGCTCTTGCTGGGTAATCGATGCAATCAAGCGCTCATCACGCTCAACCTTGTAGATCTTCGCTTCGTGTCCGCATAGCAGCACACAGATATGAGCAGCTTGTTTGCCTGTCACTGCTAGTTGATGCTGTACTTGGCAAGTCACGTATAGCGGCACGCCGTCTCGCCATAACTTCGCGCCATGCTCTCCAGCGGTTTTGCATTCAAGTACTTGCACTTCCTCGCTACCTGTCACTGCATAGTCAAGATTGGCAAGCATAAAGGCTTTGTCAGCCTCAGGGTGTTGCAAGATAGCATTGACGCGGCGTACCTTATTGCCTGTCTTTTCTTGGTAGTATTTAGCCACCATAGGCTCTAAGGTGTTACCCCAATACAGTGGCGCATATCCCTCTAAGCTCTCATTTAAGTCTGAGGTCATACGTCCCGTCTTAATCAGCCATAGCTCTAGCATAGACAAGTAAGGATGAATACCGCAAGCAGCGGCGGCATCACTACTGCCTATGCCTTGCTTACGTACCTCAAGCCACTCGTCATGGCTTAAGTCTTTAGTACTAACTAGGCGCTTAGGGGTTAGCGTTGTATTAGACTCAGTAGCAGAGGAATCGATCCGCTTATTTTCACTCTTAGCTTTGTCAGTTACAGGCGCTGTAACCTTAGCGCTTAAACGCTTAGTGCGCCTTACTGGTGTGCTGGTGTTTAATCCGATCATGTTCATAGTGAACTCCTTCGATAAATTGATTGAAATGAAATAACAGGCATAAAAAAACCACGCGCTTAGGCGTGGTCTAATTATTAAGTGTACCAATAGACTTTAGGCAATAAGACTAAAGGCTTCCTCTAGGCTCTTGTCTTTAAGCTTAGCGCCTGCGCCAAACCAAGCAGAGTCTAGTCTGTGATCGGTAGACATAGCACGGCGCTCATGATCCACATACTCGGTCATAGCAGACAGCAGGCCATAAGCGGTATCACGTGCTGAGTCGAGATCCGCTCCGCGACCTTGACCGTTAAACATATTCATCACCTGATTCATAGCGCGAGCATTCGGCACGGCGTCCTTTTCTTTCTTAGCGCTGTTAAACAAAATGATGTCGTTATCTTGATCGTTAAAGACTCGATTCAGATAGTTCGCCGCTTCTGCTTGAGTAACGCGGCGCTGGGTCAGCTGCTTCATCTCATACATGTGCTCGTTCCACTGCTTGACTGAGACACCTAGCTGCTGCTTGACGCGATCGGCATCAAAGGATGTAGAATGCGGTACTTTCACCATACCGCCACTACCATCAGCAAGGCTTACCGCTAGAGTGTTATTACACACCACACGTATATTGGTGAACTGCGCTGTGGTTGCTAGCGTTCCGTCACAAGCCGTTGCTAAGAGCAGGTAGCCATTACTCACGTCGCCGCCTTTTAAAGTCATAGACTGACCAGTACGAGCGAGAGCCCACATCTTACGGCCACCCTTTAAGATGCCCGCTGTTTCAAGCTCAAAGTGTGAATGCTCTGTTAAGTCGCGGTAGAACTCCAAGATCTCACGCGGTTGTACTTCTTGGTAGCGTTGACTGACTACCGATAACGGCTCAAGCGTATCTGAGCGATATAAGACCTTATTGGTATCAAAGGGCATGATCAAGCTTTGCCCTTTATCGTTGTTTGCCATGTAGCTGACATCGGACGATTCAATACGCCAGTCCATACCGGCCTCACGTGCCCAGACCTCGATAGGCTGATTCTTAGGAAGCTGGTTACCAAGGCCGTGCCAAGGGGTGTCGCCGACGTACGCCATGTTTTCGATTAAATGTGCCATAAGAGTATTCCTTTTAAATTGATTGAGTTGGTAGTTCAATAAGAGAGTTAGATAGTGAATGTTTTTAGACAGGTATTACATAAATAGCTAGGTTTAGTAGCGACAACTAAAAGAGGTGGCTGTAGCTTATCTCTAGCTAAGCTAATCGCTGAAGCAATAGCACTACCTGCGATTATTCCGATAGCAGGATTTACCTTGTAGTACTTACAGACGCTAGCGCCAAGTCCCGATAAAGTCGTTGACGAGCATAGCTGCTCGATAATACTAAAGGGGCTATCAACATTAATGTTTTTCGTTACTCGCGATGAATGGCAGTGAGGACAAATTGTTTGCATGATGACTCCTATTATTTTGCGCATAAAAAAAGGTCTGCGATTAAGCAGACCTTTAATTAAGATGGATTAAGGTTAATAGACAAATTAGAAGTGGCTCCTTGCCTTATTTCATTGGAATACTATATATTTGAAATTATTTTGATATGGGCGGTAAGCCTCTACGTTTTTTCGTACGATAAACACCATGACCGAAAGTACGCATATTTGGTAGCCATAATTTCAATCGCTGCTCATATTTATTTGGCTCCGTTAAATAAAGAGCTGATCGTACTGCGTTTTCAACCTCCTGAGCATTATTTTGATGAATCATGCCAATACCTAATTTGCCGTTTCGTGCATAGTTCTGCTTACGCTCTGTATCGTGATAGCTATAGTACTCTCCTAGTCCACCAGTAATCATCTTCCACTTCTTACCGACCTCTTTAGCAAGATGCCAGTCGTTCTGTCGTTTTGCTCCATCGTACATAAGCAGTAGATGACAGTGTAGTCCACCATTGCTCTCTCCTTGTTCAATAGCCCAAGCATTGCCTTGCAAGTGCTTAAAGCACGTTTTCTTATTACCGATAAGATCCCGAAGATTCCTCATATGACAATTGAAGTCCTCAATATTCACAAGATGGCTAGTAGCTTGCGCGTACTTTAAATCTATACGTACAAATAAAAGCCTTGAATAATGGCTAATAAGATTATTAGCATAGTGACCTAACTTTTCTTGGTTTTGTCTCTCCTGATAAATGAACGCTAGACGCTCATTGTCAATATCATTCTTATAGCATGACAGCGTAGTGATAAATCGTTGGGTTTTATCATGATTCCAAATAACGTTTTCTGGATAATCATCACCAACAATAGCATTGGTGCTATAAATAAATGCGACAATCGGTTGTGAATAAAATAGCTCAGAATTAAGGTGAGTCATGAACGAGAAATAAATCTCGTTCAATTTACTCATGGTCTTATTAAATGTAATAGCGTTCGCTAATACGCTTATAACTAAACTGTGTACTTTTGCAACGACTAATGGTTGGTTAAGGTGTGAGTAAGACATTATGGTATTCCTATGGATTTGAATTCATAGGGTAAGGTGGGTCTGTATTTTTATAATAATGATCGCTGAGAGGTAGGCTCTCAGCATTAATGAAACGGGTTACTTAATTAGATAATAATATAAATAACCTACTAAGCATGAGCTGCCGTAGTGCAGCTATTTTCAACTGGCATTGAAGGATGACTAGTTGAGCAGCTAGAAATCGCTTTGTACTATAGGCGGATGGTCATGATGGAGTTAGCTAAACGGTAACACCAATCAACCTGAACAATTTTTCACTTTAACATCTTGAATATAGGTAGAGACTCCAAGTTAGTAAAGCTATAAACTCTGCGTTAAGACTAGAGTCTATAAGCATACTTTCGATATTTTTCCAGCACTTTCGATTAAGACTACTCATTATTACCTCAAGCCAATTCTAACACAATAGTAGCTTAGCTCCATTTATGCCAATTCAGTATAGACTGGCAATACCCATTGCAGCACTAGTCGTCCTATCGTTTTATATACAATAAAAACATAGACTTTAGTTACAAATAATTATATATTAACTATATGCTGCTTATAGCTTCTAAATTATGGGCTACATGGATTTTTTGCTAGAAATAAACTATAATAAATATAGTATAGAACTAATAACAACTACGTTTTGTACCATATTTTTTCCATAATAATTTATGAGGGAACGACACGGTGAACGAACAGTCAACTAGTATGTATAACAATCAGAACTATCCATTTGATCAAGCTTCAATGTTGTACAGTCAATCACAAGTATTAAAATTAGTCACAGATGAACATATTAAGGAGGTAAAATCTGACAGGAGAACAATTGAAAATTTCCTCAAAAGCTTGAATGGTCTGAGCGTTCATGACGCAAGATCGCTACTGTTCATAGATAATATTTTATCAGGCAATAGTTTGGAAAATTTAGATTATGATGATGATGACTATAAGAATATACTGATCAGTCATCTCATTAATTGGCCGAGCCCTATTGGAAGATACAACTTTTTAATTGAATGTAAAGCTAAAAATCAAATACCTGAGAAGTATCTTGAGTGGTTTAAAAATGATCTGCGTTGCTCGCTTTTCTTGACAAGTCTGGTTAGTCATTTATTGAATGCCGAAGCTTATAAAGGTAGGTATGAGCTGATAGATGGAATAACTAATTTACTACGCTATGATATTATTAAGTTTAATAGCAATGTAAATACTGATCTGCTCTATTCGGAAAAAATATCAAAAGATGGGGATTGGCGAGTTTCATTCTTGTTATCATTTAAATCCACGTACCTAAAAGGGCGTACTCAAGATAAGGAGTTAAAATGGCTTGATGCATCTAATATTGATCAAATTGAATGGGCATATAGCTACTTAGATAACGATAAAGATCGACCTATAATTCTTCAAGGAATATTTTTTCCTGAAAATATTGAAGACAAATATGATCTAATACTTGCTCATCTAGATACACTTTCGAATATAGAAACTCCTCAAATAGGAACGAAAAACAACAAAGGCTTTTCTTTAAGAAGCTATACACTATACAAAATGAAAAAAGCTTGGGATGGTCGAAAAAACTATGACTCTAAAGTTCAAGCTAGTAACGGCAATATCAAGATCTATAAGAAGAACCAGTCTAAATTAAAAGAGCTTGTTAAGTACAATAAGGTCGCAACAAATAAACTAGTGAACAAGTTTATTGAAGATGCTTATGAAAATTATACAGCTAATTGCTTAGAAGGTGCTCAAGAGTTAGACCAACATACTTCTAATGAAGATAATAATGTAAAAGGCAAAGATAAAACCTCAGGATCTACTTCTGGTGCAGACACTACTCATACGAAGTCAACTTCAGCAATTAACCAAAGTAAGAGACGAATACCACTCAAATCTAGAGCAACACCTACTGCCCGAGTGACTAATCAAAGTGGCAGGTTACATTCAGAGTCACTAAAATACAAAGAAAAAAGTAGAGACTAAAATTAATATTGCTTGTGAATCGGAAATTTCCTAAAAACTATGTAACTGCTTATAATTCCCCAACAGGAAAATAAACAACGACCAAGCAAGCTGATATCAAGAAACTGACCGAACAGGTGGCTGGTAACATGAATAGCTTTGATGACACTGAAGACTTCAAGAAGTAGCTCAAGCAATCATTTATTGATACTGCCCTAGCAGCTGAGATGGAAGACCATCTCGGCTATCCCAAACATTAGAAAGCGGACAGGCCCAATAAGCGCAACGGTCACACTAAAAAGTCCGTCCGCAGTTACACAGGCTATCTAGCGCTAGGTGTCGCTCTTAACGCTACAAAAGAGCTGCCTGACATGTGGCTATCAGAGAATGAGGATGTTAAGTCCTGGCTGAGCGTTCTCACGGAACTACAAAGCCGCGGAGTGCAAGATATCCTTATTACCTGTGTCGATGGTTTAAGGGCTTCCCTGATGCTATTAACACCGTCTACCCCAATGCTCAGGTTCAGCTGTGTGTCTTACACATAATGTGTTACTTATAAACAGTGTAAAATTCAAACTATAATGTTAAGTATACTCTCAAGTATACCAGAATATTATATTAATAAAATAATTATATAAATCAAATACTTATCCATAAAATATCGTTCCGGCTCCGGGTACCATTACATAGTTCTATACTATCTTATAGAGTAGCCAAAGCCCCTGATATCAGGGGCTTTGCTGTATCTGGCGTTCTATACTGTCCTGCTCTATCGAAGTTTATTCAAAAACACCGTCCATTAATTTTCCATGCGCCATTGCCATAGCAATTAGAGTTGCGGTACAAGTCAGAAAACATTTAAAGAGCCCTTTAAATATTCTGACTTGCACCACTACACTTAGCAAAACCTATGTCATTGTCATACTTGAGCCTTTTAAGATGATGCTGATATTATGGTCTAAGAACATGCCATCACATCTCTAATAGCGCATCACCATACTCATCACGCAAGTCTTTTTTCACCATTTTTCCGGCACCGTTTAGTAAGATGTTCTCTACAAAAATAACTTTGTCAGGTATCTGCCAGCTAGCAATTTTATCTTCATAAAAACTTAGCACTTGTGACTCATCGAGTTCTGCATTCTCTTCTTTTACCACAATCAGTACCGGACGTTCTCCCCATTTTTTATGTTTTGCGGCGATAGCAGCTGCCATTTTTATCTGTGGATGGCCGGCAGCGATATTTTCAAGCTCTACTGAGGAGATCCATTCTCCACCAGACTTAATTAAATCTTTTGATCGGTCACGAATATTCATATAACCATCAGCATCAATGGTTGCAATATCACCCGTGTCAAACCAGCCATCTTCTGTAATGGCATCAGGATTCTCTGTATAATAATCGTTGATAATCCAGTGACCTTTGATCTGCAAGCGGCCCTGAGACACTCCATCCTCTTTGACTGGCTTAAGTGGCTCATCAGTGTCTATGAGACGTAACTGAACACCATACGGTGGACGTCCTTGAGAGTTACGTAGCTCGTCAATCTCATCTTTACTCAGTGATTTATGCTTAGCTTTTATTTGATTCATCGTTCCAAGTGGACTGGTCTCCGTCATACCCCAGCCGTGTACCGCATCGCAATTAAAGTCTTCTCTAAACGTTTTAATCACTGATGGTGGACAAGCGGCGCCACCGACAATGGTCCGCGTCATACTATCAAGCTTACTGCCTCTGGCTTTAGCGGCGGTCAATAGGCTTTGCCAAATCGTGGGAACGCCTAACGCAACCGTCACCTTATAATCATCAATGAGAGATACTAAGCTATCACCATCCAGATTGGGACCTGGGAGCATCAGAGAGCAGCCAGTTAATGCAGCCGCATAAGGGGTTCCCCACGCGTTGACATGGAACATCGGTACTACAGGGAGTAGGACGTCTTGCGCAGATAAACCCGATACGTCCGGCATACACAATGCCATCGCATGAAGCACAGAAGAGCGGTGCGTATATAAAATCCCTTTAGGATTGCCTGTCGTTCCTGAGGTATAGCAAAGCGAGCTGGCAGTGGCTTCATCAAACTGAGGCCAATCAAAGTCAGCATTATGCTCTGCTAATAACTCATCAAAGAATAATACCTCAGGCAGTTTTGCGACGACACTGTCCTCTCGAGCACTCAAGCAGATAAAGTGCTCAATCCCTTTAATATCTTCTTTAATCGCCATGATAAGCGGTAGGAATGTGACATCAAAAAATAGCACGCGGTCATCAGCATCATTGATAATGTAACTAAGCTGCTCAGGAAATAGACGTGGATTGATAGTGTGGCAAACCATGCCACTGCCTGAAATCGCATACCAAGCTTCTAAGTGACGGCGATTGTTCCAAGCCAATGTGGCTAAGCGCTCTGATGATTTAAGTCCGAGGGCAGCTAAGGCATTGGCCAACCGTTTTGAGTTATTCGAAATCGTAAGCCAATCAGTATGAGTCATTTGTCCATCGACTTCTTTGGACAAAACTGCCGTATCGCCATGATAGCGGGCAGCGTGTTCGATTAGACCACTGATCAGCAATGGCTGATACATCATTTTTCCTAACATAGTACATTCCCTGTCGTTGTTAAAAGTTCGCTTATTTTTATTCATGTATCCTCTAATACTAAAAATAAACCACAATTAAGAATAATCAGAATTGTGTGTCAAGACAAGATAATATTATGATCGCCCTCCATTAAAATAAACGGCTGTTCATTATTTATATATTGCTGCTAATACTCTATTTTTCCTTTTCCTACTAATTTACCAAACAGCTAACTACATTAATCATCAATAAAAAATCGTTGAATTGCTCTAAACTCATCAAATTTCTTAGGTACTTTGAGCAATACCACATAATGCAAAAAAACCGATCAAATTAAATGATCGGTTTTTTGTTCGTGGTGGGATAGCAAGAACTAGGGACACGCCCTAAATACTTTGATAAGTTTTTTTAAAAACCAACTTCACTTTGCGTTAGTGCACGTACCTCAATCGGTACTGCATGAAACCAACCATTATCTGCGGTGCAATAAAACTGCCCGTCCCTAAAATCTACGATACACGCTGTAAAGTCGTTTCCTACTTGATCTTCCATAGCGTCTTCATCGCTCACATCACTCACGGCACACCATATTTCTTGATGCCCACTTTCAAGCATTGAGCGCGTCAATTTACTCCCCATCATTCCACTATCCATACCACTGACTCCTACAATGAAGATGATTATTTAGGCAATTTAGGCAAACAATCAGGTTACATCCGTGTTCGTTCAACTATAAGCCTACGTCATCTTGAGTAAGCTCGACCTTTTTAACGGGTACAGCGTACTGCCATAGATGGCCTTTATCACAAACAAAGCCATCATCACCCAAAGACACGATAGACACTAATAATTCGTAATAACCATTATCGATAGCTGTCATAGCATGATCGTCACTGACATTGCTCACAGCACACCATACCTGATTATCATCCCGCTCTAATATTGCCTGAGTCAATCTACTACCCTGTAGTTCGATAAGCATGTCTAATCCCTCATTTTTAGTCTGTTATTTTTATACTTTACAGATAAATTCACTTTCTACAATATATTTCTTCGACTTGAAGGTTACAAATAGACATACTGAAAAGCAATTCTAGCTTGCCTTGAGTAGCGTTTTAGCTAATTATGACGATGATAAGCACGAGATATTTCATGGTGAAATCTATGCTACGTAACGTGATATAGGTCAAGGATATCAGAGTATTTTTTGTTAATATTGAACAGCTGGAAAAGCTTCAATACCAACAATAACCCCAACATCCTATATGTTAGCCATCACTTTATAAGGTAAGAAAAAGTCAAAAAGCACGCAAAATAAAGGGCTGACAATCTATGACGGTCAGCCCTTTATCAATATTTGGTGGAGATGGCGGGAGTTGAACCCGCGTCCGCCAGCATTACGCTCATGAATCTACATGTTTAGTTTCTGTCTTTAATTTTAGTCCGCACCGATCCGACAGTCAGGATGGATTGGACGATTCTCTACTTTTGAACCCAAGCGATTGAGACAATCCCTTGTGGCGAACCTATATGCGGACGCTTCAACTGGGCTAACCAACTATAGGTAATCGGCAGCGCAGTAAGCAGGGTTTAAGCTGCTAGAGCGTAAGTTTCGTCGTTTGCGACTATAACAATATATGTTTGATTAACGAGAGGACATACACTCTCGACATGCATCATTGAGTTTCACCACCAGCGTCGAAGCCAGAACATCCCCAATAAGGTCGCTTATTATATAGGAAAATTAGGCAAGTTTTCAACCTATAGTAGACTTGCATTACATTACGTTACAGCTTAATAATTTACGCCAAAACGGTATTTAACCACTGACCAATATTTTGAATCTGCGGCATACAGACTTGATGTGCCATCGGATACGTATTATAAGACACATTATAGTCTTTTGCTGATAATAGCTGATGTGCTTGCTCACCTAGGATGACAGGCACGACTGGATCATGCGTACCATGCTCAATCAGAATCGGCATGTCTTTGTTCGCGGCACTATACTCAATATTGTCATTGGTCGCTAAGTAGGTAGAGAGCGTCATCAAGCCAGCTAAGCGCTCTGGGTAACCAAGTGCCACGTGATACGCCACCGCCCCGCCCTGCGAAAATCCGGCAATAACGATGTGCTCTGGTGATACGCCGCGCTCAATCTCACGGCTAATCAAATCTTGTATCTGCTGAGCAGACTCTTCAATCTGAGCCACATCTACTTTTCGCTCCAGACTCATCTCTATGATGTCGTACCATGCTGGCATCACCATGCCGCCATTTACTGTGACTGGGCGTTTAGGTGCATGCGGAAAGATAAAACGTACTGCCATATCATCAGCCAAGCCAAGCTGCGGTACCACTGGCTCAAAATCATGACCGCTAGCACCTAAGCCGTGTAGCCAAATCACCGCGCGATCTATCTTTTTTTGAGAGGGATTATGCTCAACGACGACGGCGTCTAAATAGTTACTCATAGTTATCCTTAATAATGTAGTGAGATATGCCCTAAGCATTTCTATGTTTTTTGTCAAAATAATGTATGTGTCATTATATGGTCAATATCATCTGTTAGTTTGAGAATATGGTCAATAGCGAGGTACTAATCAATAGTGAGGCACTAAATGGACAATAGCAAAAATGAGAACAGTATAAGAAGGCACGTAAAATTTTATGACCGATAAGCCCAGTACTATCAAGCTCAAATACTGTCAACTGTCTATTCTTTAGTACATGTGCCTACAATTGTATCTGCATTAATGTTAAGTTCTTACAAAGCTAAGCTCATACAAGTATGTCATGACCTCTAGTTACTTTTAGCAAACAACAACCAATAGTCAAACGTTAATCTTTTGATTCCTATCCCTACGTCCGATGGGATTTTTTATAATTTTGCAGGAACATTTTACATGACAATTTCTAATAAATCAGCGCTTGAGCTGAGTAAGCAGACGCCGACTAAGGTTAATAAGACTCATCTCGCCTTACCTTTAACGCTGATCAGCTCATTATTGATAGTAGGCTGCACTACTGATAGCCGCTCAATGCTCACATCAAAAGCCTCTTCATCAACAGCGCAACTGCAATCACAGCCACAACCGTCCTCACCTGTCGCATATACCTATGGAGTGCGTCCGTTTTACCTGATAAATGATATGGACGAGGGACCATTAAAAGAAGAGTTACAGGCGTGCAAAGGGCAACTACCAAGTAAGACTGATTTCTCTATTGCACATCGAGGTGCGCCATTACAGCTACCTGAACATACTTATGATAGCTACGTGGCGGCAGCACAAATGGGTGCTGGAATCTTGGAATGTGATGTCGCTTTTACCAATGATGGAGAGCTTGTCTGTCGTCATGCCCAAAACGATTTACACACCACTACTAATATTTTAACCACGCCGCTAGCCAAGCAATGCACTGTACCGCCCATATTGGATGCTAAAGGCAAACTTACTAATGCCGATAGTATCGAATGCCGTACCTCAGATATCAGTGCCGCTCAGTTTAAAACCTTGACGGGTAAGATGGATGCTGCCAATAAAAAAGCAACCAGTATTAGCGAGTATATGAATGCAACCGCACCGTGGCGAACGGACTTGTATTCACAAAATGGTAAGGTGTTGACGTTAAAAGAGCATATCGCATTGGCTCGTAAGCTAGGCATGAAGCACACGCCTGAGCTAAAAGCACCTGTAGTGACCATGCCGTTTAATGGCTATCGTTTAGACGATTATCGCCAACAGCTGATAGATACTTATAAGGCAGCGGGCGTGCCTGCAAGTGATGTATTTGCCCAGTCATTTAATATAGAAGATCTGGATTACTGGATCAAAAACGAGCCAGCTTATGGGGCTAATGCCGTTTACCTTATTGATGACAGCAATGAGACCGCTGACAATAAAACCTTTAATAAAAACGACGCAAGCACTTGGAGGCATTCATTGGCTGATATCAAAGCACGCGGTATCAATACCATTGCTCCAGCACTTTGGTTGTTAGTCACTACTGATGGTAAGGGAAATATGCAACCATCAGAATACGCAAAACAAGCCAAAGCCAATGGTCTAAAAATCATTACGTGGTCGATAGAGCGTTCAGGACCATTAACCGATGGTGGCGATTGGTACTATAGCGGTCTTGGAGATGCTATCAACAATGATGGTGATATGATGAATTATATTGACGTACTAGCGCAGGATGTCGGTGTCCAAGGCATTTTTTCAGATTGGCCCGCTACGGTGAGCTACTATGCCAATTGCAAAGGTCTTAAATAGATTTAGTCTATTAATAGATAATCACGCTTAGTTTGTATTACCGAGGCTAGCTTATCCATTGAGCTGGCCTTTTTGTTGAATGTATTGAAATAATTACACCGCAAACCATCTATTTCGCACCCTACTTTTCCATTAATTTTTCACACCATTTGACTCGTAGCAGCAAGAGCAGTCTGCTGTTTTGTGCTACGATAATTTACTAAGATTATAAGATGATGTAGAGACTATGACCCATATTTTACTGGTAGAAGATGATCCTGCGATTGCCATGTCACTCAAGGTTACCTGCAAGCGCGAAGGCTGGCAGATGACTTGGTTGGATAATGCCAGTAGTGTGTTACCCATGCTGCATAGTCATGAAGCACAAGATCTATCGGCGATCATTATGGATGTCGGTCTGCCAGATGGTGATGGTCTGAGTCTGTGCCAACAAATACGTCATACACCTGATATCGACGCCTTAAAAGACTTGCCTATTGTATTTTTGACTGCACGTAGCGATGAGGTCGATCGTATTTTGGGGTTGGAGATGGGTGGCGATGATTATTGCGCCAAACCCTTTAGTCCACGTGAATTGGTCGCACGCCTAAAAGCCATTTGGCGACGTGAACAGCTGATTCAACAGTCAGGCTCTCATACCCCAAATTCAAATGACAGCACTGAAAGCACCTCCTCGAATAATCTATCAGGACAAGCATTAACGTTTGAAAGCCAATCTGGCGTTTGGCACTATCAACCGCTTAATTATTCATTAACGTGGCAAGAGCAAAAGCTGGAACTTAGTAATACTGAGCGCAAAATTTTACTCACATTATTACAAGCACCGAATCAAGTCTTTAGCCGTGAGCAGCTGCTTAACGCAGTTAGTGATTATCCTGATCATCGCCTAGCACGCACGATAGACAGCCATATCAAGTCGATTCGTAAGCAACTTGCGACTGTTGATACGAGTATTGAAGTCATTCATACACATCGTGGACTGGGATACGCATTATGTCCAGCTTAATAATAGCTGCTAATTTATGAATCATAATGCCAATAATGCTGAGAGCGATACTCATAACGACCAAAACAATTGGTATGCCAAATTGCATCCCATTGGTACTGTGCAGCAAACTCCTAAACGTAAACGACTGCTCAATTTAAGTATATTTTTTAGGATTTGGCTTGCAGTTGCTTTGGTACTCATCATTTGCGGCGTGGTTGTATTTACCCAGTTGTTTGGCTACGTCAAGCCAACCGCGCAGCAAGTCATCGAAGACACGCTCCTAGACACCAGTAAGTTACTTGCGGCCAGTCTCCAGATACCATTATCTACAGGGCAACTATACGATGAGGCTTATCAAGCGCAACTTGATGCAGCCTTTGTAGGCATACCAGCGATTAACGATAATTTAGGTCCCGTCTATCAAACCAAAAGCTATAGCAGCTTTCGGGTATATGTAACAGACAGCAGCGGCAGGGTCATTTATGATTCGCTACCCCAACCTGACAATAATGAAGGGCAAAACTATGGGCGCTGGAATGATGTCTATCTCACATTAAGAGGTCAGTACGGTGCCAGAAGTACGCTGCGGGATAACCAGCAGCGTGATGGATCGGTCATGTATGTCGCACAGCCAATAAAGAATATGTCTGGCAAGATTATCGGCGTGGTCAGCGTCGGCAAACCTGTCGCCAGCGTGCTACCTTATTTGGACGACACACGTAACCGCATGCTGATCACAGTGCTATTTATCAGCACGGCTGCCCTCATTTTAGCAGGTCTCATCGCATGGTGGCTCAAGCAAAGTATTACCTTGGTGACTCAATATACCAGTGCGCTGGCAGAAGACACCAAAAAACCCTATTTTTATCTGGGTCATGAGCTAAACAGCCTGACAGATACCATTGAGACTATGAAGCATCGACTAGAGAATCGTGCTTATGTCACCGATTATGTGCATACGCTCACTCACGAGTTAAAAAGCCCTTTAACCGCCATTCGCGCCAGTAGTGAGCTGTTAGAAGATGATGGACTAGATGGTCATATGCTTGATCAGGATGATCGGCAGATGCTCATTGAGACGGTTGGTGAGCAAAGCATCAAAATGCAGCAGCTCATCGACAGACTACTGTTACTTGCGAAAGTTGAACAGCCTACTTTTAAGCTCAATCGTCAGCTAACGCCGCTACTGCCATTATTACAGAGTCTAATAAAAGACAATACCGCTAAGCAGCAACAGCAGAATCTACAACCTATCGATATATACATCGATGATCAGCACATGACAAACACTACAAACTTACCAGCAGAATTATTGGCCTCTACCAGTGTGTTTGCTGACCAATTTTGGTTGGTACAAGTCTTACAAAATGTGCTGGATAATGCCATTCATTTTGCTGATAACACTGTTGATATCTCGTTGCACAGCACAGCGCGAACGGTAATCATCGATATATTTAATGATGGAAAGCTATTGCCTGATTATGCTATTGAAAAAGCTTTTGAGCGTTATTTTAGCCTATCTCATCAAAGCCATTCTGTTCAGCAAGTGAAAAATCAGAATACAACCTATACGCTAGATACAGGTTCAGCACATCACAAAGCTGACTCAAAACAGTCCGATAGTATTCTCAAAAAAGGTACCGGTCTTGGACTCACTTTAGTGAAGCAAGTCATTGAGCATCATGGCGGTCAGGTAACTATTGATAATATCCATGCTAATGATAATAAAATTGGCGCTGATAAAACTGATACTGGTAAAAATCAGCGTTCTGGTGTGATGGTTAGTATTACCCTGCCACTAGCTTAAGAATAAGCATTGATAACAGTTCATCAATTTTCCATCATGACTGCACAGGATTTCTACTTCTTTATTTTACGATAGCACTAAGATCTATTGAACCATCAAATTCGTAAAGCAGATTAGAAGGAGAACATTTATGTCACGTCAATTAACTGATGATCCTATGATCAAGCACCTAATCGGCCTCAGTCGTCATCAATGCGTGCAGATACTATCCAGCCAAGGTGTCGGTAGTATTGAGTTTGGACATTGGCTAGCGATTCCTAGTCAGCAATTATTACTGGTGTTTCGGCATCAGCAATGTGTAGCTATTGATGAATATCGATTGGCAGCCTGATATCTTGCTCGCTCAGCACGTTGATTGTTTTTAGGTAACACCTGTATTTTATTGGGACATAAAAAAGCCCTTTATCATTTCTAGTATCAAACTACTGGAAACAACAAAGGGCTGATTACTTTAGAGCAAAAATACTAAGTAATCGATTGTACTGGCGGCTTCACATCCGCGTTCTGACCACGGTGACGCAGATAGTGATCGAGCACTACAATCGCTAGCATCGCTTCGGCAATAGGCGTGGCACGCACACCGACGCAAGGATCATGACGACCTTTGGTCAGCATATCGACTGCTTCACCTTGGGTGTTGATACTTTTACCTGCAGTTGTGATGCTAGACGTTGGTTTTAGCGCGATACTGACACGGATATCTTGTCCTGATGAGATACCGCCCAAGACACCGCCCGCATGATTGGCTGCAAACCCATCTGGGGTCAGCTCATCACGAGCGCTATGTCCAAATTGACCTGCCACTGCCATACCATCGCCAATCTCAACCCCTTTGACCGCATTGATACTCATCATCGCATGAGCGATATCGGCATCTAAACGATCAAATACTGGCTCGCCCAGACCTACGGGTACACCGCTCGCAATGATATCAAGGCGTGCACCGCAACTGGTGCCTTCGCGGCGCAAGTTGTCAATCAAGGTCTCAAAACGGCCAATCGCTTCTTTGTCTGCGCAGAAGAACGGATTACTATTGACAAATTCCCAATCGATCTGGTTCGGGTCTAGTACATTGCTATGCTCATTGCCGATTTGGGTCACATGACCACGAATTTGTACGCCCAGCCGTTCTTGTAAGTACTTCTTAGCGATAGCACCAGCAGCCACTCGCATAGCCGTCTCACGCGCTGACGAGCGACCACCACCGCGATAATCACGAAAGCCGTATTTCATGCTATAAGTATAATCGGCATGTCCAGGACGGAAGGTGTCTTTAATATCGCTATAGTCTTTTGATTTTTGATTGGTATTGCGAATCAATAGACCGATAGACGTCCCTGTGGTTTTGCCTTCAAATACGCCAGAGATAATCTCAACTTCATCAGACTCACGGCGCTGGGTTGAATACTTAGACGTACCCGGTTTGCGACGATCCAGATCTACTTGTAAATCGTCTGCCGATAATGCTAAACCTGGTGGTACGCCATCAACGATGGCCATCAGTCCTGCGCCATGTGACTCACCGCAAGTGGTGACCGTAAAAACCTGCCCAATACTATTGCCTGCCATAATTGTCCTTAAACAAGTAAACGCGACTGATGGTTGTTCGACCAACCTTTTATGATTATCGCTGATCAGTTTTTATATGATCGATTTTGTGACCCACACTCAGCTATTGCATGCTATCTAATAGCTGAACATAAGCGGCAAACAGTTGACGATTGGCTACCAATTCATCATAAGTAATCGCAAAAACCCCATGTCCGCCATGTGCAAACTTCAACCAATCAAACTGAATCTCAGGATAGGCTTGCTTTAATGCCCATTCGCTGTCGCCCACTTCACAGACCAGCAAACCATCTGGGCTAAGGTAATCTGACGCTTCAAATAAAATACGATGTACCAAATCCAAGCCGTCTTGACCCGCGGCTAATGCATGCTCAGGCTCATATAAAAACTCAGGTGGCAAATCTGCCATGATAGCCGCATCGACATACGGTGGATTGGTGACGATAAGCTCATACTGGTTCTCAGCAGGTATCTTGGCAAACAAATCAGACTCGATTACGTTCACTTGATGGCCAAGGTCATGATGATCGACATTGACCATTGCCACGTCCAGCGCGCCTTTATCGATATCGACAGCATCGACCAAGGCATCAACGAAACGGGTAGCAAGCGCGATTGCGATACAACCAGAGCCAGTACACAAGTCTAAGATACGCTCAGGCTGCGACAACTGCTTCACATCCAAGCCATGATCATAAAATACCGCTGACTTTTCGTTCGGGCTGACACCCAGTGGTTTGGCGAGTTCAGTCACATCAAAATACGGATGGAACTGCTGACGAATCAACTCTGCGATTGGCGAGCGCGGGATAAGCACGCGCTCATCCACATAAAAAGGCAAATCACAGAAGTATGACAAGTTAATCAGATAGCTCAGCGGCTTACGTTCAGCGATGCGCTCTTCTAATAGTCCTAGCACTGCCTGCTTCTCTGACGTGGTCAAACGGCAGTCTAAAATTTGCTCATTGGCTGACCAATCTAAAGACAACGAATGCAACACAATGGCTGAGGCTTCTGCAAACTCATCGGTCGTGCCTTGCGCGACAACCACATCATAGTTACGCAATTGTGTGACGGAAAAACGAATAAAGTCGCGAATACTCACTAGCTGCTCGCGTGCTTCTTCTAACTCGGCATGTAAGTTAGCAAGTTCGCCATCCTCACCAAGAAGTCCAGTTTCTAGATCATACTCCATCTCACCTTCTAAGCCCTTAGACTCATCATCACTGAAGTATTGGTTTTGAAACTCTTCTGCACTCATTGTTTGGTCTTCTGACATATCGCACCTTATGGATTAACTATTAGCGGGTTAAATGGCTTTTTGCTAACAATCGATCTATTAATGAAAAAATTAATCATACATTATAGACGTAAACGCCAAATAGCGCCAATCACTGTCGTTTTTACTAAAACAAAAAATAGTGAAAATAATGAGGAGTTTGCGTAAGCAGCCTGCCTGTCGCCGTACACATTTTGGCTAAAATATTACTCAACTGTAGCGAATACGTCAGCAGTTGACGTTTAACCCACTCTAAATGCAAAAAGATAGACCAAAAGTTTGCGAAGCAACCAAATTATGCGCATAATAGCCGCATTAGTAGCAACCACAAGTGATTCAATATGATGAAAATAAAGCCTATTATTACTGCTATATCTATCGCTGCCATGAGTGCCAGCGTTGGCGCACTTGCCGCCACTGCCGATAATACTCGCACATTGCCAGTAAGAACGGCAAACGCCATGCCAGGCCTTGCTCAAAAGGTGAGCCTTAATGTGCAAGAAAATCGTAGTCGCTCAGATGGTGCTGCTACTGTACAGTTAAATACAGAGAACGCAGAACCCGTTGATAGCATGAACCAGCTGATCAACACTAAGCAAGACGATCAAAATAGCACGCCAGCACCTGCTGCTGACAACATGAGCGCTGCTGAGTTGACCCTCAAAGATGAGCAATCTGATAGCACTGATGATATCAGCGAAGGCCAAGCGGTCGCTGCACCCAGCGATGTCTCCTCTATCGACTCATCTGATCCACTCGCCTTTGAGTTACCGGAGAGTGAAAAGCGTCAAGACTTCAGTGATGATCCAACCATCAAAAATATCGAAGACAAAGATGGTAAGAGATATACCACATTAAACTTGTCAAATTACGCGCAACAAGTCAATAACGCTGTCTGGTCGCCTAACATGAAAGTCAACTCAGCCATGACGATCAAAATGCAAGCGTTGCTCGATTGGAACCATGCCTCCCCTGGTCCTATCGATGGTGGCTGGGGGATGAACAGTAAAAAGGCCCTTACTAACTTCCAAGCAATGAAAGGCCTGCCAACGACTGGCAAAATGGATCAAAAAACGTGGGATGCCTTGGTTAAGAACATTCCTGCGACCAAGCCTGTGCTCGTCACTTATACGTTGACTGATGATGATATCAATACCAATTTTGCGACCACACCTGCTGGCGCAGAAGCCAAGTCAAAAATGAAAGGGCTGTATTATCAAGATATCAAAGAGATGCTTGGTGAGCGCTTCCATATGGATGTGCGCTACTTGGATAAACTCAATAAGAACAAAGAATACAAAGCTGGTGAGACCATCACTGTACTGAATACCCGTGGTGCGTTAAACAAGCGAATCAACCGCGTGGTCGCTAACAAAGCTGATAAAACGTTATATGCTTATGATGGTAACCAACTGGTAGCGACTTACCCAACGACCGTTGGTAGTGATGACACGCCGTCACCACATGGTACTTATAAGATTGTCAATAAAGTCAAAATGCCGTGGTATAAAGCCACAGTCGGTGAAGGCGCTCAGAAAAAAGTGCATATGTTGCCACCAGGACCAAACAATCCAGTCGGTGTGGTATGGATGGGCTTATCTAAACCGTCATATGGCCTACATGGCTCACCAAAACCTGAAGGTATCAGTCGCCAAGCCTCACATGGCTGTATCCGCTTGACCAACTGGGATGTGCTTGAGGTTTATGCCAATATCGAAAATGGCGCAACCGTTGAGCTTAAATAACGCTTTAACCTATATCGCTATCAGCATTTATTATCAAGTCAGCACTTACTACCAAAAAAGACCTCACTATTGAGGTCTTTTTTACGTTTGGCGACGCTTTAGCGTTTTTACTACTAAAACCAACATCATCTGAGCATCAAGCCAAGATCTGATCATCCGTTATACTTTATGACCATCTTCGTTACCAGTGATGCTGCCGATTTTTTTGGCAAAGAACATGGTGATGGGAATAGACGCCGCTGCACCCACTGCGACCGCTATTTGCATATGCGCGATCTCATCGAAACCCATAATGAGCGTACCGATGATGACAATCCCTGTGGTGACAGTGCCTGCTATGATGTAAATGACAGCAAATAATGGCCAGTTCATGACTTAATCCTTACTTTATGTGTGGGTATAGTTACTTTATACGCCATATCCCTACTAAAGGTAAGTATTTAATATAGACGCCAGCCTCATACATTTTGGCTGACTTATTCTAAAACCCATGTTAATATAAGGGTATTTCTCACTCATATTTCGCTATCTTCATTAATACTCATTTCCTATAAATTTTTACTCCGATTCCACTTTACATTCAGCCCCTCGATCATACCCTTACTAAGATACCTCTTTCTATTTTGCCCAATGTCATGTCTAGCACTTTGCTTTTGCACAAAAAAAAGACAGCTTGTCGCTGATTTTTCATTACAATAATGGTTTTATTTCATCTGACTAATAAAGCACAATTGCTATGACCTCTTCTGATAATACGTTAGAACCGAAAAAACCAGATGCCGCCACAATGGTACGCAAAACCGACGATATCACAGAGAATACATCCGACTCTGACAAAAATATCAACGGCGCGAGCGATGATGCGCAGCATTCTGACGAGCATAAAAGGGCAGGAAGTGAAGAAGCGCAGGCCGCCGAACCAAAAGTTGTCATCACCTCACCAGAACCTGATGTGGTCATTGCCACAGTAGATACAACTGATACTGAATTGACTGAATCGGCCTCACAAACGCAAGCCAGTGTGTCATCAGAAGACCAGATTAAGGACTCCCAAACTCAGTCAGAGATGGCGCAGGAAACGTTAGATGCTAAGTCTAATTCCAATGCTGATTCTGAAGCACCTAATAATCATGTCAGTCAACCGGTCGAGCCTATCGCCATTGATCACAGTATTCATGCGAATGATCCTGCCATCGAAGAGGCAGAAGACTCTGATCTGATACCGTCCATGCCTGCCAAATCAAATGAAGAAGAGATAGAAGACGATAACAACGAGAAAAAAGAAGAGGAAGAGGCCGTCAAAGAGGAGAAAGAAGCCAAGCTAGAATCCTACAAGCAATTCGTTGCCGAGCAGTTTAGCGATCAAAAGATAGACTATCCCGAAGTCCGCGTAACCATTGAGGCGAACGCCCTACCAAGTAAAATGTACTTTGTAATGAATACGCTATCAGCCATTATTGCCAGTTATGGCTTGGTGACCAATTCAGCCGCAGTGGTTATTGGCGCGATGTTGGTCGCCATGATGCTCGGTCCGATTACAGGTGTCGCCCTAGCGATTATTGACTACCGTATGCCACTGTTGCGTAAGTCGTTGCTCACCGTGTTAGCGGGGGTATTTTTGGTGATATTGGTCGGCTTTGTGGTGGGTCTATTGCATCAAGGTCAACCGCTGACCAATGAGATTTTGTCTCGTACCCAGCCCACGTCTATGGACTTGATGATTGCACTGGCTGGCGGTACGGCTGGTGCATATGCGATGGTGTCTCCGCACCTGTCCGTCGCCGTTGTTGGGGTTGCTGTAGCCACCGCCTTGGTGCCGCCACTCGCGGCCAGTGGCATTTTATTTGCCAATGGCGAGATACAGATGGGGCTAGGTGCTGCCTTATTGGCCCTGACCAACATCATTGCCATTCAGTTTACTAATGCCATGGTACTGTGGTTTTTAGGCTTCAGGCGCTTGGTCGATGATGATTATGAATCGGGCACCTATTTGATATTTTTCCGTCGAAATGCCGTCACACTATTGTTACTGGTCGGCTTGGGCATTTATCTTACTCTAAACCTCAATAGCAATGCCAAGCAGCAGACCTTTGAAAACAATGTCAAAGAAGCAATTAATGAACATTTTATCGATCAAGGTAACGTACTAACCAACATACAATTTGATAAGAATAATGCGTTTCAAATCATTCGTGCCGTGGTACGCGGTGAGACCAGTCCAAATTCACAAGATGTACAGCAGATCGAGGATGTGATTACCAAAGATATGGCAGAAAACTTCCCCAAATACTTGCCTATTAAATTGCAATTGCGCTACTTGCCAGTGCAGGTCATTGAGTCTGATCCATTAATCAAAGACAAGCTTGATGAGACTGATGCGGCAATTTTGACCAATTCACCATGATGCACCCTATATGAGCGGCAAATCATGAATGGACTATAACGAGCAGTTGTAACTCTTGTACCAAGAGCTTAGGCGTTTGTGCTAAAATCGCTTGCAAAATTATTTTATGTCATTTACTCAATTCTATCCGTCAGTAAGGAGCCGCTGTGAGCCAGCCATTTCGCTCAGCCGATATTCGCCAAGCCTTTATCGATTTTTTTATAAGCAAGCAGCACACTCAAGTTTCATCGTCTAGCTTGATTCCGCATAATGATCCGACATTGTTATTCACCAATGCCGGCATGAATCAGTTTAAAGAAACCTTTTTGGGCATGGAGCCACGTGACTACACACGTGCTGTGACCTCGCAGAAATGTGTCCGTGCTGGTGGTAAGCACAATGACTTGGACAATGTTGGCTACACTGCCCGCCATCATACGTTTTTTGAGATGCTTGGTAACTTCTCGTTTGGCGATTACTTCAAGCAAGCAGGTATCGAGTATATCTGGGAGTTTTTGACCTCAGATCAGTGGCTCGCGATTGATAAAGATCGTCTGTATGTCACCATTTATGAGACTGATGACGAAGCCTTTGACATTTGGCACAAAACCATTGGTCTGCCAAGTGAGCGCATCATTCGTATCGGTGATAACAAAGGGGCACCGTACGCCTCAGACAATTTTTGGACCATGGGCGACACCGGTCCTTGTGGCCCTTGCACCGAAGTGTTTTATGACCATGGCGCTGAGATCGAAGGCGGCTTGCCCGGTACGCCAGAAGAAGATGGCGATCGCTACATCGAGATTTGGAACTGCGTCTTTATGCAGTTCAATCGCCAAAAAGACGGCACGCTATTGCCGCTACCTGCGCCCAGTGTCGATACTGGCATGGGGCTTGAGCGTATTAGCGCTATCATGCAAGGCGTCCATGGTAACTATGAGATCGATCTGTTTACCCATTTAATGGATGCGGCAGCTGAGATCTTAGAGATTGACAATGAACAGCAGTCTTCACTAAAAGTCATCGCTGACCATATCCGTGCTGTGGCCTTTTTGATTGCTGATGGCGTCACGCCGAGTAATGAAGGTCGTGGCTATGTATTGCGCCGTATCATTCGCCGTGCGGTACGTCATGGCAACAAGCTTGGCGCTGATAGTGAGTTTTTCTATAAAATGGTTGAGCCACTCGTGGCTGAAATGGGCAGTGCTTATCCAGAGCTAGTAGAAAAACAAAACGTGATCGAAAATGCGATTCAAAAAGAAGAAGCGCAGTTTGCCAAAACATTGGCACAAGGTCTGCGTTTGCTTGCCAGCGAGCTTGAAGGTCTAAAAGATGGCGATACGCTATCTGGCGAAGCGGCCTTTAAACTCTACGACACCTATGGCTTCCCGATCGATTTGACCGCGGATATCACGCGTGAGCGCGGTATTGTCATCGATGAAGCGGAGTTTGATGAGCACATGCAAGCACAACGTGAACGTGCTCGTGATGCAGGTAAGTTCGATGTCGATTACAGCAGCGTCATCCAAGTCGAGACGCCAACCGTCTTTGTTGGTTATGAGCAGCTTGAAGAAGAAGACGTGACCATCGACGCGCTTTACCAAGATGGCAACCCAGCAGATAGCTTAACTGAAGGCACAGAAGGCGTTGTGGTACTTGATCGTACGCCATTTTACGCCGAAGGCGGCGGTCAAGTGGGTGAGCTTGGTGAAATCCGTACCGAATCAGGTGTCTTTGAAGTACAAGATACCAAAAAATCAGGTCAAGCCATTATTCATTATGGTGTGGTGACCATGGGTGATATCAACCCCAAACAAATAGCTGACGCCAAAGTACTCTCAAGTATCCGTGCCGCCAGTGCCAAAAACCACTCTGCCACTCACCTATTACATGCAGCGCTAAGAGAAGTCTTGGGTGATGAAGTCACGCAGAAAGGCTCATTAGTCTCAAGCGACGTACTGCGTTTTGACTTTGCTTATGACAAGCCTGTCAGTGCTGCTGAAATCATGCGAGTAGAGCGTCTCGTCAATGAGCAAATACAAGCCAACACTCCTGCTCGTATTGAACACATGTCGATTGATGAAGCCATGAATCAAGGCGCGATGGCATTATTTGGCGAAAAGTACGGCACTGACGTTCGCGTACTAACCATGGGTACAGATCGTATCGTCGATGGTCAGCGCAAGCCTTTCTCTATCGAGCTTTGCGGCGGTTTACATGTACAGCGCACTGGTGATATCGGTATGCTAAAAATCACCAGCGAGTCAGGTATCGCTGCGGGGATTCGCCGTATTGAAGCCGTCACGGGCATGAACGCGGTCAAAAACATTCAGCAAAGCGAGCAGCAACTAAGCGAGTTGGCAAGCCAGCTAAAGGTCAAACGTCCTGAAGTTGCCCAGCGTGTGCGTACCATGGCAGATAAGCAACGTGAGCTTGAAAAACAGCTTGAGCGCTTAGAGCAAAAAATCGCCAGCGCTCAAGCAGCCAACTTACTCGATGATGTGCAGACTATTGCAGATACGCCCGTACTTCTCAGCACCTTAAGCGGTATCGATGGTAAATCCATCCGCACGCTGATGGATGATATCAAATCAAAACTGCCTGATAGTGTGATTGTATTGATTGGTGATAAAGATGACCAATTAGCACTAGCCGCGAGTGTCGCAAAATCTGTTACTGCTAAAATCAAAGCGGGTGATATCATTCGTCATTTAGCCAGTGAGCTTGGTGGTAAAGGTGGCGGTAAACCTGACTACGCACAGGGCGGCGCACCAAAGTCTGATAACAGTACTGCGGTCATCAATGCCCTACCTGCTTGGATTGAAACCCAGCTTAGCTAATCATAAAAAGCCCAGTAACTCAGCGCCTTACTCTGGTTTACTGGGTATAAGATACGTGATTGGTTATAGCAACTATAACCAATCGCCATACATCTAAGCGGTACTGATACTTAAAGTTATGCGGTAGATATGGTATAAAGGTCAACGTTTGACAATATTGCTCATTCATGACAGTTGATGCAGTACCAATAAACGAAAGACACATATAGGGCATAACTCTTACAATCTGGCTTTATCTATACACGCATGGACACGTGTCGCATTGAGACTGATCCATGATAATAAAAGGTCATTAATGAATAATAGGTAGATTTTTATGGCGTTAATAGTACAGAAATACGGCGGCACCTCGATGGGCAGTATCGACCGCATCAAAAACGTCGCCAAACGCGTCAAACGCTGGCATGACAATGGTCATCAAGTCGTGGTCGTGGTCTCAGCCATGAGCGGCGAAACCAACCGTTTGATTGATCTAGCACGCCAAATCAGTAACAACCCTGACCCACGTGAATACGATCAGATGGTCTCAACCGGTGAGCAGGTTTCTATCTCACTACTCGCGATGGCGATAAAAGAGCTTGGTATTGGTGCGCGTTCAATGACTGGTCGTCAAGTTGCGATCAAAACCGATAACGCCCATAATAAAGCCCGTATCGAAAGCATCGATGATAAAAACATACGCGAGCAGCTAGATGCCGGCAATATCGTCATTGTGGCAGGCTTTCAAGGTATTGATGAAGAAGGCAATGCAACCACATTGGGGCGCGGCGGTTCTGATACGACAGGCGTTGCGATTGCAGCGGCTTTGGGTGCTGATGAATGTCAAATTTATACTGATGTCGATGGCGTTTATACCACTGACCCTCGCGTGACCTCAAAAGCCAAAAAGCTTGAAAAAATCACCTTTGAAGAAATGCTTGAGATGGCAAGTCTTGGCTCCAAAATCCTACAGATTCGCTCAGTAGAATTCGCTGGCAAATACGGCGTACCCCTACGCGTCCTATCTAGCTTTGATGAAAACACTGACGGTAGCTTTGACCAAGAGTTTCAAAACAACGTGGGCACCCTAATTACGATAGACGAAGGAGACAATATGGAACAGGCAATCATCTCAGGTATCGCATTCAACCGAGACGAAGCAAAAATCTTAGTGCGCGGTGTACCCGATCATCCTGGTATCGCCTCTGCTATCTTAAGCCCAATTGGCCGCGCCAATATCGAAATCGATATGATTGTCCAAAACCTTTCGGATAATGGTACCACTGACTTTACTTTCACCGTCAATCGTACTGACTTGGACAAGACGCTAAAAGTGCTTAACGAGGAAGTCAAAGACGAGATTGGTGCCAAAGAAATATCAGGCAACAGCGAAGTGGTCAAAGTCTCACTAGTTGGTGTTGGTATGCGCTCACACGCAGGGGTTGCCAGCCTCATGTTCCAAACATTGGCTGAGAACAATATCAATATCCAAATGATATCGACCAGCGAAATCAAAGTGTCTGTTTTGATTCAAGACCAACACTTAGAAAAAGCGGTCAAATCATTGCATACTGCCTTTGGTCTTGACCGTGAAGACGGCGAGAGCAAAATCGCTGGGCTATAATGCCAAAAAACTGTTAAAATACAGCTTTAGCATTGATGGTTATCTATTAACCGCTATTGACAACTTTGCATCGTATGTAAATAAATAGCGTTTCGTTTAAACAAATAGCCTCCAAATAAAAACAGTACTTAAATAAAATAGGATCTTTTTAGATCCTATTTTATTTTTTAGCATAGTTGAAATGAGCATTTACCTAATAGTTTTGTGAAAAACCGTGACAGTATCTGTTATGCCACCTATAATGGGGCTTTCATTTGGGCTAAATGAATCTACCTATCATTGCCGTGGTTTGCACAATGTCGAGTATGGTAATTGTTGATATATTACTTACTGAGTGCTGCGGTGATGTTCTGCAATTGAGAAGTAATCTGATGAGTAATAATCTGTTAATGCGACATAAGGAGTGTGACGCATGTTAATTTTGACACGCCGTGTGGGCGAAACGCTAATGATCGGCGATGAAGTCAGTGTGACGGTATTGGGCGTCAAGGGCAATCAAGTACGTATCGGTGTGAATGCACCTAAAGATATTGCCGTACACCGCGAAGAGATTTATCAACGTATCCAGCATGAGCGCTCTGTACAGTCGCAAATGCAACATCTTGAGCAAGGCAATTTTTCGCCGTCGTTCGATGACGAAGACTACTTCAATCGCTAATCTATAATACTTAATGCTCAACGACTAATGAGCATACATAAGCATTATATTTTTTATTTTTTAAACTGCTCTGAGGTCATTTATTTATGAGTATCCGCCAATCAGATGTATCGGCTCTACTTAATGGTTTGAATAAAAAAGCCATTGGATTCAATGATGTCATCAGCTTTATCGATGATTTTTATCGCTATTCTCCTGCCCCATTTGTCAACGGTATGGTACATAATGCAGCTGGCGAAAATGAAGGTAGTGCAAAGATTTTTGGGTTCGCTAAGCATCACGGTTTGAATCAACTGGACACGCTAAAGCTATTCGGCGAACATTATGCCAAAGTGCAAGCAACGCCTAACGGTACTGACCATGCTAATATTCGCAACTTTTTGCATTGGGGCTGGCAAGGATTTTTAATGCAAAAAAATCCGCTAACGGTTCGTCCTAGTGTCGACACAACTGCAATTTAAATATGTGTCGTGATTGAATAATTAATAAAGTAAAAAAAGCCACGCTAATGAGCGTGGCTTTTTTATTGGCTGTTTATAGTCCTATTTATTACGAAACTTTACAGGTTGTACCGCCCCTTTCGGGTTCGGCATATTAGGATAATGATGTTCGTGCTCGACGTCACATTCATCGCCAACGATAGCGCCATTCTCTTTCACTGGTTTGTGGATATAACCCGTACGCTCAGCAGGTGGTAGGTGCTCGTGCTCCCATACCATCACTGCTTGCATGCAAGTTTCTCGCTGCTCAGCGGTAATTTTGCGACCATCAGGCCACTTACCTAACTCAATCGCCATGCGGAATTTATCAACCACTTCCGGTGTTAGACTCGCTAGTATTGTTTGTTTATCCATCTTGCCTACTCTCCACTACTATTTTTTCATCATATTTTTTGATGGCTATTGGACGATTTGAAAACATGCTCTAATAGATACACTCATTCAACATCTATAATATCATCATCGACATCCAGACTGAATTCTTCGGCATGTACGTTCCAGTGCAGCTTGGTACGACAGGCTTCATAAAAGTCAAATCCAGGCGGATGCAGTAAAGTGAGCTTATCAGGGTGCTTACGAATATATAAGCGCTGCTCTTGCTCAAGCGGTACGCTTGGTTTGCCATCTGCGCTGACCATCGGCTGCGTGCGATTGTCTTCGTGAATACGAATACAGACCTCACTATTACCACTGACAACAATCGGGCGACTAGATAACGTATGTGGGTGCATGGGCACCAGACAGATGGCATCCATACTTGGATGGATGATGGGGCCACCACCAGATAGAGCATAAGCGGTTGAACCAGTCGGTGTCGCTGCTATCAGGCCATCACTATGCTGCCTATAAACATCATGTCCATCAATCTTCATCTGAAAATCGATCATATGTACCGATTTACCAGCGTGCAATACGATGTCGTTTAGCGCCATGTCTTCATGAATGATTTTGCGCCCTTCTCTTATCTCCATCGTCAATAAAAACCGATGATCCAGCTGATAATCGCCCATCAATACTTGGCGTAATTTAAAAGCCGCTTCGTTGGGCTTTACATCTGCCAAGAACCCGAGACGACCACGGTTAACCCCTAATACTGGGACACGGTAGCGTGCCAATGCTTCAGCAGCATGCAATATCGACCCATCACCACCAACAACGATGACCAAATCACAAATCTCACCAATCAAGCCACGTTTAACGATTTTGACTCTTTCTATTTCTGTGAGGTTAAGCGTTGGTAAGTTGGCTGTTTGTACATCCATGATCAACGTCAAGTTCATCTCATTGATGGTTTGCGCAATCTGTACCAGACTTCGCGTGACGCTGCGTTTACCAGCACGGCCCATCAAACCAATACGCCTAAAAGCAGGATTTTTGATAGCGTGGAACAGCTCTGACTCGTGTAAGTGTGGCAATCTTGCTGACTGCGCTGAGTTTTCCATAAAACGACTCGGTATAACGGTGAAGTACAGGGTAATAATAGCGATAAATGCGCGCTTAGACTAGCATGTTTATGAATTATCGTTGTTAACTGTCGTAACTGGCCCCATATAAAATATATCAGATGCCTTACTCATGCTTGCTTGTCTGCTTAGGTTTTGAGACTACTAGGTTGAGCTGTAACGGCTGTCACGCAAACACAGTTGACAATAACGGCGGTTTTGCTAAAGTAGCAGCATCTCTATTTTTATATTTTATTATTAAGGACTTATGTATGGCCAATCCTATTGTCAGTCGCGCAGAACTTGCGATCGGCGGTAATCCAATGACGGTCAAAGGCGTTATTCAAAAGACCAGCCTGTTACTTGGGTTATCAGCGATTACTGGTGTGGGCTTTTTCTTTTATTCGCTTATGGCAGGTTTATCGCAAGGTTTTATTACGATGGCGGCCTTTGGTAGCATGATTGCTGCGTTTGTTCTTGCTCTTTTTATCACCTTTAAGCCACAAAAAGCAAAGACGTTGGCGGTGCCTTATGCCTTGCTAGAAGGTATCTTTTTGGGCGGTATTTCACTGTTCTTTATGAGGATGTACCCAACGGTACCAGTCACGGCAATGTGTGCGACCTTCGTCACAGCAGCAGTCATGCTAGGACTGTATCGCTCAGGTTTGGTAAAGGTTACTGAAAAGTTCCGTTCTATCGTGACCTCAGCCGTTATCGCTATCATGCTAGTTTATGTAGCACAGTGGGTACTGTCTTTAGTATTTAGCTCAACTTTGCCGTTTTTGTTTGAAGGTGGTGCTATCGCTATCGGCTTTAGCTTGTTTGTGATTGTTATTGCTTCTTTTACGCTGTTATTGGATTTTGACAATATCGATCGCGGTGTTGCTATGGGTATCTCAGAAGACTACGAATGGTTGTTCAGCATTGGTATTCTTGCCACGCTAGTCTGGATGTATATCGAATTTATGCGTCTGCTCAGCTATCTACAAGACTAATCAAATAATTCGATAGTAAATCTGTATAAAAAAACCGCCTGAGCTATTGATAGTTGCAGGCGGTTTTTTATGGGCAAACTTTGAGAGCTATAGTTCAACTAAGCCCGTTTTAGGCGTAGCGCGTTTAACACCACAAACAATGAGCTAAGTGACATGCCGATGGCAGCAAGCCAAGGTGGTACATACCCTAAAGCCGCTGGTATCAGCACGATACTATTATAAGCCAAGGCCCAGCGGAAGTTTTGCTTGATAATACGTTCGGTTTTATCAGAGATACGTTTGGCAGCAGTGATGGCTTCGATCTGTCCATTCAAAATAATGCTGTCGCTAGATACTTGTGCCAAATCTGCGGCACCAGCAATCGAGGTGGACACATCAGCCGCTGCTAACACTGGTGCATCATTGATGCCATCACCCACCATCAGTACGACAGCGCCTTTAGATTGCAACTGCTGAATATGATTGACTTTATCAGTCGGTGATAGACCATTATAAGCTGACTGTATCCCTAAATTCTCAGCCATCACGAGCGCTTGCGGGCTTGGGTCACCCGTCAACATCACAGACTCAATGCCTAGCCCTTTTAGTGTATCAAGCATAGCCTGCGTGCTGTCTCGCACTTTATCATTGAAATAAAAACATGCAAGTGCTTGCCATTCCTTTGTATCAGGTTTCTGGCTCGATAAGACAACCACTGAGCTGGCACGCTGAGCTACCAAATCAATGTTCAAATCATTGTTCGTATTGACCTCATTGGCACTGCCACTGGTTTTATCTAACGCAAAATTCACATGACCAATGCGATATACCATGCCATCAATCATGGCTTCCACCCCGCCTGCGGGATAATGCTGCATGGCCCTCGTCGGTGGCAGATGTAACTGATAGGCAGCGGTAAGCAGCGCGTGTGCAATCGGATGACGACTCCCTACTTCTAGGGCAGCTGCGATTGCCAATAGTTTATCTTTTTGTGTTGTTGATGCTAAGTTATCAGAATCAGTCTGGTTTACTGGCTCGATTATCTCAATATTTAATAAATTTGGCTTCCCATAAGTAAGCGTACCTGTTTTATCAAAAGCAACATGTGTAATTTCAGCCAATGTTTGCAGCGTATGCCCGCGCGTCGTCAAAAAACCATAGCTTGCCAGACGATTGGTCGAGACAGTCAAAGCAATTGGCGTCGCCAACGATAGTGCACACGGACAAGTAGCAACCAATACTGCCACCGTTGCCCAAATAGCTTGGCTTGGGTCAACGATATACCAGCCAACAAACACTAAAACTGATAGCACTAAGATACGCGCCACAAACCAACGTGCCAGTTTATCTGCTTGCTGTGCAAGTTTGGGCTTTTCGCTCATGGCGCGGTTCATCAGTCTATCAATCAGCCCTATTTGACTGTCTTTTGGTAATGCCGTCACCAACATCTCAAACGGCTGGCTATCGTTTTGTGCGCCGCCGACAATATAATCGCCTTGGGATTTGATAATCAAATCGCCCTCACCTGTCAGTAGGCTTTGCGAGACTGTTGCAGTAGGACTTAACAAAATACCATCACTGATAATCTCCGAACCCGCTTCAACCAAAATAATATCACCCACTTGCAAGCTATGCGCCGTCACCATTTGCTTTGATGCTGCATCACCTGCTAACTGTGCTGTCACATTCTGTTGATGACGTGACTGCTGCCAATCTTGAGCAATACGTAACGTGAACTGATAGACGTTGGTATCCATACCCTTCATAAAGTTAGGCATGGTGTCTGCCGTCGCACCTGATGCCTGTTGAGCCCCACCTTCAGCGTTGTCACTTTGCTGAGATTCATGGTCTTTGAGCTGCTGCAAGATGCGCTCTGCCGCTGTTTTATCTTCAGCCACTTTTTGTACCAGTACAGGCTCTACCACGACCAGATCATTGGCCATGGTCGCGGCTTTTAGACGGGCATTGTGCTCGATATAGCGTCCTGCCAGCAAAAAGAAAATAAACATGCTAACCGAGTCATAGTATGTCTCCCCTTGTCCAGTGATTGTGGCGTATAGACTGGCAAAGAATGTGATAATCAAAGCAAGGCTAACAGGCACATCCATATTGACCTGGCGCGCACGAATCGCTGACCATGCGGAGGTAAAGAAAGGAATACCGGCATAAAAGAAAACAGGCGTACTAACAAATAAAGACACCCAACGCAAAAAGTCACGCTGAAATATCAACATGTCGCTATATTCACCAAAATAAAGCGCAACGGCATACATCATTGCCTGCATTGAACCGAGTGCCGCGATACCAAGACGCAATAGCATTTGGTTGTTATGACGCGCCAGCATGGCTTCATGGGTATCTTGCCGATAAGGCTTGGCATCATAGCCAATCTCATTGATGACCGCTAAAATGCGGCTAATCGGTAACTTATCTTCATGCCAAATGACCCGCATACGCTGGTTGGTCAAATTCACCTGACACTTACTAATGCCTTCTAGCTCATCGAGACGCGACTCAATCAACCATGTGCAGGCCGCACAGCGCAAATTATTAACAGACAGCTCCGCCACCGACAGCCCATCTTGCGCATATACGAACTGCGACTTTATCTCGTCATGATCATATACCTCAAGACGCGTCAGCTGGGTCGGTAAGCTTGCTGTACGGTTAATCTCCGAACGGTCAAGATAATATTGCTCAAGACCAGCCTCTACGATGCTCTGAGCTGCCAGCTGACAGCCCATACAACACATCTCACGCGACTTGCCTAGAATCTCAGTATGAAACGGCGGCTGAGGCACTGGATCACCGCAATGGAAGCAGTGATCAGCAAGGGGTAGCACCAAGCCATCAGTGATGGAGTTGTCTTTATAAGGATGATTGGTAGCAGATGATACTGATGATGGGATACTAGACATAGTCGCGCTTACTTCCTTTGACAGGCTTGCTCAAAATGCATTCATTTAAGGCAAACTTGCTCTGATTGACTGTACTGTACGTCGTGCAACAGAGCCACTTTTCATCACATGAATATCACTATTGTTAGTAGCACAATATTGATAACAAATGGCTAATAGCAAATAACTAGCAACGGCGGATTCATACAAAATACATCATGGTACTTATCATAGATTGTTATCTTACATGGCGTTTATTAACCCAATTGAAAGATGCTGATACTTGATTACAAGTATCAGTATTTTAGTAGAGATTATACTACAAGCAATCACCCTAGGCAGTACCATTGCTTATGGTCTAATACCAATGAATGCCCTCGCTAACGATGATAGATTGAAAAATTTGTCAATTTGCGTCATTATGAGGCAGTTTTTTATCCAAAAATGGTGCGACATCCGTGCAAAAATCCAATTTTAAGTTACCAAATACCAAGCTATCACCATCATCTAAGCCTGCTATGAATGCCTTACCTTCACAGCAGCGCGGCTTGGTATTTAGTAGTCTTCTCTTAATTACCATCATCGCTGGCATGGTGCTATTTGCACTGTATTTGGTCAAGCTTGATCGCACCATTACCCATAAGTTTGAAGGCAAGCGCTGGGACATTCCAGCTAAAGTGTACTCACAGCCACTTGAGCTATATCAGGGTGCCAATATCGATAGAGATACGATGAAAACGTGGCTAGAGTTGCTTAATTATCAAAGCAACAAGTCTTATGATCGTACTGGCACTTATCATAGATCGGGTAATACTTATTTTATCCATACGCGCGGCTTTACCTATAGCTCAAGCGATATAGATGCTGAGCAAGTCATCAAAATGACCCTTGCTGGCAATAAAGTTGACTCTATTCAAAGCACCTTACCTGCCAAAAGTGGCATCATTCGTCTAGAGCCAGTGAGTATCGGTGGTATCTATCCAGACAGTAACGAAGATCGAATGGTTGTCTCTTTAGATGACGTGCCTCAGCCACTGATTGATGCATTGATTGCCACTGAGGATCGCGCGTTTTATGAGCATAAAGGCGTCTCGATACGCGGTATCGCCCGTGCCGTAATCAATAACTTTACTGGTGGTGCTAGACAAGGTGGCTCGACCATCACCCAGCAGCTGATCAAAAACTTTTACCTCAACTCTGATCGCACCCTCAAACGCAAAGCCAATGAGGCGTTGATGGCGGTACTGCTTGAGCTGCATTATAGTAAAGATGAAATTTTACAGACTTATTTGAACGAAATTTATCTGGGTCAAAACGGCAATCGCTCTATCAATGGTTTTGGTTTGGCCTCACAGTTCTATTTTGATAAACCACTTAACGAGCTGCGTATAGATCAGCAAGCCATGCTAGTTGGTATGGCAAAAGGCCCAAGTATTTACAACCCACGTCGTAATCCAAATGATTCAAAAGCTCGTCGTGACGTGGTGCTTGGTAACATGCTCGCAATGGGCACGCTAAGTCAAGAAGACTATGACAAAGCCCTAAAACAGCCGCTCGGTATCGTGGACAAGCCTGCTGAGGGCAAGAGCCAGTTCCCTGACTTTTTGGACATCGTCAAACGTGAGCTCAATGATGTCTATTACTCTGATGATCTCAAAAATGAAGGTCTAATCATCATTAGTACCCTAGACCCTATTGCTCAGTTGGCAGCAGATAAGGCGGTTGATAGAAAACTGGGCGAGCTGCGCCGTAGCGGTAGCAAAACCAAAGACTTACAAGGCGCGCTCGTCAGTGCCAACCCTGAAACTGGCGAATTGGTGTCTGTCGTCGGTAGTGGCAGTGAGTTCACGGGCTTTAACCGTGCTGTCGATGCCAAGCGTCAAGTCGGCTCTTTATTGAAGCCAATCATTTATATGACCGCGCTTGAGAGTGGTCGTTATAACTTAGCAAGCTCGGTGGATGACTCACCTATCACAGTCAATCTGAATGATGGTACCGATTGGAGTCCTAAGAATTATGACAACCGTGATCATGGCTATGTACCACTGACCACAGGACTGTCGCAATCTTATAACCAAGCGGCGGTACGCTTAGGTATGGAATTTGGGGTTGATACTTTTGCCAAACAGCTAAAACGCATGGGGGTTAAAGAAGAAATACCAGCATACCCATCGGCGCTATTAGGGTCTGTCAATCTGAGCCCGATGGACATGTTAGGTATTTACCAAGTCTTTGCGACTGGCGGTTTCCGCACGCCTATTCATAGTATTCGCACGGTTATTGATGATCGCGGTCGTATTTTGCAGCGTACCGGACTCAATACTCAGCGCAGTATTCCACCTGAGACCAACTTTTTGACCAACTATGCGCTACAACAAGTGGTGTCAAACGGTAGCGCCAGACGGGCTCAATCACTTGGCAGCAATCTGAATCTCGCCGGCAAAACGGGCACGACAAACGACTACCGTGATGCTTGGTTTGCAGGCTACAGTGGCAACTACGTCAGTGTTGTTTGGGTTGGTCGTGATGACAACAAGCCCATTGGCTTGAGTGGTGGTACTGGTGCTCTACCGGTTTGGGTCGATTATATGAAACGCCTCAAACTCACTCCAGTGGCGCTACCAGAGCCAGAAGGTATCGAATGGTTGTGGCTCGAGAACAACTCAGGCAAGCTGTCTAACGAACGTTGTGCCAATGCTCGCTACTTACCTGTCATGTCAGCACATTTACCAGAGGAAGCCAGTAGCTGCGCGCTTAGCTTGTATCAACAAGATCGTGCTCGTGAGCAATCGCAATTCCAAAATCAGCAGAGTTCAATCAATGACCAACGTCGTCGCGAAGGTTTAGATATCCCAAATGGTGAAACAGTTGATGCTGGTGATTCAGAAGACAGTAATGGACAAAGTAATGAAGGTCAAAATCGTGCTGACACATGGTATGACCGTGCTATTGAATGGTTTTAACATTATTTTTAATATGTAGCGTCTGATATTTAAAAAAGGTCTCAATATGGTCTCATTTCTACAGCAGTCTGCCTCTGTGACACAAACAATGTCTTGGTGGCAGAAAAAATTTGCGTCAGTGAATACTCTAGTTGTAGGTGGCATTGTTTGTAGTATGCTAAGCCTCAGCGCATGCCAGACTGCGCCAGATAGCTCAGCTGCGATGAAAACAACGCCTATTCAAACAACCCCATCATCACAGCCGCCAGTGACATCGACCACCACTGTGACTCAGGCACCCATCGTTGAAGCAGATGATGAGAACGAATACCCTATTGAGCCTTATACTCCACCCGAAAAGCTCGAGTCGCCGAACCCATTGACCCAAGAAACGCCTGTATTTGAGCCGCCTACTCCAGTGGTGACAGAGCCTAATCTGGGTATTGCCATACCATCGCGCAATGACTATATCATCTCTGAGCCGGCCGTACCGTCACACAATGATCTACTAGAGCAGGCAAGAAAAAACTCACAGCAACGCTCTCAACAATCAGCAAGTAATAACAGTAACTTGCCTGCATTTCGTAACTTGATGCAGGTAGGCGTTAATCAACTGAAATCAGGACAATTAACGAATGCTGAAAACAGCTTTACCCGTGCACAGCGCTTGGCCCCCAAGTCGTCTGCCGTATATTTTTATCTGGCGCAAGTGGCATTGAAAAAGAACCAACCTCGTAAGGCAGAAGCGATGGCACGTCGTGGCCTTAGTGTTTCTAAAAATGCCAGTCGCAGACGAGCGCTGTGGCAAATCATTTTACAATCAGGGCAAGCTCAAGGTAACTCACGCGTCGTTAGTGAAGCAAGACGAGCTTTACGCTAATAACCGCTCACTACAGTTATCATTTATCCAAAACATACATTTATTTTTTTTAGCTTAGGGTTATCGTTATGGCATGGCAACAACTGCATTTACAATGTGAAAAATCAAACGTCGATTTGGCTGAAGCGCTTTTATTAGAAGCTGGCGCACTAGCTATTGCCTTAGATGATGCAGGTGATCAGCCTTTGTTTGAACCACTTCCCGGTGAGTCACCGCTATGGGATGAAGTCATACTGACAGGGCTATTTGATGCCACCACTGATGATGGTAGCCGTCAAGCAGTTGAGCAGCTGAGTCATGAAATTGCCGCACAAGTACAGGCTACTCGTATCTGGCTAACGGCTGTTGATGACAAGGATTGGGAGCGCGAATGGATGAGTAACTACCATCCTATCGAATGCGCTAATGACTTGTGGATTGTGCCAGACTGGCTCACACCGCCCAACCCAGAGGCGACCAATATCATTATGGATCCAGGCTTAGCTTTCGGTACTGGCTATCATGCCACGACTCGTCTTTGTCTTGACTGGTTAACAGAGCAAGACCTGACAGATAAAGTGGTCATCGACTATGGCTGCGGCTCAGGCATCTTGGGTATCGCCGCTCTATTATTAGGTGCACGCCAAGTGTATGCAGTCGATATCGATCCACAAGCTGTACTCGCAACCAATCAAAATGCAGTGCGTAATCATGTCGGTGACCGTCTGCAAGCGTTCTTGCCCGAAGAGTTCACAGATTACTGCTCACAACATGATGTTTTGCCTGTAGAAGTGATTGTCGCCAATATTTTGGCCAAACCCTTAATTGGCTTAGCACCTTACTTTTCGACATTGATTGCATCGAAAGGTCGCATCGTATTGGCAGGTTTAATCGAGTCACAGACTGAACAAGTCATGGAAGCTTATCAACCCTATTTTGCACTCGATCCAAAGCATGCCTTTACCGCGCAAGAGGACCAGCATTGGCAGCGTTTATCTGGTACATTTACTAGCTAGCAACATTTAATTACATCTGTTACGATAGAGGGCAGTCAAACGTCACAGGTTTGGCGCCACTCTGTCGTTGCTCATGATTTATAGAATTTCAAAAAGCATGGTAGCTGTTGGTGAGTGGCTAAGCGGTATAGATAACCATACTTTTTTGGATTCGACCCTATGACCACCCCAATGAAAACCCAGTGCCCTCATTGCCAAGCTTGCTTTAAAGTGCAACAGAATCAACTAAATAAAGCCAATGCTACTATTAACTGTACTCAGTGCCAAAAAAGTTTTTCGGTCAATCAACACCTTATCGTAACCCCTGATACCCCCAACAGCTCCTCCACTCAACATACTGCTACATCACATCAAAATGCGCAATCCAAGCTGAGTAATCGACCTGAAAGCTCCACCAATAGTCGTAATCAAGCATCTAATATATCAAATACTGCAAAGTCCTCACTCCATAAAAAACGTTCAGCTGATATATTGATTCATGATGACTTAATCTATGATGATATGGATATCGATGAGCCAGAAGACAGCATTGTAGAATACGACTCACTAGACAGCATGGATGCTTGGTTGACGCAAGTGAGCGATACCAATTCTGCGACGGCAACTGACAACTCGACAAACACACTTTCTAAAACCAATAATAAAAGCCAAGAGCAATTTGTAGCATCCCCTACCGAGCATACTACAACAGAACATTCATCAATGGCTCAAGAAGTACTGAGCTCAACTGCTGCCAATGACATTCATGCGAGCATCAACGACACAGCTGATGACTCATGGCTAGAAGCACTTCTTGAGGAACAAAATAAACGCGAAGCCAAATCAGTAGATAGCACAGATTTATCACAACTACTGATAGATATGGGTATACCTCTTAGGGACGAAGAAAATTCTGTTACAGAACGTGCAAACAAGGCGCAAGCACAGTTTGCGCCAACAGCCACAACACATTCAATTGCATCTATTCTCTGGATACTTGGATGCTTAGTATTAGCACTATTACTTGCCGCGCAGTATGTTATGTTTAACCTAGAGACGTTAGTCAAAAACCCTGCCAATGCGCAGCGCCTCCAAACGGTATGCTCTATTGCGGCTTGTAGCTTACCAAGCGCTGATCTGACAGCTTTGACTATTACCAATCCAAGTCATCGGTCAAGTCAAATTAAAACCACAGGTACATTTAGCGATATCAGCGCGATATTGAACAACCAAAGCACAAAAGCACAGCTCTATCCAAATATAAAAGTCAGTGTTTATGGGACAGACAACCTCATTGGAGAGTTTATAGCAGCGCCTGACGACTATTTATTGGGTAAGCCAAGTCAGCTAGCTGCTAGTAATAACAGACAACTACTATTTACCATACCCATTGACAATGCACAAATTCGCGAAATTACGATGACACCACTTTATTGAATGCTATTTTTAGCAATAGAATGAGCCTGACATATCGCTGCCTTTAAGATAGCCGTCAATCTGTCAGCGCTAGACGATATTAATTTGATATACTATTATTCTGACATCTTATGGTTTGACTCTTTTTTCATTTCAAGGATATTATCTTATGGCACCTCATGCACAGCATCATGCTCATCATTTTGCTAAGAGCTCTGAGCATCCTGCCGACTATAATAAAGAAGATCATCACCATGTCGCTCACGATGTTGAGTTCCCGTTAGAAAGTGCTGCGAGTAGCGCACAGCAGCCTTTACGTGTACAGGTTGAGCGCGTCGTTCGCCAGTATTTCGCTATGCTAGGTGATGAGATGCCTACCGACTTGTACGAGCTTATCTTAAAGCAAGTCGAAGAGCCTCTATTGTCAGTGGTTCTAGAAAAAACTCGCGGCAATCAAACCAAGTGTGCACAAATCTTAGGCCTCAATCGTGGCACTTTACGCAAAAAACTCAAAACTTACGACTTAATGTAGCACTGCTATATGTGCTCACCCATTATTACTAATCATCATGCATGGCAATTCAATGTGCATGGCTTTATCTATCGCGATATAGTCTACCGTTGTTGCCATCATCACCTTGCCAGACGTTTACGTCAGGCTTTTTTTATGGAAGATTTTTTATGAGTACAACCCCACTTGCCCTACTCTCGGTCTCTGATAAATCCAATATCGTTGAGTTTGCTCAAGGCCTTATTAAAGCAGGTTTTGGCTTACTCTCTACTGGCGGTACCTATCGATTACTTACAGAAAATAATGTCGCTGTGACGGAAGTGTCTGACTATACGGGCTTTCCTGAGATGATGGATGGCCGTGTTAAGACCCTGCATCCTAAAATTCATGGTGGTATCTTGGGACGTCGTGGTACAGACGATGCTGTCATGAATGAGCACGCAATCGAGCGTATTGACTTGGTTGTTGTGAATTTATATCCATTTGCTGAAACGATTGCGCGTGCTGACGTGACGATGAACGATGCTATCGAAAATATCGATATCGGTGGTCCTACCATGGTACGCTCAGCCGCAAAGAACCACGCTCATGTCGGCATCGTGACCGATCCTGCTGATTATGACCGCGTACTGACTGCTTTAAACGGTGGTACTGAACTGACCACTGCCTTGCGTTACGATTTGGCAGTGAAGGCCTTTGAGCATACTGCGCAGTACGATGGTATGATTGCCAACTTCCTAGGCAGCCGTGTCAATGAGACGCAAGAGCCAGAAAACTTCCCACGTACATTCAATGTACAGCTAGAAAAAGCGCAAGATCTTCGCTATGGCGAAAACCCACATCAAAACGCTGCTTTCTACACTGAAAATCATCCTTTAAAAAGCCAGCAAGCTTCTATTGCAACGGCTAAGCAACTGCAAGGTAAGGCGCTATCATACAATAATATCGCTGATACTGACGCAGCCCTTGAGTGTGTTAAAGCCTTTACTGCACCAGCTTGCGTTATCGTTAAGCATGCCAATCCTTGCGGTGTCGCGGTAGATAATGACCAAGTAGCTGCTTATCGCACTGCTTTTAGCACCGATCCTGAGTCATCTTTTGGCGGCATTATCGCCTTCAACCGTCCACTGACGCTTGCTACTGCAAAAGCCATTATCGATAATCAATTTGTAGAAGTCATCATTGCACCCAGCATTGAAGAGGGTGTACTTGAAGCGACTGCTACTAAGAAAAACGTACGCGTATTAATATGTGGTGAACTACCAGCACCAGATCAGCGTGATAGTCAGCTTGATTACAAACGCGTCAATGGCGGCCTACTCGTACAAGAGCAAGACCTTGGTTTGATTACGGCAAACGATCTAAAAGTCGTCACTGACGTACAACCAACTGAAGCGCAAGTGGCAGATCTGTTGTTCAGCTGGAACGTGGCAAAATACGTCAAATCGAATGCCATTGTTTATGCGAAAGGTCAACGTACTATCGGTGTTGGTGCAGGTCAAATGAGCCGCGTTAACTCAGCACGTATCGCTGCTATCAAAGCAGAGCATGCTGGGCTGGCCACTGAAGGTGCCGTTATGGCCTCAGATGCCTTCTTCCCATTCCGTGATGGCATCGATAATGCTGCTGAAGTGGGTATCTCAGCCATCATTCAGCCAGGTGGTTCTATGCGTGATGATGAGACCATTGCAGCCGCTAATGAGCACGGTATTGCGATGGTATTCACTGGCATGCGTCATTTCCGCCACTAAACAATCATCTATTAGTTTAAGACTGGAATTAGTCGCAGCAATTGTATTTATTACTGCAACTAATTTTCAGCTTCTATCGTATTCGTGGTCACTACAGTTAAAGTATTACCCAATAAAAAAGCCACTGCATCGCTACAGTGGCTTTTTTGCGTTTAATAATTAAGAGTAACCATACAGCGAACGCTTAGCGCCCTTGTGCATTTGCCATGTTGGCTTCGTTAATCTCAACTTGATAGACCATACGTAAATAATCTAAGTAGTCTTGCAGCTGATCTTGACCTAAATTGTCACGAATGATGCTGGCCGTTTGCGCTCTTTGCATATCAGATAGTGGTGACTGCTGCTCAGTCTTGATGCGATCACCAACCAATAGCGTTGCACCTGCTTCAGTCTTACTAGCGAGCGCGACTACGCCATCATTGGCAGCTTGCTTGCTAAAGGCCAATCCACGCTCTTTATCAGTTAGCAACGTTGTTTGACGATTGATCTCACCCAAAGATTGCAAACTTACTGACTGCTTAGCAATATCAGCTGGCGTTTTGATACCAGCAGCGACAGCTTTCGCTTCTTTTAGCGCCAAGGCTGTGGCTTTTTGCTGACGCAATATCTGAGTGATTCTTGGCGTTGCACTAGATAAGCTCAGTGTGGTCGTAGGACGATAGTTGCTTGGTTGTACCCATACCGTACCGTTACCAACTTCTATACCTGCCGTCACGGCCTGATCTTGAATCGTAAATTCGTCAAAGGCCTGTTTGATCACTGCTGGTTGCGATAATACTGATTTGTTATTTTCTTTACGATAATCTTTGATACGTTTTAGCGTGACATTCTCTTGCTGCGCAATATCTTCGATACTAAAGCCATCTGCTGCCAAATCATTAATCGAGGTTACTTTATCCGCGTAGATTTCTTGACGCTTGTACTCTTTTGCCTTAGCCGTCAGCTCTGCACGCATACTCTCGAGACTTGGAATCTTTTTGCCATTATCTTCGGTGACTGTGAATATCTGATAGCCAAAGCTGGTCTTGATAGGGGCTGTCACATCTCCAACGCTCAAGCCTTCTAGTGCTTTTTCAACAGCATCGGCGTCACCACCAAATACTGACGGATTAAAGCGACCAATGTCACCGCCTGTTTCTCCTGAAGGATCATCCGATTCTGCTTTGGCCACAGCAGCAAAAGACTCACCTTTAGCCAAGCGAGCTTTAACTTTATCTGCTCTTGCCTTAGCATCATCACCTGTTAACAGTATTTGACTCACTCTACGCTCATCATCAGCAGCCAGACTTTGCTTATACGCTTCGTACTGCTGCTGCAACTCTTCTGTTGTCACATCATCGACTTTGATGGTCTGCGGGCTAAGCTGAATATAAGCCAAGTTGACCATTGCCGCGCTTTTTAGCGTGTCTTTATTGGCATCATAATATGCTTGAATATCATTTTTGCTCAGTTTGACCTGATCAGCATAGTCCTGCCAATCAAAACGATGTACCCAGACGTTGCGTGATTCTAGTTGCAAGTCGATCAATTGGCTAACTGCCTGCATTGGATAGACGGCTGTACCAACGATGCTCGCATTCAATTGATCCAAGCTTAACTGATTGCGAAACTCTGCAAACAACTGATTTTTGGTCATGCCACGCTGACGCAAAAAGTTTGCAAACTGATCGTTAGAAAAGTTTCCATCAGCATCTTTGAATATTTCTTCTTCACGCAGCAAACGATTGATCGTGTCATCAGAGACTGTCATACCAAGCTTACCTGCTTGCTGCTCTAGTAATGTACGGTCAATCAGACCTTTTAGTACCTGCTCGTGCAGTACGTCTTCATTCAATAAACTGGCATCATCAACTTGCTCTAGTATTTCGCTACGACGGTTATTGACGGCAGTCTGATACTCGGACAACCCTACGCTTGCCTCACCCACCTGAGCGATTTGGTTGGGATCAACCCCGCCGCCAAAATAGCTTTCGACACCCAATAGAGCCAGTGGCGATAGGCATAAAATCAATAAAATGCGACCTGGCCAGCTTTTTAAGAAATCGCGCAATTTATCCATAGTTATCTCTGCTTTATTAACCTATATTGATGAAAAACCATTGTAATACTGTTAGGAGCTGTTGAGTGCGACCTGCTAATATCAATGCTATTTAAGCCGGCAATGGTAAGAGGAAGAACGTGTACATTTTATTAGGGAAAACAAGGTTCAGTGACAATACCTTATTTAAACAACGCATCTATCGCGCGCCCTATGATACGTGATTTTTCGTATATACTCAAAATATTCACGTTGTATGAGATAAACTATAGCGACAAAAAAAAGCACCTAATATTTAGGTGCTTTTTCAGTGCTTAGCTTATGACATCAGCCAAAGCGACCATCTACCATAGAGTGGCTTAGTTCAAACGCTCTTTTAGGTTTTTACCAGCTTTGAAGCTTGGTACTTTGCTTGCAGGGATGCTTAGCTCTTCACCAGTCTTAGGGTTACGGCCAGTACGTGCTTTGCGGTCTTTTACGCTAAAAGTACCGAAACCAACCAAAGAGATGCTATCGCCAGCTTCTAAAGCTTCGCCAACACTTTCCATAACAGCATTCAAAGCATCACCAGCTTGAGTCTTATTTAGACCACTTTTGTCTGCGATGCTATCAATTAATTCTGACTTATTCATAAAATTTCCTTCAAGTTTAAGGGGGTAATAAACGCTCACGCCAAGCATTGTAACGCTCTCGTGGTACTTACGCAATAAAAACTACCTGACTGGCGTATTAACAGGTTTCGCTTTGTTATCGTCTTTATATCAAGGCAGCATAAGGAGTGCAAGCGATTTTACATCTTTTTGTGCCATCAACTACTTATTTGACACCCAATGTTACGCAAAACATCTGCAACCTATATACAGGCAAACTGTCCTCATTCAAACAATGAATCAACTTATTTGTTTACTCTTTAAAACAGTTGTCAGTAGGTGTCTGTGCATTACCAGTCATAAATTTTAATATCTTTATCAACTGCTAGATTGTACTGTAATAATTTTACCACTGACAGAAACTAGCGTTACTTTTTATTATAAAGGCGTTACTATAAGCAAAATACCACTGCAAATTTCGGATAAAAATAAACTTAAGTTTATTAAATAACTTTGATTTGCTAAATAAAAAAATGGATTATTTACATGAAGCGTTCTACGTTGTCTCACTCTCTTCTTAATATTATTCTGGTGTTCATCGAGTCGGCGCTGACACTATTGTTACGTTTGGATCCTGAACTACGTAAAGCCGCTTATCCACTTGCCAAGCAAGGTACGGTCGTAGCGTTGCGCTTATATTTGCCTCATGTTGAGGTTTTTGCCACCTTTAGTACCAAAGGCGTACTCTTGGATGCCGAGTTGCCTGTTGGTCGTAGCGAACCTGATGTCGTTATCAATGCTTATAGCATTCAAGTGATTAATGCCATCACCACTCACGATAGAGAGACGACCGAAAAATTACAGATGCGCGGAGAGTCTGTCCAAGTGCAATTGGTCAAACAATTCATTATGCAGCTTGGTCTTGGTAGCCTGATTCAGGGTCTGATCAGAAAAATCAAAGGTGGTAAAGGTAAAACCAAACCGACCGATGCTGAAATGGCGGAAAAGAAAGACCATTATAAAGAGCGTATCAAAGAACAGCAGGCCCAAATCAATACTTTGACCATCAAAAACCGTGAGCTTGAAACCACGGTTAAAGAATTACAGAGCAAACAAAAAACCTTTATGATTGTGACCGTAGTAGCATTGGTCGTCGCGGTAGTCTCGATCATAGCCCTCTTAATGAATTAATTGGTGCTAGATTTGGTTTTATTTAACGGTGCTACCAGTCATAGATAAGTGTGTGACATTTACCATAGGTGTTGCACGCTTAGCGACTATTCATATGGATCACAGTATATGAGTCACACCATATAACTATAATCTGTATTCAGCGCCCCTACATCTGTCGTTTATATATCACATCCCACCTGTTTTCCCATTTATCCCCCCTTTTTAACCACCATTGTTTTTATCAATCATAGCGATAAGCTCGATTAACCATTTAATCACACTTTAATCTTGACCAAATTACTCAGGATTAAGTATAATTGACCTAATCGTTGCACACATCGGGTTAACCATCTGTTGTTTAATAACGATAAGACACAACTTGAACGGATATGATTGACAGCTTTTATATTGATCTATTATTGACTGTATCTATCCCTTTCCAAGATCGTTATTAAATAAAAATGACATAAAAGTTTGGAGATAACACATGCGTTTAACTACTCGAGGCAGATATGCCGTTACTGCTTTACTAGACTTGGCATTACAGACCAGTCAACAAGAGAGCGCAGTATCTCTATCTGATATCGCTAAACGGCAGTCAATTTCTATCTCCTACCTCGAACAGTTATTCTCCAAGCTACGCAAACGTGGCCTTGTGACCAGTATTCGCGGTGCAGCTGGTGGTTATAACCTAGCCAAGCCATTGAACGAGATAGATGTGATGAGCATCATATCTGCTGTCGATGAATCCGTTAATGCGATGCAGTGTGAAGGACGCGGTGACTGCCAAGGTGGTACAATGTGCCTGACCCATGACCTATGGTGTGCACTATCAAATCATATTGAACAGTACTTGAAAAATATAACATTAGCGCAATTATTAGATATGGAAAATGTGCAGTCAGTATCAGAACGTCAGCACACCTCTACAAAAGATATTTCCATAAAAGACATCAATACCATTACTCTATCGAACAGCGAGGCAAACCCAGCATGAGCCAACATAACAACCTTATATACTTAGATTATGCCGCCACCACACCAGTTGCCAAATCAGTAGCTGCTAAGATGAGCGAATATCTGACAGTAGATGGCATCTTTGGTAATCCAGCCTCGCGCTCGCACGGCTATGGCTGGCAAGCAGAAGAAGCCGTAGAAACTGCTCGCGGACAAGTTTCTGAAGTCATCAACGCTGATCCACGCGAAATCGTCTTTACTTCTGGTGCAACTGAATCTGACAACCTAGCCATTAAAGGCGCAGCTCACTTTTATCAGTCTCGTGGTAAACACATCATCACCAGCAAAATTGAGCACAAAGCCGTGCTAGATACGTGCCGTGAGCTTGAGCAAGAAGGTTTTGAAATTACGTATCTTGAGCCGCAACCAAGCACAGGTCTTATCTTGCCAGAGCAGGTAAAAGTAGCCCTACGTGAGGATACTATTTTGGTATCGCTTATGATGGTAAATAACGAGCTTGGTACGATCACAGATGTGACGGCGATTGGTGAAATCACTCGTGAAGCCGGTGTGGTTTTCCATGTTGATGGTGCACAGTCTGTTGGTAAAGTAAAAATCAATCTTGAAGAAATGAAGATTGATTTGATGAGTTTCTCAGGTCATAAAGCGTACGGTCCTAAAGGTATCGGTGCCTTATTTGTTCGCCGTAAGCCACGTATTCGTTTAAAAGCTGAGCAACACGGCGGTGGTCATGAGCGCGGTATGCGTTCAGGTACATTACCTACGCATCAGATCGTTGGTCTTGGCGCAGCGTTTGCTTTAGCCAATGAGAGCTTTGAAGCAGATCATGCCCATGTTGCAAAACTGCGTCAAAAACTCTGGGATGGTCTACAAGATATCGAAGAGATCTACCTAAACGGCGATCTTGAGAACAGCGTACCAAACATTGTGAACATCAGCTTTAACTTTGTTGAAGGTGAGTCATTGATGATGTCGCTAAAAGACTTAGCGGTATCATCAGGGTCAGCCTGTACATCAGCGACGCTTGAGCCATCATATGTACTACGTGCTATCGGTCGCCCAGACGAATTGGCGCATAGCTCAATCCGCTTCAGCTTTGGTCGTTATACGACTGAAGAAGACATCGACACTGTTATCAAGCAACTGCATGAAGCTGTTGATAAACTACGTGCCCTATCACCACTTTGGGATATGTACCAAGAAGGTGTTGATTTGAATTCAGTTGAATGGGCTGAGCACTAAAATCAAGCACAGACAGTAATACAGCTTCAAATATATTTATTAAACGATTGATCAGACAATTATAAATCCAGTTTTTATTAACTAAATGTTTGACCCCAATTATCGATGAGTAGTTAGATATTTAAAGTTAATACGCGACTACTCATCATCTAACTAGGAGAAAACCCCATGGCCTATAGTGACCAAGTTATTGATCATTACGAAAACCCACGCAACGTTGGTAATCTTGACAAAAACGCCAAAAACGTTGGTACCGGTATGGTCGGTGCCCCAGCCTGTGGCGATGTAATGCGTCTACAAATCCAAGTCGACGATAACGGTATTATCGAAGATGCACGCTTTAAAACTTATGGCTGCGGTTCAGCAATTGCTTCAAGCTCGCTCGTTACTGAGTGGCTAAAAGGCAAAAGCTTGGATCAAGCTGGCGAAATCAAAAACAACGATATCGCTAAAGAACTAGCGTTACCACCAGTAAAAGTGCATTGCTCTGTACTTGCAGAAGATGCCATTAAAGCCGCTATTAGCGACTATAAAGGTAAGCATGGCGTAGCAACAGCGGCAGAAGAAGCCACTATCTAAGCCAAACCTACTAGCGTCTGCGCTGTGTTTTGTTAGCAATGCTAAAGTAGTAATACATCAAATAGCTACTAACGCTAAAAAGGTGACAATGACACTTATGTAATTGTCACCTTTTATTTTCTAAAAACTATTAGCATATTATTTTGGCAAACTCGTAATTTCGCTTGCCAGTTTACATAGTTTATTTATTGATATTTACGATTAATAGTCAATGGGAGTTGGCATGATTGAAATGACAGAACGCGCCGCTCAGCATGTTCGAGACTTTTTGGACAATCGCGGCAAAGGTGAAGGTATTCGAGTTGGTATCCGTACAGCGGGTTGCTCAGGCCTTGCTTATGTTTTAGAGTTTGTAGATATACCTGATGAAAATGACACGCGCTATGAAAGCCGCGGCGTTAGCATTTTTATTGATCCTAAAAGCTTGGTCTATTTAGATGGCCTGTTGATGGATTATGAAAAAGAAGGTCTAAACGAAGGTTTCAAGTTCACTAACCCTAACCAAAAAGGTGAATGTGGCTGCGGTGAGTCTTTTACTGTCTAATGGTTTAATCAACTGACTTTCAGGTTGATGCACCCATTGTGATGAATCAATACAAAAGATATCAATGCACTAATATATTTAGCTGAAGCACCAGATTAAGACTTTAAAAACAAATAAAAAAGCAAGGCGTAAGATATGACAGATACGATTCCAGAAACACAATTTGATAACTTCTTTGCCCTATTTGAGCAACCTGTACAATTTGAAGTCAATCAAGACAGTCTCGATCAGCATCTACGTCTGCTACAAAAACGTTATCATCCTGATAATGTTGCAAAGAATCTAGCAGATACCAAGCAAGCAGAGCAGTATTCTGCCGTCATCAATCAAGCCTACCAAACATTGAGTGCACCTGATAGCCGTGCTGGTTACCTACTAGGTATGGCCGATCAAGCGCAAAATCTAGAACACTCCATCGCAGACTTGGATTTTTTAGAAGATGCGATGGACATGCGTATGGATTTAGATGACGCTATTGTAGGCAAAGACCTTTTAGCCTTGCAGCAGCTACATCCTCAGATTACAGAGCGCTTGGCAAACCAGTCTCAACGTTTTGAAACTGCTTACCAAGAGCAAGATTGGCCAACGGCGATTGATGCGACACAGAAATTGAAGTTTTTGGTCAAATTGAATGCTGATGTTACAACGGGGCTTGATGAAATCGCCACTGCTGCACATTCAGATGACGATGACCTATACGTCTAGATAGCTGTGCATGATGTATCTTACTTGAAAGCTAGATTCTAAATATCTTGAAAGCTAGATTCTAAATATTTGGTTAAATTAGTATCAACTATACCGTACAATCTCTGATTTTGAGCATGCTTAACTGCCAAATCCCTCTATTTTGAGAATAAAGAGATAGCGGTTAAGCAGTCATACTGAACATGCCATATTTGCCTCATTACACTTATTCATTTTATCTCTGAGTTATTCTTATGTCTTTAATGCAAATTGCCGAACCCAATCAAAGCGCTCAACCTCATCAACATCGTTTTGGCCTAGGTATTGACCTTGGTACGACACGCTCACTGGTCGCTGTAGTACGTTCAGGCAAGGCGCAAGTCTTAGAAGCAGGCGCAGCATCAGATACCTTGCTGCCTTCTGTGGTTTATTATCCAGCGACAGGTAATCCATCGGTCGGCTATGATGCCCTAGCGCATTTAGCAGACGATCCAAAAAATACGATCGTCTCGGCTAAGCGTTTTATGGGTCGTAGCCAAGCGGATATTAAATTCTCGCATCCTTATGAGTTGTCTGGTAGTACAGATGATATGCCAGCATTTGTCACGGCTCAAGGTGAAGTGTCACCTGTCGAAGTATCAGCGCGTATATTAGCCGCGCTTGAGCAACGTGCAGCGAGCGCACTGCCTGCAGACAGCATTGAGGGTGCCGTCATTACTGTGCCAGCTTATTTTGATGAGGCACAGCGCCAAGCCACTAAAGATGCTGCGCAAGCGGCTGGTATCAACGTACTTCGTCTATTGAATGAACCAACGGCGGCGGCGGTCGCTTACGGTCTTGACCAATCATCAGAAAACAACAATAAAGAAAATTACTATCTTATTTATGATTTGGGCGGCGGTACTTTTGATGTATCTATTCTAAAGTTGAATGATGGTGTCTTTGAAGTATTGGCAACTGGCGGTAATAGCGCACTGGGCGGCGATGATATTGATCGTCTGATTACCAACTGGATCATTAAACAGTTAAATATAGATCCAAAAGACGTAAACCTGCATGACAAATCAGTACTCGCACAAGAAGCTAAAGCTTACAAGCAAGCGTTGACTGATGCTGAGCAAGTGGATATCAACGTCACTGTCAATGGTCAGTCTTATCAAGGTGTATTGCGCCGTGAAGACATCCTTACTATCGTAGAACCTGTTAGTCGTCGCACGTTAAGCGTATGTGAACAAGTCCTGCGTGATGCCAAGCTGACTGCTACAGATTTAGACGAAGTGATCTTAGTAGGCGGCTCAACGCGTATGCCTGCCATACAACAAGTCGTGACTGAATTTTTTGCCAAGCAGCCTCTTTGCCGTTTGAATCCAGATGAGGTTGTTGCCTTAGGTGCTGCTCAAACTGCTCATCAACTGGTGAATGGTGATAGTAACAACAATTTGTTGTTATTGGACGTAACGCCATTATCATTAGGTCTTGAGACCATGGGTGGTTTGGTTGAAGTACTCATCCCACGCAACACGCCTATCCCTGTCAAAAAACGTCAAGTGTTTACCACCTATCAAGATGGTCAAACAGGCATGGTGATACACGTCGTGCAAGGTGAGCGCGAAACAGTAGAAAACTGTCGCTCGCTTGGCCGCTTTGAGCTGTACGGTATTCCGCCAATGAAAGCTGGGTTTGCTCGTATCGAGGTCACTTTTAGTATCGATGCCAATGGTCAGCTGACTGTTAGTGCACAAGAAACCACGACCAAAACAGAAAGCAAGATCGAGATCGTGCCTTCTTATGGTTTGTCTGATGAGCAAAAAGAGCAGTTGCTTGTTGCCGGATTTAAACATGCAGAGGAAGATAAAAACGCACGCTCTTTAATCGAAACAAAAGTAGAAGCCGAGCGTGAAGTGTTGGCTTTAGAATCTGCGCTGAACGAGTTTGCAGCACTGCTTTCTTCTGATGAGCAGCACACTTTAGCGGAGCACATACAAGCCCTGCATTCTGCTCTTAGCACTAATGACTTGGCACTTATCGAAGCACAGCAAGCACAGCTTAAGCCGCATAGTGATGCCTTTGCTGCTCGCATTATGAATCAAAGCGTTCAAACCAGCATGGCAGGTACCAGCGCACAAGATTGGTAAAATCCATACTCAAAATGATAGCTTAGTTATGATACTAAGCTACTTTCTCTTATTTTTTAGATTGATTAGCATTGGACAAATAATTTATGCCAAAAGTTACCGTACTACCCCATCACGAAATCTGCCCAGAGGGCGCAGAAGTTGAGCTACAAGCTGGTCAGAATTTGTGCAAAGCGTTGTTAGAAAAAGGCATTAAAATTGAGCATGCCTGTGAGATGTCAAAAGCTTGCACTACTTGTCACGTTGTCGTACGCAAAGGGTTCAATAGTCTAGATGAGATGGATGATGTAGAAGCTGATCTACTTGATCGTGCTTGGGGCTTAGAGCCTGACTCACGTCTGTCTTGTCAGGTCATGCTTGATGATGAAGATCTAACCATCGAGGTTCCAAAATACACATTGAATCATGCAAAAGAAAATCATTAATATGATCAGTACAAACTACTTATAAGTTACAAAAAAGCCAGCTATTAAAATATAATAGCTGGTTTTTTTATATTCAATATTTCACGATATGACTTCCCAAATCATGACTTTTTGTTAGCACTATGACGTTTGCTTTCTTCAGCGATGCTCTGTGCCAACTTTTCTTCTTCTTGTTCGATACGCTCAAGCGCAAAGTTTAGACGACTCCTGATATCTTGATAGTCATTGTCTTTCATGTCTTTAAAATTTAGATGCAAGTTAAACCCTGGCAAGGTGTGATCTACCCATTTAGACAAATGACCTTTATTAGCATCAGGGTCAAGTACTTGCCATGCATTTACCTTGTCATCAAAGCCTTTTAGCTGAAGCGCTCCAACATGTTGACACTCATAGTTATGGCAAACATAATCATAAGTGCTTTCACTGACCAATATCTCATCTTTGCCAGCATTCGATTCGAGTCTTGACGCCAGATTAGCCTCTTTACCAATCAGTGTGTAACTAAGACGATTGTTGCTACCAAAATTGCCCACGTGGCAATAACCAGTTGTGATACCAATACGTATATATAACCCCTCAAACCCCATCAGCCGCCATTTTTGACGCAATGTACGCATCTCGCGGCGCATATCTATCGCCATTGCCACGCAATCCAGAGCATCTTGACGTGAGCCACGGCTATTAGGCTCACCGAAAAAGCACACCATGCCATCACCAATAAATTTATCAAGTACGGCACCATGTCTGTCAGCAATTAATGTCATACAATGCATATAAGTGTTCAAAATATCAGCCAAGTTGTCAGGACTCAGGCTATCAGACAGATCGGTAAAGCCCACAATATCTGAAAACATAATAGTCAGCTTGGCACGTTTCTTCGACACACTAACAGGGCTATCAGATCTAACAATTGGCTCCCAAATTTGCGGTGGTACAAAGCGAGTCAACTTATTGATGACCGACACCATGGTACTCAAACGTCCTCCGGCTTTAGAGGCACTTTCTTTATAACCAATATACTCTTGATACGTACTGCGAAACTGATACAAAATAACCATTATGCTTGCTAGCAATACGGTGGGAGGCACCCAACCTTCATTACAGTTCAATCCTTCGTTGTCTAGTATTGTACTGACATAATAAAAGACAATAGATGTCACCAATGCTACAGTAAATAATCTTAGACCGTTATCGACACCACTGACGATCATACGTACGCCGATTAAGGCTACCAAACTGAGCGATATCACCGTACAAAACTGTATTGACCCAATAACGACCGCAAATAAAATAACGACCATATTAGACGTCCAAAGACTGGTTTGGCGTCGATAGTTATAAATCAGAATCATTAGGCTAGGTAATAGAACGACAACCAATAATGCCATTGAGGTAGGACGAAAATTGTAATGCGGGGCGAGTAATATGACAGTAAGAATTAAAACAAAAACTTCTGGATAGTCGAATTGACAGATTCCACTACCTTTTGACAATAGTTTTGGCTTTAACATCCCTATAAAAGGCATATTGAATTTCACTTAAATGAGATAAGCTATCAGAGAGATAAAGATATATAAGAACAACACACGCAAATCACCTATCTTAATGATAAATAATTACAAAAATATATTATACTTTCTAAATTAAATGAAACCTAGGTCAGTGGTAGCTAAAAAAATACCATCTATCATTTATCAAGATGACAAATCTTCTGGATAAACAACTGACAATGTTTGATTGTTACAGAAAAAAGCCAGATATGACGAGTATCTGGCTTTTTTCTGTCGCAATAGTTTATGAGAGAGGCTTCATAAATAATGCTTTATAGATGAGGTAAAGCAATTCAAAGTTAAAAACGGATTACATCTGCCAATCAAAAGGCATTTGATGATGACCACGTAGCGCCATCATTAACGTCTGCTGCATTTGTGCCAAGACTTCTTTGGTATAAGGAACCGCAGGAACTCCCCATACTGGATTTGGCCATTGCATATCATTTTGATAACGAACAATATGATGAAAATGAAGCTGCGGGACTTGATTACCAAGCGCGGCCACATTCATTTTATCTGCTTGAAAGGTTTTGGCTAGCTGACTCGATAACCAGCTTGACTCACGCAAGAACTGCGTTTGGTCTGCCTCAGACAACTCATAAAGCTCTTTGATACCCGATACGCGCGGTACTAATATCAACCAAGGGAATTGACAGTCATTGATCAAACGGCAAGTAGATAATGGAAAATCACCCACTAAGAAACTATCAGCAGCAAGTTTATGATGAAGTTGGAACATAATGACGGTTCTCTTGTTGTTTAATGCAAATAAAAGTACGTAAAAAATATCGAAGAAGAAGCAATCCGGTTATTTTATCAGTTATCCCTGCGATAAAATAGCACCATACACTATTGCGTTTGTGTTGATTGTCTTAGCAACCCCGATGATGGCTCTCACTGATCGACTCTAGGCAGCTTCTGTCACCATATGCTCACTAAAATAACGTAGAAGATCTTGGATAACAGAGACTCGCTGTTGAGGCGTTGCCAACTTCTCGCTATGTTGATAACGAATACCAGATGCCCCATTCATACGATAATGCTGCCCATCTGACTGAATCAGCTTAATAATCGCCAAGGCATCGACGGGGGTATCAGGTGCAAACTCCAACGTCATACTATTACTATTGGCATCGATTTTGTTGATCTTCAATGGTTCTGCTTGCAAGCGTAGTCCGTGAATGGCAAATAGCTGCTTGGTCTGGTCTGGCAATGCACCGAAACGGTCTAACATTTCGGTACGAATATCCGTCAACGCTTCTTTATCATCTGTATTACTTATACGTTTGTAAAACAATAGGCGCTGATGTACGTCATGTAGATAGTCTTCTGGAATAAGAGCAGAGCTATGCAAGTTAATCTCACTGGTTAGCGATAGTGGCGTATTCAAGTCAGGCTCTTTACCGGCCTTGATCGCCTTAGTTGCACGCTCCAGCATATCCATATATAAGCTAAAGCCAATCGCCTGCATATTACCACTTTGCTGCTTACCCAGTATCTCACCTGCACCGCGAATCTCTAGATCTTCACTCGCCAGCATAAAACCTGCGCCCAGTGTATTGGCGCGTTCAATTGCATGTAGACGACGCTTGGCATCGCCTTTGAGACCTTTGAGAGAAGGCACCAATAGGTAACAATATGCCTGATGATGACTGCGACCTACTCGGCCTCGTAGCTGATGCAGTTGCGCCAGACCAAACTTATCCGCACGCTCAATGATAATAGTATTGGCATTCGGTACGTCGATACCTGTCTCAATAATAGTAGAGCACACCAACACGTTGAATTTTTTATGATAAAACTGCTGCATGATTTGCTCAAGCTGGCGCTCTTGCATCTGCCCATGGGCGACCCCTACTCGCGCTTCTGGTACGAGGTCACGAATAGTCTCTGCCATACGCTCAATACTAGCCACATCATTGTGGAGCAGATAAACCTGCCCACCACGTAATAGCTCGCGCAAGATAGCTTCTTTCATCAAGGCATCTGTCTTTTGCATGACAAAGGTTTTAATAGCCAACCGGCGTGCAGGCGGTGTGGCAATGATTGACATATCACGCATGCCTGAGAGCGCCATATTAAGCGTTCTAGGGATAGGCGTCGCGGTCATAGACATACTGTCTACATCTGTCTGAATCGCCTTGATACGCTCTTTATGACGTACTCCAAAGCGGTGCTCCTCATCGACAATCATTAGCCCAAGATTTGCAAACTTCACGTCAGGCTGCAATAGTTTATGAGTACCGATCACAATATCGACTTTGCCATCAGCCAAGTCCGTCAAGACCATGTCTTGATGCTTTTTACCACCAAAGCGAGACAGGCTCTCAATACGCACTGGCCAATCAGCAAATCGATCGCGGAAATTGTCTTCGTGTTGTCCAGCAAGCAAGGTAGTAGGTACCAACACAGCCACTTGATAGCCAGCACTGACGGCAATAAAGGCCGCTCGCATCGCTACTTCTGTTTTACCAAAGCCAACATCACCGCAGATGAGGCGATCCATTGGCTGGTTTTGTCTCATATCTTCCATAACCGCATGAATGGCATTGGCTTGGTCAGCGGTCTCTTCAAACGCAAACTGACTGGCAAACAGCTCGTATTGCGACGGATCTATTTTAAAATGAATACCAACTTTGGCCTCACGACGCGCTTGCATATTGAGCAGCTCTGCGGCAACATCGTGAATTTGCTCCAAGGCCTTTTGTTTGGCTCTATCCCATTTGCCACTGCCGATCTTATGTAATGGCGCTAACGCTGGATCGCCGCCACTATAGCGACTGATCATTTGTAGATTGGCGACTGGCACATAGATACTGGCATCATCGTCATATTTTAAATGAATGAACTCTTGCTCACCATCGCCCACATCTAGCGTGATTAGGCCGTTATAACGACCAATACCATGCTCGATATGAACGACTGGGCTGCCATCTGTTATCTCAGTGACGCTCTTAACCAAGAACTCCTCTGATACACCGCTTTGGCGACGACGACGCGTCTGCAAGACTTGACGACCAAACAGCTGCGTTTCACTAATCAACACCAAACGTTCAGGCACGTATACGCCGCGCTCAATTGGTGCCACAGTCAGACCGACATGTGGTAGTCGAGCATTATTCATAGCGCTCGTCTTATCTGCTGCTAAAAATGCTTCAAAGCTATCATATGCTTTGATATCAATCTTACCCTTAAACAGCTCGATAAGAATCTCACGACGGCCAGCAGTCTCTGCCACAACTAGTACTGGCGTTGCTGTTTGTTGTTGAACGTTTAAAAAGTCGAGCAATGCCGTTAATGGCTCAGATTTCTGATGATTGACTGCCAGCTCTGGCGGTTCTTCGGCGCTTAATGTCACCAACCCTTGCTGCTTAGTAGGCGTTAATGGCAGTTGCGGCTGAGATGAATCTTTACCTTCTTTTGCTACAACGTCATTTGTCGTAGCCAACTCATCACGAGCACTTAATATCACTCGTGGATATTGATTGAGCTGCTCGTTAAGTGCGTTGGATAATAAGTATAAGAGCGCAGGTTCGACGATAGGCTTGTCAATATCATGGCGACGCTCTTCATAGCGGCGCTGGATTTGTGACCAATAGTCCGCCTGTTTTTCGTGGATCAGCTCATCCGTGATAAACAACGCATCGCTTGGCAAATAAGAAAACAATGTACTTTCTTCTTGCCAATCTTTTAAGTCAAAAAATAGTGGCTGATAATACTCCAGTCCGCTACTCGCGATACCTGCCATTACATCTTTATGCAACTCAGACTTGCGGCTACTGGCATTAGGGAACATCGCCGCAAAATTCGTGCGAAATGTCTCTCGCCCTTCATCCAGCGGAAACTCCTTTGCTGGTAATATTTGGAACTGTTCGATAGGTTTAGAGATATCTGGCAATTTGTGCAGCAGCGACAGTGACTCTTTGCCCATGCTGGTATCATTGCCTGTCAACATCGCTTTGAGGTCATCAGCGGTCAACGTGCGCTGGGTTTGCGGATGAAAAAAACGAATCGTCTCAATTTCATCGTCAAATAAGTCTAAACGCAGCGGAAAAGGCTGACCCATAGCAAAGATATCGATAATGCTGCCACGTACAGCGAACTCACCGGGCTCAAAGACATTATCAACCGCTCTATAACCCGCCTTTGCCAAAAGCCCACGTTGCGTATTGATATCGAATCGATCACCAACGCTCAAATCAAAATGCTGTCCGATCAACCAACTGGGCGGTGCGACGCGTTGCATCAATGTCTGTATTGAGATGAGTAGCACGCCTGATCTCGGCATATCTGTCAATAGATTGATGCGTTCACTAACGATGTCTTGGTGCGGAGACAGCTCATCATATGTCAGTGTCTCCCAGTCAGGGAATACGTAGGCATCCACACCGCAAAATGCCAGCTCGGTCTCTATCTGATTGAGTTGGTTTTGGTCACGTGCCACCACGACCTTTAGGCGCTTGGCAACATTCCACATAGGCGTTTGAACCAAGCTTGCCAGCCATAAGCTACTGACCGCACCATGGACAGGCGCAAGCCAACGCCGCTCGGCATTTTGGATGGGGAACAACTGCTGGTTAATGGGATCAAACGCGTCAGTCAAAGCAGTGATAGGCATAAAGAATAGGATCACAGTTAAGAAGTCAGAAAGCTATTATACGAATATTTGAGCAATTACCAAAACTTATGCCGTAACGGTTTGTCACGTAAAAGTTCACTCATTCATGATCGAGGATTGATAACGATTATTAAGCTTTAACTATCATTACATAAAAAACCCCAACTGATAAGCTGAGGTTCTCATTCACACTGGTTAAACCAAGTTCAAATTAACGGTTTATCACTAGCGATAATGCCATTGTTGTCAGCATAGACAAACATTCCCGAGTTCAATGTCAAATCACCAAAGCGGATTTCGATATCCGTTTGACCTTCATCACGGCGAGTTGATTTGCGCGGGATGCAACCAAGTGCCATCACACCAAGATCCATCGCTGCCATGTCATCAACATCTCGGACACAGCCATATACGATAACACCTGCCCAGCCATTGTCGATGGCCGACTGTGCAATCATATCGCCGAGCAAGGCACAGCGCATAGAGCCGCCACCATCGACGACCAACACCTTACCATCGCCAGCTTTGTCTTTGCCATCACTATTCAATAGTGATTTGACGCGGCTATTGTCTTCAAAGCACTTCACCGTCACGATTTCACCGCAGAATTTATCTTTTGCACCAAAATGACGAAATGCCTTACCTTCAATATTTGGTAGACATACTTGCGACACAGGATTGGCGTCCAGTAAATCACATGTGACAAAGTTCTCTTTATTCATCTCCATCCTTTTTACTCCTTATTATGAGTGATTAAGCTGCTTGATCTTGTAATACATGGTCATACTTGGCTGTAGTCTTGACTCAAAAATAATACTTTATTTTTTCACGCGAGTCATTGCAAGCATCTTCTTATTTTCAATGATCTCTGTATGTTCAATCTGGGGTTCTGTACGGTATTTACGACGATGATAAATGTCATGAGCACTCATCGCCATTGCACTAGCGACGCGCTTAGCCGAGATAGGATGTAATGAGAGTGACTCTGAGACTAAAGGCGAGATAAGCTTAAAAGCTTTTTGACCAATGCTCTCGAGTGGACGCCCTTTATGCTTGCCTAGTAATAACGACGGTCGAAATATCACCAGTTGACCAAAGCCTAGTGCCGTAATAGATTGCTCCGTCTCTGCCTTGACTCGATTGTACAAAAAGCGGCTGTCAATATCGGCATTCATGGATGAAAGTAGAAAAAAGTTTTCTACCCCTTTATCACGGCATAGCTTAGCAAAGTTAACATTGTAATCATGGTCTATCTTTCGAAAAGCCTCATCACTGCCCGCTTGTTTTTTGGTGGTGCCAAGACAACTAAAGGCATCTGTCGTTCGATCCGCACCAACGCTCGCAAACACTTCAGAGAGATTATCAAAGTCATTAACCTGATAAAAACGCATGCTGGCATTAATATAACGTGGCGGGCGCCGAGCGATCACAATCAATGTATCATAGAGCTCACTCAGCTGTTTTACCAAATGCTGCCCTACCAATCCTGTTGCGCCAATCACAATTGCTTTTCGCTGCATACCCTATCCACTTATATAACGTTAGAGGTTCTATATTGATGAAAAGTAACCTATATCAAGGCCTACCATTAGGATATCATACCTAAGTTCATGAATAACTGACGCTATTATGTATGATATATTGTAAGAGATTTTAACCGCTGTCTATGTCTTTTGGTATCTGACAGGGCATTAGATGCCCTATTGAGTCCACCTCTATAAGTTTACGTTACTTCTTTGGGTATTGATAATCAAATATATTGTCCTTAGTGCAATAATTTGCTAAAATAACCGGCTTTACACGTCAACGCTGTTTAATTATTCCAAACAGTTCTGGCGCTTGCGATGATCCATTAATATTAGATACTTTAATATTAGACATCGACATCATGTTTGACGAGACGGCTGCTCGTCACCGATGATTGTTAAACCCATTATTGCAATCAACATTCATATTTTTATCTGTCTTTATCAAGGAGATACGCGTGGCTAATACTGCACAAGCTCGTAAACGCGCCCGTCAAAACACCAAACGTCGTCAGAACTCTGCGTCACAACGCTCTATGGTTCGTACTTACTTAAAACGTGTTGATGCGGCTATCGAAGCTAAAGATTATGACGCGGCTACCGAAGCTTACAACAGAGCGGTACCAGTTATTGATCGTATGGCTGACAAAGGTATTATTCATAAGAATAAAGCTGCTCGTCGTAAGAGCCGCCTAAACAAAACAATCAAAGGCCTACAAGCTTAAGATTTGTATTGTCTAGACCGCATTATGCTTCTATAGCATAATGACTAAAACCTTGCTACTGGTTCTGATACTGGGGCAAGGTTTTTTTATGCCTACTCGATATATATCTAGTGGATCGTCATTACCATTTTTTGATGAAATCTTATGTCCATTGCACCCCTGGTGGTAATAGCAGTTTACTTGGGTGATACCCTGCTGCACGATACCCATTCAACAATGAACTAATCGGACGTGTATATACTTTACCACGCCAGATAAAATGCGCATTTGCCTGATCAAAAGGTTTATCATCAAACCACAAAAACACCCCTTCCATCATTTTTGGCCAATCATTCCAATCGATCTCTTCCACATCGAACATCACGGCTAAGAATGCAGACAACAAAGTATCATGACTGACAGCCAGCATTAGATGCCCATGCTGCGGCTGGTTTTGATAAAAGAGCGAGAGAATATCAAGGCCACCTTGATAAGCATTTTTGGTGCCTTCAAGATTGCCTTGCAAAAAGCGATTGATAAAATTGAGTACACCAATCTCTTTAAATATTGGGTTCGCTATTTCAGGTTCAGTAACGAGGCTACCAGGCTCAACCAGCAGTGACTGATGCGTAATATCACGCTTTAGACCTGCTCCTTCCTGCATGAGCTGCGCCGTATCAATACAGCGTTTAATGGGGCTTGAGATGCTATCAACATCGAGTGAGTATGGGAGGTGACCTGCTAACCAACGACCCCAAGACTTAGCTAGTACGCGGCCTTTAGGCGTCAGCGGCAACTGATAGCTGGCAAAACCATTGCCGTCAGAACGCTCACGCAAAGAGTGTCTGGTAAATAAAATCAGCCGCTCATTTTCAGGTAATAGTCTGACCGAAGAAATCATACTATCTGGCAGATGTGAAGGCGCAGGCGCACTTGGTGTGTGACTCGCAAGCTTGTCAGCAGAGACTTTTGATAAGGTACTATTAAGATATTTACTCATAGTAGCAAGCGTAGCAGATTTTTTGATAGGAATGAACAACTGACAAGTCTAGTTGCACTATATCTTGTAAATATCTTGTCATACAAGGAGTGAGCTTGTTTTTAAAAGAACTAAGCGAAGATAAGTAACATGGCTTATCTACATAGATCCTCAACTAACCGATATCAATAACTTTATCCCACGCAAATGCCAACGCCGTACTGCTAATCTCGTTAGGGTAAGCCCTAGGATTGACAATCACTCGCGTATTACCTAATCGATAATCGAATGCTTCATGGGTATGACCATGTACCCATAGCGTTGGTGCCCAGTCCTCATGCATCCATCCAGACAAGTCACTGACAAAGGCAGCATTGCTTGGTGAATTAGCATATTTTTCAGACACCGATAATGCACTGACACTATGATGGCTCATCACCACGGTTTTTTTACCCAATTCTTTCGTTGTGATTAGTGCTTGCTGCAACCACTGACGATGCTCTGAGTGAATTTGCATGGAAACTTCAGGTGAGAACATCTCTTTACCTGCATATATCTGCTTATAATCACGCATAAAATGCCTAGCAGCAGCCATAGTATCTTCATTGGCATGATACTGATAATCCGTCCACAGTGTGCAACCTAAGATTCGTATATCACCAATATCAATATGCTGGCACTGTAAGACACAAACCCCTTTGTTAGAGGCAGCATCATAATTGTCCCAAGTCGCCAACTTTTGGTCAAAACTTAGCACATCTTCGTCAAAATATTCGTGATTACCTGAGATCGTGATCAGAGGAATTTGTAAGCGTGCTGCCTGCTCTTGTAACCACGGCATCCCTCTATCGCTGTTGGCGGTGTCTCCCGCTACTAACACGATATCTGCGTCAGTTTTAGGAATATGCCCAATAGGGTGTGACTGGCGTGCATAACTATCAATATGTAAGTCACTTAGTATTTGTAATTTCATATAATTCAATATCGTCCAATAGTATCATTATCAGCCAATCGGTAACGTTAGCGTATTTTAATAGGCCAGCACTCCTTTTAATAGACTGCATAATTGGTTGCAGATCAGCCTACTTATAAAACCTCTCAGGTAGTGTAACAGCTTTTTTCTGTCTGAAAAAAGTAAAAAAAGACAGCGATTTAGGCTGTCTTTTTTATTGTATTGCTATTAAAACTTAAATGCTTTGTAATATTCTATTTAGCTTCTCGGCAGGGTTTTTGGCTTGAGTGATTGAGCGTCCAATCACCAAATAATCAGAACCATCTAACAATGCTTGACTTGGCGTACAGATACGCTTTTGATCATCAGCATTGTCGTCTGCTAGTCGAATGCCTGGCGTGACCAATTTAAAATCTTGACCGCATAACGCTTTAAGCGTTTTCGCTTCTTGAGCAGAGCACACTACCCCATCTAACCCAGCTTGCTTGGTCAATTGTGCCAATCGGCTCACCTGTACGTCTAAGCTATCAGTGATACCCGTTTGCATCAATGCGTCACTGTCCATAGAGGTCAATACAGTCACCGCGATGAGTAATGTATTAAGGTCTTTATCTATTAAACGCTGTTTTGCCAAAGACATAGCCTCTAGACCTGCACTAGCATGAACATTGACCATCCATACACCAAGCTCGGCAGCAGCTAGTACCGCTTGAGCAGTAGTGTTAGGAATATCGTGAAACTTCAGGTCTAAGAATACCTCAAAGTTACGCTGATGCAGTGCCTTTACAATATCGGGACCACAGCGCGTAAATAGCTCTTTACCTACTTTGAGCCGGCATAACGCTGGATCCAATTGATCCGCTAATGCCAACGATGCTTGCAGAGTCATATTGTCTAAAGCAACAATGACGGGAGAGTTAATCATATTATTCATGGTTTTGCCGCATATCAGAATTATTAGAGCACTGTATTTTCAAAATCAACAACCATTTCTATGGCCGAGCAATTTAATCTCGTTTGCGCTTAGACAACGTACCACCTTCATTTATATGTGTGTCTGTATTGTCTTGCATATCAATCGATCTAGCACCATAGACAGCCTCATCTACGGTTGGCGCACTGGCCTGACGGTCAATCACCACATTGGCTTGATTCAATTGCTCTTGTAGATTTGCATTTGCCTTTTGCAAACGTGAGATTTCCCACTTATTCTGTAGTACGCGGAATATAAGCAATGATAATAGAATACCAATAATGATGCCGAGTATTAGACATAGAATGAGCAGTAGCCCCAAATTCATTGTAGGTGCTTGCGAAAACAGTAAATTGACCCCGACCTCGGTATTATTTGCCAATACCAGACCAAGCGAGTAAGCAAAGCTCAAAAACAGCAATACGAATAATAAAAAGCGCATGAGACAATTACCTCAGGTTGGAATGATAGTTTTTAGTCAGTCAATCATTAATGAATATTAGCTGTGTGCTACTTTATCATTGACTGCTTCACGTAATGCTTTACCTGGCTTAAAGTGTGGAATCGCTTTAGCAGGAACTGGTACGCTCTCCCCCGTTTTAGGATTGCGTCCGACACGAGCGCGGCGATGATGTAGACAAAAACTGCCAAACCCACGAACCTCGACTCGGCCATCATTGGCTAAAGTATGGGTCATCAAATTTAATATTTCGCGAACGGCGTCATCAACGATGGTATCTGCCATGTTGTCACAATTCGCACTCAAATTACTGATAAATTCGGATTTGTTAATCGCTTGCTGCATTATTACGCTTGCCTTGTTGATTGATGGATAAACTGATAATAAGTCAAAACAGTATTATCAACAGAATACTCTAATAGCTAAATCAATAATAGCTAAATCAATAATAGTCTATTTACAAGAGTCATATCGCAACTCTAAATACACTGTCGCTCACATCTCGTTACTCAATGTTGCAAATGATAGCGGATATTGAGGAAAATAGGAATAAGAGTTTCCTTATTTAGCCAAAAACCTTACCTATTAATACAAATATCAAAACTTAACCATAAAAAAAGCGACCGAAGTCGCTTTTTTTATATTACTTTTATATCAATAACTTACAACTTACTGCATTTGCTCTTTGATCAAATCACCAATCGTTTTTGGCTGTGCATCAGAACCTGCAGCGGCAGTTGTGTTCGTGCTACCAAGATCTTTAATCGCTTGACGCTCTTCAGCTTCGTCTTTCGCTTTGATAGACAAGTTGATGTTGCGTGTTTTACGATCAACACTGATGATTTTTGCTTCAACGTCATCACCAACAGACAGATGCTTAGTTGCATCTTCAACGCGGTCACGTTGAATTTCAGAAGCGCGTAGATAAGCTTCAACTTCGTCAGCAAGCTCAATAGTAGCGCCTTTAGCGTCTACTTCTTTCACTTTACCATTAACGATAGCACCGCGGTCATTAGCGACTAGGTATTCGTTGAATGGGTCAGAGCTCAACTGCTTAACACCCAGGCTGATACGGTTAGCTTCTGCATCTACAGACAATACCATTGCTTCAACGGTGTCGCCTTTGTTGTAGTTACGGATAGCATCTTCGCCAGTTTCGTTCCAAGAGATATCAGATAAATGAACCAGACCATCGATACCACCGTCTAGACCGATAAAGATACCGAAGTCAGTGATTGATTTGATCGTACCAGTGATTTTATCACCGCGCTCATGTTTCTTATCAAACTCATCCCATGGGTTAGCTAGAGTCTGTTTGATACCTAGGCTAATACGACGACGTTCTTCATCGATATCAAGGATCATTACTTCAACTTCATCGCCCACTTGAACTACTTTAGATGGGTGGATGTTTTTGTTGGTGTGATCCATTTCTGATACGTGTACTAGACCTTCAATACCTTCAGAAATCTCAGCGAAACAACCATAATCAGTCAAGTTGGTTACGCGAGCTTTAACAACACTACCCACTGGGTAAGTACCGCTAACGTTGTCCCAAGGATCAGTACCAAGTTGTTTTAGACCCAGGCTTACGCGATTGCGTTCACGGTCAAACTTCAATACTTTAACTTTTAGGTCTTGACCAACTTCAACAACTTCAGATGGATGCTTGATACGGCGCCATGCCATGTCAGTGATGTGCAATAGACCATCGATACCACCTAGATCAACGAACGCGCCGTAATCAGTAAGGTTCTTAACGATACCTTCGATCTCGATGCCTTCTTCAAGCTTGTTCAATAGCTCTTCGCGCTCAGCTGAGTTTTCAGCTTCCATAACTGCACGGCGGCTAACAACAACGTTATTACGCTTTTGATCAAGTTTGATGACTTTGAATTCTAGCTCTTTGCCTTCAAGATGAGTCGTATCACGGATAGGACGTACATCTACCAATGAACCTGGTAAGAACGCGCGTACTGAACCGATATCTACAGTGAAACCGCCTTTAACTTTGCTTGAGATGATACCTTTTACGATCTCATCATTGTCAGCAATTTTTTCAAGGAAGTTCCAAGTTTCAACACGCTTAGCTTTTTCACGTGACAGCAAGGTTTGACCCATGCCGTTATCAACCGCTTCAACTACGACATCAACACTATCGCCAACTTCAACTTCAAGTTCGCCTTCTTCGCTTAAAAACTCTTCACGAGCGACGATACCTTCAGATTTCAGACCAGTATCTACTGTGATCCAATCGCTATCGATGGCCACAACAGTACCGTTAATCACCGAGCCACGCTCGATATCTAGGCCTGTTTCTTCGATGCTCGCTTCAAATAGTTCAGCAAATGATTCCATTATGTCTACCTTTGTATAGCCGTATCCTGTCCAGCACAGTACGGATCAAATTTATGATTGCATAAAACGAGAATACTGGTTTTATATCTTATGCAATCATATATAAAAACGTTTGTTGTTAATAAGCGCATATTTAAACTTACTAACAACAACTGTCTTACTTTATTCTATCAAACAAAATTTTATCAACCCAACCTAATAAATAATTAATCGTTAAAAAACACTAACTTCCAACTGTACAATTCTACATTAAAAATAGGGACTATAGGAAATTTTTTAGTACTTAATATGTTGTTTTTATTAACTATTAAAAAACAGCCCTTGATCTTGGCAATGTCTTTTTACTTGCTCGTAAACCGCATCAGCATCGAGCATTGAGCTATCAAGTAACAAAGCATCTGCTGCAGGTTTCGATGGTGCGGTGCTACGGTTCTCATCACGATCATCACGTTCTTTAATCGTCGCCAAAATCGAGTCAAAATCTGCTGCTTGCCCAGCGTTAACTAGCTGGGTCACGCGGCGCTCAGCACGCGCTTCCGCGCTCGCCGTCAAATATACTTTCACATCCGCATCTGGGAATACAACCGTCCCCATATCGCGACCATCAGCGACGAGTCCTGAACGTGTCGCCATATCCTGTTGTAATGTGAGCAAAGCCTCACGAACTTTTGGAAATACTGCGATCTGCGACGCATAGCCGCCTACGGTCTCGTTACGTACCTGATCACCTACCGCTTGTCCATTTACGATGATATCTACGCGCCCTGACTCATTATTTGGGACAAAAGCTATCTTTAAGCTCTTAGTAAGCGCTAAGACCGCCGACTCATCGATTGGATGGCTGGCATCTGCTGTGATCAATCCAGCTTCGAATGCTTTGAGTCCTACGATTCTATATAGCGCCCCAGAGTCTAATAGCTGATAGCCCAACACTTGAGCTAAACGCCATGTGACCGTACCTTTACCAGCGCCACTAGGCCCATCGATACAGATAACCGGATAGCGTGCTGAATGGTTTACACTATCGTTTTTATTGAGTAGATCGTTATCAGATACGGAGACGGTCATAATACTTACTCAATAATAGTTGTTACCCGTATAGCTGTCATGCAGTAGCAATGAAGCAATATTTACTGGTATATCAAATGCTTGATAGCAGGCTAAAAAATTCGCTACCAAATAGGGCGATATTATAGCAAAAAATCATCGCTACCACTAGCGCCCAAACTGATATCTTATTTATTAATCATTTTGGATTAAACGCTGTTTTTATTCTGTTTCGCTAATCGCCTACGCTCACGAAAAAACGTCTTTAGCAATTGACTACTATGCTCACTGCACAATCCTCTATGAACTTGGATATTATGATTATAAAAAGGCTGCATTGATAAGTCCATCTGGCTGCCTACCATGCCAGCACGTGGCTCACTCGTCGCATATACTAGCCTATCAACACGTGCGTGAATGAGCGCGCCAATACACATCGTACAAGGCTCTAGTGTCACGTACAAAGTTGTCTGTAGTGGCAGACGATAATTTTGTAGACGCTGACAGGCCTCTCTTAACGCAACTATCTCAGCATGTGCCGTCGCATCATGACAGCCAATCGGTTGATTGAACCCTTGACCAATGATCTGCTGATCATGCACCAATATAGCGCCTACTGGCACTTCACCCAGTTTAGCGCCTTGGCTTGCTAGTCTAAGCGCTTCTTGCATCCATTTACCATCTTGCAGTGTCCAAAACATAAGGGATGCAAATGGTATACCCTCAAGTTCGCTCAGCGCTAAAAAATAAGATGCTAAACCTGTATTCATAGTATTTAGCATTTATTGCGGTAGCTGCCAGTCAATGGGCGTTTGACCATACTGCAACAAGTAGTCATTGGTTTTAGAAAATGGCTTTGTCCCAAAAAATCCACCGCGGTTCGCAGCCAACGGCGAAGGATGCACGGCGGTCAAAATAAGATGTTTGTCGGTATCGATATACTTACCTTTCTTTTGTGCTTTACTGCCCCACAAAATAAATACGGTATGTTCTGTCTGCTCGTTGACCGCGTCAATGACTGCATCGGTAAACTGCTCCCAGCCTCTATTTTGATGACTGTTTGGCTCGCCTTCTCGCACAGTTAGTGAGCTGTTTAGTAGCAAAACACCTTGCTGCGCCCAGTAAGTTAGGTCACCATGTTTTGAGGGTGCGATACCGATGTCATCTGCCATCTCCTTAAGCAAGTTGTTTAATGATGGCGGCTTAGGAATCGCTTTAGGAACAGAGAATGACAATCCCATGGCCTGCCCTGGCCCATGATAAGGGTCCTGACCTAAAATCACCACTTTAACTTGCGATAAAGGCGTGAGATTAAGCGCATTAAACATCAACGGCGCGGGCGGATAAATGCTATCCCCTGACTGATAAGCTTCTTTCAAAAATGCGCGTAGATTGTCCATATTTTCGGACGTTAACTCATCTGCTAATGCCGCCTTCCAGTCCTCTGGCAGACGGACATTGTCTAAAATGGCTTGTTTTTGCTCTGGTGTTTTGGTTGTCTGCTCGTCAAACAGCTCCATAGTACATCCTTTTTATATTTGTTATGAAATGATAGCTCAGTGATTGGCTTATTTTAAAGACTAATAGTAACAAAAAACCGTATGAGCTTTGTTGATGAATTATAGCAACAAAAAAACGGCTACCGTAATGTTACGATAGCCGTTACTCTTATATTCAAACTAAATGTTTTAGCTAGCCACTGACTCAGAGTCTGAACGTGGCTCATGAGTCTCGACCACAGTCAAAACAATCCGACTATCCGGTGAACCTTTTTGCGAAGATTTATCTAACTTCACTGTATCATCGTCTTGCGTATTGTCGGCTTTAGGGGCTAAAGTCAAATGAACAACGCCCCCATTTACCAAGTCACCGAATAAAATCATACTTGCCAGTGGCTTTTTGATCTCATCCTGAATCAGGCGCTGCATTGGACGTGCACCCATAAGGCGATCGTATCCTTTATCAGCCAGATAATCACGCACATCATCATCAATCTCTAACGTCACTTGCTTATCATCAAGCTGTACTTGTAGCTCAACCAAGAACTTGTCAACAACTGACACAACCACTGAAGTATCTAGTGGATTGAACTGAATAATCGCGTCTAGACGATTTCGGAACTCTGGCGTAAAGACGCGCTTGAGCGCCTCAGTGTTGTCGCGGCTATGATCTTGCTGAGTAAAGCCCATAGAAGAGCGACTGATACTATCAGCACCAACGTTCGTCGTCATAATAATAATGACTTGCTTAAAGATAGCAACACGGCCATTGTTATCAGTTAATGTACCATGATCCATCACCTGCAATAGCAAGTTGAAGACATCAGGATGCGCTTTTTCAATCTCATCAAGTAGCAGTACGCAATGCGGATGTTGATTGATCTTTTCAGTCAACAATCCACCTTGATCGTAACCAACGTAGCCCGGAGGCGCACCGATCAGACGTGATGCCGTATGCGCTTCCATGTACTCTGACATATCAAAGCGTACCAGCTCTACGCCTAATAGATTGGCCAGCTGACGAGAGACCTCCGTTTTACCCACCCCTGTCGGCCCTGCAAACATAAACGAGCCAATCGGTTTATCTGGTGCTTTTAGTCCTGCACGAGACAGCTTAATTGCATCAGCAAGCGTGGCAATCGCTTCATCTTGACCAAACACTAAGTGCTTAAGATCACGATCCAAGTGCTCAAGAATGCTCTTGTCATCACTCGATACCGATTTGGGCGGAATGCGTGCCAGTTTAGCGATAATGGCTTCGATATCAGCAACATCGATTTTCATCGGTGGCTTTTGCGCTTTAGCAGATTTTAGGCCATCGGCAGACTGAGCACGGTCGTTTGCCTTTGCCGTCTCTGCTTCGTCTTGCATCTCATTATCACTGTCTGCATCGCTATCGATACCTTCGACATCAGCATCAATCTGTACATCAAAGTCTTGCTCTAAATCTGCAATAAAGCTCTCTTCAGCTTCAATATCCTCTACATCAGGAACGACGCCTAAACGCTTATATGCACCTGCTTCATCAATCACATCAATGGCTTTATCAGGTAAAAAACGCTCGTGTATGTGCTTGGCTGATAATTGTACTGCCGTGACCAAAGCTTCATCTGTATATTCAACATTGTGGAATTCCTCATAGCGAGGCTTGAGGCCACGCAAGATATCGACGGTATCATCCACACTTGGCTCTCTTACATCGATTTTTTGGAAACGACGCGATAGTGCATGGTCTTTTTCAAACACTTGACGATATTCAGTAAAGGTCGTTGAACCAATGCAGCGCAGCTCACCATTAGCCAAGGCAGGTTTGATAAGGTTAGATACGTCCATATTGCTGCTCATTGACGACCCTGCGCCAATGATCATATGAATCTCATCAATAAATAAAATAGCATTGGGCTTTTTCTTCAGCGCATCAAGCAATGACTTCATACGCTTTTCAAAATCACCACGATATTTCGTCCCAGCAATAAGCGAGCCGATATCAAGGCTATAAATCACGCAACCATTAAGTGGCTTGGGCGCCTTATCATTGATAATCAACCACGCCAAACCTTCGGCGATAGAGGTTTTACCAACGCCAGGCTCACCCACTAATAATGGATTGTTTTTGCGGCGGCGGCATAAAACTTGAGCGGCACGTTCAATTTCAGAAGCGCGTCCAATCAATGGGTCTGTTTCGCCTTCAGCAGCACGCTGATTTAAATTGGTTGCAAACTCAACCAGTGGATCTTTGCTGGTTTTTTCAGACGCACTGCGGCGCTCACCAGTCATAGAAGCACGTTGCTCAGATGGCTCTTCTTTGTCTTGACCATGTGATAAATATTGGGTCAGCTCAAGACGGCTAATACCTTGTTTTTTGAGCAGATAAACGGCATAAGTATCATGCTCTGAGAACATAGAAACCAAAATATCAGAGCCTTCTACCAATCGACCACCGCCTATAGACTGCACATGAAAAATAGCGCGTTGCAAAATACGATCAAAGCTTTGCGTTGGCTGCGGTGACTGCTCCGTGTCTACATCGACGGTTGGCGTGTGCTTATTAATATAAGCTTCAAGCTCAGTACGCAGTGCCGATATATTGGCATTACAGGCAGTCAGGGTATTGGCAGCGTGAGTATTTTCTAATAGCGCCAATAATAAATGTTCAACAGTAAGATACTCATGCGATTTTTGGCGCGCAAGCGTCATTGCTAAACGTAGAGAAACTTCAAGATGACGACTTAACATAACAACTTCCTACGGTTATATCTATCTTTATAATTGATAGTTTTATGAATGAGTTAGTAAGTAAATCAGGGCGATAGATCGATTGTTCAAGGGTAAGATTCGTATAATTAAAAAATCATGGATATATCATTTGGACCATAGACTGTGTGACGAATGCTGTAATCTATCTATCAGTTAGCAGTGATTGTGATAATTCATAGTCGCTTTTCTTTATATCAACACGATACTTCGACAGAGTCAATCTATTAACGCAGACTAAAGTGTATCAAAGCATACTACGAGTACATAACGAAGAATGTGAGAGCGACGAGAAGCTTAAAGAGCTAATGTGGATAAAAGGTAAGTAGATGAACGAGGATATTAATAACGAGTGATCGAAAGGTTGTAAAAATTATTGAGAAGCCTAGTTAGTATATAAGGATATATCACAATAAAATCAAGACTATAAGAGCGATATACTCACTGACATGCTTAATCAAATATGGGTATCTAAAGCGAGGCTGTAAAAATAGCTGGCTTAGCTCACTTTGAGAGTGAGCTGCTATAACGACTGGATGAGAACAAAAAACGATTAGGTATGGCAGTGAGAGCTGATGTGAGAATAAGATATAGTGTCTTGCTATCCTTTTACTCGCCTTGATGTGGCTCAATTTGGGTTAATAGTGGATAGCCCTCACGATGTGCCAGACTATTTACTTTTTTGGCCTTGGTCTCAGCGATATCCTTGGGATAAATACCAGCAATACCTTTGCTACTATTGTGAATCGTTAGCATAATTTCGACCGCAGAGTCCATACTATGGCGGAACTCTGACTGCAAAATATAGACGACAAACTCCATTGGCGTGTAATTGTCATTATACATAACCACCGCATACATAGGCGGTTTAGCAATTTCTGGCTCAGCAACCAGCACATCTGCTTGCGGTGACGTTTCACCTTCTGTGTCACCGTCCTGTGCGCGATGGGCAGGCATATTTGGAAAATGCCAATCAGCAACCGTTGGCGTAGCTTGTAATATCATTTTTTTCATCATAATCAAAGTATAATTATAAGGTAAGTTTGGAATAAGAGAGGTTAGCTAGGCAGGCGATGAAATATCAAGCACTATGACTATATATAGACATGGTGCTTTGTTTTCAACTATATCATCGCTGTTTGGTATTTATTAAGACTTGTATTTACTAGGGAACAATCGGGCTTTCATCAACTTCTGGCAAGTCTAAAAGTGATGGTAGCATGTTATCAACCTTATCACCGAGCTTCCAATCGTACAATTGCTCTACTGTTTGGCCACCTGCTTGCAAGCTCAATTTTGCTTGTAAAGGTTTAAAACCTGAGGGCATCATAAAACGACCGCGTATACGAACAATACCTTCGATCGCATAGCTTGCAGGATCTAAGGGCACTTCTACAAAGTCATCATTATTGAGTAACGTCAAGGTTGGCTGGAGTCGTTTGGCTTGACCGTCGCTACTGAGCATACCAATATCAAAACCATACTCAAAAGCATTTTCGGGCAGCGGCTCAATCTTAGCGCCCAATATTTGTAGCGGCATGCCACCTTTCTCAGCAATCACATCAGCATATATCTCATTAAGCTGTGAGACCTGCCTGTTTTCTACTGTCAATGATTGCTGGTTTTCACGCAGCTCTTTTAGATTTGCGAGACTTATGGCCAGCTCTTGCTTGGCTGTCGCGGCTTGATTGGTCGCGATTTTATTACTAAGACGCAAATCTTCTAGCGCTTTTGTCGCTTCTGTACCATCGATAATCGCTTGCTGGGCTTGCGTTTCCATCGAATGAAAACCACGCTGATAGCCCAGCTTATGTCCGAATAGCAATCCAGCCACGGCAGTCACTAATATCACTACTACAAATAAAGCCAATACTAATGTAGACGCGCCTCGTTGAGTGCTACCGATATCACTTATAAAACCATTACTATTTTTATCGGAATGCGTTTTGCACGCCAAACCATATAGAACAGAATCTTGACACGATAGACGTGATGACTTTAAAAAAAAGCGTCGTTCAAGCTTAACATGCATTTAGATGGTATCTCTTAAGAGTAAAGGCAAGTTATTATAGCGGAATTTATAATCAATACCTAGTACCATAAATATGAATGACTTAGCGACAAAAAAGCCAGCATTAAGGTACGATAGGTGCAAAATTGAGTCCCATCGACTCATCAAAGCCGAACATCACATTCATATTCTGGACAGCTTGCCCTGCGGCACCTTTTACCAAATTGTCTTGCACCACAATGACCGTCAGCTCAGCACGCTCGTTATCTTGATGTACTGCGATACGTAGACGATTACTAGCACGCACACTGCGCGTGTCTGGATAAACACCTTTTGGCATGACATCAACAAAACCTTCTGATGCATAGCTGTCCTCAAACACTTGCTGCCAATCGATAGCCGCACCTGCATCGGTCAGCTCCATGTGAATTGAGCTCAGCATACCGCGTATCATAGGCACTAAGTGCGGTAAAAAGCGAATGCGATGTGTAAACTGACTGTCTAGTAACTGCGCCACACCCTGTTCAATCTCTGGCAAATGGCGATGACCTTCAACGCTATAGGCTTTAAAATTATCCGTAGTTTCCGCATAATTAAGTGCCAGTGACGCTTGACGACCAGCACCCGATACACCAGATTTGGCATCAATGACAATACGAGACTCGACTAGTCTTTCTGCTTGCTCATTTTGTGCTTCGATAACAGGTTTTAAACCCAAAATCGCAGTAGTCGGATAGCAGCCAGGGTTACCGACCAATAAAGCGCTGGCAAGCTTATCACGATTGATTTCAGGCAAACCGTAAACTGCTGTCTTCAACAGATCAGGACAAGCATGAGATTGTTTGTACCAGTGCTCAAACTCCGTCAATGATTGCAGGCGAAAATCAGCTGCCAAATCGATGACTTTTACGCCAGCTTGGGTCAGCGCTTCTGCTTGCTTCATCGCAACACCATGCGGCGTCGCAAAAAATACAACATCACATTTTTGCAATGCCCCAAGCGTACTGTCACCTAAGTCGCTAAAAACAATATCTGAGATACCGCGTAAGCTTGGGAAGATTTCATCAGCGCGAGTGCCAGCTTCGCTACGCGAGGTTAGCAAATCAATAGACACTTCAGGGTGAGCAGATAGTAAGCGAATAAGCTCAATACCTGTGTAACCTGTACCACCGACAATCGCTGCTGAAATCATAAATTATCCTTATTCTTAGTAAGCACTCATTATATCTAATAAATTCTATATTTTTATCTAGCTTACAAAGCCATATAGACATAAAACCAGTCTGTCAATCCTACCGTCTCTGAATATTATGGCTTTGAATACCATAGCTTTGAATACCGTGGCTTTTAGATCTTGTAGTCATGTACCGCATCAACAAAGACTTTGGCATTGTCAGGATTCACCCACTGGGTAATACCATGACCTAAGTTTGCAATGTAGCCAGTTTTTTCGCCATTAGCATAGGCGCGATCAAGCATCGCATTCACTTCAGAGCGGATAGTGGCGGGTGATCCGTATAACGTTGCCGGATCTAAATTGCCTTGAATGGCTTTGCTGCTTTGTAGCTTCTTATGCTTTTTGGTCAACTCACGCTGGCTCTCAGTCAGTACTTGACGCGCGCGGTCAAGCGGCATCGTCCAGTCGAGACCTAAAGCGTCAGCTTCGCTATCAGCCTGAATATCAAGCCATAACCCGCCACCTTTGGTAAATAATACCACTGGTACTTGTGGATGGCGTTGCTTTAGTTCAGCCACGATACGCTTGTTGTAATTGTGCGAAAACTCGATAAATTGACGATGACCAAGCGCCCCGCCCCAACTGTCAAATATTTGTACGATCTGAGCTCCGGCCACAATTTGTGCATCGAGATAGTCAATGACCGAAGTCGCAAGCTTGTCTAATAACTGATGTAAAAAGCTGGGATCGCTATACAAAAAGCCTTTGGTATAACGATAATCCTTTGAACTACCACCTTCTATCATATATGTAGCGAGCGTCCATGGACTACCAGAAAACCCAAATAAAGGCACTTGACCATTTAGCGCTTTGCGAATGCTGGTCACGGCGCGCATTACATAGTCAAGAGAATCATTAGGCTCAAGTACTGGCAATCTATCAAGATCAGCCTGCTTGCGAATCGGATGCTTAAACTTAGGACCTTCGCCAGTCTCAAAATACAAACCCAATCCCATGGCATCAGGAATGGTCAAAATGTCACTAAATAAGATCGCGGCATCTAAGTCATAACGACGTAACGGTTGGAGCGTCACTTCAGTAGCACGATCTGTATCTTTGCACAGGCTCATAAAGTCGCCGGCTTCAGCACGAGTGGCTTTGTACTCTGGTAAGTAACGACCAGCTTGGCGCATCATCCAAACTGGCGTGGTATCGATGGGCTCAAAGCGTAATGCACGTAGCAGCCTGTCATTTTTTAGTGGTGCAAATTGCTGGTGAATCGAGTCATTCTTGTCTGAAGCACTCATGTACAAATCTCCAAAACAACATAGTATCCATATTTATAAATAGATACTGTGCTGGATAAAATAGGTTGAATAAAATAACAATAAATATTTATAAGCTATAAAAAACAGCCGTGCTATATCATGAATACGTTATACAGTTATCGCAAGATTGTCACGATGCACCATCACCACACGGTCTTCGTTACTACCGAAGATTTTGTCAAACTTCTCTGTACGCTCACGGGCAACACGGTGCGCCTCATGCGATGAGAAGTTTACTTGCCCAACGGCTATACGCTCGCCTGTATCTTGATGAACAATTTCTACCACATCACCTTCATCAAAGCCGCCACGAACTTCTACAACGCCCACAGGTAGCAGGCTTCTGTTATGCTCAGTCAATGCTTTTGCGGCACCTGCATCAACGACCAAGCTACCTGACATACGCAAATGCGCAGCAAGCCATTGTTTCCGAGCGATGATTTTATCTTCTTCATTAGTCGTCAGTAGTGTACCGACTGCCTCACCTGAGACAACACGAGTGATCACATCATCGATAGCACCGCTCACAATCACAGTAGGACAACCACCCATTGCTGCAAGACGACCAGCACGAATTTTAGTTAACATACCACCGCGCCCAAGCTTGCCACCGTCACCTGCAATATCAAATAAATAATCGGCCATGGCACGTTCTTGACGAATCATCTTGGCATCAGGATTGTCACGTGGGTTATCAGTGAACACACCTTCTTGATCCGTTAAAATAATGTACAAATCTGCATTAACCATCGCGGCTGCCATCGCACCTAACGTGTCATTATCGCCAAATTTAATCTCATCAATGGTAATGGTGTCATTTTCGTTAATGACCGGTAGCACACGCCATTCTAATAGTTGCGTGAGCGCGCCTGTAGTATTGAGATAACGGCTACGATTGGACAAGTCATCATGAGTCAATAAGAGCTGTGAGCTTTGAATTCCATGCTGAATCAGTGCTGACCACCATGTTTCAATCAGTCCCATTTGACCAATAGAAGCGCAGGCTTGTAATGCTGCCAGTTTTTTAGGGCGTTCCTCAAGGTCCATACGTACCACACCTTCAGCAACGGCACCTGACGATACCAGCAGCACTTCAACACCTTTTTTGTGCAGCTTAGCAATCTGCTTTGCCCACTCATATATGGCAGTACGATCCAACCCTCGACCATTATTTGTCAATAATGATGAGCCAATCTTGACAATAACGCGCTGAATATCAAAGTTGCGAGATTGTTTAACAAATCTTGCTTCTTCGGTCGTGTTTGCTATGTCATCTGCCATATAAACTCCTTTTTTTCATATCAATTGATTGTAGGGATTAAATTCACAATTCAAGTATAACCGCTTAAGCATACTAGCTTAAGGAACGTACATTACCTCAACACCATCGTCGTCATCATCCAAATCGGACAAATCTAAGCCTTCACGCGCGGCTTTACGAGCTGCACGATATGCTTCACGCTGTGCTTCAGTGTTTAGACGCACTTCGGCTTCTAAACGCTCAAAACGTTCTTTTTGTGCTTCAGCGAATATAGGATCTTCTATTTCACGCTCGCGCTCAAGTTCAATATCATTCATTAAATGATATTTTACTGCATCAACACCTTCACCAGTCAGCGTTGCTGTACGGAAAACCATACCTGTCCAACCAAGCTCTGCCACGATGTGTGTACAAAGCGCGTTCAAGTCTTCATCATTGACCTGATCGATTTTGTTTAATACCAAAATTTGCGGTAAGTTGGCCAATTCAGGTGAAAAACGCTCAAGCTCATTTAGGATAACGCGGGCGTTCTCGACCGGGTCGCTACCATCAACAGGCTTGACATCAACTAAGTGTAACAGACGACGCGTACGCGCAACATGTTTTAAGAAGCGAATACCAAGTCCTGCGCCTTCTGATGCGCCTTCAATAAGACCAGGAATATCTGCCATCACGAACGAACGATGACGACCAATATCGACCACACCCAAGTTTGGTACTAGCGTGGTAAACGGATAATCAGCCACTTTTGGTCTAGCAGCAGAGACTTGACGGATAAAGGTCGATTTACCAGCATTAGGCAAACCAATCAAGCCAACATCAGCCACAACTTTTAGCTCAAACTTAAGAACTTTTAACTCACCCTCAAAACCAGACGTGGCTTTACGTGGTGCTTGGTTGGTTGAGCTTTTGAAATGGGTATTACCCAGACCACCGTCACCACCTTTAGCGACCAATAGCGTCTGGCCAATCTCAATCAAATCACCGAGTACTTCATCAGTTTCGGTATCCACGACCGTTGTACCAACTGGTACTGGTAAATACAAATCATCTGATCCTTTGCCTGAGCAGTTTCTGCTATGACCGTTTTCAGCGCGCATGGCATCATGACGACGGGTATAGCGATAGTCAACTAGAGTGTTGGTGTTGTCCTCTGCAATGACATAGACGTCACCGCCTTTACCGCCATCGCCACCATCAGGTCCACCACGTGGCACATATTTTTCTCGGCGAAAACTGGCGATTCCGTTACCACCGTCACCTGCTTTTACCGTTACGACGGCTTCATCAATAAATCGCATCTTACGTTCCTTAATTTACAATCCAGTCTATGACTGGTGACAACCAGCGGTTGTATTTTGAGGTTTTGCTATATCGTTCTGACAAAATGAGCAATCTATAGAAGCTATGTTACGTCATGCCCATTATGACAATAACACCCGATAATCAATCGGACTATCGGGTGTTTAAGTATGACAGTTAAAGTGATACCAAGCTATGCAAAGTAGAGTCTATTGCAGCATAATCTTTAAAGTGACCATGCTTTGAGAGGCTTAGTATAACGTTATTGCGCTACTGTATTTAGTAATCTATGCTGGAATCTGAGCGTAGCTGATTCCTGCCATCTGCGTCGCCAAACGCAATACCTGAGTACTATAACCGACTTCATTATCATACCAAACATAAACAATAGCTTGGTTGTCAGTCAAAATAGTCGCTTGGGCATCAACGATACCAACATGGGTCGTACCAACAAAGTCAGTAGATACGGCTTCTGTAGAATCGGTATAAGCAATTTGCGACTGCCACGTGCTGCTGTTAGCAATCTTACGCAAGAACTCATTCAACGCATCAGCGCTTGCTGGTGCGGTCTTTAGATTCAAGTTCAAGATTGCTAGGCTGACATTTGGTGTCGGTACACGGATAGCATTACCCGTTAGCTTACCGTTCAATTCTGGTAATGCTTTACCAACGGCTTTTGCTGCGCCAGTACTGGTGATAACCATGTTCATCACCGCACTACGACCACGGCGGTCTGCTTTGTGATAGTTATCAACCAAGTTCTGATCATTGGTAAATGAGTGAATAGTCTCTACATGACCGTTTACGATACCGTATTCGTCGTTTAGTACGTTTAAGGTCGGGGTAATGGCATTGGTCGTACAACTCGCAGCACTCACGATTGTGTCATCACCAACGGTGTCGTTATTCACACCATAAACGACGTTTTTGATATCGCCACCAGCAGGTGCTGTTAGGAGTACTTTTTTCACGCCAGTAGACTGTAGGTGCTTACCAAGGCCCGCTTCGTCTTTCCAAATACCGGTGTTATCGATAACTAGCGCATTGTCAATACCATAAGCAGTATAATCGATTTCGCTTGGGTCTTTGGCATAGATGACTTGTACGAAACGACCATTAACGATCATGCCGTTATTGTCTTCATCGATACTGATGCCACCTAAGAATCTACCATGAATTGAGTCGCGCTCAAGCAATGAGATACGCTTAGCCAAGTCACCAGCAGCGGCTGGACGTACGACGATTGCCTTTAGCTGCAAACCTTTTGCGCTTGATGCTTGTGACAATAGCAGACGAGTCAAAATACGACCGATACGACCAAAGCCATATAGTACAACGTCCGTTGCGCCATTCACGGCACCAGCGTTGTTTATAGACTGTAGAGCGGCTTGTACATCGGTATCATTAGCAATCAATTGGCCAACGTCGATACGAGTCGCTTGAATCTCTTTGTTTTCGGCGATGACTTTTACCATTGCCAACGTGTCAGCGATATCGATAGCGTTGGCATCGTTGTCGCGTAATGCTGCTTTTTGATGTAGTCCAAGTATTTGACCAACTGAAGTAGCGTCTAGCGTTTCGCCAAACAAAGTCACTTGTACGTCTTGCTCATTATAGAGCTTGCTCAATAGCCCCATAAGCTCAATGGCTTGTTGCTCTTGATTGTTGTAGTTTTTTAAGTGGTCTTGATGTAATTGGCGTAAGGTATCAGCGTTGCTCACGAGAAACATCCTTATGGTCAGTAATGTATGATCGATAAAATATGAAGAGATATAAATAAGATAGGTCGTGTATGCTCTAGGTGGTGACTGTAATAGGATAATCAACCACTATCAATATCAGTTCTTGACGTCAGAGTATTCAAATCGCCTAGATTTTAGCCTAAAATGCCTCATTTTGCCAGTAATAACCGATTAGCTAGTGTGCATAATAGGTTTTGTCGTCATATACAGACTCATATATAAATAAGGATAAAAATAAAGGCAGCCATATATGCTGCCTTATTAGGACGTCGTTTACATGATAATTACCATAGTACTTAATTAATTGAAGCAATAATTTTCATTATATCTATTATGGTGCTAGATTCACTGTTTGGCTGCTCTGCGACGTCAATGTAAACTCTTTCAAATCATATCCTTGCTGCTGAGCAACCTGACGATATTTAGTATACGTTTCCTGACTGATATTCGGCGACCGTGCTAGGAGCCATAAGTATTTTTTATCAGGTGTCCCTACTAGCGCAGTTTTATAATCTGCATCACGTGCTAGTACCCAATAATCAGCACGGCCGACTGGGATCCAGCGAATCCACTTCGGTAAAAACGTCACTTTTAGTTTGCTACCATTTTCATCGACTGGCTTAGCCAAACCTTCTGCCGTAATACCTGAACCACCCTCGCTCACGCATTTGTTAGTGACGACAATGCCTGACCCATCGGTCTTTTGCGTATAGTTTGCCGTGACATCGCCTGCACATTTACGCTGGAAATACATAGGTAGACGTCCAATCTCATACCATGTCCCAGCGTATTCATTGAGATCTACACTGTCTACTGTCGTTGGTGTGCTTGCAGGCTTATAGATAATATCGCTTGGCTTAACTGATAGCATATCGGTCGTAATCTTCTCGCTCATCACATTATCTTGCATATTACTGGTAGTAGCCATATTAATGGGCGGCGTTGCAGCATAGGCTGAAAATGCCGCCAGCGGTATGATGATCGCTAACGCAATACCTGTATGCTTGATAAGTCCATTCATAAATATACGCTCCGGTATGTCTTTGTATGACGAGTTGATAGTGGTTGATGAAGTATGAAGGATTTTCTTGGTGCTGTCTTGCAAATTACTTGCTTGGTCATCTACAAGCTCAGAGATTAGCGGCTCGTCTTTATTCAATGTTGCTGATCGCTTGTATCCATTAGCAATGTTGAATTGTTCTTTATCACTATTTTTCAGATGTTGACTGTTTTTACTGTTACTCATAGCGGACTCTTTTGCCTTAGTAAGGCTTTTGTCGGCGCTTTTGTATCCAAAATAGCTGTCTTGTGAAGGCATAGCTTCTGCCAGATGATGTGAATATTCGCTTTTTAGGTTTTCATTGCTCAGTTTTTTATGGCTATAGTTTGCATCATTACTGGCATTTATTGCTTGTTGCGCATGACGACCATTGTTATAGCTGTTTGACTGTATAGTCTGCTGAGATTGAGAACCAGCTGCCTGTGAGTCAGTCCATGCTGACTCAGGTAACTTATTGGTTTTCATAGGGATACCGTTATTAATAGTGACTGTTAAAATACTTTATCTGCATCATTTATCCGAATTGATTTTATAATGAGCCTGAGTTTCAGAGTTAATTATCGACCCAAACTCTACTGCTACAAACGCTCTTTTTTATTATAAGTTTTGATAGATGCGTTAATAGTTAATTTACTGATAAAAACCAGAATCAATGCGCTGTAGATATGCAATATATATTAAGGTCAGCTGGACTATTAAAACAGTGGTGCAATGTAGGGAAACGCAACGGTTTGTAAATAACGATGGGTTTATGCATTGGTATGCACACATCATAATCACATAGTTACTGACTGGATAAATAACTTAAAAATCAGTTATTTATACTTACCTATCTTAATAAGCAAACATAGTCAAGTGAATGATATTGCTGCTTAATGAGCACTCATTTTCTAGTTTTTTATTCGTGGAACTGACGAATGCCTGCGACACTGACACCGCCGTGCGCTAATGTCTGGTCAATCATGACAGGTGCCAAGCCGCCCAGACCAATGACTGGCATGTCAGCTAACTGTGCCAAAGCTGACCACGCCTCCCAGCCAAGTGGCACCGTGTCAGGATGCGTCTGAGTTGTAAGTACAGGAGACAAAAAAGCGCCAATCACTGGCGACAACTGCTGCTGTATGCGCATACTCGCAAGTTTATTAGCGGCAAGAATGCTGGCAATATCATGACAGCTGACTATTAGTGGATGCTCACTCGAGATGTCGGCCAATTGCTCAGACTCTGTAATATCTTGAGTACCATTGAACCATGCCATTAATACCGAATGCGTCAGGTGTCTAGCGACAATCGAACCAGTCGTTTTTGCTTCTATCATTGCCTCTGTAATTGTCGTCTTGGAGCGCTGACAGTCATTGTCGTACGGCAAAATCGCTAGAATATCTGGACGCACATCCATTAGCTGCTGGGCAATATATTCTAACTCAGATGCTTTTAGTCGGATATAAACCCAAGACTCTGTTGCCAACTGTTCTCGATGATAGTGCACCCATGCTGCTGCTGAATTTGGCTGGGCAGAAAAATGCGCAAGTGGATACGTAATCGCTATTTTTGTAGGAAGCTTTAGCCACTCCAAAATAGTTTTATTGGCAGCGGGCAGATGATACTCTCCTGCTAGTAACTTAGACTTATCAGCCCAAGTCATTGCCTGCCCCTCTAGGCCATATTCACAGTCTTTGTGCTGCTCATACTGCTGTGCGTTTAGCTCAATTTTATACACCTGCAAACTCACTTGCTTATCACCGTAGTCATGATGCAAACGCCCAAGCTTGACGATAATATTTTGAGCAATACTAATACCTGTTTCTTCAGCAACCTCCCGAATCAATGCCTGCTCTGCTGACTCATCAGCCTCTATTTTGCCGCCTACAAATTCATAGCGACTGCCTTGATGCTGAGCTGCATCTCGGAATCCAAGCAAATACTTGACTTCATAATGAATAACCGCAACCGCAACATTGACGGTGGTGATGTTTTTCGTTTTTGATTGGCCGCTCATCTCATTTGGCATAACTCTACCTTTCGCTTCTCTCTTCATTATGACTTTTTAATCGCCTGATTCTGCGTATATAACTTGGCAGCTGTAATAACGTGGCGACTGTCTTTATGGTCCCTATCGTTTTTATGCATCTTATAAATTCTGTGTTTCTACAAGGAGAAAGCCCCCCTATTCTCACTTTGTGACAGTAGCCTTAGATAAATTTACACAATAACTGCATTTTATTTTATCAATTACCTTGCAAATTCATTCAATCTAAATGATAATTATTATCGTTAAGGTTCATTAGTACATAGCTAATTTATTAAGCCACTTCTTATCAAAAGGAATTTACCATGAGTATGGTTATCTCTCGTTATCTAAACTGCCGTGAAAACCGTCTGCCAACGCTACAGTCGCAGCATCTATTTGCCCTGACCAAAGAAGTACGTATCGAGCATCAAGGCGAAGAGTATCGACTACGTTTGACTCGTAACAACCGATTGATTCTGACCAAATAACTGTATGAATAGACTACATTTTTTACAAAAAAAACGCCTCGTAATGAAGGCGTTTTTTTTGTAAAGCAATAATTATAAGAATCCGTCTCAATCCATACCGCTAATCAGACACCCACTCGGTCAAGTAAGAGCGTTAGAATTGCCAACTATAGACCACGTCTACCGCATTTTCAGCAGCCGAGCTGGCTTCTACGTAAATACGACGAGTCAATTGATAGCGAACAGATAAGCTATTTTGAGCATTAAAGACACCCACGCCGTAGCGGATATACAAGTCAGGGGTCACGTAACCGGTGACATTGACATTGGTATCTTCACTACTACCTGAGGCATCCACCGTCAAGCTCTGTAAACCAAAGGCCTGTCCGATTTGATTGGTCAGACTGCGCGTACCACTCAGACCAAAGCTTAGTCCAGCAGCGGCTAGGTTATTGGTCACTTGTGATTTGAACCCTTGCTCACTGATTTGAGTGGCGCTCTTATTATCGATTCGCCCTGTCACCAGCGCATTCATCGCTTGCTGCTGGGTCAATCCTGCATTATTAAAGACGATGATGTTGGGGTTTTCGGTATTGCCTTTTACGCGTAGACCCACTGTTTTACCGTTGATGGTTTTTGCCGCTTCAATACTCAAGCTAGGCTTCATGACATCGCCATTAAAACGCACTTGACCATAATTTAGCTCTAGGCTTTGACCAAAAGCATTGATATTGGTACGACGTGATACTTGAACCACTCCTTTGGCACGCATGATGCCCGTGCCATTTTGGTTGATGTTAATTGCACCAGCCAATGGAATAACGGCACCAAAACCACGGAAATTGATATCATCACCCAAATCAACACCGATATCGGCATTGATAGACCAAGGTTTTGATATTGCCAATACCTCATCGATGTTGCCGATCAAACGCCGATCCAGCACTACCACATCTTCTGATTGAGTCACAATGTCTTCGCTGGCCTCTGGTGGACGAATGGTAGCGATTGGCACGCTGATAGCGCCTTTAATATCCACATAGCGATCCGTTGGGCGTACGATGATGTCGATATCAGGATTGATCTCAGCCACGAGTAGTGGCGGCTGCGTCACAACCAATCCTTCACCAACGATACTCAATTTGGCTTGTAGCTTTTGCTGCCAATTGACCGTACCGGTCAGTGTGCCTGTTCCTGTGCCGCTTTTGAACGTACCATCGATAGTCGCTTGCGTACCCCGAATTTTGGCCTGTGTATTGACATTGGTCAGATTCACTGGCAAATCCAGCATAGCGATACGGCCATCAGAGAGTTTCACATCACCATAGAACTGCGGCTTATCTAGCGTACCGCCCAGTCCTCCTGCCATTGTAACGTTGCCTTTTAGTACTCTCATACCTGGGAAGAAAGGCTTAAATATCGCCAAATCAAGCTCATTTAACACGAGTGCACCAGAGATTGGTTTCGGTGTTTTGTAAGGATCAACAACGACTTCAGCATAACCGCGAGCACCGCGACCCGTATTGATGTCGGTACGCAGCTTGAGACCTTCTGGCACCGACAAGGCGATTAGTGAAACACGCTTATAAGGCAGTGTCACAGGCGTGCTATCCCCGTCTTGAATCAAGCCGATTTTGCCATTGTCTGAATAGAGTGTCGTGTTAATAGTTGGCGGACGACCACGTTGCCAACCGACAATGGCTTTACCATTAATCTTGCCGTGCCAATCAATATCCTTTGGTAAAAATACTGAGAATAGCGACGTATCTAAATTCTGCAATGCCACATCGACTTCACCACTGGCTGGAGAAGCCACTAAGTTCTTGCGTAAGCATAGCTTGCCCGTTTGGTCCGTGGCTTGCCAACAATATGCAGCCAACTGTACTTTGAGATCTGTATTATTGCCATTTTGATTATTAGGCAAATTCACAATCAGCTGTGCTGGCTGTAATTGATTTAAGGTAGCGTATCTGGATTTAACGCGGCCTTTACCGATGACCCCTGACCAACGAAGCTTGTCGCGATCAAACCCACCTTTAAGCCTAGCGCCAACATCAAGCTGCTGATTGGCTACATTTAGATCAACGATATGAGATTGCTCAGTCCCATTAAAGGAGGCTTTTACACTATCGAAGCTTTGTCCCGCAGCATCCAGACCTTCAGCGCTGACGATAAGCTGGCTTGGACTATTGGCTAGATTAACCAACTTGCCACGTATACGACCTTGACGCAAAATAAAGCCCGGTAATGCAATTCGCTCACCCACCAAGTCGATATAGATCGTCGGTAGTGCCTGACCTGCTGGTTGAGACAAAGTCGCTCCACCAGTTACTTTGCCAGCAAGCTTATCTGACAGTTGATCTAAGCTTGTGATATTGATTTTGGTCTGTAGCTGTTTGGCATTGCCATTAGCAGTGACATAGTTGTCACCCCAGCGTAGTATCAAGTTGTCAGCATTTAAACTATCGATCAATGCATTCACTTGCTTATACTGTGCTTGGGCATCTTGTGTTTGTAGACGTTTGAAATAGCTGGCTAAGTCTTTTGGCAAGCGCAGTTTTGCAGCCAAACTACCTTTGGCACTGAGCGGCTGTCCTTTTAGCATACCGCTCAGATTGACTTGTCTGATATTGACGGTCTGCTGCGTATCGCCCCAACGTCCATCCGTATCGATGGTACCCGTGATACGGCTTGGGGTATCTTTTAGGAAATAGCCGATATTGAAGCGATCCATCACGGCACTAATGTCCCATGCAATGCCTTGACGCACATCAACCGTTCCTTTGGCATCAATACTACCTGCCGCGCCCACATGCCGCAGACGGTTGATACGGATCAGCTGACTATCGCCGCTCGCGTTAATATTCAGCTTACCTGCTGGTAACTGCTCGGCATCCAAAACCCCATCGAAATTCACAGCAAAACGCTGTAATTTACCTGCGGTATTTGGGCTGTTTTTAGGCGCAGCCTGCCACTCGCCACTGGTTTTTAGATCACCTGTGATGATTGCTGGGTTATTAGGTAAAAAGTAACCCAAATTAAAGTTGTCAAAGCGACCATCGACGGTCCAGCCGATGTTATTGCGCAAGTCAATGACACCTTTGGCATTCACCGCACCAGCTTCGCCATCATAATTCAATTTACGGATACTAATTAATTTTGGCGTACCCGCTGCGTCGATTGATAGACGACCTTTTGGTACATCTGCTGTATCGATCTGACCATCAAAACGTGCGTCAAATACAGACAACTCACCACCCACGATATCGACACTGGCATCACCGCTACCTGTTATACCGATCGCGCGACCGTTTTGCGTGGCATCAAGCTGTGCCTGTAAGTCGGTATTATTGACAGTAATCACATGGCGCTGACCGCTAACGCCATTTTTGGTGATATTTAACAGGCGACCACGAGCACTCACACGCCCTCTTAGACGCTCAAGTGGTAAGTCACTACGGTACTCTTTAGGCAATAAACCTTTGGTCACTGCATCGATTTTCCACGTCAGTGGGCGGTTTTTATTTGCTAGCCGAATCTGCCCAGTTCCTGATAGGTCGCCTACGATGCCATCATAATTGAGGCGGTTGATATCAATGACGTCACCTGCTTTACGCAAGCGCACATCATAGTTGCCTTTGGGCGCCGCATTGAGCTCATTGATCACTGCATTGGCATCAACGGATAGGTTTGAACCACGGACGATCACATCGGCCTGACCACGCGGACTATTGATGTTACCAATATTAGGCACATCACGGCGGGTCAAGTTTTTCCATCTTGCATCAATATACCAAGGCGCTGTCTGTTGAGATTTAGCAGACGTCTTGCCGCGCACTAGGTTGGCATTGACATATTCGCCATCACGCTGACGTAGGTCTACATCAATCTCTGTATTACCTGTACTGTTTTGCTGCTGATAACGTAACGATAATCTACCATTGAGCGTTTGCGGAGCATACGCTTTAAAATCAGCATACTCATCAGGAATCGCACGTCGAATGTCAAAGTTACTACCAGCCGCACGCACTGTCGCATTAAAGCTCTCTTTCCAGCCTAAGATGCCCTGAAGCAGCAAACGTCCAGAGGGAACGTCGGCTTCTAAGCGGTCAATACGCAATTGACTGTCTGCAATGACGCCGCGCCCTTGATAATGTCCCGAAGGAATATCTTTAGAGGTCAGCTCTGTATTGATGCGCAGCCTTATCTCAGAGATAACGCCTGATGCCGTAGCCATACCGCTTTTTAGATGAATATTTTGGTCGTCTGCATAAGGGACCAAAATATCATCCCACTTCAGTTTTGCCTGAAACGGTGCGCCTGCATCTAGGCCTTGAACCACAAAATCGCCGCTAACGTCGCTGTCGTTATAGCGGCTACGCACCTGCCCAACCGTACGTTTTAGCGAGCCTGTTGCCGTGATATTCAATGGATCGATATAAGCTTTTTCAAGCGCACTCACCTCTACAATCGCGCTCAGATCCAGTGGGTAGTCGCCTTGTAAATCTGCCTCACCTTGTAAGGCACTGACTTTTACAATATCAGCATATTGCAAGCTGCCGCGACCGACCGTCACTGTACTGCCAACCCATGTGAGATCGCGAGCCGTAGTATTGTTGATGACAATAGGATCTTTGGTTACTTGTTTATAAATAATTTTATTGATTTTTGCGTGATCGAAACGTAGATTGACTGGTAACTTTAGGGTTTTATAATCAAACGGTTCACCAGTCGGTGGTTTTTTATTGAGGATCTCGATGGTTTGAATGTCAGCATCGCTTAGATGTACTTCTTTTGCAAATACCGCACGCCAGCCTATCTTGACATAAGCTTTGTCTACTAATACCTCAAGGTCTTCAGTGGCTTTAATATCGATATCTGTCACCCAAATACCGTCACGCAAATTACCGCGCCCATATTTGAAATCGATACCCGTCTCAGCACTGATTTTTTCTAAAATAAACTTGGTGCCAGAGTCCGTGCCTGCAGCATAAAAAAATATCGCAAACATAATCGCTAGTACGATAATAATCAGTACCAGTAGCTTGAGTAAAAATGATAGCGGATACCAGCGCCTAACGGCACGAGCATCGCGCTGTGCTGGGTCTTCATCTGGTGCATTGTTAGGCGGGGTATTTTTTGTCTGCATGACACTCAACTACGTTAAAAAGTAATGACCAGCAATCGGTACGATAAGTAATGAATAAAACGGTTCAAGCGATCTGTGTTCATATGTAGGAAGTAAGCTTTTACAATGGCGAGCCAATAAAGAAATGTAATCGCACAGGAATATTGTCTTCTGTCACCCCTGCAGCGACATCGACACGCACCATTCCGACAGGAGAGGCCCAGCGCACACCGACGCCGACGCCAACTTTGGTTTCAGCATCAAAGTCTTTGTCGTACGCATTACCAACATCGGTAAAAAATGCGCCACGAAAGCCCGGTTTGAACTCATAGTTATACTCTGCACTACCAACCGCTAGTACTTGCCCGCCTGTCAGATAGCCTTTATCATTTAGTGGCGATAAGCTCTCGTAATCATAGCCACGGATGCTTTGGTCGCCACCTGCGAAAAAGCGCAATTTGTAAGGCACATCATAGAAATCATCTGCCCAAATATAACCACCATTCAAACTACCAAGCACTTGATGTTTTTCGTCATCGCCAAAGCTATAAAGTCCACTCACGCCAGCACGCACGATGGCCAAATCAGTATCACTCAGCGCTTTGTCAGCACCTGCTTCAATCGAATAATACTGACGCATACCGCGCGTTGGATTGGTCGCACTATCCGTGTCGGTTTTATTCATACCATAGCCAAACAGCAATGCTTGCTGCTTAGGATTTGAGGAAGTAAAGCGGATAGGTAAATCATCACGCGCGGCGCCGTCAACGCCCGTTTCTAGCTCATCCAAACGATACCGTACAGAGTAGCTACGATTCCAGCCATTGTCACGACGGATGTTGCGGGCCAGAGCGGCTTTTAATGTGGTGGTAGACAAATCAAAATTACCTTTGCCTTGGTCAATGACCTCTTCTTCATAAGTTAGACGCCCATCTAATTTATCATTGAGTGGGTGATTCCAAGGGCGGCTCGCGTAGACAGCGACATTTTTGCTGATTCTAGACACTTCGGTTTCTGCGCCTGCTTGATAGCCCTGACGGTTAAGCAAATTATAATCGATCTTGGCGGTTGCTCGCACGCCTGTGTCAGTACCATAACCCAAACCAACCTGAGCATCACGCGGCTTATCAGCGTATACAAAGACATACAACGGTACTTTTTTGCTTGTGGCAACGTCTTGCGGTGTTTTACGCCCTGCTAAAGTTGGCGGCACAAAGTTTTCATCAGCCAGTAGATTTTCTTCATCAGGGAATATTTTTTTGGCAACATTGCTAATTGAATCACTAATTTTGCCTAATAAGTTATCCGCTTCTTGGTCTTTTTCATCCAACACGCGGTCATCCGGCAGGCGGCTTAGACGCTCTGCTTTTTGCTTAACGGCTTGTAGCTTATCAAGCGTTTCTTCATCAACCTCAAACTCGATAGCAGCAATATCAGCTTCATTGACCGTCTCTCCACTACCATTGCCAAGCGCACTTTCACGCTCTACGCCAGTACTACTACCCGTATCTTCTGTACTAGCCAAACGATTATTGGATGCTGCTAGAGTAGCATTATCTCCAGTCATATCTGAGATGCCATCATTATCAACATCCTCATCCAATATAGCATTGCTATTGGCAGGCGCGTTGTCAAATGCCAGTGTACTTGTCTCACTACGGTCATCTGGCGGTAATATTGATTCAACGTTGACAGTGTTGAAATAGCGAGTCGCTGATAAGTCATTACTAAACTTTGTCACTGACGGACGATAGAAAGGATCGCCCGGCGCAAACTCATACAACTGCTGCAATAAGGACAATTCTACTGGGAGTTTGTCAGGGTCTTGTGTCAGCGTGTTGGTTTCTTTGTCATAGGTAAAGAAAACAACATCATCAAACTCGTAGCGGTCGCCTGTGTTGTAGACCAAAGACATATCCGCTTTGTTGTCTGGTAAGATAATATCGACAGATTTGTTCAACCAATACTGATCAAAATATCCATAAGTATTACTCAAAGACTCAAGCGCCGCTTTGCTACTCTTGTAGACACGATGATTAAAGACATCCCCTTCTTGCGGCGGTAAGTCTTTTTCAAGCGCGACAAACTCTGCTTGCTCACCGCCCTCACCGCGGATATCAACGATACGGCTGTCTACAATAACAGGCTCGCCCAGCTCTTCGATCACCACATTGATCGTATCACGCGTAGGCTGACGCAGGCTGAGAGTGACATCATAATAACCCACTGCTTTGGCAGCATCCAATGCCGTTTGACGCAAACGTGGTAGCGCTGCGGTAAAATCAATGACCGACTGCACTGTCGTATCATCGAGGGCCGCTTTAATATTCTTCATTGGCTGAATATCGTCGTCAGCTTTGATGAGTTTTGGTTGACCATTAGCCGTGTCTTCGGCGCCAGCTTGTTGTATATAAACTGTGGTCTCCACACTTGGTAAAGCCATCACACCACCATTGAAAAAGCGATTATAGAGACGCTTGACAATGTTGCTTTTATTACGTGCAAGTGGTTTTGACTGGTCAGCTTGCTCGATGCTTTGATTGACGGCCTGAGTATCATTCTGATAATCCGGTAGGTAGTCTTCAGGATCAATCACATCTGAGGGCATGTTACCGCCATCGGTTATATCGCTATTACCTGCTATTATCTCATCATTAATGCCATTTGCCGCATTGACATTGCCACTACTGACAGAGTCACTCACGTTAATGGGACGTGACATAATTTCAGCTGTGGCTGCCTGTTCTGCTGCGGCCTCACTTCTACCCAGTGTGTCAAGATTGCTAGGCATAGGCAAGTTGGTCGCATCTAAGTCAACATCTAAGCCGATGGGCGGCGCTGTGTCGTTCAATGTGGCAATTGGCGCATCAAAGGCACTGTTGTTATTAATGCTGTCGATATCTTGAGCATTTTGTAAATCGAGCGCCGCCAACTCATGGTCAATTTGCTCAGGCGTCATCATCTGATAGCCTTGCTGCTGTATGGCAGCTGCTTGCTGCAACAAATCATCGTTAGATAGATCTGCCTGCATGCCTTCTGCGTACATATCCTCGTCGAAACGATTTGAATCTTGCAGGCCACTATTCTGATTATTATTTCGGGCACTGTCATTCTGAGACGATGACAAGTTAGCATCAGATTTTTTGATGCCCAAATTTTGCTCGCTATAGTCATCCAAGACCGACTGATCAATAATACCTTGCTCTACTGCCTTTTTTAGACGTAGTGCATCTAGGGCAGCATCGAGCTGGGTATCATCGTCTGATAGTGTGCCTGATGTATTATTGGCCGTTTGATTGTTAGCTGATTGAGTCTTAGCGACTTGATTGCTGGTCGATGGATTGGTGATATTTGTGTTGGTTGTCTCAGCCAATGCCGCAGGTGCGACACTGACTAGACTAGTAGCTAGCGCGGTACAGAGCGCTGAGCGCTTAAAGTGAATACGGGGAGTACCGACATGAGTGCTTTGGATGCTGATATCATTCTGAATACTCACGCTGTCACGCTGCCTCATTAATATGTTGCGTGCTCGAGTTGAAGGCGGCTGGGTCATGTTTACGTCCTATCCCTTCACGCGGCATACTATTATTAACGATTGATGATCGCCAAGTCTGACCGGTGAATAAACTTATAGCAGTGGGCTGAAATTAATGGTTTACTACGTTGCTTGTCATGATGGAAGTCTCTAGCGCATATTAAATCTCAGCACTCGATGGGTGACACCATACAAACTGTCTTAATTGATAGCAAGCCTTCACCTTTACCGTCGCTCGCACCTTTTAATGCAACCATATAAAATTTACAAATCATAACTTAGTTAATTATGAAATCATAGCGCAGGTTTCATGTATTTTTACCTAAGCCTTGCTATTATACGGCTTAATATTGATAAAACCTATGCTGTATTTCGATAAGTTTTTGATAATATTGATGATTGCTATCGCATTATAAGCTGCGTTCAGCGCCTCTTCTTACTTTATCAGCCGCGTCTCATCTGTAGGAACGTTCATGTCCAATCAGTTTCAGCTATTTAAGCGCCGCCGTTTTAGCGCCATGTTTTTCACCCAGTTTTTGGGTGCGTTTAATGACAATATCTTTAAACAAGCACTCATACTGGTTCTGACTTATACCGCTGCCAGTCAATTGGGCGTCGAAGTCAGTATTTTAAACAATTTGGCCGCGATGTTATTCATATTGCCCTACTTTTTGTTTTCGGCGTTGGCAGGACAAATCGCTGATAAGTATGAAAAATCTAAGCTCACGCAGTTTATCAAAGTGCTTGAGCTGGTCATCATGGCAATCGCTGCGGTTGGTTTTGTTTTTGAATGGTACACCCTTTTATTTGTCGCGTTGTTTTTGATGGGCACGCATTCGACCTTTTTTGGACCGATTAAGTACGCCTATCTACCACAGGCGATGAAAGAAGATGAGCTGGTCGGTGCCAACGGTCTGTTTCAAATGGGCACTTCTCTAGCCATTCTTGTTGGTATGATTGTCGCTGGTATCTTAACTCAGCTGTCACACTCCTTATATTGGATTAGCGCTACCGTATTGGTCGTTGCTGTGCTGGGTTATCTGGCAGCGCGCTATATCCCTAACATGCCAGCCATGCAGCCTGATCTTAAGATTAACTGGAATATTATCACCATCAGCTTGTCTACGGTACGCTATCTCTACTCTCTGCCATTCTTGTTTTTTGTCATTCTTGGCAACAGCTGGTTTTGGTTCTATGGGGCGACGTTTTTGACTCAAGTGCCAGAGTTCAGCAAAGTCATTTTGCACGGTGATGAGTCGGTGGTGATTTTTCTATTGACGCTATTTTCAGTAGGGGTATCGATAGGTTCGCTCCTATGCAAATCATTGACCAAAAACCAAGTCAGCCTGCGCCTATTGCCTTTTGGTATTGCTGGATTGAGTATCTTTGCTATTGATTTGTACTTTTCACTTTCAAGCCTAAACATAAATGTGAATAATGACACATTGCTTGGCATCAGTGATTTATTCGGTGTCAGTGGGAGCTGGCGCGTTTTTGCTGATTTGTTCTTATTGGGATTCAGTGGCGGTTTATATATTGTGCCTTTATATGCCTCAATGCAGGCCTATGCGCCGAAGAGCCATCGCGCGCGTATCGTGGGTGCCAACAATATATTCAATGCGATATTTATGGTCACATCAGCGATTTTTGCGATTGTCATCTTAAATGCATTAGGGCTAAGTCTACCGCAGCTATTTTTGGTAACAGGTGTGCTCAATATTGTTTTTGGTATCTTCTTATACCTTAAGCTAAATAGGCATATTAAACAGGCGGTTATCCAAACCAATGATGAAGTGGTTATATAAATGAGCCATATTGAGCTCAAATAACGATAGCAATCGATAGGTTATCAAGGTAATAATATTGATGCCGATAATTTGGATTGTTTGCTATAGTAATGTACATAAGAGCTGTGCACAGGATTATTATCCTAGAGCAGTCACTAGTCTTATTTTATTGATAGAATTTAACGCCATCAGGAGTGAACCATGGCCCTGCGTCCTTTATCCAAAATCGATCAGCTATTGCTTGGGGTCGACAAAGCATTACGAGCTGTCGTGCCAAACTCAAACCCCAGTACGCGCCCATTGCCAGTGAGTAGTGACGAGATTCCTGAACTGACTATCACAGAGGCGCGCCATGTCGCAGGGCTGATGCGTATCAATCATACCGGTGAAGTGTGCGCGCAAGGTCTCTACCATGGACAAGCATTTGCTGCCAAAGACAGTGGCGTCAAGCAAGCCATGCAAAACTCTGCTGAAGAAGAAGTCGATCATCTGGTCTGGTGCGAGACGCGCTTAAATGAGCTGGGTAGCCATGCGAGTGTGTTTACCCCGCTTTGGTATGGGATGTCTTTTGGCCTAGGTGCAGTCGCAGGCGCCATCTCAAATGAGTTTAGTTTGGGGTTTGTCGCGGAGACAGAAGCACAAGTTAGCGAGCACCTGCAAGATCATATCAATCAACTACCCGAACATGATCAACGCTCAAGAGAAATACTGGCACAAATGGATATCGAAGAGCAACATCATCGCGAGCTGGCACTAGCAAATGGCGGGACGGCACTGTCGTCCCCTGTGCGTCAGACAATGCGCTGGATGGCCAACCGTATGAAGGCGACCGCTTATCATTTATAAAGGCAAATAGCAATTTGATGTCTGAGATGACGAGCAATACTCGATTTGCTCAGCGCTAGCGAGTAACAATCCTACCACAGATAGCGCAAAGCTTAATTTGCTAGGGTATTAAAAATTTGTACGATTTTGCAGCAAACATATATCCTGATTATCAACCGATTAATAAATAAATAACGACTAAATAAGGTAATGATTTTTATGAAAGCAACTCTCTCTAATAGCGCGTCTTCCAAGTCGCCAAAGCTTGCAACCTTGACTGCGCTCGCGGCCGCCTGTGCAATGATGCTTTCTGCGCCTGTGAATGCTGCAGAAGCTGACACTGCTGCTACATCAGCACCTGCTGTACCGAGCGCTATAGATTCCAGTAAACGCGTGATTCGTCTAGCAAGGCCAGGTGCAACGACCAGCACAGCTCAAAGCACAACAGATGCTACGCCTGCTAATAGCGCTCAGTCAGTTAATACTCAGCCAATGATGCCGTCAAGCAACACTCAGCCTAACCGTACGCCTTTGAGCACGGCACAGGCAACGCAGATGATGCAATCAAACAGTACTCAACCAAATCGTGTACCTGTCAGCGCCGCTCAGCCACCGGCATCGCAAATGATGAATCCAGCTAACGCCCCTGTGTTCAGCGGTACCACACGCGTGTATGAGCCAGGCCCGATGACTGCGACTGGTATTGATCTGCGCAGTGGTCAGCTCTCAAATATTCCAACGCCACAAGTACAGCTTTCAGATGTGAGCTTTATTAAAACCGTCTTGATCCCACAACAAAAAGGCCTAGGTACTGATAAACTTGATGTCAGCTTGCTTGATGATTTCATCGCAGACGTCTCACCGAATGCTCGTCACTATCCACCAAACTTCCCTAACCGCACTCAGCGCCATTATACTCGCGAAAAAATCAAAGTATTGGCTGATTGGATCGAGCCTTATGCCAAATCACCAAATGCGTCTTACGATGTATTAATTCGTGCAGCCAAACTCAATGGTATGGGCCGTAATCTGGACTTGGGCTCAGACTACACGGTACGCGGCGGGCAGTATGTTGACCGTGCCATCAAAATTCAACCAGATAGCGGTGAAGCCAACTTCTTATATGGCATGATGTTATCAGAAGGTGGCGGGTTTAAAGAAGGCCAAAAATATCTAGACCGCGCCGTATCGCTAGGTTATACCGAAGCAGAGCAAAGCTTGGCACAGTCAGATCTACTCAGTGATCGCCGTGCCAGCGCCCTAGAGCGCCTACGTCGTCTTGAAGAAAAATACCCTAACAACACCGTGATTCCTCAACAAATCAAACTGGTGGAAGATGGCAAATTCTACATTTGGGACATCCCTGCACCAGATATCAATGTCAAACCAGGTGCCTAAATTGGCACTGTTTGTCTATACTAAAGATAAACAAATAATTTTGTAGCCTTAGAATACTTAGCGCCTTTGTTTTTATGAATATAAAGCAAAGGCGCTTTTTTGTGTCTGGCTTTTTTGTGCCTAATAGAAACCTGCCTGCACAGAGCCTCATCTTTTTCTACTTTACCTCTTTTTTCTTTGTCTAAATAAATGCCCTTTTTAACCAAAAATTTAAGTGTATCTAAAAACAATAACCATCACTTGAAAAAGTCATTCGATATATAGCGCTTGGTTATAACCTTTCAAATAAAATAGTCTAATATCAAAAGTTACGCTAAACTCTACCATAACCAAAAGTACTTCCATTGCTGATTTTCTCATAACTACTTTTTTACCGGACTGACTTATGACTTCTGCTAGCCCTAGCAAAAACACGGTAACGCAAGCCAATAAAAAAATGCGACCTATCGCCTCAGTCGTATTATTGACAGCGGCAATGCTGTTACCAGCCTGTAGTGTCGTCTCGGTGGAAAAACAAGCATCGGCCAAGACCATCTCAGCACAGCGCGGTAATATCGTCACTGATAATCAATTAAGTAGCGATACGGCATCTGCCTTGCTATCGGCAGGTCTTAATGAGCAAGCTTGTATGCAGCAATTCGACTTGTGCTTGACTCAGCTCACGGACAGTATTTTAAATAAACACTATCGACCTGCACTGGCAATTTTTGCAGAACTGCACTACGCAAAAGCGCGCCAGCTTGCTGACTCACAAAACTGCCGCAATGCACTTGCCCGTCCACCACTTGACCCATACTATGCCAATGCGCCTTTGAGCGACGACGATGCCAAAACGCAGCAAGAAGAGACCGACCTTTGCTTAAACAATTATCAGGACAGACTGTTTGATGCGATTAAATATAGCTATACTTATTTGTTTTATGACAGTCTGACTCATGATTTTGAGGGTGCTGATGAAAGCTATAGTAGTGCTCACACGCAAACCCGCATCCCAACTGACAACGATATTCAGACCCAAGATATCTATAACGCTGCCAGCAATGATGTCATCACGCAGCTTTATCGATCGACCGAAAACTCAGATAAATTGATGAATGGCAAAAAAGTAGAATACTTAACCATCCCTTCTGCTAGGCGCGATAGTAGCGATCAAGCAGCGATTGCCAACCGAGCCCCGCTAAAAGGTAAAGCGATTGACCAAGTCAAAGTCATGAAAGTACAAGTAGATGATTATGACCTCGGCATCTATTTGCCCAATGAAAACAACTATTTGCAAAATGCTCATAAGCAAGACTCTGCGCTTGCTGACTTAGTTTCTACTTACGAGCTACGTCTCTCTGGGCTGAACTCTGTTAGCAAACGTCCCGGTTTAGGTATCAGCTTAGTTGCGTCTCTCGATGATCGCTATACCACCACGATTCGCCAATTATTATCATCATCACTATCGGGTCGCTTCGCCAATGAAAGTGACAATACAAAGGATAGCGAGCCAAGCTCACGCATTTATCCTACTGGTCATCTACTGCTGACTGGCTTGATCAAACCAAGTGGTGATAGCGTACTGGATGTGCTGAGCAGTCGCCAGCTCGATATCCATCTATACAATCCATATCAAACTGAAACCGTCAATATTCTTAACGATAACTATCCGTTAGCAGCCAATTTCTCAGCAGGTTATGGAATGTGGCTGGCAGAAAACCAGTTGGATAGTGTGGGTTATTTGAACCTCATCACGCGCCAGCCAGATGCTCGTCTACCCAAACTGTTTATGCTCGAACCTTATGACCCTGACAAGCGTGTCATCATTATGCTACATGGTTTGGCCTCTAGCCCAGCCACATGGGTCAATCTCACCAACGATATTCTCAATGATGACAAACTGCGCGACAATTACCAGGTTTGGCAAATATTTTATCCAACCAATTTGCCTATTTTAGAAAACCGCTATCAGATTCAGCAATTAATCAATACTACCTACGAGCAGACGGACCCAACAGGACAAAATCGCGCCAGCAAAAATAGCGTGATTGTCAGCCACAGTATGGGCGCGCTCATCGCGCGTATGATGCTATCCGATGAAAATCTGGTTGAAGACTTAGACCGACTGGATGACCAAGACATTCTCTCAAACAGTGAAAAGCGGCAAATACGCGACGCCCTCAAACAGTCTTTTGGCGAAAAGGAATTAAGAAAACGGTTTGAGCTTCACTCATTGCCCCAAGTAGACACTGCCGTATTTTTGTCTGCGCCATTTCGTGGCACAGATTATGCCGATCGCTGGTTTACGCGGGCGCTACGCCGCATTGTCTATCTGCCAGTCGGTTTGGTAAAAACAGTGACTGACAACTTGGCAACGATTGCCACGCAAGGCGATCTGGCACAAAACCCGTTGGGCGCTTTGTATTTGCAAAACGGTGCCAGTCAGCTCAGTGACAAATCTTCTTTTATCGAATTAACCAAAGACCTAACGATTAATAGCCGTGTGACTTATCATTCAATTATTGCCAACAATGATGCTGATATCACCAAAGGACTGGCTCAAGCACAGCCTGACGGTGCCAAAATTGATTTATCGCAAGCGCTAGAAGAAGATGCTAAAGACGAGCGCGCAAGTGTCAGCGTGTCAGATGACACATCAGAGCTGCCTCCTGAGCCACTGGTCGCTGCCGTCACTGTTGATAAAAATATCAGTCAGGCCCTAACCCAACGTTTATCAGACGGCATTGTTCCCTATACCAGTGCTCACCTAGATGGCGCCGCCTCTGAAACAGTTATCAATGGCGGTCATAGTATACAAACCAATCCACAAACTATTTTGACACTGCGACGGATTTTGCATAAACAGTTACAAGAATGATGTATGTTTTTGTTATTGGGGAACATTTTAATGCATGGGAAAGCAAGTAATAAACAGAACAGATGTTTTATGAAAAAATACTCGCTATTCCCAAGTCATTGTTATTCATAAAGTTAATTTTATTTTCAAGGGTGTTTTATGATTGTTTTTCTGACTCCTAGGTATGCAGCTGTCTAACCGCACGGGTTGCGTCACTATCTAGGGAAGCGCATAATATATGCATAGCACATACCTGTAGTATATGAGTTTATAGGGACATAAATTATTCAATTCAGCTAAACAGTGAGTCGTAACCTTAGCCACAATTTATGCCTGATGTCGTTAAAGTTTTACGCCACTAAGAGCCATTGCCCGTAATCATTGTCACCTTGATTTATGTACCGTTACGGACAGTTACTTGAGCGTTGTACGGAAGACAGCGCTATGAAGCTAACAGATAAGAGTAACCATTTATGTTTGCTACGTTTATGATCGATCAAATGGATGCGCTGACGCTTGCGCGTATCCAGTTTGCTTTTGTTGTCTCCTTTCATATTGTCTTTCCCGCTTTTTCTATTGGACTTGCCAGCTGGCTGACCGTACTTGAGTTTCGCTGGTTAAGAACAGGCAATCCTGTTTTTGCGGAAGTTTACAAACACTGGGTAAAAATATTTGCCGTGGTGTTTGGTATGGGTGTGGTTTCAGGGGTGGTAATGTCTTACCAGTTTGGGACCAACTGGGCAGTCTTTTCAGATAAGGCGGGTAACGTCTTAGGCCCACTACTCGCTTATGAAGTACTGACTGCATTTTTCTTAGAAGCTTCCTTTTTGGGTATCATGCTCTTCGGTTGGGGCCGCGTTAGTAAGCGCATGCACTTTGTCGCCACTGCAACCGTCGCTATCGGTACGTTGATCTCAGGGTTTTGGATCTTGGCCGCCAACAGCTTTATGCAGACGCCGCAAGGCTTCATGGTCGGTGCTGATGGTCTGCTTTATCCAACCAACTGGCTTGAGATTATTTTTAATCCCTCATTTCCCTACCGCTACGCACACATGATGACCGCTGCTTTCTTGACGACTGCTTTTGTGGTTGGTGGTATTGGTGCTTATTATCTACAATCCAAAAAGCACATCGAACACCGAAAACATGGCCGCGTGATGTTGGGCATGGCGATGATCATGGCGATTTTTGTGGCACCTGCGCAGGTATTAATCGGTGATGAGCACGGGCTAAATACGCTTGAGCATCAGCCTGCCAAAGTCGCAGCCATGGAAGGTATCTGGGAAGATGAGCGCGGGGCAGCATTACGTCTCTTTGCGATTCCTGATCAAGAAAATCAAACCAATAAATACGAAGTAAAAATCCCTTATGTCACAGGTTTGATCCTCACCCATTCGTTAGATGGTGAAGTGAAGGGTCTCAAAAACTGGGCACCAGAAGACCAACCACACGTTATTATTGTGTTTTGGGCCTTCCGTATTATGGTTGGCATTGGTATGTTAATGGTGCTTGTGGGTCTATTTAGTGTCTATAAATACTTCAAAAAACAGCAGTTCAATCCTGACAGCAAGCTGTTCCACCGTGCATGGATGATGATGACGCCGCTTGGCTTTATCGCGCTACTTGCCGGTTGGTTTGTCACCGAAACAGGGCGTCAGCCATGGACAGTCTATGGTGTAATCCGTACAGCTGAAAGTATGTCACCCTTAGCAGCCCAACAGGTTGCCACTACATTGATCGGCTTTATTATCGTCTATACCTTTGTTTTTGGTGCAGGTAGCTTTTATATCTTGCGCTTGATTGGTCAAGGGCCAAAACCTTATACCGATCCTGCCGAAGACAATTTCTACGAGCATTCAGTAACCGAAGGTCAAGGTCGTACGCTGAGCGGAGATAATGATCCTGCTGGTCACACGACCAAGCAAGATATCGACACACCAGCAGATGACATCGATGATGGAGGGTTACGCTAATGTTTAATTTCGGTGATGTATTAGACTTACCCTTAATTTGGGGTGGATTGATTGCGCTTGCAGTCTTCGTTTATGTCCTGCTTGATGGCTTTGATTTAGGCTGTGGTATTTTATTTCCGTTTGCAGGCTCAGACAAAAACCGTAGTCGCATGATGAACTCTATCGCCCCATTCTGGGATGGTAACGAGACGTGGCTGGTATTGGGTGGCGGCGGTCTATTCGCAGCTTTCCCAGTCGCTTACGGCATCATCATGACAGGGCTGTACTTGCCTGTGTTTTTGATGCTGGTTGGTCTGATCTTGCGTGGCGTGGCGTTTGAGTTTCGTTTCAAATCTAGCACGCATCGCTACATATGGGACTCTTTGTTTTTTGTCGGTTCAATCACTGCAGCCTTCTTTCAAGGGGTGATGCTTGGCTCGTTGGTACATGGTCTTGACGCCAGTAACCGTCTGTTCACGGGTGGCCCCTTTGACTGGCTCACGACCTTTTCGATTGTTAGTGGTATTGCGGTCATCATTGGTTATGCGCTATTAGGCTCGACGTGGCTGATCTTAAAAACGGAGCATGACTTGCAGGTTTGGGCAAGAAAAATCTCAGGGTGGTTATTGTCAGCGCTGGTTGTCGCAATGATTATCGTGACGATCTTTATGTACTTCTCAGACATTGAAGCGCTTGAGAATTGGTTCACACTAGCACGCTTGCCTTACTTAGCGCCGATGCCGATTATTGCTCTCATATTGTTCTTTATCATGCGTAAAGATTTGACCACAGAGCGTGAATATCGTCCTTTCTTATTGACTGTCGCGCTATTTTTGATGGGCTATATTGGGGTGTGTGTGGCGATTTTCCCTTATATTGTGCCCTATCAGATGACGCTACATGAAGCGGCGGCTGCCGATACATCGCTATCATTTATGCTGGTGGGTGCGGTAATCATGTTACCTATCATCTTAAGTTATACTGCTTATGCATACTATGTGTTCAAGGGTAAAACTGATCACGAACATATGTACTAGTCATTGTAAATGACAAGCAGCTAGTAGTTAGATAAGAGGTCTTTATGAAAAATCTCAGTAAAAAACATTTGAGTAAAAAGCAAAGACAATGGGCTTGGTTTCTGGGCTTATATGCCGCAGGATTTTTGACGATCTTTACGATTGCCCAATTGATTAAGCTGGCAATGGGCGTTTAACACGGTTATCAGACAATGTCGTTACCTATGTGCTACGCGCTCAATTTACCAGCCCTTGTATTCACTCTTCATTTCTATTAGTAAAGATTGAACAAGATATAGAAATCATCTGTGTAAAAAAGCAGCGTTGAACGATCAACGCTGCTTTTTTGTGTTTACCAGTGTATTTTTGCTTATCTTATGAATTTATTCGACCTTGATGATTATCGATATCGTTTTTTTCAATAAATTCATTCACTTGTGCCAAGCGCTCGGCTGTACCGACGTCGATCCAGTTATCAGTAATCACTTCAGCAGTAATCTGGAATTTGATCATCGCTTGCTTAAGTAGTGGCGCCAATGCGGCAGGTTGTCCTGATACCAATCCCTCTACCAACGTAGGAGACATCACGCTAATACCAGCGAAAGTAAACTTGTCCGCATCGCCAACTGGCTGCTCGCTGGCAAGACCGTTATTAATAGCGAAATCACCACCATCATTGTGCTCTGGATTGTCAATCAACAACAGGTGCGCGCGCTGATCCGCGCCTAATGTATAGTCTCGCAACTGAGCAAAATCATAGGTCGTCCAAACATCAGAGTTGACTAGAATAAATGGCTCGTCTCGCAGCTTGCCTGACTGTAATGCCTGAAAAATGCCACCTGCCGTCTCTAACGGCTCATCACCTTCTACTGACCAATGTAGTTTGACTCCATATTGCGCACCGTCGCCCAAGGTATCCATCAGCTTATCCGCCAGCCATGACGCATTGATCGTGATATCGGTAATACCTGCGGCTTGTAGTGCCTTAATATGCCAGACAATAAGTGGCTGACCGCCCACTTCGACCAAAGGCTTGGGCGTTTCTAATGTCAATGGTCGCAGACGTGTGCCCTTACCAGCAGCCAAAATCATGGCTTGTGTAATCGTCGAGTTAGACATGCTTACTCCTATTTTTATTATTTAGTTTATCGATTTGATTAAGCATCATCTAGGCTGAAGCAAACTTACCTTTGTATGCAGGTAGAATAGCATCTTTTAGCCATTGATTAAAAGGTAGGACGGCATGCTTGATCGCGTCATTACCTTGTTCAGCCAGCCAGTTTAATTCAATAATTAAATCACGCATGACTTTGGGAATATCACCCAAATAGCGATCTTTGCCATCGCGTTCAGATAATCGAATAAAAATCCCTAGTACTTTTAAATGACGCTGTACGCCCATTACATTAACGTCGTTTTCAAGCTGAACCACATTATCGGCTGTGGTTAGCAATTGTTGCTTTTGTAGCTGCCAAAAGTCGTTAATCCATGCAGATACTTGGTGCTCTGGCCATTCAACATAAGCATCGCGTACCAATGATACTAAATCATAAGCATAAGAGCCGATGACGGCATCCTGAAAATCAATCACACCTAAGCGCGATGTGTCCGCTTGGTCTTGCATGAGGTTACGACTATGATAGTCGCGATGCACAATGACTTGTGGCTGTAGCAGGATTTCATTGATGAGTGCCGATTTTAAGTTTTCCCACACCTCCTCATTCAGCTCTACGCCGATATAAGGGATAAACCACTCACTAAACAGGTTCATTTCGCGATCTAATAACGCCGTATCGTAATCTGGGAGCTGATACTGAGATTTTGCAGTCTCGACTGGTACCGTTTGCAGCGCTACTAACGTCTGCATGGCAAGTTGATAATAGTCATTGATTTGCTCTGGTGTTGCATCATTCAGCAAATGAGCAAACTCTACTGCACCAAAGTCTTGTAGCACCAAAAAACCTTTTTCTAGATTTTGTGCGATGAGCGTCGGCACATTGATTGCAGGCGACATGAGCTTGGCAACATTGATGAACTGCCGCATGGCATCCTGCTCATCAGCAGAATCCATGACGATATAACGCGTATCTCCTGACCCATCAGCCTCTAGCAATTGAATGCGATGATAGCGGCGCGCACTCGCATCACCCGGTAAACTGTCTAGATCAAAGGGCTTGTCTACAAATACTTGCTGCAACCAATGCTCGAGTTGTTGTTGGCGATTGTCGTTATTGTTATCGGTCATGTCAGGCTCTATAGTGGTTTTATCAGTCATAATGGGCATCACAGGTTAAATATAAATCATAAATAATTAAAGTAGTGATAAGTCAGGCAAATACTTGCTAAAATGGTCATATCTTAAGCCGCAACAACTGCGTTAGTAGACATATCAAGATATCATTCAGTAATTTAACGATAAGCTGAAATTTTTAGCTCATTTAAAAGTAGCTTGGCTATATTATAAATTTTGGTAAATAGTGTAGCTGATTTGGTTTTTTTTGACTATGATTAGTCGTCATTATATGTAAAACAGCCAAATTCTTGAGATGACGCTATCGATGAGTGATTTTTTAGCCGTTCATTAACAACTCTGTCTTGTTGAATAATACGACTATGCAATTCAGTATCGCAATCCAATAGGCTCTGCAATCATAGGTGTGCCCTTGTTATATTCTCCGCTTTACCAAAGCATTCGTTTGATCTTATTTGGTGCCTTAGGCTTATCTAGCCTAACGGTTAATGCTGCCATCAACGATGCTGACACACAGACAACTGAGCCATCAAGTGCTGGTAGTACGAGCAGCTACCTTCCTGATACCAATAACAGTAATGTCACTCAAAGCAGTGATTACAACGATATCCGTTATAAAGACGCGCGCTCACAGATCGATAATTCTCAAAGAGCGACTCCTGCCTCTGATTTTGATGACACCCGTTTCGCAAGCGATGCTAAGTTAGAAGACAGCGCCTCCGATGATGTTTTGAATATCACAGAGATTAATGAGTCTTCTGATACTGCCTCGATACAACCATCAAATATGCCAGATAGCGATCAGGTAAGCCGCGACACACGCGCTAATGCTATAGCTACACCTGAAAATAGCGTAGCGGATAACCGTCAGCTAGATATCAGTGATGAGAGCATTCAAGACAGTCTAGTGCGTTTGGCAGAATTCTATGAGCTTACACCAGAGACTCCTGTCTCAAATGACGTGGATAATATAGAAGATGCTGAGTCAGATAACATACAGAGTACTTTAGCGCCTACAGCGCAGACCATTCCAAAAGTCGGTAAAAACTTACGATTATTGCCAAACGCTATAGATAGTGCACAACGCTGTGAAGGTCAATGGGTCTATCCAAAGAGCAACCCTAATTATCAGCGTGCTGTGAATGAAGCTGGCGGTGCAAATGGACAACCCGTACCTGATGTCGACAGTATTCCCAACAATCAAGCACCTTTATTCACAGAGTCAGACTATGGTTATTACAATAATATCAACTATGCTGAGCTATCAGGTAATGTGAAAGTCGATCAGGGCACCCAGCATATCGAAGCAGAGAAAGTTGTGATTGATCTAAGCAATGGCGTGGCTGCTGCACAAGGTAGAGTCATGTTTACCGATCAGGCGACAGGACAATCACTGCAACGTAGCAATGCACCAAGCAACGCTCAAGCCAGCTTTAATGAAAGAGCAAAAAAAGGTGGTTTGATTGGGGTTGCAGACAGCTTAAATTATAATACTGAAACTGGACAATCAACAGCCAACGATGTGGCTTTTGCTAGTGTTGAGCTACAAGCACACGGCTACGCTAAACGCTTGAATAAGCCCAATGATAGTGAGTACGAGTTGGACGAGGTGATGTTTAGCACCTGTCCACCCACCAACCGTAAATGGCAATTTGATGCCAAAAGTATCGATTTGAATACTGATACAGGGCGCGGTGAAGCCTATAATACGACTTTTCGCATTGCTGACGTGCCCGTCTTTTATCTCCCCTACTTTAACTTTCCAATAGATAGTCGTCGTAGTAGCGGATTTTTGTTACCAAGTGCGAGCGTGAGTAGCGAGAGCGGTGTTGAGATTGATGTTCCTTATTACTTCAACCTAGCGCCCAACTACGATGCCACGCTCAATACGCATGTATATACTGATCGTAATCCTATGCTCTCAGGTGAGTTCCGTTATTTGACCGAAAACTATGGAGAAGGCATTTTTAACGGTTCATACTTGCCTAATGACAAAGAATATAATGACGAAGATCGTAAAAGCTTTTTTTATGATCATTATTGGTCATCCAAAAGTATTCCGCGGTTAAGTGGTGATGCCAAATATAGCTATGTATCAGATGCAGACTATCTTGATGATTTTGATACCTTAGGTTTATCAGATAACACCATCAACCTACCAAGGCGTGCTCGAGTTAATTATTATAATGATTACGTCGATGGTGAGTTAAAAGTAGAAACCTTTCAAACGTTAGATGCGTTTACTGATAACGGTGAGGCTCTAGAGGATAAAGACAAACCCTATTCACGCCTACCACAACTAAAGCTCAACTATCGACTGCCGTGGGCGAAGAACTTTGACATCACTGGTGTACATGATTCTGCCTATTTTAAGAAGTCTATTGATGATGGCTCTGAGAATGAAAAGAGCGGTGCACGCATTTATAACAAAATAAGTGCCGTCTATCCGATGGAGAAGTCTTGGGGCTATATTAGACCGAAGCTAAGCCTACAGCATCTCTACACTTCATATGATGAGGACAGTTTGGCAGATAATAACATTAGTGAAGGAGATGGTAGCCAATCAGTATTCGTGCCGCAAGCTAGCATTGATGCAGGTCTGAATTTCTACCAAGCAGGCTCACCCTTTGGCGCTTTTGATGACACCATGGGTGGCTATCGTCTGCTTAGCCCGCGGGTGAAATACACGTATTCACCGTACAAAAACCAAAACGACATCCCTAACTTCAATACTCGTATTGCCTCTATCAACTATGAGCAGCTATTTTCAGACAGTTGGTTCTTAGGGCATGATCGCTTGCAGGATCTGCACTCTATTACGCCTGGCGTCAATTATCGTTACATCGATGCAACGGGTGTGACACGTTTTGATGGTAGCATTGCAGAACAGTTCTATATAGATGACGGCCGTGTCACGCTTGATGATGAGCAACGAGTTTTCAACTCTTCTTCCTCAGGCATGGTATGGGATACCAGTACCCAACCTTACAATAATTTTTGGGTTGATGTGAGCGGTGCGCTGACTAACGACTATGATTTGAACTATATCACGACTGAGCTACGTTATCAGCCATCAGACAATAGCTTGTTCAATGTGGGCTATGTCAAGCGTCAGCGTGATGAAAATACGGATCAGTTGCCATTGTCCGCATTTACCGCCTCTGCTGTTTTCCCTATCAACAATAGCTGGCGGATATTGGCTCAAGGTCAATATGACTATAATAGTAATAAGATGCTTGATTCACTCATCGGCGTTGATTACGAAGATTGCTGTTTTGGCTTTGCAGTTTACGGTCGTCGTTACTATAATGACTTAAACGTCAAAGACGAGCCAACACAAGCTATTATGGCGGAAATTAGATTAAATGGGCTTGGTAGTGGCAGTAGCCGCTTAACACGATTGCTCTCTGATAAGATATTAGGCTTTGAACCTGTCCAAACTGCATGGAAAGACTAACGAGATTTTTTGCTAGATTATCGCACTATTTGCACAAATATTTATAAGATATTATCTATAACCCTACTATAGGCCACGCTGTCAAATATTTGATTATTAAGTATTGGATTGCGTTGACCGACTACCATCCGATGCGATGACATTGATGAGGAGCATCATGAGATTTTTTTCTTTACGTCAAACTAGCCGCGCTGTATTGCTATCTATGAGTGCCAGTCTTGCACTGACATTAAGTGCTCAAGCAGCGCCTGTGAAACCTGCCACAGCACAAGCCTCGACTACTGCTAATCAGAATGCAGTAAGTCGCTTGACACCTGCCAATAGCACCGATGGTATTGTCGCTTTAGTCAATGAAAACGCTATCCTAAAAAGTGAATTGGTCGATGCCATTACACAAACCCAAGCCCGCGCACGAGCAGCAGGAGAACCTATTGCAAACTCAGCACAACTGCAGTCAGAGGTACTAAACGCGCTTATCTTGCGTGAATTGCAACTATCAATGGTAAAACGTGTCGGCCTATCTCCTGATGAGACCGAGATCAATCAACGCCTTGCTCAAATTGCTCAATCTCAAGGGCTTAATAGCATCTCAGCATTACAGCAACGCTTAGATGCCGCGCGTCCTGGTAGTTATGCCGCATTACGTGCTCAACTGATCGAAGATGCTGCTATTCAAGAGCTACAGCAGCGTCAAATCAGTCGCCGAGTACGCATTAGCGAGCAAGATATTGATGCATTTTTGGCGTCGCCTGAAGCAAAACGTTTGAACCAAAGTGAATACCAAACTGTGCATGTACGCGTTCCTTATATAGATGACTACAGCCGTCTGTCAGCAGCTCAACGTGAGGAAGCGCTAAAAGTTGCACAGGATTTGCGTACTCGTTTACTTGAACCAAATGTCAATGTCTCTGAAGCTGTTGCTGCAAGCCAAGGTAGCTATCCTATCCCTATTCAAGGTGGCGATATGGGCTTTCACAAAGCGGCCTCCCTACCGACAGAGCTATCAAGCAAAATTACCAACCTCGATATTGGTGCAGTTAGTGAGCCGTTACTAACGCCTGAAGGTATCGATATCGTTAAGCTGGCTGATAAAAAAGCCAGTGATACCATGCTAATTCCGCAGTGGCACACTCGTCATATCTTAGTAAAAGTCGATGAGTTACAGACAGATGCACTGGCTGAACAGAAAATTAATGATTTGTATGAGCAACTGCGTAATGGCGCTGATTTTGCTGCCTTAGCATCAACCTATTCAGACGATCCAGGATCGGCTGGACGCGGTGGTGATCTTGATTGGGTCAGTGAAGAAGATATGGTGGCTCCATTTGAAGCCACAATGAAAAACACAGCCGTTGGTGACTACTCTGCTCCATTCAAAACTCAATTCGGCTGGCATATTTTAAAAGTTGACGGTAAGCGTCAGCAGGATGTGAGCGAGCAATATCGTCGCAATATGGCACGCCAAGCTTTGTATCAACGCCTAGCGCCTCAAGCACAAGAAGACTGGTTGCAAGAATTGCGTGCAGGTGCTTACATCCAAGTACTCGGTTAAAGACTTACGTTCAACTGCTTGGTCATAAGTTAATACACTGAACGCTAATAATACTAATTAGCTTGCACAGAAAAAGGGTATATGCCAATGCATATACCCTTTTTTTATTTAGAAATTGACTGCCAGTTAATTAGAATAATGGATAGCAAACCGCCTAAGTACAATTAACTTAACAGACGGTTAAACCAATCTATTCAGCTGTGTATGGCAAGAATATTACAAATCGATAGAGGATGCACAAAGAAAAGCCCCGAACCTAGGGCGATTGGTTCGGGGCTTCAGTGCTTCATGTTATTGTTATTATCTCTCTTCCATGTTGACTCATCCTAAGTCATAAACAGTAACGTATAAGACAGCGGGCTGACCTGTTCTTTTATTGATACCGTCTCAACACTGCATCCTTGCGTATCCTTGTGTTGATGAATGTATTATAGGACAATCAATTTGGTACGAATAGAAGCTAAAGACCTTATTTGACGTAAGCATATGCTTACGTTATAAGAATAAACTTTAACCTATACGTCGCACTTCTTATCAACTAAAACTGCCTTGCGCTTCTTTGCGTTCATCTGACATTTTCTTGCCTTCTTTTTTACCTTCTTCAATCTTGCTATCTGCTTCTGCTACATCTTCTGCTTCTGCAGTAGGCGCATTGCCTTCCTGCTTGCTCGTTTCTTCTGGCTCATATTGTAAAGTCGTCATGACAGGAAAATGATCAGATCCTATAGACGGCATACGTTTGATATCAACTACTGTAAAGCAAGCACTATGGAAAATGTGATCCAATGCCCAACGCAGAAATGGATATTTGACATGAAAGGTGTTGATAAAGTGTCGCCCAATACGAGGATCTAGCAGCCCAGAAATACGCTGAAAGCGGCGCGTGGTTTTTGACCATGCCACATCGTTGAGATCACCAGCCAATATCGCGGTTTGCTTATTTTCTTTGATGTGTTTGCCAACCATCAACAGCTCAGCATCACGCGTGGTAGATTTATCAGCCTCAGTTGGACTTGGAGGCATAGGATGCAAGCAGTATAGCCAAATCACTCGTCCACCTTGCAAGCGTAACTGCGTATGAATAGAAGGTATGTCATCAATCATTAGGTACTTCACTTCAGGATCTATGAGCTCAAGCTTAGAGTACAGGTGCATACCATATAGATTGTCCAACGGCACTTTTACGGTATATGGATAATCAGACTCAATTTGCTGTAAGGCTTTCTCCCATTTTTTATCAGTTTCAAGCGTAATTAAAATATCGGGCTGTCTATGCTTGACCAAATCAACCAATTTTTGTGTTTCATTATTGGGTGTTAATACATTTGACACCATGATTTTTAATTGATGTGCTTGCCCTTCTGGTTTGTCCTTTGCTTTTTGAACTTCTTTTTTCCATAGCTTGGTATACGGCAATACCATTCTTAACTGGAACGCTAACGTGATGCTAAGCACTATAAATAACAACCATTGTCCCAGTTGCCACTCTGAGAAAAACATGATCATGCCAATCCAAGCAATAATGCCCAGTACCATTATCTGAATGCGTGGGAATTCGACGCCACGTACCCACCAATTATCCAGTGGCACCCAACCCCAGATCGTTACAAATGCGATGAATCCTGCTAGCCATTGTAAGCTGTAATATAATAGTGAGAGATCCATAGTATGTGATAACCGTTTATTGAGATGATAATGGGGCCAATAATGACATGTGCTGTGCCATTCACTCCATGACAACGCACATCATTATCTTAACTGAACTGATTTTTAAATGAACTGACGTCAAGTATTAATGCTAGAAGCTTACTTTAGCATTTCATAAGATTTTCGCCTATATATGAGTCGCGATTCTGCAACAACTGCCATAAAAATTTACAATACCTACCCAATCAAAATAATAAGTATTTTATCGAAAGCCTTATTCTTTATAGGCAACCAAATATATTTTGCCAATACCTAAGCGCGACTCTAATAATAACGTAAAGTTATAGTACACATAGTTAATAGTGTATGGAAAACGAGTAAATAATAGCCAAAACGCCTTGCTTTTTTGTACCATTCACGGCATTGTTATCGGTTGGTGATGCAACAAATAATTGTAAATAGGACTGAATTTCATGAGTAATTTAACAGTAGGCTTGGTAGGCTGGCGCGGCATGGTAGGATCAGTATTGATTCAACGTATGCAAGAAGAAAATGACTTTAACGGTATTACGCCTGTCTTTTTTTCAACCAGTAATGCTGGTGGTGATGCGCCAAAATTCGACGGTATTAAAACTGGCCAACTAAAAGACGCTCATGATATTGAAGCACTCGCTGCCTGTGATGTGATTATTACTTGCCAAGGTGGTGATTATACGTCAAAAGTTCACCAACCACTACGTGATAGCGGCTGGACTGGCTATTGGGTTGATGCGGCAAGTACGCTGCGAATGAAAGACGATAGCATCATTATTCTTGATCCAGTCAATCGCAGCGTCATTGATGACGCCCTAGCCAGTGGCAAAAAAGACTTTATCGGTGGTAACTGTACCGTATCTTTGATGCTGATGGCTATTGGTGAGCTGTTCAATAAAGGTTGGGTCGAATGGGTCAGCGCGATGACCTATCAGGCGGCTAGTGGCTCTGGTGCCAATAACATGCGTGAGCTTATCTCAGGTATGGGTGTTTTGCATGACGCTGTACAAGATGAGCTGGCCAACCCTGCTAGCGCCATTCTTGATATTGATAAGAAAATCGCTCAGACACAGCGTTCAGCAGACTTCCCTACACAGTACTTTGGTGTGCCGCTTGCCGGTAGCTTGATTCCTTATATCGATGTACAGTTAGAAAATAAGCAGTCAAAAGAGGAATGGAAAGGCGGCGTTGAGACTAATAAGATTCTTGGTAATGACGAAGCTAGCACGATTCCTATCGATGGTATGTGTGTACGTGTCGGGGCAATGCGTTGCCATGCGCAAGGTCTAACCATCAAGCTCAAAAAAGATATCCCTCTAGAAGAGATTGAAGCCGCCCTAAAAAATAGCGACAACGAGTGGTTGGACTTGGTCGAAGACGACAAAGAAGCCACTATGAATCGCTTAACGCCAGTCGCAGTGACTGGTACATTAACAGTTGCATTAGGCCGGTTGCGTAAGCTCAAAATGGGCCCTGAGTATTTAGGTGCCTTTACCGTTGGTGATCAGCTCCTGTGGGGCGCAGCAGAACCATTGCGCCGTATGCTGAATATCATTCGTGAGCAAAATAACTAAATCGAATAACCAAAATATCAGATAAAAAAGACAGCAAGTGCTGTCTTTTTTGTGCGGTCAATAACCTAAATGGCTAAGAACAATGACTATAGTCGGTTCACTATAAAATCGATACAATAAGATTAAACGCTATTTTTCGCAGCCTCTGGAGACGTAGTCACAGCAAGCAAGAAAAATAGCGTTTAATCAAATGAATTTATTATCCTGTATCGTTTTTATTTAGACTTAACTATATATGCCCTAGCGCCCTAGTATCCTTGTATTACTTTTGCTCATACGCAATCATTACCTCGTTACGACGTAAAAATGGCAATGCTCATGGCTCATCGTAACGTGCCAATTCTGGCTCACCTGTAGGCGTTAAATGTTTGCTTTGCATCCAATTTCGCAGTTCTTATGTCCTTTTATCTACTTTATCACTTCCAGTAAATCCTGAGAATTTGATAATGTCATCATTTTGAGCTCGTACTTCGACGATTTCGACTTCTGGGTTATTTGGTTTTGGTGACGTCTCCATCGTATATTTGCTGGGCATCGCGAATTGTACGCGCCGCTTTCCGTCATCTTGCTGCATACTGACTGACTATATTGACAGAATGAATATCAATATCCAAAAAACCCCTAACAATGCTATAATTAGCGCCATTTTCATAGCTCATATATCGGTTAACATATGCAATTTGTCTTACATAAAACAGCCAGCGGTGCAACGCGTGCACGCCGCGGCACCGTTCATCTCAATCATGGCGACGTACAGACGCCTGCCTTTATGCCTGTTGGGACTTATGGTACGGTCAAAGGTATGCTGCCACGTGATATCGAAGCCATTGGTGCTGATATCATTTTAGGCAACACTTTTCACCTCTGGTTACGCCCAGGCACGGAAGTGATTGATAAATTTGGCGGCTTGCATAAATTTATGCATTGGGACAAGCCTATTTTGACGGATTCAGGCGGCTTCCAAGTATTCAGTCTGGGGGCCATGCGTAAAATTACCGAAGAAGGGGTTAACTTCAAATCGCCTATCGATGGCGCCAAAGTATTTCTTTCTCCTGAAAAATCCATGCAAATCCAGTACAGCTTGAATTCAGACATTGTCATGCAGTTCGATGAATGTACGCCTTATCCAGCGACTCATGATGAAGCAAAGAAATCTCTAGAGCTATCACTACGCTGGGGACAACGCTGCGTTGATGAGCACAATAGACTGGGTAGCACCAACGCATTATTCGGTATCGTACAAGGCAGTATGTATCCCGATTTGCGCCAGCAATCACTCGAAGGTTTGCTAGATATCGGCTTTGATGGTTATGCTATCGGCGGTCTTTCAGTTGGTGAGCCAAAAGAAGAGATGATAGACGTCCTAGACTACCTGCCTGATGATATGCCAGCAGATAAGCCGCGCTATCTAATGGGCGTTGGTAAGCCTGAGGATTTAGTTGAAGGCGTACGCCGCGGTGTGGACATGTTCGATTGTGTGATGCCAACTCGTAACGCGCGTAATGGCCATTACTTTGTGACGGGCGATGCAGACAATGCTGGTGTGGTACGTATCCGTAATAGCCAGTATCGTAACGACGAAGGCCCATTAGATCCTGAATGTGACTGCTACACTTGCCAAAACTTTAGCCGTGCTTATTTGTATCATCTTAATAAATGTAAAGAGATGCTGGGTGCTCAGCTAGCCACCATTCACAACTTACGCTATTACCAACGTTTGATGCAAGGTATCCGAGAGGCCATTGAGCAAGATCAGTTTGATGAATTCGTTAGCGAATTTTATAATAAGCGTGGACAAACCATTCCTGAGTTAAACTTGCGTTAATCCATTTTAGTATTTATTGATATTATTAGACATAAAAAGGGCTTAAGAATTATCTTAAGCCCTTTTTATGTGTGCTGCTTTTATCACTCAATGATTTACATGTCTAAATCATTGTAAATAACTATTAGCCCATCAGTGAGGTAACAAATACCACGATCACAGCGATTGGCGCGATGAATTTTGCAACAATTTGCCAAAGCTGCCATGTCGCATTAGATAAACCAAGCTCTTGCTGAATACTACGCTGATCCATTTTCCAACCAACAAATACGATAGCCGCAAGACCTGTTAGAGGTAACAGGAACTTACTGGTAATCTTGTCTAGTGCATCAAAAATACCATTACCCATGATAGTAAATTCAGACCATAGGTTAAACGATAACAATGCGGCAATGCCTAATAGCCAAATCACAGTACTGGCAACGATAGTCGATACGGTACGGCTCATCGACGTACGCTCTTCTAGCAGCTCAACCGTTGGCTCTAGTAATGAGATAGATGAGGTGACAGCTGCAAAGGTAATAAGCAAAAAGAACAATGCACCAATGATAGTACCCGCACTCATGCTACCAAAAGCAATCGGTAAGCTGACGAAGATCAGACCAGGACCTGACGCAGGATCTAGACCGTTACTAAAGATAATTGGGAAAATGGCTAAACCAGCCGCCAAAGCGATAACCGTATCCAAAATAACAACGGTACGTGCAGTTTTTAGCAAGTTCACTTCGCGGCCCAAATACGAACCATAAGCAACCATGATGCCCATACCAATCGATAGCGTGAAGAAGGCATGACCTAATGCTGCAAGCATAACGTCAGCCGTCAGCTTGCTCATGTCTGGCGTGAACAAATAAGCAACTGCCTCACCAAAACCGCCATTCATTATGTTATAACCAACGATAACGAAAAGGATCACACCCAATAGTGGCATCAAAATCTTGGCTGCTTTTTCGATACCACTCGTTACACCAATACCAACGATAACGGCCGTTAAAATCATGAATACAGTGTGCCAAATCGTCAATGTACCGGCTGATGCTAGCATCGCATCAAAGGTCGCAGCCACAGAATCACTATCTTGACCTGTAAAGCTGCCTGACGCCACTTTGGTGATATAGTTAAGTGCCCAACCACCGATCACACTATAGAAGGATAGAATTAAAAAGCCACCCAAAATACCAGTAGCACCAACGATGGTCCAGCTACGAGATTTACCTTCGCTAGCAGCCACATCCGCAAACGTGTTGACTGGGTTTTTTTGTCCACGGCGACCAATGAGCCATTCAGCAACTAATATTGGAAAACCGACTAGCGCGATACAGAATAAATAAGCGATAACGAAAGCTGAACCACCGCTCTCACCCACCATATATGGAAACTTCCATATATTTCCCAAACCTACTGCTGAACCTACTGCCGCTAACACGAAGCCAAAACTTGAGCTCCATTGTGCATGTTCTTGTTTATTGATAGCCATTTTTTGCGTCCTCGTACTTCAAATAACGCTACTGACAATCCTCCTTGATCATCATAAATAGTCACTACTACTATCAAACTATTTAGTAAACACTTCAATATGGAGTGCCCCGTAACATTAAGAAAGAATTGTTTACAATATCATAAACGCTCAGTTTCTGCTAAGCGACCAAAAAAGTCAAGCACTCATAAATATAAAAAGCCATAACAATTGGTTATGGCTTTCAGCAATATTATCTTTTATTAATAAAATTTAGGCAGATTAAAACTGTAAAAAACGACTATCTAGCCTAGCTTCTATCGTAGCTCAATATGCGTTTAACGCACCACCCCGCGACGACTTTTTTGTAGTGAATCAATCAACAATTGAACTTTTGGCTCTTGAGATAGTAGCTCACCTTGCAGAACCTCTAAAGCTTGCGCTGTCGTCAAACCGGATCTAAAAATAGTACGATACGCTTGGCGTAGGACATCAATGGTTTCTTTCGACCAATCTTTTCGGCGCATGCCTTCGATATTTAGACCATGAGCTTTTGCTGGATTACCAGACACCATCGTAAACGCTGCGACGTCTTTTAAAATCAAACTAGCACCGCCGATTAAGCTGTAATCATCTACTGTACAAAACTGATGAATACCTGAATTGCCACCGATGATTGTATGGCTGCCGATAGTCACATGACCTGCAACACCCACATTATTTGCCAGCACATTATGATCGCCAATCACACAATCATGCGCCACATGAGTATTGACCATCAACAAGTTATGACTACCTATCTTGGTTAGCTCACTATCTTGTGCAGTACCGCGATGTAGGCTACAAGCTTCGCGAATCGTATTGTGATCGCCAATCTCAAGCCAAGTACGCTCACCTGCATACTTTAGATCCTGAGGATCCTCTCCAACACTCGCGAACTGATAAAACTGGTTATACGCACCAATACGAGTCAACCTAGTTACAACGACATGCCGATGCAACACAGTATGTGGTCCAATTGACACCTCATCACCAACGATACAGTAGGGACCAATGATGGCAGTCTCATCAATCTGTGCAGATGGTGAAATGAGTGCTGTAGGGTGAATCTGACTCATGATGTGGGCCCTTGTATCATTTAATGCAAATAAATAGTCAGCCAAATACAGCCAGTTTGGCTTAATGAATGAGGCCAATATCCGCTGCTTTGTTAAATATCAATATAATAGCTCATTATAATTGTGAAGATCGATTCGATATAGCGCTTTATGAATGCTAACTTATTACAAACTTAGGCACTTTTACTGTCTTTGATTTTTTGCTGCTCTTGACGCGCAATCATGATTTGAGCACTCGCAGCAAGTTCGTCTTCGACATGCACCGTACAATCAAACTTATAAATACCATGGCGCTGCATCACTGTCTTGGCACGAATGGTGAGTTGATCACCAGGAATGACTCGGCGCTTAAAACGCACTTTATCCACACCAGCAAACAAATACAGATAGCCATCTTCTGAAGTCAGACCTGCGGTAATGAACCCAAGTATGCCTGAAACCTGTGCCATTGCCTCTACCATCAATACCCCTGGCATGATTGGCTCGTCAGGAAAATGCCCATTAAAAAACTCTTCATTAATGGTCACATTTTTGATACCCGTAATGCATTCACCAGGCGTACAAGCGACAACTCTATCGATCAGCATAAAAGGATAGCGATGCGGCAAATAGTGTTTAATCGTATGATACGTTAGTGGTAATGTAAGACCCTGCTCAGCCAACTTTGCAATGTCTTCGTCAGTTGGAGTATCTATGTAGGTATTGCTCATAATGAGGCTTCCTTGCAGCATTTAAAATATTGATTGTTTGTATTCGTATTAGTCACGGCCCATCTGACGAAAACGCACCGCCGCACGTCGCCAGTGCGCAGTTGGCATAGCAGCTGTTCCAGAAGAGTATGAGCCAGCCGTTTTGATCGATTTAGTGACCATGGTCATACCAGATAAGACAACATCATCTGTGATTTCGATATGGCCTGTGATACCGACAGCGCCGCCGATGATACAGCGTTTGCCAATTGTCGTACTACCTGCGACACCCGTTTGGGAGGCAATCGCCGTACCATCTCCAACACGTACGTTATGGGCGATTTGGACTAAATTATCAATAATCACATGATTGCCAATAACCGTATCATCGATAGCACCGCGATCAATACAGGTATGACTACCAATACGCGCATGATCACCAATCACCACGCGGCCTAACTGCGCAATACGCTCCCAGCCTGATACGCTCGGGTCTTTAGTAGGCGCAAAGCCAAACCCTTCAGCACCGATACTCGCGCCCGCATGTAGTCTGACGTGATTACCAATGAGACAATTATGTCCAATAACGACTTGCGATTTGATAACACAATCAGTCCCAATCTCAGTATGTGCCTCGATGACCACATGCGCCTCTAGTGAGCTACGCGCGCCTATCTGCACATAATCTCCAATCACACAAAAAGGACCAATATTGACCTGATCACCAATCACAGCGCTATCAGAGATCACAGCACTAGGATGGATTCCAGCAGATAGTGACTGACGGGCAAATAGTTGGCTAGCGCTGGCATAAGCTAGGTATGGGTCAGAGACAACCAACGCTAAGGCCGACTCAGGTACTTGGTCACGATACGCTTGGGTGACCAATACTGCACCTGCTTGGCTACCGGACAAACTAGAGATATAGTGAGGGTTTGCCAAAAAGCTTAGCTGCTTTTGGTCAGCAGTAGTCAAACTTCCAACACTGTTAAATGGGTGACGTAACTGCTCAGCACTAATATCAGCCTTATTGATAATGGGCTGACGCTGCTCAATCCGAGTGATAAGTTGCTCAATCGTTATCATAATGACTATTAATAGACTATTGTTATATATAAAACGGTCGTCAAAATAACAATGTGTTTTGACGACCTACTGGAAACTAATGACATTCTAACTTACTTAGACAAATATTTGAGAACGATTAGATATATTTAGATAATATTGGCGATCTAGAATGTATTACCAATCTGGAACTGGACTTTTTCAGTTTCGTCGCCTTCTTTATCACCAAAAGGTACGGCATAGCTGAGTGAAATTGGACCAATTGGTGTATACCAAGTCACACCTGCACCTGCACTAAAACGGAATTCGTTGTCTTGGGTCAATAGTGGTACACCTGTATCCTCACCGGTGCCAGGATTAACGAAGGTACGGTCTTCTTTGTCACTTGTATCGAATACCTGACCACCTTCAGCAAATAGTACTGGACGCACTTGATCTGCCCAATCGCCTTTAAACGGCATTGGTAGAATTAGCTCGGTACCAAAACTAACTAACGCATTACCACCAACCTCTTCTGTACTATACGTCTGATTAGCGGGATCGTTAATAGCATCATAATAAGCTTGCGACTTAGGTCCTAACGTTGAAGACTCATAACCACGTACTGAACCATAACCACCCGCGTAGAAGTTTTCATAGAATGGCAAATCATTACCATAGCCAAGTTTGGTATAACCGCGCGCGATCCAATCTTTATAAAGCGGATAATACACGTTGCCGCGATAAACGAGTTTCTGATAGCTAGAATCGCCAAGGCCAATGGTAGCATCAACAGTGTGACTCATGCCTTTGGTCGGAAACACTGGGCGATCTAGTGTGCTGTAGTCCCAGCCCAATAGTAAGTTGTAAGTCTGATAATCATTTTTAAAGCCAGTACGACCTTCGAAATCTCCAGTGAAGTCTTCAACAGTACCGCCATCATCGATGATTTCTTGTGCGTTTGATATGCCGAGGAAACGACCACCACGTACTGTCGTGTTGTCGACATTTAGACCAGCACTGACACGCTTGGTCTCATCCACAGGATAGCTATAATTTAGCGTAGCACCGTAGGCATCAGTGACATAATTACTGACGTTTCTATCATCGTATTTGGTTTCGCGATAGTAAGCACTCACCCCTTGTGAGACGCCATTTTCTGTAAAGTATGGATCGGTATATCCTAAGCTATACGAATCACGTGTCTCTGAGCGTGATAGTGCGGCTTTAACGCGGTTACCAGTGCCCATAAAGTTATTTTGGGTTAAATCCAACTGAAAAGTAACACCGCCGCTCTGCGAGTAACCTGCTGCAATCGTTGAACTACCAGAAGGTTGCTCTTCTACGGTATAGTTGACATCTACTTGATCTGGCTGATTGGGTACTGGTTTTACATCAACGTTAACAGCTTTGAAGAAACCGGTACGCATAAGACGTGTACGTGAAAGCTGGATTTTTTCGCTAGAGGCAAGAGAGCCTTCTAACTGACGCATCTCACGGCGCAATACTTCATCTTGAGTTTTTAGATTGCCTGTGAAGTTGATACGGCGAACATAAATAGGACGTGCAGGATCGATATAATAATCCACGTCAACCATTTTGGTGTCGTCATTAATGCGTGGTACAGGTCTAACTTGAGCTAAATAATACCCTTCGTTACCATAGCGTCTTTTGAGCGCAGCTGTGGTGTCATCCAGTTTGGCCTGTGAATATTTTTCATTAGGCGCAAAAGTAACCAACTCTTTTAGTTCGTCGTTATCAAAAGTAGGCTTACCTAAGAAATTGACGTCACCAAACTGATACTGCTCACCTTCACTCAAACTGACTTCGATGAACACACTACGTTTATCTTCACTAATATTGAGTACCGCGTTATCTACTGCGAAACGCACATAACCATCGTTTTGATACAATGCTTTTAAATTGTCTAAACTGGCGGCCAGTTTTTCTTGTGCATATCGATCAGATTTTGATAGCAAGCGTGTCCATGATGATTCTTTTACAGCAAAGATATCTTTGATCTCTTCATCACTAAAGTGTTTGTTGCCAATCACATTGATATCGACCACTTTGGCAGGCTTACCTTCGATGAAGCGCACATCAAGTTTGACGCGGTTACCATCAAGTACCGTCTGATCTACTTCAATATTACTGTTGTAGTAACCTTGGCTGATATACTGCTGTTGCAGCTCATTAGCAACGCCTTGCAGGGTCGATTGCTTCAGTACATTACCGACAGACAGTCCAGCATTCCCAAGGCCTTGCTCAAGCCCTTCTTTGGGAATGAGTTTGTTACCTTCAAAATTCACTTCGGCAATGGTTGGACGTTCAATAACATCAAACCTTAGATTGCCACCTTCGACACGGCTTTGAATATCAGCAAAGTTTTCAGTGGCGTATAGTGCCTTGATACTGGCAGCTAAGCTACTGTCATTTACCGTATCTCCTACCGTAATAGGTAGAACCGGATAGAGGCTATCAGGGGTTAGGCGTTGTAAGCCATTGAAACCGATGTCAGTCACTACAAATTCTGCAGCCTGTACCGGCATACTCATCATCGCTACAACTAACGGCAACCCAGCCGCGCTCATAAATAAAGGCGTACGCATAAACACTATCCGTCAATAAAAAACTTGCTAAAGTTAAGTTAAAAAGCATATGTTGTCCAGCCCATTTGCACAAAGTCGCAACTCCATGCATGCCTGACTCAGAACACTTTATATAAAAAGAATCACAAAATAAACTAAAAATTACGATTAGTACAGAGGCTATGACACAAATTATCTTGCGTATAATAGCAACAATCAAAGCGTAAGAGCCATTAAACCATTAGTATATCGTGCTTTATTGATTACATTACTCATTAACCGGTCAAAACAGCCTACTGATGTCATTACCAATTGCTAACACCATGAAACCTGCCAGTAAGAGTAAACCGATATTTAACCCCACCATTTGCACCCCTTCAGAGAGCGGTTTACCGCGAATCAGTTCGATAAAATGATAAACGATATGACCACCATCCAATACTGGAATCGGTAACAGGTTCAATACAGCAAGACTCAGGCTAATCAATGCAGCCGTCGATAATACCATCTGCCAACTGATATCAAAGCTTTGCTTGGCGACTTTGGCAATGGTAATCGGACCTGACAAGTTATCCAGACCAATCATACCTGAGAGCATTTTCCCCATCGAGCTTACCGTCATCACGGCTAGCTGCTCAGTCTTCTCGAACGACTTGACCAATGACTCGCCAGGGCCATAAACCACGGTGGTTTTGTAGGCATCAGGAATAACAATCTCAGTCTGATCAACCATGGCGCCAATTTGACCGTAATCATTACCCAAGTTGTCTTTTTTACCTTGCGGCATAATTTGCAATTGCACCGTTTTGTCATCACGCAATACGGTAAAATCAAGTAACACCTCGGGATTATCACGAATAATACGCGTGGCGCTAATCCAATCGTCAATGTTTTGATTATTGATGGCGGTAATACGATCGCCCACCTGTAGACCTTGACGGCTAGCCGCACCATCAGGCGCCAATTCACCGACAATCGGGGCAATCTGTGGCTGCCACGGTAACATACCAAAGCTGGTCAATGCATCTTTACCTTGTGCATCACCCTGCATAAATTGTGTGACTGGTGCTTGATAGGTTTTGATCGACTGATTGGTTTGAGCATCTGACTGTAGTGTAATACTCACATTGTCTGTCTCACCCATCCGTCCTGCAAGGCGATAATTGATACCTTCCCACGTCTGTACATCGTGCCCATCAATCGCAACAATCTTATCACCGACAGGTAACTGCGCCATCGCAGCTGGAGTATCTGGCAGTACTTGCCCAATTTTGGTAGCCAATTGCTCAGACGGCGTCATAAACAACACCCAAAAGAGCGCAATAGCAATGATGAAATTCATGATAGGCCCAGCGGCGACAATCGCAATCTTCTTGAGCGGATGCTGATAATTAAACGCAAGATGCTGTTCATCTTTTGCGACATTGCCTTCACGCTCATCAAGCATTTTGACATAGCCGCCCAGTGGCAATGCTGAGATACGATAATCGATGCCACTTTTTTTGCTGGTCCAACCAAATAGTTTAGGGCCAAAACCGATAGAGTACGTTAATACTTTGACGCCGCACATCCGTGCCACGATATAGTGCCCCCACTCATGTAAGGCAATGAGTGGACCTAAGACAAATATTGCCGCAAGAAGCGTTAATAAAAACGTCATGATCTTTTCTCAGTATTGTTGCTTAGCATCTTTTATCAACATCAACATCTTCACTGATATCGTTTATTAGTACCATTTTTAACCAAGAGGCTATTTATGGCTAATGATGGCTACGATTATGCCAATTTTGCCACAAGCTTATCAGTAAGGTGACGCGCTATCTTGTCAATGGCTAATATATCTTCTATATCAGCCGTTTCAGTTAATGGTGGCAGCTGTATATCGTTTAAGGCACGCTCATTGATATCAGCAATGTCAGTTAAACGAATTTGTCCATCCAAAAACGCCGCCACTGCGATTTCGTTGGCTGCATTTAGTACAATAGTCGCCTGCGTACCTGCTTGCATTGCTTGACGAGCAAGGCGTAGACAGGCAAATTTTTGCAGATCAGGCTCAATGAACTCCAAACCACTAAGTGCATATAAATCTAATGGCTGCGAACCGCTATCAATACGGCTCGGGTAACTGAGCGCATGGGCAATTGGGGTTTTCATATCTGGACTGCCAAGCTGTGCCAAAAAGCTACCATCGCTATATTCTACCATTGAGTGAATGATACTTTGTGGATGAATGACCACATTTATCTTATTTTCAGGCAGATCAAACAAATGACAAGCCTCGATCAACTCAAGCCCTTTATTCATCATTGTGGCTGAGTCGACAGATATCTTCTGGCCCATTGACCAGTTAGGGTGCTTGACTGCCTCTGCGACAGTTGCTTGCTGCATCTGCTCAAAAGACTGCTGCAAAAATGGGCCACCTGAAGCCGTCAACCACAGTTTGCGTACACCATGATTTGGCTGATGAATTTGGGTATTGTCTTGCTGAATAGCGAGTGGTAAGCACTGGAAAATAGCATTGTGCTCAGAGTCGAGGGGTAACAACGTCGCATTATGTGTTTTGACCGCATTGATCATGACCTGCCCTGCCATCACCAGCGCTTCTTTATTGGCGAGCAAAATACGCTTACCTGCGCGTGCTGCGGCTAAGGTAGAAGGCAGTCCTGCTGCGCCTACGATGGCAGCAACAACCGTATCAGTTTGTGAATCAGTGGCTATATCTACTAGACCTTCCTCACCCCCTACTACATCACTATCAATCCCTGCTGCTTTAAGCTTTTTGGCAAAATCATCCACAGCGGCTGTTGGCACGCTGACGCGCTTAGGCAAAAACTGCTGACAAAGCGCAAATAGCTTATCTAAACGGTGGTAGCCTGACAATGCATAAACTTCATAATGTTGCGGTTGCGCCGCTAATATTGCTAACGTGCTATCGCCTATCGAGCCTGTCGCGCCTAGTACGGCGATGCGTTGCGTCATAACCATTAATGCCTATGATATTTAATATTTAGAGAAGGAGAAAAGAATAAATGAGGTTTAAAAAATATAAAGGATAATAAGACTATGTAGTAACAAATAAGACCGTTGTAAAAGACTAACCAAAACGGTCACTTCGCTTACTTATCACACCATAAAGTCAGCTAAGTGACTTTGTCTTATACCACAATCAAAGTCTTATACCACAATCAAACCTAGCTGCTGTATCGCCCAAAAGCCAAGTGCAAATATCGGAGTTGCAGATAGCAATGAATCAATACGATCAAGTACACCACCATGCCCTGGTAAGATGGTACCAGAGTCTTTGACATCAGCACGGCGCTTGAGCATTGATTCAAAAAGATCACCAAGCACAGAAGCCAGAATCGTTAGCGCCGATAGTGCCACAAAGGCGACTAGCGCTGCGCCCGTCAGTTGTAGCTTAAACACACTGATCGCAACGACTACCAGTAGACCTGTAATCAAACCGCCGACCAATCCTTCCATACTCTTATTGGGTGAGACATTGGGTGCCATTTTTCGGCGGCCAAGCTTACGACCAACAAAATAAGCACCGCTATCAGCACACCAGACCAATAAAAACACATAAAGTAGCCACCATGCTGATAGCTGCCAGAGGTAAAAAATCGCAGTAATAGAGGCTGTCAAAATAACCACACCCAACAACGCTAGATGTTTTCCGTACCATTTTGTCTGTGTTGGGAATGCACGTACCCAAGACAATGCCATCAGCCATATGACAAACGAGGCCGTCCACCAGAATAACCAAGTCACCTTCAACATAAGCGATACGACAGTTATCACTAAAACTAATAGCACAAAGACAATAGGTTGACGCCACTTCGGCATCAACTTCGCCCACTCATGAGCTGCGATAATGACGCCAACGGCTAAAAGCGGTGCGAATAAAATAGGGGTTTGGCTCGCAAACATTGCAATACCAACGATAATAACGAGAACTATTGCCGTTCTAATTCGTTGCCACATACTTATCGAGCCTTATAATAATGAAGAAGGTACAGTCAAAAAAATGCATTATAACAGTTGATAGACCTGTGCCCATTAATAGCATTGACCCTCATTAAAACGGTTTATCATCTCGTAAGCAAGCGGTATTAGCGACCTAGAGAATACTGTCTGAATTTTTATGGCTACTATTGCATCAGCGACTATGCTGCTCTATCCCTACCTGCTCGCTGGTTTTACCAAAACGGCGTTGACGCTGTGCAAACTCAGCCATCATCGAAGCCAGCTCTTCTGGAACAAAATCTGGCCATAAAGTTGGCGTGAAAAACAACTCTGCATAGGCCGCTTGCCATAATAAAAAATTCGATATTCGATAATCACCACCAGTACGAACCAGCATGTCTACTGCTGGAGCGTCTGCCAGTTGTACTTGCTCACCGAGCATTTCTGCACTAATATCTTCAGCCCTCAACTCACCTGCCTGCACTTGTTGTGCCAGCTGTTTTGCTGCATGAGCAATATCCCATTGTCCACCGTAGCTAATCGCAATGACTAATGTCATGGCATCAAAGCTTGCAGTTTCTGCTTCGGCATCCGCCATTAACGCTTGTAATTCTTCACTAAGCTGACTGCGATCACCGATAAAACGTAAGCGAATACAGTATTTTTTCATACGCGGCATTTGCTCATCAATGGTCGATGCCAACAACTGCATTAATAGTGCAACTTCACTAGGTGGTCGCTGCCAATTTTCGCTAGAGAAAGCAAAAACAGTCAGTACTTCAATACCGGTCTCGACACAATATTCTACGATAGGGTCTAAAGCAGTTTTACCAGCTATGTGACCTTGACCTTTACCCAGGTTATTGGCTTTGCCATATCTGTTATTACCATCCATGATAATAGCGATATGACGAGGAAGAATGTTAGGAGCCGTAACGGCTGAAGTGGACATAGGCAAACTTGCTTATTGTTAAGGTAAAATAATAATAACGTGTGCAGTGGCGATTAAAAAGCGCCATGTAAATAATTCACAAATTTATCATAATTTAGCGATCAAAATTTTTATAGCTTACAATATATTTGAGAAATATCAGTAAACTGCACTCACATTAATAAATCATATTATCCATATCATAATAAACAGCCAATAACTACAAGATATTGGCTGCTAAATTACAGATAATCTACCGAATTGATTCTTGCTATAAATACCAAATGGATCAGTATTAAACTTCCATCAAATCGCTTTCTTTTCTGCTCAGGCGGCTATCGATAGTTTCAATGTACTTGTCAGTGATTTTTTGGATGTCATCGTTAGCACGGCGCTCATCATCTTCTGAGATTTCTTTCTCTTTTGCTAGATCTTTGATGTCATTCATCATATCACGGCGAATATTACGGATAGACACACGGCTGCTCTCTGCTTCTCCGCGAGCAAGTTTTTGCATATCGCGGCGGGTGTCTTCGGTCAGCGCTGGCATGGGCACACGAATCACATCAGCAGTCATTGGGTTTAGACCCAAATCTGCTTCGCGAATGGCTTTGTCTACTGCTTGTACCATCGTACGGTCAAACGGTTGAACCAATAACGTACGTGAGTCTTCAACGTTGACGCTGGCGACTTGATTTAGGGGGGTTGGTGCACCGTAGTAGCTGACCATCACGCCTGACAACATACCTGGGTGTGCACGTCCAGTGCGAACTTTACTGAAAGTGCTCTCAAGCGCTTCCAACGTTTTTTGCATGCGTGCTTCGCCGTCTTGCTTAATCTCTTTAATCATTGTGTGTCCTTATTTATCGCTATCGACAAATTTTTATTTGCTATTGGGATATTTGTTATTAGCTACTTTTTGTTATTAGCCACTCTCTGAAGTGACCGATCAACGCTACATCAATTCAGGGAATTAATTAATGAAAAACGCGTGTGCCTTCGTTTTCACCCATGATGACATTTAGCAATGCATTAGGTTTGGTCATATCAAACACTTGTAGCGGTACGTTATGCTCGCGGCATAGCGCGATAGCAGTCAAATCCATCACGCCAAGTTTCTGCTCTAACACTTCATCAAAGGTCAGGCCGTCATATTTGACTGCATCATCGTGTAGGCTTGGGTCTTTGTCATAAACGCCATCAACCTTAGTCGCTTTCAAAATCAAGCCGGCTTCAATCTCGATACCACGCAAACAAGCAGCCGTATCAGTGGTGAAAAATGGGTTGCCTGTTCCGGCAACAAAGATACACACTTCACCATTTTTGAGATAGCGAATCGCATTACGACTGCTATAGCTTTCGGTGACCTCACCAATTGGCAATGCAGACATCAAACGCGTTTTGATATTACGACGCTCAAGCGCATCACGCATCGCCAGACCATTCATGACAGTGGCTAGCATACCCATCTGATCACCCGTCACACGGCCAACCAAACCTTCTTTTTGTAATTGTGCGCCGCGATATAAGTTGCCACCGCCAACCACGATACCAACCTGAACACCTAGTCCACGCAAATGAGCGATAGACAGGCTCATTTTATCGAGCACTTCGGTATCAATACCCATGTCTTTGCTACCAGCCAAGGCTTCACCAGAGAGTTTTAGCAAGATACGGGCGTAACGCGGGTTTTTGTCAGACATGGGGTCACCTTATTATCATGAAATTATAAAGAAAATTATGGGTAAAACACAAATCAAGTTTGCCCGTAACGCTGCACTTAAAGACAAGCATATTAAACAGGCTAAATTGCGCTAATTGTAGCAAAAACTGCCCGCTATTGGGCAATTTTCACTCGTATATCTTGTCGAACACTTAACCTTGATAACTGGCAAATAGATCATATTCGCTGGCATCATCAATCGTCACGGTCAGGAACTGCCCAACTTTGACTTGAGCAGTAATGTCATCAACATAGACATGCCCATCAATTTCAGGCGCATCAGCATAACTGCGGCAAATAGCGATATTCTCATCACTATCAATCTCATCAACCAATACCATTAAGGTTTTGCCGACTTTTTCTTGTAGTTTTTGCGCTGAGATATCTTGTTGCAGCGCCATCAAACGCTCGTAGCGAGATTGCTTGACGTCTTCAGGCACATGGTTTGGCAAATCATTAGCCACCGCACCTTCTACTTCTGAATACGTAAATGCCCCTACACGATCAAGTCGCGCCTCGACCAGCCAATCAAGCAAGCACTGAAAATCTTCTTCAGTCTCACCCGGGAAGCCAACCACAAAGGTCGAACGAATCACAATATCAGGGCAGATATCACGCCATGCTTTGATACGAGCCAAGGTGTTTTCGCTGTGTGCAGGACGTTTCATTGCTTTTAGAATACGATGACTGGCATGCTGAAAAGGAATATCGAGATAAGGCAGCAGTTTCTTTTCGCCCATTAGCTCAACGACTTTGTCTACATGTGGGTATGGATAGACATAATGCAGGCGTACCCAAATACCCAAATCGTTCAATGCTTGGCATAAATCATAAAACTTAGACTTGAGCGGCATGCCATTCCAAAAACTGGTCTTATACTTGAGATCAAGACCGTAAGCTGAAGTGTCTTGCGAGATGATAAGCAACTCTTTCACGCCCGCTTTTTTGAGCGCCATGGCTTCGTTCATGACATTATCAATCGGACGCGATACCAAATCACCGCGTAAGCTTGGGATAATGCAGAACGTACAGCGGTGGTTGCAGCCTTCTGAGATTTTTAGATATGCATAATGACTTGGCGTCAGTTTGACCCCCGCTTCATTGATCAAATCTATTTTTGGATCATAGTTGGCATCCAAGCTGCGATTTGGCCTTGGCACGTGCTGTGCAACGGCTGTAATCACCTCATCATAAGCATGAGCGCCCGTCACTGCGAGTACAGCGGGATGCATCTCACGGATTTTGTCTGCTTCTTTGCCTAGGCAACCGGTGACAATTACTTTGCCGTTTTGACTAATTGCTTCGCCGATCGCATCAAGCGACTCTTGCACCGCTGACTCAATAAAACCGCAGGTATTGACCACGACCAAGTCCGCACCATCATAGTCGCTTGCGACTTGATAACCATCACGGCTCAGCTCAGTGATAATACGCTCACTATCCACCAAGGCCTTGGGGCAACCTAGTGACACAAACCCAATTTTTGGCGCGGCGCTCACTGGCATCGTGGCAGTTGCATTAGCCGTCGAGGCTGAAGTAGCGTGGCTGCTTTGAGTAATGCTGCGGTTTTGATTGTGGTTGGCTTTATGATGATAAGGCTGGTCAGCATGTGTTTGACTGACATCTGTCTGACTCTGCTCTTGCGGTATTGATGGCTTTGCAGGATTAAAGATAGTGGCAGTGTCTTTTACGGCTGACGTAGGGGCTGTCGTTGTCGTGTTCACTGACTCGGTAGAAGTTTTGGACATGGCTGACCTTGCTAGAGATAAATTGGCTGAGCGCATTGTACGTTTTTTTTGCAAAAATCACCAGTTTTGCCGCTCTATAGTCTTGATTTATGGTTAAATATTGATTCAAACATCCTATTTTTCTGGGCAATATCCATGACTGCTGATTTTATCACCACCAAAACCACCCCTGATTTAGCATTCGTATCACAGCATCTATTCACCGCTATTTTGTGGGTCAATGATCAGTTATCGATAACCCGTTTAAATGCTCAAGCGGAGCAATTACTGGCTATTAGTAGTGGGAGGTTAATCAACCAATCTATCTTGACGCTATTGGCACCCGATGAATTAAAACTAAAAGAAAATGCTTCTATCGACAATGTCAGTGATGATAGTGAAAACAAACCTCTGGATGAACCCCTCTACTCTTTGACAGAGCGGTTCAATCAAGCACAAAACTACCAACAGCCTTTCATTGACCATGATCACGTCATCCAGACGCCTTTGAATGGCAACCTACTACTTTCGGTCGATTATAGCGTGACGCCTGTTATCTACGAGCAGCAGTCGTATTTTATTATCGAGATGTGGGGCAAAGACCGCCAAAGTCGCATCTCAGAGGAGCAGCGCCAGCAGCAGCAATATGCGGTTGCTCGTCACATGCTACGGTCGGTCGCGCATGAAATCAAAAACCCACTTGCGGGCATTCGGGGTGCAGCGCAGTTATTACAGCGACAGTTTATTAAATTCAGTGATGCGAATACGACGGCGGCCAACAGTCACTCTAACGCGCTCAGCATCTCACAGGACACTAGCGCTGGCACAAACGATGATTTGCAAAAAATGAATCAAAAGCTGCGTAACTATACCGATATTATCATCTCAGAAACTGACCGTTTGACACATCTGATTGCTCAACTGCTTGGCTCAAATCAGCTGCCAAACTGGCAAACGCTGAATGTCCATGAACCACTAGAGCATGTTTTGACCTTGGTAGTCAGTCAATACCCACAAGTGACAATACAGAGGGATTATGATTTGTCATTGCCTGAGTTGTGTGCTGACAAAGACCAATTGATTCAGGTATTTTTAAATATTATGAATAATGCGTGTGAGTCTATGACTGAGTTTGAGCAAACGCTACAGCAGAACAAGCTCTCTGCGTCTAAGGAGTTACCATTAACCGATGTGCAGACCGATAGAGAGACTGCTTATCAGCCAACCTTGCACATTCAAACGCGCGTTGCCTTTCAGCATACGATTGTCGGGCAGCAGCACAAGCAAGTGCTGCAAATCACTATCACTGACAATGGTTCGGGCATTGATCCGGCACTTATCGGACAAATATTTTTTCCGATGGTGACCAGCCGTGCAGCAGGTACTGGCCTTGGCTTATCTATCGTACAAGATATTATCAGCCATCATCATGGTATGATTGATGTGAGCTCTACAGAGGAGGCGAACGGCAAGCAAACACGCTTTACACTATATCTGCCTTTTACCCAGCCCGTCACTGAATCATAGAACACATGGCGGCATAAAACTGCTAAATTGTAAGGCATCCAATCCCAAACCGACAATAACAATTGCTCATTAGGCCCGATACATGACCCAATACAGTGACAACCAAAACCCTAAAAGCGATGCACACTCTCCAATAGTCACCGTCAATAATGCACTCAGCGATCAGCCTGCAACGCTCTGGTTAATCGACGATGATGCAGCGCTGCGTATGGTATTGGCAGATACGTTTGAAGATGCTGGATTGACCGTTATCAGTTTTACCCAAGCGCAGGCAGCATGGACTCGGCTCAATGATGCGCTAAAACAGCAAGAATCAGCCGCGCAGTTACCCGATGTGATATTGACTGATATTCGTATGCCAATGATGGATGGATTGTCATTTAGTGACTGGGTACACCAGCACTTTCCGGACATGCCGATTGTCATTATGACAGCGCACTCAGACCTCACCTCTGCGATTAATAGCTATCAGACCGGTGCGTTTGAATACTTGCCAAAGCCTTTTGACCTAGATGATGCTGTTGCCACTATCTATAAAGCGATCAACTACCAGCCAAATATGGTGATAGCCCATTATTCGAATGAGTCTGATACCCAAACCACAATTGACGCGCGCGCTGACAGTGATATAACACCTGAAGCACCTACCAGTACACACTCTAAACACAGCAAAAATAAAGCTGAGGTGACAACTGCCTCTAAAGCTAATAGCAATCCGAGCGGTATCATTGGTCAGTCACAAGCCATGCAAACCGTGTTTCGTGCCATTGGTAGATTGGCGCAGTCCCCCATCTCAGTCTTAATTACTGGAGAGTCAGGAACAGGTAAAGAGTTGGTTGCCAGTGCCTTGCATCAGCACTCACCGCGCAAACAGCAACCATTTATCGCACTTAATATGGCAGCCATACCACATGATTTGATTGAGTCTGAATTATTTGGTCACGAAAAAGGCGCGTTCACTGGTGCAACGACAACTCGTCAAGGACGTTTTGAGCAGGCTAATGGCGGTACGTTATTTTTGGACGAAATTGGCGACATGCCCTTTAGTACCCAAACACGTCTGTTACGCGTACTGGCCAATGGCGAGTTTTATCGCGTTGGTGGACAGCAGCCGATCCAAGTAGATGTCCGTATCATCGCCGCCACTCACCAGAACTTAGAAGAATTAGTCAAACAAAATCGTTTCCGTGAAGATTTGTTTTATCGTCTCAATGTCATTCGTCTACCGCTGCCACCACTGCGTAAACGCCCCGAAGACATTCCTGCATTAGCGACCTACTTTATGCAGTCTGCAGCTGAGCAAATGAACACAACACCGAAACATTTGCATCCTGCGGCCTTACAGATGATGCAGACCTTTGACTGGCGCGGCAATGTGCGTCAACTTGAGAATGTCTGCCTATGGCTGACAGTGATGGCAACTGGTGACACGGTAATGGCGACAGATTTGCCACCAGAGCTATTAGAAAACACGCCTCTAGACTCAGAGCTAGACCAAGAACACGACTCGTCACCACAAGCAAATACAGTGAACCCTCAACTGCAAAATAAAGATGACTTGAATAATCAAAGCCAAAATAATCACAGCCAAAATGATCAAGTCACTCAAGCTCCTGCCAGTCCAAATTGGCAAAAAGCGCTCGCTATCTGGGCTGAGCAGTCTCTCAATACAGGCGAAACTGATATTCTACAAACGGCCACACCTGAGTTTGAGCGGGTCTTGCTAACAGCAGCACTCAACCATAGTGGTGGCAAAAAGATAGAGGCAGCAAGCTTACTTGGTTGGGGTCGCAATACCCTGACCCGTAAATTACAGCAGTTAGATATCTCTGCACCCAGAGTGCCATCCAAAGAGTAAATAAAGGCTTAAAACGCAATATTAAAAAGCCATTAATATCAATTATTTATAAAAATACGTGAAAATAAATGCAAAATAATTAAAAATAATCGCAAATAGGGGTTGACCAAAAATTCAAACTCTATATAATAGCCAACCACTGAGACGCACTACCGAATCAGTTAACTGTCTAGATAGCGTTTGAACTTAATCGCTTTTGATGATAGAGTAACGAAAATGGGGCTGTGGCGGAATTGGTAGACGCACCAGATTTAGGTTCTGGCGCCGCAAGGTGTGAGAGTTCGAGTCTCTCCAGCCCCACCATTTTCGGATAGTAGATCTTAGACCAAATATTAAAGCCTGCTTTTTAGCAGGTTTTTTTGTGTCTGCAATTTGAGTTTGTAGTTATAACCTTTATAAATTTGCTATCACCTCATCCATACTCTGATACCTTTTCTCTATTCGCTTTGCCAATGCTTTATCAACAATACTTTGATAGCGAACATACTCTAGCGGTAATTTTGGAATAGGCTGCTGGCAGTGCTGAATGGCCCAATCTGTCATGGACTGATTACTTTGAGGGTCTATATTAAATGGTCGCTTCCCTACCAATATCTCAACCATCATGATACCGAAGGCATAGATGTCACTTTGTATCGTTGCTCTTTGTCCTTGCCAACGCTCAGGTGCCAAATACGCTGGTGTTCCGCCAGAAAAATTTATTGCGTTTGGTCGATCATTTCTTTGGGCTAATGCAAAATCTGTCAATAGTAAGTCAGGCACTATACAATCACTATCGGCGTGACTTGTTAGATTATCACTGAGCAAAATATTACTGGGTTTAATATCATTATGAAGCCAGCCAGCGTTGTGTAGGTTGCAGACTAAATGAGCAGACTCTTTGATCAAATCATGTTTTTGCTTGTCTGTTAATGACACATGGTGATTCAACAGCTTAGCTAAGCTGCCGCTTTCATAATAAGGCATGACCAATACCGTTAACTGCTGGCTCTGTCCTAATGTATCGACCTCTACATTGTGATAGGCCAATAGAGGTGGCGTAATAGAGCTAACTTGGGTTTTCTGCGAAGTATATAACGCTTGCAACACGCTTATTTCATGAGTTAAATCTGAGACACTTTGAAGTCTAATTGAAGTGGCACGTAGCTCCCATTTAATTATCACGCTACCATACTCTACATGGCGTGCACGCGTTATACCTTGATAGCAGCTTTGCTTGCTGCGTTGTTTGGTAATTTGCGTTTTGCTCTCTTGGGTTTGCTCTGTGCTTCCCTCTCTGAGTTGTTGACTGATACGCTGATGCACTATTTGGGTATATTGTAACTCTGACAATACTTGGGTAATGACTGGCAATAGTTGTCCAGATTGCGCTTGCAAGGCTTGTGTAATAGGCAAATTACTGGCACTATTTTTCACAGTGTTATCTCTCATCATATTATAGAGTCGCAATCGCGCACTATCGTTTTACCCAACCGCCACTTTACCGCTAGAGTCATTATGTCACAGTCTAACAATTACGCCCTGCCCGCCCCTTTATTAGCATTGCTTAGCCAGTATCTGCAAGAGCACGTCACACCAACCATTGAGATTGACCCAAGCCAGCTTGCGTATCGCTGGGTCGGTGGACGTACTGGTCACCTGCAGCCTTTATCGGTCAATCTATTTTTGAGCTTGGATGATTTGCACGGTATTGATACGCAAAAATCCAAACTGGTACAAAACACCCGCCAGTTTCTCAAAGGTTATCCTGCCAATCACGTCCTGATGACAGGGACACGTGGTGCCGGCAAATCCTCGCTGATTCGCGCATTACTACAAGCCTATCACAGTGAAGGGTTACGCATTATCGAGATTGCACGTGATGATCTACAGGTGCTAGACAAGATTCGTGCCGCGATTAATGCGCTGCCAGCGGACTGCGCTTGTCGCTATATCGTCTACTGTGATGATTTGGCATTTAACGGTCAAGATGAGAGTTATCGGGCGCTAAAAAGCGTGCTTGATGGCGCGCTTGATTCTGAGCAAGACAAGCTACTGGTCTATGCCACCAGTAATCGCCGTCGCTTGCTACCACAAATGATGAAGGACAATCTTGATATTTATAATGGGCAGACGGATGAAGTCAATCCTTACGAGACCATTGACGAGACCGTGTCATTATCAGATCGATTTGGCTTGTCCTTGACCTTTCATCCTATGGATCAGCAGACTTACTTACAGATTGTGCAGCATTATCTAAATTTAGAGCAACGGAAAATTTCAGCTCGCATTGATACTGATATTGAAATGGATGTGGACGGTGAAAATCTACCTGACAAAATCAGAATGGACGCCTTGCGCTGGGCATCTGAACGCGGTGGACGCTCAGGTCGGGTGGCTTATCAATTCAGTCGTTATTGGAGTGGCAAAACACAATTGGCTATTGAAGACCGTAAATCATAGCCGCTAAGCTATATCTTTGAAACTATCTCTTTACAGTCATGCCTAATTGCTGCGTGCAGAGCCTACATACTGCACGCGACTCTCCTTTTGACTGCCCGCTTGATTGTCTGCCAAATCGATAGCCCCATTGACGGTATATTGAGCAAAATCTTCTGCCAGCCATAGATTGCCTTGATAGACACTTTGCGCATCTAAGCGGATATAGGCCATATTTGGCGTTTCGCTATCTGGATTTTCAAAGCCCTGATAACGAGCGCTAAAGTGGGTCAAAATGATATTTTTCAAGCTCATTTTTTGCGCAAATGTGCCCACTATATGCGCGCTGCTATGCATGGGGTCAAAGTCAGGGTTGCGGGCTTGAATAGCCATCATGACCTCGTGCGTATAAGTGGCCTCATGCACCAACAAATCCGCATCCATAACTGCTTCACTCAAACACTCTGGCGTGTCATTGTCCCCTGCTATTACTACTTTTGTCCGCTGCACATCATCATGAACATAGTCTGCTGAATGCAAGTACTGACCATCCTCAGTGGTGACATTTTCACCTTGTTGTAGCTTGCCCCACAGCGCACTTGCTGGGATACCATTTGCTACGAGCTTATCCGTGTTAAGCGTGCGACGGCTTATGGTCTGCGTGATACCAAATCCATGAGATGGCACACGGTGCGATAACGGATGAACCTCTATCATCAGCTGATGTTGATTATCCAAGTCGATTTTTACTTTACTCTTATTGTCTTCTTGCGACAACAGATCATCTATCGACACAAAGTTGAGGGTAAATGGCAGATATAGTTCAGTATGTAGGATAAAGGCATCAAGCAGCGCAGAGATGGCTTTTGGTGCAATGAGCGTCAATGGCTCACGGCGACCTGACGTCGCGGCACTCGCCAGCAGTCCTGGCATACCATAACAGTGATCACCATGGACGTGCGTAATACAAATAGCCGTCAATTGACGTAAGGAGAGCTTGGTATGCAGTAATTGCTGCTGTGTGCCTTCGCCGCAATCGATGAGTAGCCACGGGCGCGACTTTTTATTTTGACTGTTGCTATGCGGCTGGTTGCCTTTTGATGAACCAGACGCATGAGGATTCAAACACTCGATTGCCAATGCCGTTACATTACGCTGCTTAGTTGGCACGCCTGCGGAGGTGCCCAAAAAGGTTAATTTTAGCATAGGTCATGTCTTTTATTTATCAGAGGCACGGGTTAGGACCGTTCGCATATCATGGTTTTTTGACCGTCAATCATTTGTCCACCATTGGCCGTACATTCATTGACCATATTAGATTCATAAGATTTCCAGCCACCATAAAAACTAGCGGCGCACAGAATCACAACCAGCAGCTTCTGTGACCAAGATTTGATAGATACTTGCTGGTTATCAACCGTTTGCTTGCCTTGCAAGTTCTGATCTAGCGACTGCTTAGCATCTGTGTCTTTCTTTGTTTTTGCATGATGCGATGTATTCAATTCTGTCATTGTTTTATCCTAAAAAAGGCTTTGCTTATAAATAAACAAAACCTTTTATCCAATATCACCTCAAGTATTGAGAGGTGTTTAAGTAATTATACCAATATCTATTAAAACTGCGGTGTTCCGCCCTTTGCCTCAGCACGCTTAAAAGCGGGGCGTTCTTGACAGCGTTTGAGCCAGTTCAATAGATTGGCGTATTTAGATTGGTCCATACCTGCACGCGCATTAGATGCGGCAACTACGATATACATTTGAATATCAGCGGCACTAAACGTCTCCCCTGCAAACCAGTGACTATTTTGTAGATGCTGCTCCATCAGATTTAAGTTGTTGATAATATTATTGTTGATCATGCCATCTTCAACTTGTTTACGAATGCCTTTGCTGATTGGCTTGATGAGCATAGGCGATCGTTCAACGACTTTACTAAATACCAGACGCATGACTAATTGTGGCATCGCCGTGGCTTCGGCAAAATGCAACCAAAAAGTATAATCTTCCCACGCCGCTTCATTATCATCAGCCGGCTTAAACTGATGTTCTTTATCATAATGTCTGAGCAAATATTCGATGATAAAACCTGACTCAGCCAAAGCGCGATCACCCACTTCAAGCACCGGCGTGTGCCCCAACGGATGCACTTTTTTTAAGCTCTCAGGTGCAAGATACGCCTTAGTACGCTCATAGGTTGTCAGCTCATAATCCAGCTCCAACTCTTCTAGCAGCCATAAAATACGAAACGAGCGCGAATTGTTTAAATGATGCAGAGTTAACATAAACCGTCCTAGTTATATATTGTTTTAAATCAGCCATAATCTCTTGGATATGGCGCCACGTTTTGAATGAAATATGACACCACTGTTCTCGATAATAGCGTAATTTTTGCCCCTTTGACACTGCAACTTTGTAGAACTGTGACGAAAGTTATGAATAAAAATACCGGCTCAAGGTAGCACAAAGTCCCAAACAACGAGACAGGTAGCTTTTGACTCGCAACCATCGTCAGTGACATTGCAGCAGTACTGATGATGCCCAATAACGGCAACAGATACCAAAGCTTATGGTTGGTGATTGCCACCTCAAAGCCGCCATTCATATATAACGCAACCAATACGACTGGTAGCAGCAATACAAGATCAGAGATCAAGCCTGTGATAGGCGGTACGGCCAGTTTACGACGCAGCAAGTAGTACGGCGGATAACCCAAGCACACAAACAAAGTCGCCCAAGAGATCGCGCCATATTCAAAGATATCGTAAGCAATACCAAGACCTGCGCATATAATCGCAGCCCACTGTAGCAAGCTCATATCTTCATTATAAAAAAAGCGACCGACCACGATCATTATCATCGGGTATAAGAAGTAGCCCAACGTCACCTCAAGCCCCAAGCCATTGACTGGTGCCCACATAAACATCCAGATTTGCGCCCCCAAAATCGGTGTGGGTAATATAAATAAAAACCACTCTTTTGCGTTTTTTAGTGTTTTTAGATAATCAAAAATATGCTGCCACTGCTTTAGCACACTCACTAGCAGCACCAGACTAAAAAACATCGTGAGCACACGCCACGAAGCAACTTGCGTACCTGATAACGGTTGCAATAGCAAACCAAATAGGAACAGCAATGAGTATAAAAAATTTGCAGCCACAGCAGTGATCGTACCCTGAGAAGTTTGGTTAGTAGTCAACATCACAACAGTCTTTAGAGATTGGGGCATATCCTTTGCAATTTTAAAAAAAAACAAAAGCCTCAGACGATAACGTCTGAGGCTTTTGCATATAAGGTCGTCGCGCAATCTAAGATAAACGCTTTTAATGTATCTTGCTACATCATGGGCGGCATTATGTCAAAGTCAGAATAGATAAGCAATACCAGTGTGCATCTAGTATCTCAATGTCGTTATCAAGCAAATTTAATGCTCGTAAGTCCTTATTTTGCATCAAGTTGTTCGAGTTTTTGCTGTATCTTATCCATCTTTTTTTGATAACGACGAATTTTGCGAAAGCGATGCGCTTTTAGCACACCATCGATACGCTGATTGATAAAATGACGACGCGGTGGAAAGCCTCCTACCTGCGGCTCTCTATAGCCATGCAAGCGGTCATTACGCTGACGAACGAGATAGCCTATCGCACTATCGATTATCATGACCACTAGGGCAAGTGTAATCATGCCGTACATAAAGAGCGAGCCACCTTCATCAAGACTTTGACTCAGAACGGTAATGGACAACACAAATAACAGTAGCGGCTCTATGTAGCTCAGCGCCCCAAATAGCGAGACTGGCAACTTGCTACTCGCAATCATCGTTAGCGACATTGCCAGTGCACTAAATGCACCCAGCAATGGCAGTAGGTACCAAAACTTCATATTTTGTGCCGCCACACTAAAACCACCAGTGAGATAAAGCATGATCAATACCACTGGCGTCAGCAATGTCAAATCAAACAACAAGCCAGTAATGGGCGGTACAGCAAGTGTGCGGCGCAATAGATAATACGGCGGATAGCCCAAACATACAAATAGCGTCACCCAAGACACCGAACCATATTGAAGAATGTCGTAGCCAATACCGAGCGCTGCCAGTATCGCTGCCGCATACTGCAAGACACTCATATCCTCACGATAAAAAAACCGACCAAGCACAATCATCACAAGTGGCAATAAAAAATAGCCCAAGGTGACATCCAGTCCAAATCCATTCACGGGTGCCCACATAAACAACCAAATCTGGCCGCCCAAGATCGGTGCAGGCAATATAAATATCAGCCATTCTTTTAAGGTCTTAAGCGTCTTTATATAATCAAAGACATGCTGCCATTGCTTGGTCAAACTGAGCAAGATGACCAAACTTAACAACATCATCAGCACTCGCCATGAGGCTACCTGTGTCCCCGTTAAGGGCAGCATAAACAGTCCAAACAAAAACATCATCGAGAATAAAAAGCTCGACGATACCGCTGCGACAGTTCCCTGAAAAGTTTGATTGGTCGTAAGCATAACAACAGCCTTAAAAGTAAAATCCTATGTACATTATTAAGAAAAAGTGAATAAAAAATAAAAGCCTCCGACGACAACGTCAGAGGCTTTTTTCTAGGACAATGATCAGAAACTAGACTGAAAAGCTAACTACCAAGACTATTACTCGTCATCGTCTACTGCATCATTATCCAATGTGTAATCGTTGGCAATATCGATAGCGTCGTTGGCATCGCTCAAAGCAGTATTGTCAGTTGCGGTATCGATATCTATCTGCTCCTGACCTTCCACCTCAAACGTGCCATCTTCTTTCATCGCATCGACTAATTCATCATCACCCTCTTCGTGCTCAACACGCGCCATAGCGACCAATTTTTCATCTTTTGGCAGACGAATGAGCGTGACACCTTGGGTGTTACGGCCAGAGCTCGCGACATGCTCAACAGGTGTGCGTACCAATGTTCCTTTGTCAGATATTAAGATAATATCATCTTCAGGCTCAACTTTGGTGGCACGAACGAGCTCACCATTACGCGCACTGGTCTTAATGGCGATGACACCGCCGCCGCCGCGATTTTGCGTATTGAACTCTTCGATAAGGGTACGCTTACCAAAGCCGTTTTCACAAGCAATTAGGATTTCATGTACATCATCTTCGATAACGACCAATGATTTGATAAATTCATCAGTAGCCAAACGCATACCGCGGACGCCTTTCGCTGTACGGCCCATCGCACGAGCATCATTCTCATCAAAACGAATCGCTTTACCACTTGAAGCAAATAGCATCACTTCTTGATTGCCGTTGGTAATACGAGCGCTGACCAATTTATCACCATCTTCTAGACCAACCGCGATCAAGCCGTTCGAGCGAATATTGGCAAACTGCTTCAGCTCTACGCGCTTCACTGTACCATTAGCCGTGGCAAAGAATACGAAAGGTGGCTCTGCTTGATTGCTATCTTCTACCGAATCGTCATCATTGCTATGCTCTGATACCCCACTTACTACTGATGTATCTTCCACAATTTTTGGAATTGGCAATATCGTCGTAACGGTTTCGTCGCTATTTAAACCAATTAGATTGACCAACGGACGACCACGAGCACCGCGGCTGGCAATCGGCACTTCAAACCCACGTAAGCTAAAGACGCGGCCACTGTCAGTGAAGCACAATACCGTAGAGTGCGTTGAGGTCACGACCAGATGATCAATCACATCATCTTCTTTCATTGCCGTTGCAGACTTGCCTTTGCCGCCACGTTTTTGTGCGACGTAGTCATCAATTGGCTGAGTTTTTGCGTAACCAGTACGTGAGACGGTCATCACAACGGTTTGCTCAGGAATCAGGTCTTCACGGCTGAAGTCCATACGCGAATCGATGATATCAGTACGGCGCTCATCACCAAAATTATCACGAATCTCAATCATCTCATTAGAGATAATGCTCATAAGCTTATCAAAATCACCAAGAATAGACTCTAAATGAGTGATTTCGCGTAGTAAGTCTTGGTATTCTTCGGTCAATTTATCTTGCTCAAGGCCCGTTAGGCGATGCAATTGCATATCTAAAATCGCATTGACCTGCTCAAGGGATAAACGATAGCGCTCTTCGCCTTCGATCAGACCAAACGGCGCTTTAGGATCTTCACCTTCGATAAATTCAGGACGTACAGACTGACTGCCAGCAGCAGTCAACATCGCAACGACACTGCCTGAGCCCCAGGTATTATTCAATAAGCTTTCGCGGGCGAGCCCACGGTTTGCAGACGCTTTAATCGTCGCAATAATATCATCGATATTCGCCAGTGCCACTGTCAAGCCTTCGAGCAGGTGACCACGGACGCGCGCTTTGTTCAATTCATAAATCGTACGGCGTGTCACGACTTCTTGACGATGGCGCACAAATGCAGCGATAAGCTGACGCAAGGTCAATAGTTTGGGCTGGCCATTGTCTAGCGCGACCATATTGATGCTAAAGCTAGACTCAAGCGGCGTCTGCAAGAACAAGTTATTAACGATAACTTCCGCTGTCTCACCGCGGCGCAGATCGATAGCGATACGCATGCCGTCTTTGTCAGACTCATCACGAATCTCGCTGATGCCCTCGATTTTTTTATCACGAACAAGCTCTGCGATACGCTCAATCAATTTGGCTTTATTCGCCTGATAAGGCACTTCGGTGAATACGATACGCTCGCGATCGCGGTTGACGCCAGTATTGCTCATCGGCTCGATATGATAGCGACCACGGATGTGCAAGCGACCTTTACCCGTGCGATAAGCATCTAAAATGCCTGCGCGACCATAGATAATACCCCCCGTAGGAAAGTCAGGGCCTGAGATGTGTGACATTAACTCTTCGGCTGAGACTTGTGGGTTCTCTGCATAAGCCAAGCAAGCGTTGATGACTTCGGTGAGGTTGTGCGGTGCCATATTGGTCGCCATGCCGACAGCAATACCCGTCGCGCCATTGACCAATAAGTTAGGAATACGCGCTGGCATTACGCTTGGCATGCGCTCAGAGCCGTCGTAGTTGTCTTCCCAATCGACCGTATCTTTGTCCAAATCTGCCAGCATCTGATGAGTCAGCTTGGTCATACGTACTTCGGTATAACGCATGGCAGCCGGAGGATCATCATCGATCGAACCAAAGTTACCCTGACCATCAACCATTGGGTAGCGCAAGCTAAAATCCTGCGCCATACGTACGATAGCATCGTATACTGCACTATCACCATGTGGGTGATACTTACCAATGACATCACCGACCACACGGGCAGACTTTTTGTACGGCTTATTATAATCATTAGACAACACGTGCATGGCGTACATCACACGGCGGTGTACAGGCTTGAACCCATCACGCACATCAGGCAGCGCACGCGAGACAATCACACTCATCGCATAATCCAGATAGGATTGCTTTAATTCATCTACGATGCCAATAGGACTGACCGATTCGCTCATATACACTCCTTCACTCACATTTTTTTCTAACGTTGACACATCGCTTATAGCACCCACAGATCATATAAAAATACTGCCACATAAATGGGCAGTCATGATCAAAATACATACCATAAAAAAACACTGCTACACGTGCAAAACAATAGGAAAATAGTGATACGGTTTTTGTTAAAAACAATGTTTAATAAAAGAAGCTATTTTAGCACAAATTTGCTGATTTAGGGGGTTCTGACCACCATTAAAATCAAGCTAGGCGGTTCATTTGCAGTGATATTTTGAATTACCCATACACTCTAAAATAATTCTAATGACAGGTTTTTTTTGATTGGCTGATTTTGCCATTTTTACAGACGAACTTACAACCTGCTGAGCAAAGAGATACTCCGTCCATCTTAGCTGAACAGAGCCTACCAATTGTTCTAACATGAGCTAATGGGTTTCATAAGTATATGATGATTTAAATTAGGTCAATGAGGCTATTTTTTTAGTGACGCTGGACAAAAAAATCCTAAGCGTTACACTAACTCATCTTTTATAGAACTCGAATAACGACCTAACAGGCTACTTTTATTATGGATATCATTCTTGCGATTGTTTGGATTTTAGCAATGGTGCTATATAGCTTTTCGAGCGATTATGTTGCTAGCTTTCCTAACCATAACAATCGCGCTGTACCCTATGTCCGTTGGGGAGCACTTTTAGTCGCCATGGCTTTGTCAGCATATTTAGCAAAAGCCTATCAAGAAAACCTACAAGGCAACGGTATGTGGGTATTTGTTATCGTCGTATTTGTCATTATTGTTTTAGCCAAGATCGTTTTTAAATGGGTCATTAATAGACGTTTGAAACGCTAAGCTATACTGAATATTTTTGTTGCTCTCAACCTCTCCGCTATTGATCTGAACGCCTTATGACAACTAAACATCAAAACAACCAACTTGGCCTAAACCAAGCCACCGCACCAGAAGACACACGAGCAGATCGTAGCTTCGATACCATTGCCGATCATTTTGAAAAAAAGGTCTATGGCGGTTTAAAAGGTGAAATCCGATTGGCGGTATTACGCCGTGATATTTTTGAATATAGTACACAAATGAGTGAAGCGCTTGGACGACCGCTGCGTATCTTAGATGTGGGTGCAGGGCTTGCACAAATTGCCATAGAGCTTGCTACTCAAGGTCATAGCGTCGTCATCAACGATATCTCAGCAAATATGCTTGAGAAGGCAAAAGCAAACGCTGAACAAATCGATCAAGCGCTGGATATCACATGGCACGTCTGTCCATACCAAACACTTGAAGAAACGCTAGGTAAAGAAGAAAACGATAAGTTTGATTTGATCCTATCGCATGCGCTACTTGAGTGGTTGGCAGAGCCTGCTGCCGTTATGGATTTCTTCGATCAGCATTTGACAGATAATGGCGCGCTGTCTTTGTGCTTTTATAATCCCGCAAGCTTTGATTATCGCAACCTCATCATGGGAAATTTTAATTTACTCGATAATACAGACTACAAGGCGGACAATAAGAAAAGCCTCACACCCAATCATCCCGTTGCTAAAGAAGAAGTGGAGTCTTGGTTGAAGGCGCATGACTATCAGACGGTACGTAGCAGTGGTCTACGAGTATTTCATGACTATGCACCGCTCAAGCGTGGCGGGCATAACGATCCAGATGCGGTGATAAGGATGGAGCTGCGCTACTCACAATTAGAGCCATACAAATGGCTTGGACGGTATTTGCATATTCTGGCTAAACGGTAAACTTAGACAACCGCTTAAAAGCTATGAAGGCTGCTAAACGTCTTCATCAACTCTCGATGATCTGTCATATTCTGACCAAGTGGTGGCATTGACCTCTTTTTCGTCAAACACGACCACATGCTCCAATAACGGCAAGATACCAATATGTGAACCAATTTCATGATTATGATGGCTAGCAACCAGTGATAATATGGTCTGTCCGTCATCTAACTGTAGACGGTACAAATAGTTGGCACCGCGGAACACTCGCCCAATCACCAAGGCTGTCTGCGTACTATCATCATCATGGATAATATCGTCAGGACGCACGAGCACTTTGATTGGTGTACCATTTGGATAATCATATTCGCAGTACTGTGGTTGTCCTGATTGATCATAGACTTCCATGCGGCGATAGATATTGCCAAGCGCCGTCTCCACACGACCTTCTTTGATGATACCGTCTATCATCGCGCCTTCGCCGACGAACTCAGCGACAAAAGGACTGACAGGCTCATGATACAGCTCGCTTGGTGTTGCCCACTGTACCAATCTGCCCTTATCCATTACCCCGACTTTATCTGCTAACGCAAACGCTTCGTTTTGGTCATGAGTGACCAAGATTGCAGTAGTATTGGTACGTTTGAGAATGTCACGGACATTCATTGCCAAGGATTCGCGCAATACCACGTCCAGATTAGAAAATGGCTCATCAAGTAGTAGTAATTTAGGCTTCGGTGCAAGCGCCCTTGCAAGTGCCACACGCTGCTGCTGACCACCGGACAGCTCATTTGGACGTTTATCCGCATGCTCCGTCAGTTCGACCAGGCTTAGCATCTCAGCCACACGAGCTTTTTTGTCAGCAGCTGACCATTTATTGAGGCCAAAGGCAATGTTTTTTGCCACGCTCAAATGACCAAAAAGCGCATAATCTTGAAACACCATCCCCATGCCGCGCTTGGCTGGTGCCACGGCAAAAGAGTGCCGAGCTGTTTTTTCCGTTAGACGTTGATTGTTTAAATGGATAGTACCGCCGCGGCTTTGCTCCAGTCCTGCAATCGCTCGCAATGCCGTGGTCTTGCCGCAGCCACTATAACCCAAAAAACAGCCAATCTCTCCTTGCTCTAATACTAAAGACATGCCATTAACTACAATAGTATCGTCATAGCCGACAATTAGGTTTTGTACACTAAAATATGGATTGGTCGCGATAGTGCTCTCAGTATCTTGGCGCGCAGTATCGGCTTGTTCTACAGGATTGCTACGTTGAGACTGGGTTGTCCGAGTTTGCACGACTGGTGATTTTTTGACAGGAGTACTACGTGCTCCAGTCTTTACGGACTGAGCGTCTGACGAGTCGTTCATTGAATCAGTGTACATAGACAATCCCAGTTCGCTATTAGTAAATACAATGTTGGATAAAGTAGTAAAAATGATAATATAAGTTAGGTCAAGCACCACTAAACATGGCACATTTATAAGCAGCAATGGCGGTTAGCTGTGTTTGTCACTTTGACGCAATAGTATCCAAACAGGAAGCAATCCGACCAGTACAATCAATAAACTCGGTAGTGCCGCCCGCCCCCACATACCTTCGCTGGTCATCTCAAACACGCGCACCGCCAGCGTATCCCAGCCCTGCCTGCGTGTCATCAATGTGATCGGCATCTCTTTCATCACTTCGACAAATCCCATTAACAATGCCGTTAGTACCCCAGGGCTAAGCACAGGTAGCATCACATGACGCCAACGCTGGTACGCACTGTCACTAAGCAGTTTCGCTGCGGCCTCTTGATTGACGGTCAATCGTTGCAACTGCCGATCCACTGGCTGAAAACTCACCGTCATAAAACGCGTCGACAATGCCAATAGCATAACGATCACACTGCCTGAGAGCACCTGCTGCGAGGTGATACCAAAAGCAATCATTTGATTGTCTAGCCACGCAATAGGAATAAAAATACCCACTGCCAATACCGTACCTGGCACGACGTAGCCTAAATTAGCGAGCGTGGTCATCAGTTTAGTCGATTTATCAGGATATTGCCGCTTGATCCACGCAATAATCACTGCCAAAAAGGCAATAAAAAGCGTGGTCATACTAGCAATCATAAGGCTGTTAGTCACAAAATCAATATAGCGCGCATCAAAATCTTGACGAAAATTCAATGCAGTCCAATAAATCAGCTGCAAGAACGGTATTAGAAAAGCCAGCAAAAATACAAACGTACATAGCAAGCTCATCCCTATTTTGGCAGGAGTACTGGCATCAAAACGCTGGTTGCTGCCTTGCGTAATCGAACTGCCGCGCTTGGCCTGCCAATACTGCTCAAACAGTACTACAATAAAAATCACACCGATGAGCAACGCTGCTAACTGAGCCGCTGTGGTCAAACTAAAAAAGCCAAACCAGGCTTTGTAAATAGCGGTGGTAAACGTATCGACATTGAATACCGAAACCGCGCCAAAATCTGCCAATGTCTCCATACTTGCCAGCAATAAGCCACCGATAATCCACGGCAGTGCTTGCGGTAATGCCAACCGAAAAAACACACGGCTACGGCTCAAACCTAGCATCTGCCCTGCTTCAATCGCCCGCCGACCTTGCGACAAAAACGCCTGACGCGCCAGCAAATACACATATGGATAAAATGCCAGCGACAACACTAAACCTGCACCCCAGACATTACGTACCGAGGGAATCGCTGTCGTGATACCAAAATCGCGCAGTCCTGTCTGTAACGGCCCACTAAAATCCACAATACCAATGGTGACAAACGCCAATACGTAAGCCGGTATGGCAAGCGGCAACATGAGTGCCCACGAAAAAAACCGCTGGCCAGGGAAGCGGTACATGCTGGTTATCCAAGCGAGAATCGTACCAATGGTCCCCGATATAACAGCCACCATGAACAGTAAAATCGCCGTATTTTTGAGCACTTGCGGCAGGACATACTCTGCCATATGTGTCCAAATATCGGCGACTGGTTGCGTCCACGACAACAACACGATCAAAATCGGCACCAGCATAAACAACGAAATCAGCCCTAAGACTGATTTCGAGATAATACGTTTACGAAGGGCATAGTCTTGACTGACCGTCTGATTGTCATCAGCTCTGCTACTGATTGGATCTTGCTCGCTAACAGACGCATCTGGCGTTGTGATCATAGTATCATTACCGTGTCATACTCACTCATCGAGGCTTTTTAAGCATAGACCAAACTCAAAACCGTCATTACTTTAATAACTAACTCTTAATGACTTATTTTTAAAGGCTGTTCTTTAAAAACTGTCCTTTAAAAAAGATGATGTTGAGCTTGGTATCACGATGACTGGCAGTCTTTTATTTATAACCCGCTTTGTCCATCATTTGAATGGCTTGAGTTTGTAGCTCACCAAATTTCTGTACGTTGATATCGTCTTTTTTGAACTCGCCCCAAGATCTGAGCATTTCTGACTCATCCACCCCTTCTTTGACTGGGAATTCTTTGTCTGAGCTGGCGTAAAGGCCTTGCGCCTCATCAGATGACAACCACTCAATCAGTTTAAGTGTACCGTCTGGATTATCTGACCCTGTAACCACGCCCGCGCCTGAAACGTTTACATGTGTACCAGTGGTGCCTTGGTTTGCCCAGAATATTTTCACAGGGAAGTTTGGTTTTTCGTCTAATAGACGGCCATAGTAGTAACTGTTGGCGATACCAACTTCACACTGACCAGCAGCAATCGCCTCTAGCATAGCGGTATCATCACTGAACACGTCAGTGGCAAGATTATCAACCCAACCACGGATGACAGCTTCTGTTTTTTCTTCACCTAAATGCTCTATCATGCTGGCCACAAGTGACTGGTTGTATACCTTTTTAGAAGTACGCAAGCATAGTTTGCCTTTCCACTTTGGATCCGCCAAATCTGCATAAGTCGATAATTGATCGGCGCTAACTTTGCTTGGGTCATAAAAAATCGTACGCGCGCGCAGTGATAGACCTGTCCACTGACCTTTTGGATCGCGATACTTTGCAGGGACATTGGCCTCTAGCACAGACGACGCTACTGGTTGTAGCAACCCTTGCTGAGCCGCTTGCCATAAGTTACCCGCGTCCACCGTCAGTAGCATGTCAGCTGGAGTGTTTTGACCTTCGGCTTGCAAGCGCGCCATCAGTGGGCCAGTTTTGTCTGTGACAAGTTCAATCTTGACACCAGTCTGTTCAGTATAGCGGTCTAGCAATGGTTTAATCAGCTGCTCATTACGTGAAGAATAAATAGTAATTGTTTGACCATCTGCACTGGTCGCATCGTCATCATTCGCGACTTGCTGCTCACTGCCAGCCGCTGTTGTCTCTGTCTCCGCGCTGTCTTCGGTGGTAGAAGAATTGCTACAGCCAACCATTCCCAACATCAGGCCAAATATGGCAGCAGACAATACAGGCTTGGTGGTGACTAGATTAGTGCGGATGGTGTTCAGTGGCATGGTTTTCCCCATAGTAATGCGATAAAAAAGAGACGGCAAATAGTGAGATAAAATGGTCAAAGCCCCTGTTTGTTGGGATTCGTTGGACCATAATCATGGAAACAACATACTAATAGAAATGAGATTAACTATCAATACATTTATCTAACCCAAGATGCTGAAATTATTTGGCTTATTAGTCATTTTCTAAAGCTAAGTTGTACCCAAAACAGCTCTTGTGTTTTTGTACTCCTGCACTCTTGGAAATGGCAAATATATTAACGAATACCAAACCAATTTAGAGCAGCCATTGCCCTAACATAACATTGACCGCCGCTTCTGTACGCAAGATACGCGGCCCTATATGTACTGGCGTGCACCCGTGTGCGGCGAGTAGCGCTATCTCATAATCGATCCAACCGCCTTCAGCACCGATGCAGACCAAACTGGGCAATTCTAATGTTGTATCTAATTGTCGAAATTCAGAAAATGACTGGTCAGCATAAGGGTGTGCAACGATCGCTTGATTACTCACCAAACTGGTAAGCGTATCCTCGACAAATGGCTTAAAACGTTTTTGTAGCGTAATACGAGGTGCAATCGTATCAACCCCTTGTTGCAACCCTTCTAATACAAATTCATCAAGACGCTCAAGCAGCGGACTTTGCCAATAGCTTTTTTGCGTGCGATAGCTGTTAACAAGCACAATATCGCATACGCCAAGCGCCGTCATATCCATGATCAAACGCCGCAATACTTTGGGACGAGGTAAGGCTAAAACGACGGTTAGATCCAGTTTGGCTGGCGGGGTAATACCGAGCTGAACATCGTATAACTGAATACTATCAGCAGCAATGTCCTCAATGACAGCCGTACCAAGATTGCCACCTAGCTGCCCAATTTTGAGCGTGTCACCGACTTTTGCGCCCAGTATGTTATTGACATGGTCGACTTGCACCACGTCATTGATCTTTGCCGTGTTTGCAGAGAAATTTTCAACGGGCAGTAATATACAATTCATAATATCTCTTGGTCTAACGTTTTAGGATAATACCGTTCAATAACATCCTCAATCATAGCCAGTTGACGAGTCAACACTGCTTGCTGTTGTACGGTTATTGTCTCGCCAGCCTGCCCTGCGTGCGTCGCTAATGGTAAATCACTTAACCAAGCCTCTAGCTGCTGACAAATAAGTGCGGTGTCATCAGCGCTATCAGTACCATGCAGATGATTTGCTATAATTTTAGCGCACTCATTTGAACCATCTATCGTCATTGGACGATAAAATTTATTGTTTGGCTGATATAAAGCCCCTACCTCGGCCAGCTTATCGACCACACTTTGGCACGATTGGGTGTAACGACCCATGATAATAGGCGTTGCCACGCTCGCAGGTTCAACGGGATTGTGTCCGCCTATGTCTACTAGCGACCCTCCAACCAATGCGACATTTGCCAGTGTATACCAAGTCATCATCTCACCCATGCTGTCCGCCAGATAGACTTGCGTGTCTGCATTGATGGCCTCATCAAGACTGCGCCGTGCCATTATTAGCCCAGTTTTTTGGATCAATGCTGCGACTTCATCAAAACGCTCAGGATGCCTAGGTACGATGATCAGTAACGCATTGGCTAATGCTGTCTGCGATAAGATCTGCTGATGTAACGAGAGCACCGTCTCTTCTTCACCATTATGAGTACTTGCTGCCACCCAAACTGGTCGGTCTGCTATCGCAAACGCTTTTGCCAGCGCATTTTTTTTAGAGGGTATCTGCGCACTTGCATCTTTTGCATCAACAGCTAAATTATCGGAATCGATAGCTTCCACATCAATTTTAGGCGTATTGATGACCCACTTTAGCGACCCTGCTACGCGGATCTGTGCGCTATCCGCCCCTAATTGACGAAAGCGTTTGGCAGAATCGCTGTCTTGCGCAATGATGAGCGCAAGGTTTTTCATCATGCTGGTACTCACCGCACCAATTTTTTGATAACTTTTAAAAGAAGCCGCCGAGAGACGACCATTGACTAAGATACTTGGTATCTGATGCTCAGCAAGCTTGGTCAAGATATTCGCCCATAGTTCAGTTTCGACAAACAGCGCGGCGATAGGCTGTACGTGCGTCAAAAATGTCTCAATCACGTCAGGAGTATCAACAGGGACATAACTGTGGCTCATGCGGTTTTGAGCGATTGCATCTGCAAACCGACTGGCACCGCGAGCAAAACCTGTCTGCGTGGTGTTGGTCAACCATATCTGATAACCACTAGCCAGTAATGCGTCTAATAAAGGTGCAACCGTATTGGTCTCACCCAACGATACCGCATGACACCAAATCACACCTTTATTACTGTGACCAGTAATCGCTGGACGCGGTGGATATTGCTTGCCAAAACGCTGAGCAACTTCTTGCTGATAATTGTCACGTTTGTGAGAGCGCCGCCATACTTGCAGGCGATATAATGGTTTTAGCACACCGATCAGAAATTGATAATAAAATGGCGTCTGATACACCGCACGATCAGTCAATAAATTATGACCTGACAACCTAGTGTCAGTCGAATGGGAAGATGTGTCAGATGGAGTATGAGATGATGGCATGGAGTAGCCCAGATTAGTAATGAATCAAACAGCAGAAAGGTAAATATAAAAACGCGCCAATTCTACCTGAAATCAGCGCGTAACCATAAACTTTTAAAAGTTTACTGAGTAAATAGCGATTAGACGATAATCAGTATCAGTACCGCAACCACGATCACTGCACCAAACAGTAACTGATAGCGCTTGATACTGTGCTGCTCTTGTTTTTGCGTCGTGATCAGCGCTTGCGCTTGCTCCCATTGAGACACAAGGTTTGCCGCCTCTATATGACCATTATCTGCCGCTTGCTCTAGCCAGTATTTACCACTATCAATATCTTGCGGCATGCCTACCCCTTGATAGTAGAGCTTGCTAAGTAAGCGCTGGGCACGGCTGTCGTTTTTGCTAGCGGCTTGCTTCACCCATTCCACGCCAGATTTTTTAGCGTCCTTGTCATCTGCCGTGAGTCCTTCGCCAAGCAACTCGTACATGGCGAAGCGCAGCATGGCAGCCGTATTACCCGCTTCTGCAGCCGCCTGTAATGCTAGCAATGCTTTATTTTTTGCTGCTATATGATTGTCTGAAAACACAACTTGGCCACGCGGTTTGTCCTGCTTGGCAATGTGCTGCTCAAACTGATCGAGGACTTTGCAAGCTTGCTGATATTCAGTCACGCCTGCTGTTTGCGGCACCTCAATCTCGTCTAGCTCTATGAGCAGCTGCGTAAACATTTCTGGTGTCGGTGGGGTTTTTACAGGCGCCATAGGCTTGGTGGCTGGCGATTCTACCTTCGTCAGCTCAGGTTTTGCTTGAAGCTCTGGTTGGCGCGGCGCGGTACTCACTAATGGTTTAGATACAGTAGTTGCAGCAGAAGGGCGCTCGATATTGGCTGATACTATATTAACATCATCGAATTCATTATTTACTGGTACGTCCTCTGATGCCTCATAATGACTAGCAGGTTGACTTGTACTGATAGTTGTACTCGAATCTGTCGTTGAGTGAATGCTTTGGGTCGTATTATGCGTTGCTGACTCAGTCTTTAAATAACTAAGAGTATCTGCATTACTCGCTTGATCCGATAAATCTGGCAATCTTGCGCTAACTGCTTGGTATAGTCCACTCGCCGCCTGTCCCCCTTGTACCGCTTCAAATGGCCGATCAATATTGCCAAATAGACGCAGCCCTATTGGCTCTAAAGGAAAAAATAAAGGCAGCGCATCAGTAGCCGCATTATTATCACCATAGCCAACGGCCATATGCTGATAAAAGTCATCGGTAATCAATGACAGTTCAGGATAGCGTTTGCGTAGCTCAAACTGCCCATACCAGCGTGGTCTGTTTTCCCACTGCTGTGCCAATACGCGACCTGCATAAAATCCTAAAAACACCATAAAGTTGCGATAGTGCTCATCGACCAGTAATGTCGCCTCGTTCCATATACCGCCTTTTATCATGTCACGGCGCACCTGAGACAATAGCGTGTCGATACGCTGTAAGCTCTCAAGCGACTCATCTAGCGCACAATTATGCAGCTGTGTCTCATATGCGATACCACCTGCGATAGGACGCCCAGCTAAGAAATCTTGCCAGTAGCCTTCTGCAATATAATCGAGTGGTGTTAAGGGCGAGGCAGACATAGACAGGCGTGTCCTTTTTTAGATAAGTTGATTATAGAGGCAGTGATAATGATTGAAAATATGAGCATAAAAAACATGGACAGGTTACCTTAACCTAAAATTCAGCGCGCTACAATAAAGGACTAAACAAGCGTACAACATTATCAAATAAGCGTTTTGACCCATGGCGCTGCTGCCACTCTTCATTGTCCAAAATACGGCAACTTTGTAAATATATTTCTTGACAGTCAGCCACTTGAGCGACCATCTCTGGCGTATAAATCGCCAAGCTGACTTCCATATTTAAATAAAAGCTGCGCATATCAATATTGACCGTACCAAACAGGCAGTAGTCATCATCGATAACCACGGTTTTTGCATGTAGCAACCCCCCTCGAAATAGCGCAATGGTCACGCCAGCATCCAGCAGCTCTTGATAATAAGCTTGTGAAGCATGCTGCACCAAAAACGAATCGACTTTTTCAGGAACAATAATCGTCACCTCAACGCCGCGCTTTGCCGCTATCGTCAGTGCACCTGATAGCGACTCATCGGGTACAAAGTATGGGGTGGTAATACGAATACGCTTATTGGCACGGTGAATGACCGTCACTAACGTATTGTAAATCACATGCGCTGTCAGCTGCGGTGCTGACGGTATGAGCTGTGCCATCACCTTGTCTACGACAGGCATCTTTGGTATCACAATTGAAGTGCTACCGATATCTGGCTGCTCGTGATAATCAATCGTCTCACCCAACACCTTTACTCGACTATTCAGATCGTTGATAGTTGGGTCCATCACATACAATTTACGCGTGTAATTGTTAACTCGCTGATGTAGCTCAGCGAGATTGTCGTTATTTTCAGCACCAATATCAGTAACAATAACCTTGGCCATTGCCGTATTGATACTGATAGCCTCTTGACTGACCGTTCGTATGGCCACATCAATCCACTGTCCAACGTTTTTATTTTGTTTAAAAAACCGTGGATCAACCAAATTAAAGCTACCGATATAGCCAATATACTCATCGATGACCACCATCTTACGATGATTGCGTAAATCAGAGCGCTTAAATAGTGTCTTTAATAGACCTACTGGCAACGATTGATGGACAAAAACACCCGCTTTTTCTAACTTATGATGGGCACTACTATTAATAAAACTAAAACTGCCTACGCTATCTGCCAATATGTGACACTCTACGCCGCGCTGAGCCGCTATGGACAACGCTTCTATCACATCGAGCACTTGTCCTTTTGGATATACAATATAAAACTCCATAAAGACAATGCGCTGCGCTGCATGGATATCCTCAATCAAACGCTGAAAGATCGATGCAGGATCTGTTAACAACTGCATTTGATGATCGGAAAATACTCCTAGCCCTGTCCAGCGCGTTCCTATTTGGCTCACACCGCGGTATTTGATGGGTAGCAGATCTTGTCCTTTATCAAACACCAGATGCTCGCGCCGTGCCATGTCATTCATCATGATGCTTGCTTGATCCACGCGCTCACGGTAGCGTCGTCCAATCATCGGCTCGCCTAGTAGTATGTATGCAATCAGACCGAACACGGGCACGGTATAAAGCACTGCAATCCAAGCAATGGATACACCAATATTACGCTGCACTGACACAACGCGTAATGTCATAACAATCATCAGCATAATATGAAATATCAGACCTAGACCTGCGTACTCTCCCCACGTCCAGTTGGTAAAGATCTGCCCAATCGTAAAAATATCTATGCTGGCCTCCCTCAATCATGCTCAAAAAACAAAGTATCCGTAGTATAGTAGCTTTTCGCTGTCAAACAACTGCTAACAATCATAACCTGCCTCTAAAAAATACAAGTAAGTATCTACCATATATTACTGTTTTTAATACCATTAAAAATTTATTTCCGATTATTTCATAAAATAGTTAAAATAACGTTTGACAGCCAAGTGTAAATCTATATAATACACACCCACAGCAAGGGGACTTACTTAGATAAGCCCAGCTGATTAAATTAACATTGAGTGTGACAGCTGATGTTAATGAAGCAATACAGAAATTCTATTTAAAGAATTTCTCTTGTAGTAGAAGTTATACCTTATATTGGGTACTGAGCTTCTAGAATTTACAAAAATGTAAATTCTCTTGCGCTCGGACGAAGCAGTGCTTCGTTTGCTCCTCGCTCAGGGTGATTAGCTCAGTTGGTAGAGCGTCTGCCTTACACGCAGAATGTCGGCGGTTCGAATCCGTCATCACCCACCACTTTTTAGCAAGTGGGCTCTTTAAATAAGAGCAAGAAGCTAAGACGACCTAAGCAGCGGTAGTTCAGTTGGTTAGAATACCGGCCTGTCACGCCGGGGGTCGCGGGTTCGAGTCCCGTCCGCTGCGCCATATTTAAAACGAATTTAAACGGTTAAGTTTAAGCAAGTTTCGCCTCAAACATTAGATTGTTTGGGGTTTTTTTGTGTTTGTGTTTTTTGTCTATGTTCCTTCTAATATAACTACCTTTCGATAAGCATCTATTTTGTATTCACAATAGTTATAATCATCCAACGGGCGTGCAGGTATTTTAGTATTATGGACGCTGGCTCATGCGACTCACACTAGCAATCAACGCCACCATTACTACGCCCATGATAATCAAAATACCAGACATCATATGCGCCGCCTCATAGTTGAGCGCTTCTACTTGCTCGTATATCGCAATCGATACCACCTTAGTCTCACCTGAGATACTCCCCCCTATCATTAACACCACACCAAACTCACCAATGGTATGAGCAAAACTTATCAAACCACCTAAAATAATACCTACGCGCGCTTGCGGTAAGGCTACCTTGACGAAGCGGCGCAGACGACTGGGTTCTAAAAGATGCGCGACTTCCGTGACACTTTGCGGAATACGCAAAAACTGTGCATACACTGGCTGTATATAAAAAGGCAGTGAGTAAATAATAGACCCAACCACTAGACCTTCAAAAGTAAAAATAAGCGGACTAATATTGTGCTCAATCAGCCATTTACCGATACCCATACTTGGACTTAGCAGTAATAATAAATAAAAGCCAATAACCGTAGGCGGGAGCACCAGAGGCATGGCAATGATGCCCATGAGCAGAATTTTGAAACGCCCAACTGCCTTCTTTCGACTTGGTTTGGCAAGCCAATAAGCAACAGGGGTCGCAAACAACAGTAAGCACAAGGTCGTGACAGAAGCGAGCTTAATACTTACCCAAAATGGACTGAGCATATCTGACATAAGAGACTGGTCGATCATATAATGTCACGGCTCGTTTTATAGGTAGAGTGTCTAGGCTAACGGATTACTGAATGGGCAGGTAGCCTGCTTGCGCGAAGTGCTGTTGTCCTGCATCCGAGCGCAAGTAATCAGTAAACGCCGCTGCTGGGACTGTATTATTGATAACGATACCATCTTGTAAGATGGCTGGATAGGATGCTTTTGGCACAGTAATAAACTGCTCAGGTTTGGCTTTTATCGCAACAAGCTGAGACTGCGCCACAAACCCATAATCCACGCTACCTGTATGGGCGTACTGAAATACTTGACCAATATTTTCTGCCTGTATCAGGCTTTTCTGTGCATTTAATTTTTCATATATCTTTTGTGATTGTAGATAAGCTTTTGCAGATGCCCCATAAGGGGCAAGATCAGGATTGGCAATAGAAATCTTGCTATTATCTGTAAAACTAGCACTTGTAAATGCGTCAATAAGTGATGCTGGCGTAAAGTCATTTAAAGGTTTTGTGGCACTATAGAGCGCCAACTGACCTCTGGCATAAGTAAACGGCTGTACAGATTTATCACGCTTGTTATCAGCAAGCTTTTGAGGGAATGCTTGATTGGCAGACAAATACAAATCATAGGGCGCGCCTGCCTTTATCTGAGCATAGAGCTTACCAGATGACGCGTAAGTAACGTCAATATCTAAGTCACTTTTGTCAGAGGTACTATCAGAAACCCTATGATCCACCTGATAACTGTCAATAATGCTGGGTAAGACATCAGATAAGTTGGCGGCCGCAGCGATACGTAAGGTTTGGTGCTCAGCACTTGTCGCAGTCGCCGATTCTTTATTCGTACTGTTATCTGCTGTACAAGCACTTAATGCCAATAGCAAACACGCAGAGGTACTAATAGCAGCTATAGGACTACCCATTGTTGCTGAGCCACTTAGATGAAGCATCTTCGTAATACTCTTGCTTCCAGACAGGAATGTCGGCTTTTATGGTATCTAGTATCCAGCGGCAGGCATCAAATGCTGGATAGCGATGCGCTGACACTACCCCCACCCACACTGCCACATCACCAATCTCTAACGCTCCGATGCGGTGTATGGCAATAGCGTGAGTGATCTCAAAGCGCTTTTTGGCTTCTTCTATAATGGCGCGGCCTTGGTTGATTGCTAAGTCTTCATAACCGTAATACGTAAGACGATCAACGCTCGTGGCATTATTATGATTACGCACTCGCCCTTCAAAGCAAACAAACGCACCGCAGCTGTCATTGTCCAATGTACTTTTGAGCTTATTTTCGTCAATTGCAATATCGAGTAACGCAAAACCGTCGCGCTCAGCAATAAGATACGCTTCATCGGTACTACGTTTGATGGTCATTGAATGGTTATGGATGTTATCTGTCATTTTTTTCTCTATTTACACTAATTGTGGCGCTATAGCCGCTTATAAATATATACCTAACCACCAGCGACTGGCGTGATAAATACTACGCTATCGCCGTCATTGATTTGATCTGTCCATTTAGCAAAATAATCGTTCACTGCCACCCGTAGCTCTGCTTGCGGACGGCTAAAACGATGCTTTTGGCTAAGCTGTTCATATAGTTCAGTCAATGAGGTGTCTTGGGGTAGTTTGACAGTCTCTTGCTGACAGTTAGCCTCATCTGCCAAACTGGCGAAATACATGACATTGATATCCATCGTTGATTCGATATCAGCTTTTGTCTCAATAACACTCATAAAATTCTCCTTCTTTTGCAAGCGTCCTTGCTTGATATCCAATATATCTTTAGTCATTGATTAGGTTTTTTATCACACTAAGCATGAGTATAGTCTGACTTGCCACCTGTTTTTTTAATCAGGTGAATATCATTTATAACGATGTCATGTGATAGTGCTTTAGTCATATCATAGATGGTCAAGCAGGCAACGCTCACAGCGGTTAGCGCTTCCATCTCAACCCCCGTTTTGTGCGTGACTTTGACCACCGCACTGACCGTAATACTGTTGAGCACATCATCATATGTAAAGGTGAGGCCGATCTTATCTAACGGCAGCGGGTGACAAAGCGGTATCAAATCATGCGTGCGTTTGGCAGCCATGATGCCGGCGATGTGTGCCGTTTGCGTAATGCTGCCTTTTTTGGTCATCCCATCAGCCGCTTTAATCTGCTCATAAATATCGCTCGGAAAACGAACCTGCCCAATTGCATTGGCTTCTCGCGTCGTTGCAGTCTTGCCACTGACATCGACCATCGTGATGTCACCATTACCATCTAAATGTGATAAAGCAGATTGATGATCTATCTGAACGCTGTTACTCATTGATATCACCTTTTCTTAGTAATCTCTTTATTAGTATTTTTATTATTTTGGTAGCGCGGCACACGCCTGTTCAAACTCTTGAGGCATATTAAAATTGGTCAAATGCTGCCACGCCTTGGTAAATGGTACAGTCCGCACCATCGGCTGAATAAAGGGCATGACTCGGCGCTGACCACTATCAATATAGGCTTTCAAATCAGGTTCAATGTCTAAATGATAAAGTCCCAATAGTGGATATAAGTGACTGTCATCTTTTAAGCAAATAACGCGCTTATCAGCGGCTGTATTAATCGCTTGTTGCAATTTCTGCCATAGATCAGTGGCGGATATTAAGCTGTCACAACTCATCACCAGTAGCCACGATGCGCGCTGATTGTTAGTTGTAAACAGATTATTCGAGCCAGTCAATGTTTGCAATGCTGATTCGATAGCAACCAACGCACCGCCTGTACGAATCTGCTCATCATTATCCGCGTCAAAATCAGAAACGTAGTCAGCAATAGGCATAACGGGCAAACTGGGTTTGTTCAAAGTAGCATCTGAATCAACATAAAAGCCTCGCCCGTTATCCGCAATCAAAATAGGAACTTGCAACTCGCTGGCATGACGAACATGATAATTTAGCAGCTGCTCACCTGTCGGCAGAGTGAGCGTCGCCTTTGGTGTTCCCATACGTTTGGATGCTCCGCCAGCTAAAATAACTACCCCTGCCAAATTGTCCGAACTATTTGAGCAACCCATCATTATGCCATTGCCTGTCATTTTTGGTTAAATAGCCGTTATGGCTTAATCATTTATCATCAATTATTTATAAATCAGTCATGACTGGGGTTTTGCGCCAAAAAATGCGGCACAAAATTACATGGACGAGTACGGCTATCAAACTGCTCTTTTAGGATATTTTCCCACCCTGTACGGCACGCGCCAGATGAACCTGGTAGACAAAAGATACCGGTACCATTGGCCATACCAGCTACTGCCCGCGACTGCACCGTAGACATACCAATCTCGTCTTTTGAGATCAAACGGAACATCTCACCAAAACCATCAATCGACTTATCAAATAGTACGCTGACAGCTTCTGGCATGCTATCTCTAATAAAGAACCCTGTACCACCTGTTGTAATGACCGCGTGCACGTCTGGACTGGCAATCCAGCCACTAATGACCGCTCTAATCTGATAGATATCATCAGTGATCAGCTGACGGTCTGCCAAATGATGTCCAGCCTCGGTCAAGCTATCGGCTAGATATTGACCTGACGTGTCTTCTGCCAGCGTACGGCTATCAGAAACAGTCAATACCGCAATATTAAGAGGGGTAAATGGTGCAGCAGGCTTACTCATAAAAGATCCTTTATAGATATAATTTTATAAATGTATTAAAAAAAGCTTATGTCAGAAAAGCAATAGCAAAAACAGCATCAGTTAGCATCACAGTTGAAGTCTTAAAATGCCTTAACCACCGATTATCGAGAGATTGTGCATGATACCACTGTTCGAGTCATGCAGATGATGATGCTCAGGCTTAATCGGCATAAAGCTATGTAAAGTGTTTACCAGTCCTTGGATATCGTTTTGTTGTAAGTATGGACGAATATCGTAATTACCTTGGTCAAATAAGCACAAATGCACCTTGCCCTGACTACTGACTCGCAAGCGGTTACAAGTATCACAAAAGTGCGCCGCATAAGGGGCAATCATACCAATACGGCCGACATAATCAGGGTGACTGTACTCGACCGCTGGACCATCGGCACTGCCACGCTCGTGTGGCTGCCAACCATGCTCTAACAAATAATCCGTGATGATATCAGACTGAGCATGCTGGGCAAAAAACAAATCGCTATTGTCACTGGTCTGCATAAACTCAATAAAACGATACGTTACTTGCCTGTCTTTGACGTAGTCGATCGCGGTGATCAGGTTTTCAAAGGCAGTCTCTGCCATCAAGACGCTGTTTATTTTGAGTTTGATATCCGTCGTTTCTAGCAAGGTATCCATATCTGCCAGTATCTGCGGTAAAGTATCAAAGCCAGTCATTTTGTGAAAAATGGCCGCATCAAAACTGTCCATACTGATATTGAGCTGATCAAGTCCAGCTGCTTGCCAGCTCGCTAAATGTTTCCCCAACTTATAAGCATTACTGGTCATCGCCACTGTTTCAATACCGTCCGTTTGCTTGATCGTGTCGATAATTTCGACAACATCACGGCGAATGGATGGCTCACCGCCTGTAATTCTCACTTTTTTGGTACCTACTTGGGCAAAGCCGTGTACCAATGTCGCAATTTCAGAAACGCTCAACTCATCATCAGGACGTTTGCCTTGATAACCATTTGGCAAACAGTACTCACAGCGAAAATTACAAAAATCCGTAATAGATAGGCGCAGATACGTCAGACGCCGTGCAAACCCATCAGTTAAAGGCTGATGGATTTGGGTTGCCTGATCAATCGGCATCACTAAATTAGACGGTATATAGCTGTCGGACAGCACAGGTGCTGACGCAGGAGAATACAGTTGCGGTCTGTCTATTTTGAGATTGTTGTCATTCATATATTACTGCCATCAGTATTGCTTACCATAAGCGTTACTTTATTATTCGTGTTTAGCATCCCATTGCTAGATTGCTTTTTAATTTCGTTCCATCGTTTTATAGCAGATTGGCAAACGGTGAATTAGCGATGCAACCAAGGAAACGGCTGTACGGTAACCTCACCACCAGATACTACGTTGCCACTGTCTTTGTCTAATACAATAAAGCAATTGGCGCGGCTCAGCTGTTTTATTCTGTGTGATTGTTGACTTGAAAAGCATTCAACTTGGTAATGACCCGCCTCATCTTGTGACAATACGCCGCGCTGAAAGTCTTTGCGGCCAGGGAACTTTTTGATGTCATTTGTGAGTTTAGCGTTGATCGTTAGCGGCATCGGCTGCTCGGACACACTCGCACCTGACATCTGCCACAATGCGGGTATCACAAACTGTAGCGCGCCCACAACTGTGGAGAGCGGATTACCCGGTAGACCAAAATACAATACGGGCTTATCGAGATTTTTATTTAACTCGCCAAATACGAAAGGCTTACCAGGTTTCATCGCCACTTTATAGTGGTTGATTTGCCCAAGCGTTTCGATCACCGTCGTCAAAAAATCATAATCGCCAACCGAAACCCCTGCTGTCGATATGAGCACATCACAGTCTTGCATGGCTTCATGAACCGCAGCTGTCGTCTTATCCAAATCATCAGGAATGATGCCATAGTCACGAATAATTATAGGTAGATCCGACAGTAAGCTTTTGAGCGTTGGGGTGTTTGAATTATATATTTGGGCTAGATGTTCCAGCTCATCGCCAATAGCGACGAGCTCATCGCCTGTCGCGAGCACACCGACGACGAGTGGTTGAAACACGCTCACTTCGCTGACACCTAAGTTTGCCAGCAAGCTGATATCGGCAGGATTAATTCGTTTTCCTATCTTTAGCACAGCTTCGCCAGACTCAATCTCTTCGCCTTGCGCACGGATATTACTATTGGCATTGGCGGCTTGCGTGAGAGTGATGCTGTACGGCTGAGTCTTATCAATGGTCGCTTTGATATCAGCAAAGTTGGTATTCTCTTGCATGATGACCGTATCACAACAGTCAGGGACAACCGCGCCAGTAAAAATACGCACACCCTGCCCTGCTTTTGTCTCACCAGCATAGGCACTGCCTGCTTGAGACTCACCAATGATTTCAATCGTCTTGCCTTCTGACAGCTCACTTCCTTTTGCAATGGCATAACCATCCATAGCAGATAGATTCTGTCTTGGCACATCAAAAGGTGATGCAATATCTTGCGCGAGTATGTGGTTACGACTGTCTAATAGATTACAGATATTGACGGCTCTTTTGTGCAGCGGAAAATCCACATCATTATAATCATTGATACGCAGCTTTATTGCCGCTTGTAATTCTTCCATGGTAATCATAAAGGTATGCTCTTTTGATCGTTCTCATTATTTGTGATTGAATCTTTATTATTAAAAGCTGTCCTTAGAGTCTATCATTCACAGTATCGATTTTGTTGTATTAACCTTGTTCTGATAAGCTTTGAAGATTGCGAGATCAAGCCAACTCAAATATTTGATGATTATCACAATATTTATCCATTCAATAAATTTCAGCAAAATCAGACATAGCCTGAGGCAAAAAAAGCACCTTGGCAAGGTGCTTTTTGTAGAGCAAGGTAACATGCTTAATTGATGATTAATGACTGATTTATAATAGCTAAAAGCGTTTATGAATCGTGACCTTCATACGGTGTATAAATACCGTCAGCTTACCTCACCAGCCAGCCAATGAAGAGGCGCTATTTTGAGTGATGAATCCATCTGGTGTTTGCCCATTATCTGCTTGCCAGCGCTGAAATGCCATACGAGTATTGGTGCCCACGATACCATCAGCACCTTTGGTATCGTAACCCATACTCGTCAGACGGCGCTGTAAGTTGGTCACTTGCGTGGTTGACAACGGACGCTCATAGCGGGGCCATGATTTTCGCAGACCACTTTGTCCATCAATTGTTTTTCCCAAGAGACTCACCCCTAGCGCATAACTCGACGAGTTATTGTAAACCTTGATCACATCAAAGTTTGGGCTTAGCAGCAATACGGGACCATCTTTACCAGCTGGCAACCATAGCTCCATCTCGGTATTGGCATCTAAATAGACGTCATCTATCGTATCGACACCCATCGCCGCCCATCTGGCTGCAGGTTGCTTACTCCCCATCAGTGAATAATCAAACGAAGCAGGTACAGTCGCCTCATAAAAAGGTGCTAGACCGCGCACCCAGCCTGAGTTGCTCAGATAGTTGGCAGTAGAAGCGAGTGCATCACCTGTGGCCCAAGGGTTACGGTGACCGTTGCCATCACCATCAACGCCTTGCTTGAGCCAAGTCTCAGGAATAAACTGCGTTTGTCCCATGCCGCCTGCCCAAGAACCATCTAATTGCGACCATGATACGTCGCCACGCTGGAGTAGCGTCGCTAAGGATAATAGCTGAGCTTCTGCAAATTTTTGACGACGACCATCGTAGGCCAGACTGGCAAGCGAGCTTGGCAAATCACTGTTACCTGTGACTGCGCCATATGACGACTCCATACCCCATATCGCTGCGACAATCTCTGCATCAACACCATACTGCGATTCTAATTGAGACAAGAACGCACGCTGCTCTCCAAACTTGCGCTTACCTACGCTCACACGCCCACTAGAGACAGCAGAGTCCACATACTCCCATGGCATCTTAGAAAACTCAGGCTGTCCTGAGTCTAATGAGATAACTTGCTGATTCAGATAAGCGGAATCGAGTAATCGGCGAATGACTCCCGCATCATAGCCTGAAGATATTGCACGCATAGAAAAGTCTGACTTCCAATCAGAAAAGCTGCTATAGCTTGGCTTTGGGGCGGGCTGCGGCTTAATAACTGGCGCTGGTGTTGGCTTAACCTGCACGGTTTGGGTTTGAGTAATCTCAACGCCACCTTGACGGACAGGCTTTTTTTGCATGGCTTGCTGGCTTGTACACCCGACCATCACTAATGCCGGCATAAGAGTGAAGTATTGTTTTTTTAATTTCATAAAAAGTCTCAAACATAAATAAATAAAATGGACCAAAGCCGCCCAGCCATCAGCGACATGGCTCAATACTAACGCCCAAGTACCGTACGTGGATCAATCGGATTACCATTCAAGCGAACTTGGAACTCCAGCCCCACTTGATTGGTCTGACCACTGCTACCCATCGTCGCGATACGCTGGCCACGCTGTACCGTATCCCCTTCTTTTACCAGCAATTGGCTATTGTGTGCGTAGGCCGTGATGTAATCATCACTATGGCGGATCATAATCAAGTTGCCATATTCTGGTAGACCGTTGCCTGAGTAAAGCACCGTTCCTGATTGGCTAGCAAGTACTGGATCACCGACATTACCAGCAAACCACATGCCCATATTGCCCGCCGCTGGATCAAAGTTACGCGTCACTGGATTGCGAGTAGGATAATCATAACCAGAGGTCGAATTGGCAGTTGCCTCGTATGCTGGTGTTCGAGACTGGGTTACAGGTGGGATATAAGTTGGTTGCGACTGTACTGGTCTGCTATAGCTGTTGTTACTCGCTGTGGTCGCTGCACCGCCCTGCCATAGTTTGAGCCATTGCCCACTATAAATCGTATATTTACTGTCCAGATTATTTAGGGCACCAATCTGACGATAGTTAAGACGATAGCGCGCCGCAACTTGGCTGACCGTATCGCCACGCTGTACGCGATGGTAGTTAGGGACGCCTTGTGCGTTGGTAATAATCTTAGGACCTGCTTGGTTTGGTGATTGATAAGTAGGCTTGGTTGCACAGCCGACTACAGACAAGGTAGCAACTGCCATAGTGCCAATCAACGCCGCCTTAGCAAGGTGCGATCCGGTCATGATTCTTTTCATACAAGGTTCCTGTTCTTTGTGTTGCTTATCTATTGTTTTATCATCCAAAAGCGCTTGATATCACTCAAAAGCCTCCAGATATTGTTACTACAATTAGCGATCTAGCAGATGATTTATATCACTCGTACAGCAGGTGATATAGTGACTATCACCTATGTCATTGATAATCATATCCTATCGAACTTATAAATCTAGTGCCAAAAGCTTATCCAATGCCCCCGCTGGGGTATGGTGTAGACGTACTGGCGACAAACTGATGTATCCTCCCGCCACTGCTTGATCATCCCTCATGCCCGATGTTAATACAACATTTTTTTGATTGGTTGATTTAGCTGAACTGTCTAAGGGTCGCTCATTTTTGTGCTTGCTGTTTTTACATTTTCGTAGAGACAGCCAGTACGCATCTCGGCCGCGCGGGTCAATCATATGACGCACGGGCTCAGCGATCTGCTTGTGTCCCAACGAGGTAACCTTTCGCCCTTTGATATCACTGCTGCTATCCACATCAGGAATATTAACGTTTAATACATGATAGGGCAAACTTTTGAGAAACTCTAAGATCGAGGTATCAGTGAGCAATTTGACAATTTCATTTGCCGCCACTTGATAATCACTGGCTGATTCTTGTCCGCCATTTTTTACGCCGCCACCTACCAAAGACGTGGCAATAGCAGGTATGCCCAATAACTGCGCGGTCAATGCCGCGCCAAAGGTACCAGAAAACATCACGTCCTGTCCTAAGTTTGCACCTGAATTGATACCTGTAATGACACAGTCAAAATCCACGTCACGGTATAGCTCATGCAGCGCCAGATGGACACAATCAGCTGGTGAACCATTAACCGCTATAAATCCCGATGGCAATTGATGCGTATGCAATGGCTTTGATACACTCAATGCACTAGCATAGCCACTCTGCTCCTCGTTTGGTGCGACTACCACAACCTCACCGATGGTCGATAGTGCTTGAGACAGTGCCAATAATCCTGGCGCATACACCCCATCATCATTACTAATTAAAATCTTCATGTCAGCTCAGTATGTTTGTGTCAAACCGTCTTTCTAGTAGAAATTTTTGCTACCGTACCATATCTTTATTCGTATAAAAATAGCAACCAAAGGCTAGGGCGTGTCATCAATTAGCCCATTCAATCATTTAGCGGTCTTAAAATGGCTAAATTATCTTGATAGCACGAGCGATTATACCTGAACAATAAATAATCCCGAACTCAGTCTTTGACCAAAAACTGTCTGGCATTTTTGTCTATTGTTATATTATTTGCCTCAAACGGAGTCGAAATGAGAGAAATAAGGCAACGCGTTACAATATGCAACACCATACAACAATACAAACTGATGCGTTTATACTGAGGTGACTTCATTGGTATATGCTACTGATATGTTGCTGTAAAATGCCTTTGGCTCACAAGATATCTACACATAAATCAATATTTTATGTGACTTTTGTTTTTTTACCCATTAACATATCACCATCAAATAAAGATAAGCGAGTGTAATACTGAATGAAGAATCAATCGATATTATCTATAGCTTGTGTGATAGCAAAGACCGCCTCAAAAATCGGGCTGGCAGGACTGATAACGTCTGTTGCCATGCTGTCTCAAGCGTCTAATGCTGCAAACAATCCTGCGACCACCATTCCGCTAGATATGTCTGGCATTAATATCACAAAGCATGAAATTGCTGTGATGCAGGTACTATCAGAGATCTGTCCATCAATGCTGAACGGCAATCAAAAACAACGTTTTTATAAGTCTTATACCGTGCAATTGCATGAGCTGATGCCTTCGTTAGAAGACCCAAAAGCAGCGATTCAATATCTGTCAACGCAGCAAGACTATCGTCAGATACTGCAAGGTATTCGTAGCTGGACAATGGGCTTTTCAAAGCAAGAAAATAAAGCACTATGCGAAGATCTTGCAAACGCAGAATATTAATCGCTAAAAAGCGTGTAAGCGTAGAGAGCCGTCTTGAGCGCTAGAAAAGCCCGTCATAATTAACGACAATAAACAATGGCCTTGTTCTTTCTGGAGCTCTACTCTCATCATCGTTAAGAACAATACTCTACACTTACCCATTAAGTTTAATGAACAAAAAAGCTTGCTGTCATTCCGCTTATAAACCACAAGCGGTACAGCAGGCTTTTTTGTGGTCGTTGAATTTATACTGATCAAAAGCTATCTATAGGTTAGTAAGAGCAAACACTTAATACCTACTCGCTTTTCTTTTTATTCATGCCTTACTTTTTTGCATTTATCGATTCCCCATCGGTTGGCATTTTGCTAAGATAAGGCGTTAATTTTATGTCTGTCGTACAGTCGTTCTTGTGTTGATTAATACATTATTTTAGACATGATGTTTAAGGCATGCTGCTTAAAATAATGTATGAAAATTGACAGTGAATACAAGCGATAGATACATTTGGTTCCATGATGCGGTGTAATGATATATGACAGTAAAGCGTGTAAAAAATCAGCTAGTACAGCTGGTAGTTGGTGTAAGTATCTCAATGAGTGCAGTGATGGCAAACGCAGCCATACAACCACCTGAGATGGATAATACCGCCTATGTATTGATGGACTATAATACAGGTGAGATCTTGGGTCAAAAAAATGCGAATGAATCATTACCGCCAGCGTCTCTGACAAAAATGATGACCAGTTATATCATCGAACAGCGCTTAGCATCAGGCGACCTCAAAGAAGACGACCAAGTACTCATGAGCCAAAATGCATGGTGCCGTGGTAGCAGCAGTCAGTCTTGCATGTATGTGCCAGTCAATAAGACCGCTAGTGTCATCGATATGCTACGCGGTATTATCATTCAATCCGGTAATGATGCGTCAAAAGCCATGGCTGAGCATATCGCGGGTAGCGAAGCATCATTTGCAATATTGATGAATGAGCAAGCGCAAAAGCTTGGTATGGAAAACTCTCATTTCGTCAACTCTACTGGCATGCCTGCTGAAGGGCATCAGGCATCAGCGCTGGATCTGGCCAAACTTGCTCGCGCTATTGTCAAAAACAGCGGTGATTACTACAGTATTTATTCCGAAAAAGAGTTTACCTATAATGGTATCACTCAGGGCAACCGCAACGCCCTACTCGCAACCGATCCTACCGTTGATGGTCTAAAAACGGGCCATACTGATGCGGCAGGTTATTGCTTAGTCGCTTCGAGTAACCGCGACGGTATGCGCCTCATCTCTGTCATCATGGGCACCAAGAGCCAGCAGGCTCGTGCTGATCAGTCGCGTGAACTACTCAACTGGGGCTTTGGCCACTTCACCACAGTGACCAAAGCACCTGCTGGTCAGTTCGTTAGCAAAGTTCCAGTATGGTTCGGAGAAGCCGATGAGGTAGAGCTGGCAACGGGTGATAACTTACAAATCCTAACCAGTAAAACGCAGAAGAATAAAATCACGACCGTGGTTGATATTCCTGAAAGCCTAGAAGCACCGATTAAGAAAGGTCAAGAAATCGGCAAGATGATGGCCGTTATTGATGGTAAAGCTGTCGCATCTGTCCCTATTATTGCCACCAATGATATCGAACAATCAGGATTCTTGAGCCGTACTTGGCAACATATCGTACGCTGGGCAAAAAACCTGTTCTAAAAAATTTTAGAGCGTATGTTTTTTCAGCCTACTTCAACTCAAGAAACAAAAAAGACGCCTTAGATAAGGCGTCTTTTTTTTCTTCAACAAGCATTTAAGCTTAACAGCTGGCAGAGGTAGCAATAGCCAAATAAGCTTGTATTGACACAATCTCTTACAGCACTTCTGAGTTGACTAACCTGAAAGCAGACAAGACCATTTTAGGATGATGTTATGTCCATAGCAACCAACGTTTTAACAAGTCGCTCAATGCTTTGCTCTCGTAGGTTGTGCTATGACAGTAGTCAACGCCTGCTGATTTTAGCCCATACTCAAAACTATCGATATAACGTGCTCGATGCTGTGGATACCAATATATCAATAACGCACGTTGCACGCTTTCTTCGTTTTCATGTTGGCGAATAAGCTTGGCTAACAGCTCAGCTTTGTCCGCGAGCACGTCCTCAGCGAACATCACCATATCGACCTTCTGTGCCCTTATCTCATTCATGACTTGCTGTACGTCCTGGTGACAGATCACCGTAGCGCCCAGATACTCTAGCTCATTGAATAACGCACCCGTCTCTTGATCATAATAATAAATAATCGTTAGCCCATTTAAGAGCCGCTGCTGGCGAGATTGTTGTTGGTTTGGCATTACTAACGTCAACGTAAACTGCGTCCCTGATCCCAAGGTACTATCAACTTCGATGGTCGCCCCCATGAGCTGCACCATTTGCTTAACCACAGGCAAGCCCACACCTGAGCCTTCATACTGGCGCGTTTGTGACGAATCCACCTGAAAGAAAGGATTGAAAATATCATCAATATGATTGCTATCAATACCGATGCCCGTATCTTTGACACTGATTTTCCAACGGTTACTTTTATCAAAATGCGTCAGTTGTGACGTGATCACTACCTGTCCAGTAGGAGTAAATTTAATGGCATTACTGACTAATATAGATAATATTTGTTGAATTTTTGCGGAGTCGCCATAAAGGCTATAATCTACATGATGAATATTACTGGTTAACGCTAAGCCTTGTTGATTGGCTATAGGTTCAAACTTTATTAAAAGATCAGATATCAACTGTAGCGGATTAAATTCATTGTTATGAATTTTTATTTGTCCTTTTTGTATCTGATTTAATTGAATAATATGATCCAGTGACAGCACCAACTTATCACTGCCGTTGCTGATAATTTCGACAGCGTCTTTTTGCTCTCTAGTTAAGGTTTCGTAGTCCAATAACTGTAATCCACCCACGATAGCGTTGAGCGATGTTTTTAGTTCATGGGTAATCATGCTTTGGAAATTATGCAACTGCACATCAAGCGAGACATCTTTGTTATGTAGTTGCTGCTCAAAGGCGGCAAGCGTATCATATCCTTGCTTGGCCTCTTGCAGTCGACCAAACAAGATAGCCAAGGCCTTTTTTATTTGTGTCAGTTCTTGAAAGTTAAAGCGCTGCGGAATAATAGGTAGCTGCTCTAGCTCTGCGTTTTTGATAATAATACCGCAGACACCATTTAACGCTTCGATATCTTTGACCGGCCAATTCAGCTTTCGAAAGATATATATACCTGAAATAATAGTCAATAGTAATGTGGTCAGCCATAACGGAATAATGCTACGAAACCAATATGAGCGCAGTACTTTCACATCCATAGTGATGTTGATATAGCCAATCAGCGTGTTATTCCTATTCGTGTTACCGATCGATTCATCCGTAACTGATGACGTGCTCATACTCTCAGATAGGTCTGTCGCTAACTGCTGATTAGATGTGGGTTTATTGGGTCTGACACTCTCAAAATCTTCATACTTACTAACGACAGGATAGTTAAAGCTGACCGTATCGGCAAATAAAGCATTTTTCCAGTCATCTAGTGATTGGCTGATATCGTTGATAGGCTGGGATGTGGAATAAAACACAATACTCTGAATGCTCGGCTCATTTTCTAATAAAACATTCACTTGCTCAGCGACGACGTCAGCACCGTCTGGCGTCGATGCACTGGTTGTTAGTAACGAGGCTAACTGCTGGATATGCTGATGTTTTTCTTGGTAGTGATGCACCAGACCATAAATAAAAGGCAATACAAAACCTGCCAGCAGAGCCAGAATTACGGCCTGTCCAACAGAGCGCCAAATGAGCATAGAAATGGTTTGAGACGAACGATTGTTCATATCACTCTACTGAGTCAAGAAAAGTTTTACTTATATTACAGGTATTTGAGAGATGTGATAAGCGAAAGATTGAGGTAATTAACGAGTACACTGAACTGCTAAAAAAAGCACTATATGATTATAGTGCTTTTTTATTTTACCGTGCTGAGCTGCACGATAAAATAAGTTATAGCAAATCATGTGATTAACGAGACTTTTTATCTTTGGTAGTGAATTTCTTCGCACGATTGCGCTCACGCTGACGCAATTGCTGTGTTTTTGCCTTGGTTGGCGTGTCGCTCTTATTGGCGTATGGGTTGTCATTTTGTTTAAAGATAACATTGAGCGGCGTACCTTCAAGCTTAAATACTTGACGGAACTGGTTCTCTAAGTAACGCTGATAGCTCTTAGGAAGCGCGCTGGTTTGATTGCCATGGATTACGATAACAGGTGGGTTGTGACCACCGATATGTGCATAACGTAGCTTAATACGGCGACCAGCAATAGTTGGTGGCGGATTGGCAGTGACAGCATCTTGCAAGATTTGCGTCAAGCGATTGGTAGAGACTTCAAACATTGAAGACTTGTAAGCACGCAAGATAGATGGATATAAATTACCCACACCAGTCCCATGTAGTGCTGATATCAAATGTACTTTTACATATGGGATAAAGTTAAAACGACGATCCATCTCAAGCTTAATATAGTCTCTTTGATCTGGTGTCAAACCATCCCACTTGTTGATTGCTACGACTAGAGCACGACCAGCATCAAGCGCATAGCCAATCATATGCAAATCTTGGTCAACAATACCTTCATGCGCATCAATGACAATGACAGTTACATTAGAGTCTTCAATCGCTTGCAAGGTTTTGATAACAGAGAATTTTTCTACTTTTTCATCGATTTTACCGCGGCGACGTACACCAGCCGTATCAATCAATACGTAGTCTCTGCCCTCACGCTGATAAGGGATATAAATACTATCACGCGTCGTACCAGGCATATCGAATACCACCACGCGATCTTCGCCCAACAGACGGTTAACCAGTGTTGATTTACCAACGTTTGGACGACCGATAATCGCAAGCTTCAAACCGTTTGGCTCAACTATATTCTCTTGCTCAGGCATATCAGCTGTTAAGACTTCAAGCAAGTTGCCCACACCGCGGCCGTGGCTGGCCGCCATCGGATACGGCTCGCCCAATCCTAGCGCGTAAAACTCTGCTGGCGCTGCATCGTGGACACCATCAACTTTATTGGCAACGACATAGACCGGTTTGCCTAGGGTATGCAAAAACTTGCCAATCTCAGCATCAGCACCAATCATACCAGCACGAGCATCAACGACAAATACAATGATATCTGCTTCGTGAATCGCGGTATGCGACTGCTCAGACATATAGTCATCGATATTACCGCTGCCGTCATCTGCTTCACCAATACCACCAGTATCCACAACGATGAATGACTTATCTTCATAAGTTGCATCACCGTATTGACGGTCACGAGTCAATCCCGACAAATCAGCAACCAATGCCTGCCGACTTTTTGTGAACTGATTGAATAAGGTGGATTTACCGACGTTTGGACGACCAATTAAGGCGACCACAGGCTTGATACTCATGGGTTACTCTCAGTGAAAGGCACAATGACGGACAGTACAATTATTCTTATGACCACTGATATAACAATAGTAACGAATAGGGCTGCACTTAACCGCAAATTAAAATGAATGATAAAACAATAGCAAAAATAGTAGCTGGCTATTTTATGGTTAAAAAATAATTGGGACGACTAAATTATATATAGTATATATGGTTAGCACATCGGTCGCATAGAGTACGCGAAAGCCTGTACTTAAACAAGCGATTTACAGAAGGCACTAAACGCTGACTAAGCAGCGTTTAGTGCCTTGTAGATAAAAACCAGTGTACTGTTTTATCAGCGCGTTAACTGCCAGATAGCAACTTGTCCTGATGTGCTTTGAGTCATCAGGCGATTGCCTTGTACTTGCAAGTTCGTCAACGTCCCTTTTGTCTGCACGCGGCTAACAATATTGCCAGTAGCAGGGTCAAATAAATGTACCACACCGTCAAAATCACCGACTGCAATATAATTGCCAATCATGACAGGATTGGTTAGGTCACGATAAGCCAGTGCCTCACTTTCCCATAATGTCTCGCCGCTATTGCGATCATAGGCAACCACTTTACCATCTAGGCTAGTAGCAATCACTTGCTGAGGGTTGACGGCAAGTGCTTTTAAACTAGCAAGCTCATTGACAAACATCACTTGACGTGAGGCCAAATCAATACCTAATAGCTGACCACTATAACTAATCGCAAACAGCTGATTTTTATCCACGATAGGCTTGCCATCGACATCGCTCATGCGCTCAACTTCGCTGCTTCCAGACCCAATGCCAACACGTCTTGACCACTTTGGTAAGCCATTATCAACGGTGACTGCATGCAAACGACCATCAGCAGTCGCCAACAACGCCGTTTCATTATCTAGCAAAGTTGGTGCCGCACTACCGCGCACGCTGATCGCTGGTACTTGCGTCGCAAACTGCCACACTGATTCACCAGTCTGTAGTGATAAGCCATGCAAGAAGCCATCATTCGCTGATAATACCACACGATTATTACTGATAAGCGCTGGGGATAAAACCGACCCTGACAACTGCTGCTGCCAGCGTTTTGCGCCAGTCATAGTATCAAACGCCATTACTTGACCATTGCGAGTACTCACAACCGCTGTCTGACTCAGCGCATCCAACGCCACACCGCCTGTGATCTGATCACCGACGTTAACCGACCATAAGCGCTCGCCTGCCTGATTAAACCCTATCAGATCACCACCGCGTGATGCCGTAACGATTTGCCCATTGGCGTAACCAACTTGCAAATCTAGAGGGTCTTTCTTACTGGCTTTTTTGTTACCTACATCAGTGCTAAATACTGGCTGGAGCACGCTGATCGGTTGCGCAATTTGTACCAATTTTACTGGGTCATTAACCACTGGCTTGATGCCGCGGTTACACCCAATCACTGCAGTGCTCATTACGGCAAGTACTGCCACATGCATGACTGTCTTCTTGATAGTCTGACTACTTAACGTAGTTTTTAACATTTTGCTAGAGCGAATAGATTGAGTCATTATATGTTCTCACTACAAATGAATTATTATTAATTGGTGCATTGGCCAACAGCACATTAGTCATTATGACGTCATATCAAAAAGCATTTAATCGATTGCTACTGCTCAATACTAGCTTAGTGATTTACTGAGCTTAGTGACCTACTGAACTTAGCGACCTACTGAGCAGCTTCAACGCTCGTATTTTCTGAGTTTTCAACCACTAATGGCTGCTCAGGAGTCGCTGATTCTTGGATAAGACTGGTGGGCCCAGCAATTGGCTCAGGAGTGATACCCAAGCTTTCCATCTTTAAGGCCAATACTGCACGCGTTTCTTGGCGGCTACGTAATAGCTCCCAAGCATTATTGTAAGACTTAATCGCTGATTCTTTATTGTCTTGTGCCAAGTAAATATCACCTAGCAGCTCTTGCTGACTGGCTTCAAACGAGCTTGGCATATCGTTGTTGGCCTCTGACAAGGCCGCATCTGCATCGCCTGTCGCCAGTAACGTCTTGGCATAACGCAGCTGAGTGATTGCCTTTAGACCGGCATCATCCAAATCAATGGCGAGTGCTTGCTTAAATGTCTCAGCTGCCGCCGTAAAATCATCATTATCGACCTGTTGGCGAGCTTTTATCATCAGCGCTTGCCATGCATAAACTGACTCACCATGCGTACTGACTAAAGCATCAATATCTTTGTCTAACTGTGTGCGGCTCTGTACCAGCGACTCTTGCGCGTCGGCTTCTAGATCTGGATTTTGCGAAGCCAAGCTGACTTCTTCATTCAGTCGTTGGATATCGGCATATTGATCAGCGGCGACAGTATCTACTCGCGCATGGTTGTTCTGCCAGTATGTCCAGCCAAAATAAGCAGCCAGTGCCAACAAAATCGCAGTGACAATATAACTACCATATTGCTTTAACGCTTGCATGGAGTTGTCTGCATTCGGCGAATTGGGGGTCAGAGCCATATATATTTACCTGATAAAATGTACATTAAATTGCTGATGCCAAAATCAAAACTGCGGCGTTGCAAGACGATTATTTACGAGAAAAGTTATCTTTACTCGATAGCCAGTCTTGTGTGACAGTCTGCTGCTCACCCGTCTGCATGTCTTTGATACTGATGGTATTATCATCCAGCTCTTGCTGTGCGATGATGACTGTCAATGCTGCGCCTGACTTATCTGCCTTTTTCATTTGCGCTTTTAGACTGGTTGCACTTGCCATCTTCACGCGTACATCTGGACGACTATAACGTAGGTTTTGTGCGTAGCTGATACCTGCACTATAAACGTCAGGATGCGCCACGACAAAGACATCACAAGCGGGTTTGTCAGCAATCGGTGCCACGGCTTCCATCAGTAGCAATAAGCGCTCGAGCCCCATTGCAAAACCAATAGCCGGTTCAGATTTTACAGGTTTTTTATCTGACTTATCATCGTTTGTACCTATGGACTTTAATTGTCCAACCAGACCGTCATAACGACCACCGGCGCATACCGTCGCTTGACTGCCAAGCTTGTCCGTTACCCACTCAAAGACCGTTTTATTATAATAATCAAGACCCCGCACCAGATGTGGATTGATCTCAAAATCGATACCAAGCGCAGTCAGATAAGCTTGAACTTGTTCAAAATGCGCCACACTCTCTGTACCCAAGAAGTCAGCAAGCTTTGGTGCGTCTGCTAATACTGCCTGCGTACTTGCCTCTTTACTATCTAAGATACGTAATGGGTTGGTCGTCAAGCGACGTTTGCTGTCTTCGTCTAATTGATCTTTTTTGTCCGTCAAATAGGCAACCAGCGCTTCGCGATAGGCATGGCGTTCATCAAGCTCACCTAGGCTGTTTAACTGTAAGTGCATCTCATCTTTTAGGCCCAGTTCTTGCCACATCAGATGCGTCATTGCAATCAGCTCAGCATCAGCGTCTGGTAGCGCACTACCAAAGCTTTCGACACCTAGCTGATGAAACTGACGATAGCGGCCTTTTTGCGGACGCTCATAGCGGAACATTGGACCAACGTACCAAAGCTTCGGCGTGTCCCCACGCAATAAGTTATGCTCGATAACGGCACGTACTGCCCCTGCTGTGCCCTCAGGACGCAAGGTCAAAGGCGTCGGTGGCTCAGATTTATCAGTGAAGCTGTACATCTCTTTTTCAACGATATCTGTCGCACCGCCAATAGCACGTGCGAATAGATCAGTTTGCTCAACGATAGGCAAGCGAATATGCTCATAACCATATCTACCAAGTACATCAGCCAATATCGCTTCTAGATGCAGCCACTTTGCTGATTGGTCAGGCAAAATGTCATTAAACCCTTTAATAGCTTTAATCATGATACGGTCATGTCCTTAAAATTTAACAGTTATGTCTATTATTGTTATCTACGTATTAACAAAAAAAATGTGCTGCCTACCCTTTGTTTACACAGCAAAAAGCAGATACTTGCATTGCGACTTATTTTACGCGAATAATCTCGTTCTCACGCTTTTTCGCCAAATCTTCTGCATGGGCGCGAACCATACTTTCTATTTCATCGACTACATTGTCGGTATCGATAAGATGACTTTTTTGACCCATACGGTATACTAGTGATCTTGGTGCGGCGCCAACGATACCGATATCTGCTTCTTTTGCTTCGCCTGGACCATTCACTTTACAGCCAATCACGGATAAATCCATTGGTTCACGGATGTCTTCCAAACGTGATTCTAGCGCCGTCATCACTTTAATCACGTCAAACTCTTGACGCGAGCAGCTTGGGCAAGCGATAAAATTAACACCGTTCGAACGTATGTTAAGCGACTTTAAAATATCAAAACCAATCTTAATCTCTTCTTCAGGCTCAGCCGCTAAGGAGATACGAATCGTATCGCCGATACCGTCTAATAACAGACCACCAAGCGCAATGGCAGATTTGACAGCACCAGTACGGTAGACACCTGCTTCAGTGACACCTAAATGCAGTGGGTTATCAATCTGCGCTGATAGCAGGCGATACGCATCCAATGTCAAAAACACATTGCTGGCTTTGACAGACACTTTGTATTGGTCAAAATTAAGACGCTCTAAAATGTCGATATGACGCATTGCTGACTCAAGCATCGCCTCCCCAGTCGGCTCAGTATACTTACGCTGAATGTCTTTTTCTAAAGAGCCTGCATTGACGCCGATACGAATAGGAATATTGTGATACTTAGCACAAGCAACCACTTCACGCACCTTGGCATCGCTACCGATGTTACCAGGATTGATACGCAAACAATCAGCGCCGGCTTCAGCCACTGCTAAGGCAATCTTATGATCAAAATGCACGTCTGCAACCAAAGGTACGCTCACCAGTTTACGAATCTCGCCAAAGGCTTTGACGGTATCCATCGTCGGCGTTGATACGCGCATCAAATCAGCACCAGCTTCTACGCAGCGCTCGATTTGGGCGACGGTTGCCGCCACATTACAAGTGTCAGTGTTGGTCATGCTCTGTACGCTAATTGGCGCATCACCACCAATCGCAACATCGCCGACATAGATTTTTTTGGTCAAACGGCGGTTAATAGGCGATGGCATTGACATAGATAAATCCTTAAATCAAAAATAGAAAAACCACAGGCTTGTATATATAAATGAGCTTAGACGTATAGTAGTTTTATTAAACGCTAGTAATCATGCTCGATAAGAGGCCAATGATGACTAAGGTACTAGCTCAAAGGTAGCTTGCTTATCCGTTGCATAAGTATCTAAAGCAACCGTTTCTTGATTGAGCATCAAGCTAACATTATCGATATTATCAATTTGTACACTAAATGGTGGCACGCCTGTTAGGTCATAGTCACCTGCCGTCTGTGAACCGCTGATGAGACTATTACCCGATGCATCCGTGATGCTAACCACAGCATCACCGGTCAACTTCACGTTTAAAAAAGCCGTATCTGCACTGGCAGCACCTAAATTCAACGCAGAGCCAGACGCACCGACATCACTTGCATCATTGCTAATCGCAGCCCCTTGCGCTTGCTCAATAGCAGATACATCTTCAACAGTAGAGACAGGCTCTTGGCTATTTTCTTTACTCGCATTACTCACCATACGGAATAAAAATACTGCCAAGATAATGAGTCCAATCACACCGATGATCAATAGCGGATTAAAACGAATGCGATTGTGTGTATCGCGTTGCAGCGTGCCCATTGGTTGCAATGGTGTATCAGTATTATTGACCGATTTGGCTTTGAGTTCACTGGGGTAAGCGGCATCAAAACTACTCGCGATTTTGGCTGAGTCTAGGCCCAAATATTTGGCATAGTTAATAGCGAAGCCACGAGCAAATGCCGCTTGCGGTAATTCAGCAAAGTTTTCGCTCTCTAGTGCTTCTAGATGACGTTTTAAGATAAATAACTCGGCGGCTGCCTCTTCTAAACTGACTTGCTTCGTTTTACGGGCTTGCTGCAACGTGGCACCAAATGATCCCTGAGCGTTAGATTGAGTGTTTGATGATGGGGTGATCATTTCCATGGTGCCTCTGGATTGTTAAGCCAAGTCTTAAGTTGTTTCGCTTCGTCGCTCAATGGATAAGCGGATAAAAGCTGCTGTGCCAATTGCTGGCGAGTTGTAATGTTGTTTTGTGCTGCCGCAAGTTTGATACCTTGTAGGAGCAATCTAGGACTGATGCCCTGCCCTTGTACCAATATCAAGGTCTCGTCATACAAGCGCTGAGCCTGCGGTACTCGCTGCTGCTCAAGCAATAAATCTACCAGCTCAATATGAGCAATAATACTATTGCGATTGCCATCTAGGGCCCGCAAAAACGCTTTAGCAGCGGCACTATTGTCACCCAACTGAAGGTATGTACGCCCTAAATTCTCTAACGCACCGATACGGCCTTCATAACCTAATGAGGCGCCTGCAATCTCAAACTGCTCTGCCGCCTCACGATAGCGCTTCATCTGTGATAAATAAACACCGTAATTATTGTGTGCTTGCACAAAGTCTTTATCCAGCGCGATGGCTTTTTTAAAGTACTGATCGGCTTTTGCAAGATTGATGCGGCTGCCTTCTTGCTGCAACAAAACGCCCATCATATCATAGGCTGGCGCGTAACGGCTATCAGCAGCAAAGGCTTTTTCGAGTTGACGCTGCGCCGTATCGAGCTCATTTTTGCGGATATATTGTGCAGCAAGTGAGGTACGTACACGAGCAATTTCTTGCTGATCTAAGTTGCGGTCACCGCTGGGCTTCGTGGATGTCTGATAAGGCGCGATGCCTGACAAGTCATTGTTTGGTGTACTCTGACAGCCACTTAGCAATGATAATGCGAGTGCGGCAGCCAGTAATGCGCACTTCGGTGCAGTGACTCGGTTCGTCACCACACCTGCCTTTTTATAAAGGTTAAAAAATGGTTTTTGCTCTACCAACTGATAAAAATTTTTAGAAGTCATCATAGCCGCCATCATAAAACTGTGGTTCAATGCATTCGATCTTCGAGGCATCAGTTTAATAGATTTAGCCCCTATAAGTACAATTTAGTTGTTATTAATTGCTATGTTCTTCAATCTTGACCGTTATTGATACATTTTCATTACCGTTGCGACAGATAAAAGACAGCTAAGCTTCTTTTAGAACAGACGGATATTTATCCTGTCATATGCAAAACGTATCAAACATTTTCACGATCTTTGATGCTTTGTTGCCATGCAGCCGAGCGTCTGGTACGGTCAGCCACTTGTCCGACCAATTGACCACAAGCGGCATCAATATCATCACCGCGTGTTTGACGAATGGTGCAAACAAACCCAGCTTCACTCAGTATATTGCTAAACGCATGAATGCGGTTGTTGCTTGACTTATCGTACGACGCATGTGGGAACGGATTGAACGGAATAAGATTTATCTTACTTGGTAGCCCTTCTAATAGCACGACCAACTGATGAGCATGCTCATTGCTATCATTGACACCATCAAGCATCACATACTCAATCGTGACGTGCTTTTTATGACGCGGATTGACATCATAGACGTAGTTTTTTGCAGCGGCAATCAGCTCTTCTAGCGGGTACTTTTTATTAATTGGCACCAGCTCATTACGCAGTTCATCATTGGGGGCATGCAGTGAGATAGCCAGTGCTACATCGATATCTTGTGCTAGTTGGTACATTTTAGGTACCACGCCTGAGGTTGACAAGGTCACTCGACGTTTTGATAGTCCATAAGCGTGATCGCTCAGCATCAGCTCCATTGAGCCAACCACTGGTTTATAGTTTAATAATGGTTCACCCATGCCCATCATGACCACGTTGGTGACATTGTTTTCCCACAGGCTATGATCAACGTGTTCTAGACTATCATTGTTATCAGTCATATAAGAGGCATTGGCCACCCACAGCTGACCGATAATCTCAGCAGCGCTTAAATCACGCTCAAAGCCCTGCTTACCAGTACTGCAAAAACTACAATCTAGCGCACAGCCCACTTGTGAAGACACACACAAAGTCTTACGACCATTTAATTTACTGTCATCCGCTGGAATCAATACCGTCTCAACCAATGAGCCGCCCGTCACTTCAAACACCCATTTACGCGTACCATCATCACTATATTGACGATGAATCACTTTTGGTGGCGTAACGCAGGCATTGGCTGATAACTTATCCCGCAATGATTTGCTCAGATTGGTCATCTGCTCAAAGTCAGTGACTCCGTGCTGATATATCCATTTAATCACTTGCGTCGAGCGAAATGGCTTTTCACCGATACTTTTAAAGTAATCGGCAAGTTGCGACTGCGTCATCCCTAATAGATTGGTCTTGGCCTGCGCCTCATCTACTATCTTGATACTAGCCGTCTTGTTAGTGGGTGTGTGTTGGATCGGTGATTGAACAGTGGACATAATAGGTAACCTTTTGGCATAAGCCATGAACGTCGTTATACAATTAAATGATGCATTGAGCAATCCGTTATGAGCGCAAAATTTGTCCTATATAGAATGCAAATAATTATCTATATTGACAATGTGCTGATAAAGGATTGATAACGCTAGTAAATCTAATAATGAGGCAAGCGCCTATGAATTTCAATAAGCAACGACACTGTTATTACATATAACAGCTAAAACGGCTTATACCCATAAGATATAAGCCGTCTCGCGATACTATTTATTAACAATCAATATTGCAAATAATAGCTGCTATTAACGCGTACGTGCACAAACTTCGTCTTCATTGAAGAAGTAGCTGATTTCACGTGCCGCTGATTCAGCTGAATCTGAACCATGTACCGCGTTTTCATCGATGCTGCTAGCGAAGTCAGCACGGATAGTGCCTTCAGCAGCTTCTTTAGGATTGGTTGCGCCCATGATTTCACGGTGCTTAGCGATAGCATTTTCGCCTTCTAGTACTGATACCAATACTGGACCTGAAGTCATGAATGATACTAGGTCGTTGTAAAATGGACGCTCAGCGTGCTCAGCGTAGAAACCGCCTGCTTTTTCGTCATCAAGTTGTAGCATTTTAGCGGCAACAATTTTTAGACCAGCTTGCTCAAAACGATCATAGATAGCACCAATGTGGTTGCCAGCAACTGCGTCAGGTTTGATGATAGATAAAGTACGTTCGTTAGCCATGAAAAGCTCCTAATGGATGAGTGGGTTAAAAAATTGAACTAAAATAAGAAATGAAATAGCAAAGAAGTCGCCTTATCACGAACCTCTCATTTTATCTCCGACTACTATATTGGCTTAGACTTATTGAAATGGTTCATGATTTATCAATATAAATATAAATTCAAGACAGACCAAAACAGAATTATTGCTTATCAAAACGTGAAAAAGGACTCCACCTGATGTTAGGGTGGAATTGAATTTCGCCTAGCGTTTCGTTTATTATATTATATCTTTACACAAATAATATATTGAAATAAATTATTGTAAACTTTAGAGTTTATATTATATCAAAAAAAATGAATCGGCGTTATGAAAATCAACAAAGCGTATAAATTTAGGCTTGAGCCTAATGCAGAGCAACAGATTATTCTAAATAATCTTGTCGGCTCTGCACGCTTTGTTTGGAATCAAATGCTAGCGATCTCATTTGAGATGTTTGCCAAAAATGAATTTATTAATGCCACCAACTTGGTTAATAAAATCATGGTTCTAAAGAACAATCCTGATTTTGACTTCTTAAGAACCCATGCCAATGCTGTGTCTTTACAACAAAAAGTACGTGATCTTGCCTCTGCTTGGTCACGATTTTTCGACCCTAAAGTTCATGCTAGGCTCAAAGAAAACAAAAAGAAGTTTCGAAAACCCAAGTTTTTTAAGCTAAGTGATGGCACAGAGATTCAACTACGACAACTGATGCCAAGATTTAAACGTAAATCCGATGGCTGCGACTCAATCAGGCTTGTTCAGTTTGATAAATATTGCCGTGTTGAAGGTAATCGCGTCAAACTACCTAATGGCGTGGGCTTTGTAAAATTTAAAAAATCACAAGATATCATCGGCACCATTAAAAACGTCACCATCAGCAAGAAATCAGGTCACTGGTACGTGTCGTTTGGCACTGAGCGAGCATTATCTGAGAACCCAACTCACCCCTCCAAAAGCGCCATAGGTATTGATTTAGGTATCACTAAACTCATTACCACCTCAGACGGTCAATACATCAAACCCAAAAACAGCTTTAAAGCCAATCAAATTAAACTTGCCAAATTGCAGCGTCAATTAAGTAAGAAAGTAAAGTTCAGTGAAAACTGGAAAAGGCAAAACCGTAAGATTCAAAAATTACACAATCACATCGCCAATATTCGCCATGACTACTTGCATAAAATCACTACCGCGATCAGCAAAAACCACGCCATGATTGCCTGTGAAGATTTAAAAGTCGCCAATATGTCGAGATCAGCTAGCGGTACGATGGAGAAAAAAGGTCGGCATGTCAAAGCCAAATCAGCATTAAACAAATCAATCTTAGATCAAGGCTGGGGCATGATGGTTAATATGTTTGAGTACAAGCAACAATGGCAAGGCGGGTTGCTCATTAAGGTAAACCCACGTTACACCAGCCAAACCTGCTTTGAATGCAAGCATATTGCCAAGGAAAATAGACGCACTCAAGCAAACTTTGAGTGCGTCGAATGCAGGTATGTTACGAACGCAGATGTTAATGCGGCTCGTAATATATTAGCGGCAGGACATGCCGTTTTGTCTGCGGAGGGAGGATGCTTTAAAGGTCGCCCTTTGAAACAGAAAACTTGTGACCTTCGTGAGAAAGCCACCTAAGAGCTTATGCTTTTAGAATTCCCCACTTGAGCTTGGCGAAAGTGGTGGAAGTATGTCAATATAATGATTAAGCGTATAAATGATAGGATTAATTTATGGCGATAACTTACACAAAGATAAATTGAGCAAGGTTTTACCGCTCATCAATCTTCTTATTTACCAAAAATAAAACCCCAATGTTTGGCATCAGGGTTTTGTAAATAAAACAGACAATATCTTTATAACCAATTAAGCATCATACGGATCGCGTAATACAATCGTTTCTTCACGGTCAGGACCGGTCGAGATGATATCAACTGGGCAACCAATCAATTCTTCGATACGTTTGATGTAAATTTTAGCGTTTTCTGGTAGGTCATCATAGCTTGTGATACCAACGGTTGACTCGCTCCAGCCTTGTAGGGTTTCGTACTTAGGCGTTACTGACTCATAGAACTCAGCATCATGTGCGCCTGCACACTCAGTCTCAGGCAGGTTGTAGCCCACACCAATGAGCAACTCTTCAAGACCATCTAGTACGTCAAGCTTGGTCAGGCAGATACCTGACATAGAGTTCAGTACCACTGCACGGCGTAATGCCTCAGCATCGAACCAACCACAGCGACGGGCGCGGCCAGTTGTTGCACCAAATTCATGACCGACTTTGGCTAAGTGAGCACCAACATCATCGAACAATTCAGTTGGGAACGGACCACTACCAACGCGCGTAGTGTACGCTTTGGTGATGCCAAGTACGTAGTCTAAATACAATGGACCGATACCTGTACCCGTTGATACACCACCAGCGGTTACGCTTGAGCTGGTCACAAACGGATAAGTGCCGTGATCGATGTCAAGTAGTGTGCCTTGCGCACCTTCAAACATTAGGTTTTTGCCAGCCAGACGCAATTGGTTAAGGTCTTCGGTGACATCAGTAACCATGCCTTTGATCTCATCGCGCCACTCTTTACAAAGCTTAAGTGTCTCATCAAAATCAATCGCTTCAACTTTATAATACTCAGTCAGTTGGAAGTTGTGATATTCGATTAGGTTACGTAGTTTTTCTTCTAGATCTTCACGGAACAAGTCAGCAAGCTTGATAGCACGGCGTGCGACTTTGTCTTCGTAGGCAGGGCCGATACCGCGACCTGTTGTACCAATTTTGCCGCTGCCACGCTTGGCTTCACGAGCTTGGTCAAGGGCCACATGATAAGGCATGATAAGTGGGCAGTTGGGAGAGATACGTAGACGCTCACGTACTGGTACGTTGTTGTCTTCCAACTCTTTCATCTCTTTGAGCAATGCATCAGGCGCTAACACCACGCCATTACCGATAAAGCAAGTAACGCCTTCACGCAAGATACCTGATGGAATCAAATGCAAGACCGTGGTTTTGCCATCGACAACCAACGTGTGACCAGCATTATGACCGCCTTGGAAGCGGGCTACTGCTGAGGCTTTTTCGGTAAGTAAATCAACGATTTTACCCTTACCTTCGTCGCCCCATTGGCTACCCAAGACTACAACATTCTTACCCATGATCAATCCTTACCTTTATGTATTGAGGTGTGTGCAATAAAAGCTAAAAAATTAAAGTGACTTTATTGACTGTATCTTTTTATCTAACGAACAACATAGCGTTTTAATAACTGGTGCTTGATGCGCGTGTGTTTCACAAATGACTCATTAAATCGTTTGTAGCTGCCACTGATTGTCAGCAAAACTTAAGCGATGAGTAACGTCATTTGGGCTGTCCTGTGCGTCTAATGGCATGGTAACGCGATAGCCTTGCTGACGTAGACTCTCAACTTGTTGTAAGAGTGTCTGCATCTCATCTTCGTTGGCATTGTTTATAGCAGCAAAATCAACTAGTACTGTGGTTGGTGCATCAAGCTGCGTATGCGCCAGCAAGCGACTGACATCCATACTAAAGCCTGTGGCAGCACGAAGTGTTTGCGTCTGGCTTTGCATACCGTCAAAACGTCCGCCGCGTACTAGCGGCTGTGTCTCACTATTAATATAACCGTTGAACACGATACCTGTATGATAGTGGTAGCCTGATAGTTCTGTCACATCGATACTGACTGGGCACTGCCAGTGATTTTCTAAATAAGATTTGAGGCGTTGTAACTCATCGACAGCGGCCGCGATTTGATCGTCTTGTTGAGCTGTGTCTGACAATTTAGATAATAAGTTTGCAATATCATGACCAAAGCGTGCCAACACATAAAAATCATCGCCCATCGGCAAGTCTCGGCAGAGACGCTTAAGCTCTGGTAGGTTTTTATTGGCGTACAAGTACATCAATTGCTCAGTGGCGCTGTCTGGCAACTCAGCCAATTCGGCTAAACGCTTAAATATCGCCACGTGACCCAAATCAATATGGAGCGCTGCACTTATATTGAGTTTATTTACCATGGTAAACAACACATCGATCAACTCAATATCTGCTGCCAGTGATGCACAGCCAAATATCTCAGCACCTAGCTGCAATGGTGTGCGTGAGCCAAACAATCCTGATGGCAAGGTATGAATCACATCACCGACATAGCAATAACGAGCGATACCCGTACCGCCATGATGCGCATCAATACGCAAGATCTGAGGAGTAATATCAGCACGCACGCCCATTAGACGGCCCGTCAACTGATCGATAATCTTAAAGGTTTGACGTTTCAGATCTTCTGATGCATCACTCAGCAAAGATTCAGTAAACTCAATCATCGGCGGACAAACCAGCTGATAACCATGAGTGATAAGCTGCTCAATCAGTTGATGTCTAAGCACTTCTTGCTTATGGGCATCTTCAAACAGGACATCGACCACCCCATCAGGCAACAGCCAGCTATTGGCAACATCACTACCAAAGTTGCTCAAGTACGGCATACTATTAGATGCAGCACTGCTTTTGGCAGGCTGAGTCACTGTTTCATTTGGAGGGTTTTGCTGGGCAGATTTTGCAGAATCAGAACTAACAGACACAATAAATCCTTGTTTGGCGTATCGCTTACCAAAAACGCGGTACTGATGCGGTACTCAAAGGTTGTTTTACCAAGTATTGACGCCGAGTGTTTTTATTTTTAACGCGCAACATCATTGACCCAATTATTTATAAACAAACCAGGTGACTTTAAGAGAGTGAGTAATAAGTATAATTTGGAATGATAAGACGAGTATCTTTATGCGCTAAAAAATTGCGACCAATAATCAAGGCACTTTATGCTTTAGTTTAGCATAGCACTCAAGGTTCGCCTAGTGACAATTAGCCACAATCCGTATCTAATTACTGTCTAAGTGCTTCTCATTAGTACGGTATAGGTAGCCGTTGACACTCATATATTCAGCTCGGCATTGACAGACCACAACAGCGTTTATTTTTTGTTATACATACACTGATGAGCATGATTACGGCAGCGTCATCAATACAGACTCATGGTACACTAACACATATTTTTATCTCGGAAGCCTTATGTCATCTGATTACCACCCAAACCCTGCCATCAACCAAACCAATGTCTTAGGTACAGCGCTTGCCAGCTGTTGCTTCGACCCTATCACTGGCTATTATCGCAATGGCTTTTGTCATACGGGCAACCATGATGTTGGTCAACATACCGTCTGTGCCAAGATGACCAGCGAGTTTTTAAACTTCTCAGCCAGTCGTGGCAATGACCTTATCACCCCGCTACCTGAATATAACTTTGCCGGTCTTAAGCCTGGTGATTACTGGTGTATCTGCGCCCTGCGCTGGGTTGAAGCACTAGATTTTGACATTGCCCCGCAGATAAAACTAGAAGCTTGCCACGAGAGCCTATTGGCATTGGTAGATATCGACACGCTAAAAAGCTATGCATTGTAAAAGGTTGTTCATAGATAGTGCGATCAAATGATAATGGCTTTGCTTAAGACAAGTTTTGATTCTTGCAGCTGTTTATTATATGACAGGAGGGTGTGTGGAAAACGACAACAACCAAAATAACCAATTAATCAAAAAAACGGCTCACATTGCACCTGACTCTAATATGAGCCACATTTATGCCAATATGAATGACAGGCATCTCTATCTAGATGACGATGACAGCTATATCTACGGCGACGTTGATGCCACAACTGAGGACACCATTGAGACCATGACGGTCTACGATCCTGACTCTGAGCGCTATGAAGATATTGATTCATCAAGTAAGGATGAGGTGGTTAATTGCTATGCGTATTCGCGAAAAACAGGCGAAAATCTAGACAAAATCGCCCTTACTGATGTGAGCCGTGCGCTGAGTAATAACGGTCAGTTTATTTGGCTCGGTCTCTACGACCCAAGCCTAGAGACTATGGTAAAAGTCAAAGACGCCTTTGATCTACACGAATTGGCGATTGAAGATGCGTTTGCCGATCACCAGCGAGCCAAGGTAGAGAACTACGACAACGATATGGTCTTTGTCGTGATACGTACCGCCAAACTCGAAGACAACGTCATTCGTTATGGTACGACTGCGATATTTATGGGCAAAAACTACCTGATTACGATTCGTAATGGTCCGTCAAACTCCTATGCGCCTGTACGCGAGCACTGTCATCGTCGCCCAGAAAAGCTACGCATGGGTCCCATATTTGTACTCCATGCCATACTCGATTTTATCGTTGATAACTATATGCCGATCACTGATCGATTGGGACGATATTTGCGTGAGCAAGAGCGTTATGTTTTCACCTATGAATTTGATAAAGGCACATTAAAAAATCTGTACCAGCTCAAATCACAGCTGGTACATATGCGCGCTATTATCCTACCCGTGCAAGACATCTGTAGCTTCTTTATCAATCATAAAAAAAGCGAGATAGTCTCTGGGTTTTCTCAAGCAGCCAAGCCATATTTTCGCGATGTGAACGATCATCTCCTGCACTCATTGGATGCCATTAACGGTCTAAATGAGATGCTAAGTGTGGTCATGAATACCTATATGGCCATGGTCAATATGGGACAGAACGAAGTCGTTCGTAAACTTGCCGCCTGGGCGGGTATCCTTGCCGTCCCAACCGCTATCGCTGGCATTTATGGAATGAACTTTGATTTTATGCCCGAGCTCCATTGGAAGTATGCTTACTTCATTATTATGATAATTATCATCGCGTTGTGTAGCTTCTTGTATTACAACTTTAAGCGACTCAAATGGTTGTGATAACTCATTCATACACAAAAAAGGGCTACCACTGGTAGCCCTTTTTTATGCTGATCGTCAATCATTATTCGCGGCGGTGCTTGGTATGGCTGTCTGGATCTTGCGCATTATCAGGCAGTATAGCCTTGACCGTTAAATTTGCATACTGTCTATCAAGATTGTCTTCTGGGCGACCAAATGTTTTTGCCGTCCAAGTGAGTATGACAATAGCCCCACTCAATAGCATGATTGCCACGGAAATGGTGGCCAGCAACCATAGATGAAAATAATCTGACACTGCCTGCACATCAACCACTAGATGTCGTGATAAAGCCGTTATCGCAATAAATATCAAAAACTGTACGGGCAGACGATGGGTTTTAAAGTAAATCCCTATCATAGCCAGCAGCTCAAGATAAATGAATAGCATCAAAATATCTTTTAAATCCGCTGAGCCTTTTTGGACAATATAGATAAACTCTTTACCTGCCGTCCAGACCACCACCACGCTGATTAAAAATAAGATAACGTAATGACAGACATCGACAAACTCTCTACCAATACCTTGTAGTCGCTCATGAATACCTACGTCTTTTTTAGCCATTTTTAGGTCCTATCAACGAAGAGGTGGTTGATTTGCCTGACTCTATCAATCAGGCCCCTTTATCTATCGGCAATCAGCACTCACATGGCTATTTTCTAGCTAATACCCAAACCTGCTGATTTTTCAGCCGCATCGACTGTCTGGCGAATAAGCGTGTTGATGGTCATTGGGCCGACACCGCCTGGCACTGGTGTATACGCACTAGCAATGTTTTCCATGCCTTGCATTTCGATATCGCCAACACCGCCGTTATCCGTTGGATGGAAACCAGCATCAACAACTACCGCACCTTTTTTGATCCAAGCGGCTTTGATCAGCTCAGGCACACCTACAGCACCAACTACAATATCGGCGCGCTTAATATGAGACTCTAAGTCTTGCGTTCTTGAATGACAGATAGTCACCGTACAGTTCGCATTCAATAGCATCATTGCCATTGGTTTACCCAAAATAGCACTACGTCCTACGACCACAGCCTCCAAACCCGCAAGCTCGATATTATGATGCTCTAATAGATGCATAATGCCTTGCGGTGTGCATGAGCCGTAAGCTGGCTGCTGCATCGCCATACGACCAAAACCAAGACAAGTCACACCATCGACGTCTTTTGCCAAATCGATTTGCTCAAAGCAAGCACGTTCATCGATATGCTCAGGGACAGGATGCTGTAACAAAATACCGTGTACGTCTGGATTGCTGTTTAGCTCATTTATCTTTGCCATGAGCTGCTCAGTGGTCGTGGCGCTTGGCATCTCAACACGTATAGAGTCCATGCCAACACGCTTGCAAGCGTTGCCTTTCATACGGACATAAGTGGCAGAGGCTGGATCGTCACCAACCAATATCGTCGCTAAGCTTGGGGTGCGTCCCGTTTTATCTTTGATCGCATCCACGCGCGTGCGTAGATCCTGTTCTATTTGTTTGGCAAGTGCTTTGCCGTCCAAAACGGTGGCGGACTCGTGGGCAATAGACATAGTAACTCCAATAGAGGATACGATATAAAAAAATAAAGACAGCGCGTGCAAGTACTTTGCATGCCTGTCTTTTGCTTCGTCAACCTTTGACTGATAATAATATTGTACCTGTGTACGCTGCAAAATCCTAGCGTGTATTGGGATACAATAAAAAAGTGGCCTACTATCATTTAGTAGACCATTTGACTCTCATGTATTCACGTTATTTATTAGCCGCTATAGGCCTGGGCTAATAAGTCTGAAACTCTAGCCCAACGCCTGCTCCAATATCACTTGACTGAGTATCAGAGTCTACGCCCCATAAGCGAGATGTCACTAAAGTTTTTGGATTCAACTGATGCGCCCATGATATGTCAATAGCGGTCAGTTTATCTTTCATTGGAAAGGCTTGGTTATCAGACTTTCCAGTGCGACGATCCAACTCTCCTGACTGATTAACCTTAGCATATTGCAGTTTTGTATTGACAAAGTTTCGACTATCTAGCCATAGCTTGCCACCTACTGATATGCTCTCTGCATCGCCGCCCAAAGAATGCCCGAGTGGATAGCCTTGCTGGTAGTAACCATCGGTATATGTACTATGATCATAGGATACGCCTCGGACTTTACCACTAGTACGTGTGTCTGCATATTCTGTATACAATTGATATGGCATACCATAAGCTTCCGAAGCGTAGTCAGCACCGGCAAGGTACATGTTCTTCGCTGGTAGCCCGCCCGCCTCATCTTCGCCCACATATTGTGCGTATACTGTGGCTGGGATATTTACCAAAGGCGCAAGATTCATACGCGCATCAAAACCACCTAATTGATTAGCAGGGTCTTCACCAATCGTCGCACCATTGTCACCATTATCTTTAGTGCCTAAAATAGCATCACCAAAGGAGCTAAAACTCTCTGGACGACCTTCCCCGCCCCACATAAAGGTTCGAGACGCACCAACTTCTAGCCATGGTAAAGGACTGGCCGTCAGACGAGCACCAAATAGCTTAGCATCTGGTACGGCATCATAATCTTCAAGCTGACCTGCAAATAATTGATACTGCCATGGACCAACCCATGAAAGATAAGGCGAGGTTGGTGCATTTTGCTCATCACGTTGCATGGTGATACCTGCAACAGGGCGACTGGCATCGCCACGAATCAAACTGCCGTCAGTACCAGGACCCCACCATGTCGGGATCTGACCGGCAATCAACCATTGATTGGCAGCAGAGCCAGCAATATATGAGCCTTCAAAACTCAAGTCGTTACTGTCTTCGAGCAAACTGTCGTTTTTTAGATTGGCTTGAAGTTTCATTTCCCAATTTTCTTCACTCAAACTGAGCGCTGCTGAAACCTCTTGCCCTGCTAAATGGTCATCAGCAAAAGTTTGCGGCAACTGCTGACGATCGGTCTGTACATAAGCGTCTACTTCAGCCTTCACCAAGGAGTTGGGGTTTTTAGCAAGTGTGGCACGGACTGACTGTAGTACTTTTTGCTGCGCGTCAGTACTCACCTGAGCCGTGGTGATTGCTTTTGTAATTTCATTAGCAGTTAAAGGCCATGTACTGGTACTAATGTGAGTGACGCCTTGCGCATTTAACCATTCTAGCTCTGACTTGAGCTTCATATCATTCATATACAAATTCTGTGCTGAGGCCAGCATGGATATCATACCCAGCCCTACTAACACACTCAGCTGCTTGTACTTTCTTTGTTTAGACATAATTATCTACTCTTTATAAAGTGTACTTATCCAGAATAGATAAGTTTTAATGAATCATTATTTATTTAGCATCCGCATCGATACGGGCAAGAACTTTGTCTAAAGCCTGAACAGTTTGCGTAATCTCTGCTTCTGTCAAGGTCGGATGCACCAAAAACATCAAACTGGTTTCACCCAATTGTTTGGCTATTGGCAGCCTGATTTCTGGACGCAGACCTGTATCATCAAAGGCTTTTTCTAAATACACTTCCGACGCCGAGCCTGAAAAACACGGGACGCCTTGCTCATTAATCGCTGCAATAATAGCATCTCGTGTCCAGCCTTCAGGGAGATTTTCAGGCTTTACATAAACATAAAGCTTATAGTAAGCGTGTTTGGCATCAGCAAAGTCGGCGCTGTTTTCTAGGCGGGGTACAGACAAATAGCCTTTTTCTGCCCAACGTGCGCAGGCATCCAAAATTGCCTGTGCGTTTTGCGTGCGTTTTTGTGTCCAATCGCTCATTCGCGTCAACTGAATACGCCCGATTGCTGATTGCATCTCAGGCATACGCCAGTTGGTACCAAAGCTTTCATGCAGCCAGCGATAGCCAGGTGGGTGCTCGGTTTCATAGACAGCGGCGTAGCTTTTGCCATGGTCTTTATACGCCCACATTTTGCGCCACAAGTTTTCATCATTGGTGGTGACCATGCCGCCTTCACCGCCTGTGGTCATGATTTTGTCTTGGCAAAAGCTCCATGCGCCTACGTGACCGATACTGCCGACACTGCGTCCTTTGTAGGTTGCGCCATGCGCCTGCGCGCAGTCTTCGATGACATATAAATTATGCGCGTCTGCCAATGCCATGATGCCATCCATGTCGCACGGCCAGCCAGCCAAATGCACGCAAATGACGGCTTTGGTCTTATCGGTCAATACGGCTTTGATGGTCTCAGGCGAGATATTGCCCGTGTCCGCTTCTACATCAGCGAAAACAGGGGTCGCCCCTGCATTGACCACACAAGAGATACTGGCGATAAAGGTGCGCGGCGTGACAATCACTTCATCACCCGCACCGATATCCAGCGCTTTTAATGCTACATCCAATGCTAGGGTGCCATTAGCAACGGCTACTGCGTATTGGCTGTCTGCCCACGCTGCAAATTCTTTTTCAAACTCGCGCCCTTCTTGTCCTGTCCAGTAGTTTACTTTATTAGATAATAGGACTTGACTGACAGCATCGGCCTCTCGCTGGGTGAAGCTTGGCCATGGTGAAAAGGGAGTGTTTAACATAGTTTGTAAATCTCGTTTAAAAATGGTTATTTTAAAAAATAAAAACCTTAATAGTAGGTATAAAACTAAGCAAACTTATTATTTAGATAAAGACTCAAGCAAATCTGGCATTATATGATAAACTCCATTATCGAGTAATGTTCTATCAACAAGTTCACCTTCAATAATATAGCTAGCATCAATTCTTCTAATAACTTCGTCATACAAATCTTTTTTCTCATATAAATCAGTTATTTTAATATTGTCATTCTCGGTAATCATATCTTTAACAAAATAAGCGACGCTCTTAAAGCTCATATAATTATATTTTAGTCTATAAACTTTCGGCATTAATCCAGCCGATGCTGAGCCAACAATCTTTTCAATAAGAGAGTCATCTTCTAAAGTAGGCAAAGGTAGGATAGTCAAACCCTTAAGAATGTGAGAGTTTATCAACAATAGGCTATTTGCCATCATTTTTGACAACTGATAAAAATCACTCTTATACAACTCACTGAAAGTTGAAAAGTGTATAAAGGTCTTACCTTTGGAGTATTTCAATAAGTTCTGTAAAAAAACAATATTTCCATCTAAATACTGATTTTTAGTTATACTATTAGATGGTATAACGGCAGCACAATTAACTATCACTGTTATATCACACCAGTCTAATTCTGAAAGTTGCATAGAATGACTATAAGGAATTACCTCCAAGCCATGTGAGCGTAAACACTGAACAATTTCGCGCCCGAGTTGACCTCTCGCCCCAGTAACTAGAATTCTCATAGTAAATTTGAAACCTGTAAAGCAGAGACTTTGCCTTGGAGACTTTCTTTGAGATCATCTAGACTACATTTTTCGACCATAACCTCTGCCCAATGCCTCAAAACAACCTTTTCATAGTTAATATTTGATTGGTACTTAATACCTAATTTAGCCTTCAAACAAAACTCTACTGGATTAAACCCCAAATAAGAACAAAAAGGAGTTGTACCAGAAAACCTACTATTAATTTCAAATAATTTAGGTTCACCAGAGCTTGTTAGTCTGAGTTGAAAATTACAGGAACCTAGAATACCAATTTTCACTGCTATCTTTCTTACATAGCTTTCTATAACTTCAGATTTCACAGGAAAAGCTCTAAAGGTGTCTCCTGATCTTAAGTCTCTTCTTAAACATAACACATCTGACATGACACCATTATAAATGGCTGCCGTACACGTATATTCACTACCTTCAATATACTCTTGTACAATAGGGTCTTCTAAAGAGTTAACCGCTTCTTTAGCTTCATTTATATTATTAACAAAATGCACGCCAATAGAGCGACAACCTACTCGAGGTTTGATAATTAGTGGGAATTTAATCTGCTCCCAATCTACTTCATTAGGTAGAAAAGTTTCAGGGTAGGAAAAATCATTTTCTTTCAAAAAATTAACTGTTTTATATTTATCATCTGCTATTTCAATAACATTAACTGGCGAAATTATTATATCAACATTAAATTTATCTTTAAGCTCACTAGAGTAAGTAGCACAATTGATTAGTTCCACATCAGTACCAGGAAAATAAAAATCAATATTTTGCTCAATACAAATCTGCTTAATTCTATCAAAATACAGCTCGTCGCTAGCAGCAGGAACTAAATAGCTATAGTCACCACCATATAAACCTGATGCTAACTCACTCATATCAGCAGTGACAATATAAATATCTAAATCATTTATTAATTTTAGAGACTTTACTATTCCCTGACCAACGCCACCACCCATACCTGTAACGAGAACTCTAATCATGGTAAGACCTTATCGTAATATTTTAGTAACTTTTCTTTAGTACTAGCTGTAAGATTTGACTCAGTAATTGATTGACAATGTAAAGCTATATCATAGCTTAGAGGGATCGAAGTAATCGCAACTTCAGTGCTATTAATATCGCATGTTAGGAAGGAGGGTACAGACCCCCTTGGCTGCCCTAAACTACCGTTAGTGACCAAAAAAATGTCATTTGAACTAAATGAAAGAGTTTGGTGTATTGGCAATTCTAAAATATTAGAATCTACAACCCCGCCTTTATATTTCTTGTATTTTGCTCTGTGCGTATGACCAAATATAGCGCCGCGCAGTTTGCTACTAACCACAATATTATAGTTTGATTGAAAATCTGTTTCTGTATTTAAATACGACCAGTTGCTATATTCAAATAAATTAGCATGTGAAAAGATGACGCCTTCATAACAAAAACTATTAACCCATTCAAACTCATCTTCTAGTATAAAACTTAACTGCTCTGCACTATGCAATATTGATTCTAGAAGGAAGTTAGGAAATCTCTTGTATTGGTAGTTTTCATTATTTTGATAGTCGAAATATATTTGTTCATGATTACCTTTAATAAAAACACAATCATATTTTTCTTCTAGCCGATGCAATAAATCTATAGTTTCTTTTACATCTACCCCATATGTTAAAGCGTCACCAAGAAATATCAACTTATCAAAGTTGATATTTCGCAAACCTACCATAAACTCTTTTAATGCTACACTATTTGCATGTATATCATTAACGACAACGAATTTCATTTATTTCCCTTGAACCTTGAGTTAAACTCTGTATCTATATGTTCAACACTTTCTTTCATAAAAACTTTTTTCACTGTTTTAAGTAAAATATTAATATCTAACCATAATGACTGATTATCCACATACCAAGTATCGAGCGCAAACCTCTTATCCCAGCCAATCGCATTACGTCCATTAACCTGCGCATAGCCTGTAATACCAGGACGCACGTGATGGCGGCGTTTTTGCTCATCATTGTATAGCGGCAGATATTCCATTAATAACGGGCGTGGTCCGACTAAGCTCATATCGCCTTTAATCACATTCCAAAGCTCTGGCAGCTCATCTAAGCTGCTGTCACGCAGACGCTTGCCAAAATCTGTTAGGCGCTCACTATCAGGCAGTACATTGCCCTCAGCATCCACAGCATCTTTCATAGAGCGAAACTTGAGCATCTCAAACGGTTGACCATGCAAACCAGGACGAACTTGACGAAATAAGACAGGTGAGCCTAGATTCTTTTTTACTTTATAAGCGGTCACTGCATAGACAGGGGCTAAGACCACGAGCGCGCTGGACGCCGCTGCAATATCAAACAGTCGTTTTATCATTGTATTCCCATCTCCGTTAGCATCATTTGATTAACCGTATTGACATCAAACTTATCCATAGCCACTTGGCGAGCAGCACGACCCATCTTAGCGATTAGCTCAGGCTCATCGATGAATTTTTGCATGGCTTCAGCCAAGGCGTGCGCATCCTTGACGGGTACTAGATAGCCATTATGCCCGTCTACAACTGTTTCGCGGCAGCCTGGCGCGTCTGTGGTAATGACCCCACGACCCATTGCCATAGCCTCAAGCACTGTACGCGGCGTCCCCTCACGATAGGAAGGCAGCACATAAACCGAACTGTCTGCAATAGTAGGCTTTACATCGTTGAGCTTACCTAAGAAATTAACCAGTCCATCATCAATCCACGCATCCAGCTCACGCTGCTCAATCGCATCAGGGTTGTCATCGACCCAGCCTACTAGGTCAAACCGCACATTAGGATGACGAGATTTAATGATAGCTGCCGCTTGGGCGTACTCACGTACCCCTTTTGCGCCAAGCAAACGCGCAATGAGCAAGAATCGCGGTACAGGCACGTCGTTTTCTGTAGGTATTGGCGCAACGCTGTATTCTGATACATTAACGCCTGAGCCATTGACCACCGTACTGGGTGTTGATGGTTTTAAAATACCCATTTTTTTAAATAGCGCTTGATCATCAGGATTTTGGAAAAATACCTTATCTGTGGTCAGTAATGCTGCGGTATACAGCTGATGCATGACCTTTTGCAGATTGGACTTTTTGTACCCTACCTCTTCTGCCCCACTAAAGGCATAACCAAGACCTGTTACCAGTGCAAAAATATGCGGTACACGGGCAAGTTTTGCAGCGAGCGAACCATAAATAACAGGTTTAATCGTATAGCCAAGCACATAATAAGGCTTAATCTTTGTCATCAAGCGATACAGCTCAATGATGGTTCTGAAATCTTTTTTAGGATTGGTACCTGTACGCTGCATGGCAATATTATGCACCCGATAGCCCAAGTCTTTTAGCGCTTGGTGCTCATCAGGATAGGCGCCAAAGTCAGGCGCGACAATATGCACTTCGAACCCTGCATCTTTGATAGCAGCAATGAGAGCGCCACGGAATCTCAAAATAGAGGCTGGATAGCTAGCTATTATCAGGAATTTCATTTACAAACCTTTGAATTATTCGATTTATAATCATGATATACGTATATCAACAAATAGAGTAAAACTGGCATAAACATCCATTTTTGACGAGTAGCAATACCTAAATTGGCTGTAGTCATTGCTAAAATACTACAAGTTATAAAAACATAGGTAAATAACCAAAGATTCTTACCTTGTATAAACGGTCGAAAGTTGAATTTTGACTTAATCAATATATAAATAAATAAAAATAGTATTATTGTATTTTCTAAGCTAGTAACCAGAGCGACAGCACTACTGGCTTCAAATGGCAATGGTCTAAAAATATAGGTAAACATCTGCATCGGATAACTCATAGAAGCTATATCTAAAGAAGATCCACCTCTACTATTTAATCCCTGTCTACCATCTATATAACCAGAGACGCTATCTAATGACGCTTCATCTAATCCAATATATTGTTGTACGAAACCAACTGAGATAAACAGTCCAAACCCAATAATAGGCAAAATAAACATCTTAAAAATAAAATGTACTTTGGATTTAATAATAAAATATACTACATAAGAAACCATTATCAGTGCAGCAATGTGAGGTCTAACCATAAACATAAAAAAGAAAGCAATAGCGATATTTAATAAAGAGGCTCTCTTACTGGTCGTAATAGCATACAAAAGCAGACAAGTTGCAAAAAATGACACCGCATCTTTGCCTAAACCTGCACTCCAAAAACTCATTGATGGTATAAAAATTATAAAAATCCAGTACCACGGGAAAACGTTAAGATATCTTTTTAAAGTTAAATATACTAAAACCAGTCCAAGAGTACCTAAAAGATTATACTGTAAGGTAGTATTTAAATAATTTGCATCAGCCCCTTGGGACAATATAGAACTAAAAAGATTAATAAACGGTGTTCCTGGGTAGAAATAAGTACGTTCACCAATTACCGAACGTGCATAGTATTGCGTTGCATCTGCTGCATTAGCCAAACTATACAAGTAGTAAGTTACTGAAAACAATGTATGCCATATAAATAAGGTGCTCACTATTTTGAAGTCGCTCTTTGTCCTACATCCAACTAGACATACAATAAGATAACTTATTATAAGTATAAATAAAGTCAGCATATTTTGATAAAAACTTATCTCATACATTTTATTAGCCTAATAAGTTTTTAACAATTCTAAATTTACCACTTTTTTCTGTAGGTATATCATCAACAACTTTTGTTGTAATCTCTAATTGACTACCTAATCTCTCTGTTAATGCTGCTATGAACTTAGTTTTTTCTGAAGAATTAAAGTCCTGGTTAGTTACTATTAACACCTGAACTGCCTCTGAATTATGTTGTATAACTTGGAACTTAATTATTCCACTAATGTTTTTAGTACTATTACTAATATTGCCAAGGTTCACCTTACCATGTGTCGGTGACAGAATATAGTCTGAGGTACGACCATCTATTTGTTTCACTAAAGGAAATATAGATCCGCAGGTACAGACATCTTGAGAATCAGCCAGCGTAATATGGTCACCAATACGATAACGAATGAGTGGTGTCCCATGCGTTGTATAGGAAGTCACCAACAGCTCGCCACTTTGTGCAGGTTGTAAGTGCTCATCCAATACTTCAAAAACACCTGTCAACGGATGAATATGTAAACGACCGTGCGTACATTCCAATATAAATGGTGCACCTTCAGAAGACGCATATTGATCAACCAATTTACAGCCCAACACACGCCCAATAACTTCACGATACTTTGGCAACACTGTCTCAGCTGTAGGAAAAAACACTTTCACAGGTGTGGGTAATTGCAAACCCAAACTGTCTGCAATCTCGCATAGCTCATAAACACTAGAGGGAAAGCCTACTATAAACTCTGGCTGAAACTTAACCAACGACTGCCAGTACACATCAAAACTGTCTTGATTAATATGAAAAGTAGAATAGAAACGAATTTTATTAATAAAATCATAGTGTGAGCAGACATTATTTTGAATATCATGCTTAGATATTAGGTTTTTTCCAGAAAACCAGGCTGTCTTTTTACCTAAACGGTAGCCATGCTGCGCCCGAAAGTGATCCAAAATAGCAAAACGTTCTTGCATATCTTTTTTTGTATACACAACTTTCATAGATGCACCTGTCGTACCACCCGTCAGGCTTACAATGCCGTTCTTTTCTCTAATAGTCTTAATTTTATCAAAATTATTAATAATATCTTGCTTTTCTAGGAAGCTATTTTGTGTTAAATCTCTAACATTTAGCTTGTTATACCAAGATGAATTTTTTCTGACATATTTGAAAAAATATTTTTTTTTCTTTTTAATTTCTTTGTCCAATTGGCTAGCAGTAAAGCTTTCAATTTTAGCATAATATTCACGAAATTTTTTGTATTCACCACCATGACGAACCTTATACTGATATGTATTGAACAAAGAAATAGCAGAGCTCTGTACGAACATAGGCGTTTTTTTAATTACTTTTTCTTTCAAGGACATATTGACCTCCTAGCGATACAGTGCTTCAAAATCATTGACAACTTTATCTAAAGTATAGTTTCTCTCAATAGTTAATCGCGCCTTTTTAGCCACAGTCTCTAACTGCAAAGGATCAGCATTTAACACATTTTTCTCGAGTGTTTTAGCGATATCTTGATAATCAGTCGACGGTATATGATAGCCACTATCGTTTAATATAATTTTTGCGTCCCCTGCATCAGTACTCAAACATACTTTTTGAGTCGCCATTGCTTCACCTAATACATTAGGAAAGCCCTCTGTGATTGAGGTTAAGCAAAATACATCTATAGCGTTGTAAAAGACGGCGGTATCCTGTACTTGACCTAAAAACACGAAACTATCTTTGTATAAGTTATTGGTAAATAATCCCGCAATTTCAAGATTATCTAGGTCAACCTCACGACCGCCTAGAAGCACTTTAAAACGATATCCTTTATCAAGCAACAATAAGCACGCCTTAATAAAATTGATATGATTTTTAGCAGGTGTAAAGCGTCCCATGTGACCAATAACCAGCTCTTCAGAAGATATATTGAGCTGTGTCCGCAATCTTTCTCTTTTTTGTTCATCAGGATAGAATACTGACAAATCAAACCCGTTGGGAATGACTATCATTTTCTGACTATCATACCCTAATGCAGAATGAACCTTTTTAGCTTTGTCTGCAACACAAACGATAGACGAAGGCACGAAGCTTGAAACACTGGCACAAGCTTGGCGAATCACTTTTTTGGCAATACCACTATTGCTGTCTATCTCAGAGTTACGTATACCCCAGATAATATTTTTAACACCCAGTTTTTTGGCAGCCAGTCCGCCTATCAAGTCTGAATGATACATCCAAGTTTGTACGACATTAGGCTGTATCTTTTTCAATAGTTTATATAGTCGTAACGAGACTACTGGACTAGATAAGATAGAGGACATATTAAGTGTATGTAAGGTTATACCTTGCTCTTGCAAATCTTTGCCTATAGCTCCTAAATCCATTAGAGAAATGACTTCGTGCTGAAAGGTACCTTTACTTTGGCTTTTGAGCACTAACCGCTTAAGCATCAGCTCAGCACCGCCGATATTTAAGCCTATGATGATATGTACTATTTTTTTCATGGTTTAATTATACTATTTAATTTATCATTGATTTATATATGGTAATTCTAGCTATTAGATTATAGCTGAAAAATATCAAGATATTTATTTACCGCATTATCCACACTAAAAAACTCAGCTCTAGTTCTTACATCTACCTTCACTGGATTATCTAATGAATCAATTATAGATTGGGCTAATAAGTCAGAATTGCCTGATGGTACTAACTCTCCCCATTTTCCATCTTCTAAAATCTCACTTGGTCCGCTAGGACAGTCTGTGCTTACAATTGGAGTGCCACATGCCATAGCCTCAACTATTACGTTACCAAACCCTTCACGAATCGATGACAGGACAAATAGGTCAGCATGATACATCCAGGCATAAGGATTATCAACAAATCCTAGTAACTGTATATTATTTTCCAGACCTAAACTCTTAATCAGTTTCTCTAGCTCAGGTCTAAGTTCACCTTCACCAAGAATTATCAAGTTGCAATTCTTCTTCTCAAGCACTTGCTTAAAGGCATGAATTAGTGTTCTAAAGTCTTTTTGAGAGGTGAGTCTACCTACGCTCAAAACTAAAGGAAAAGCGGCATTGTTGATCCATGGGTGTAAAATTGATTCTTGAGAGCGCTTGACTAGGTCTTCTGAAAATATAGGATTGTAGATGGTCGTAAACTTATTGCGATCAATTTTAAGCTCATTAGTTAAAGCATCTGCGACTCCATTTGAGACCGCTATGACACGATACGCTTCTCTATAACTCCACTTCATTAATGACGTTAGAACGCAACCTTTAACAAAACTTAGTTCCTTTTTTGTCTCAGTTAAATTATTGTGCTCGCTTACGATAACCTTTGTATTTGAACCATTAGCTAACTGAGCCAATACTGTGACGATATTGACGTAATTCATGGCTGACAGAATAACATCGGGTTTTTCTTTACGTAAATATTTGGCTAAAGGAATTATGCTACTTAATACTCTAGATGTGTTTAAATTAACAATATTGATTTTTTCGGAGGCGTTCTTTAGATATGGGCCATCTACTTTGTTTAATACTAAATCAACCTGGATATCCTTTTCAGCTAAGCCGTTAGCGAGGGCAAGCATAACGCGTTCAGCACCCCCACCATTCATTGACGGAATATATAAGGCGACTTTTTTCATTTGATATCCTATTAGCTTTTCTTTGTCTGCTGATGTTTTATTAACTGCATAAAGAGTCTGAGTTTTATTCTGATAGATAGCTGTATTTGATAAATAGATGTTGCTTATCGTTTAGGCATAAACTACTTTCAAACATTTATCTACACTAATAGATATTTTTCTATGTAAATCAGACAATTGAATATTGTTAGAAGCTTCAAATGCTGACTTCACTTCATTCCAAGGGTGAGGGTTTAGGATGATGTCGCTATTAATAGCTACCCGTTTATCACCAGCTTCCTGCCATACCCCAGGGATCTTATCATCCCAGATTAAGGTTGATACTGATTTACCATAGGCCTGACCAATTATTCCAGCATGCATACGCATCGTAATCAAATAGTCTACATTAGATATTTGATCATATAAGTCGAGAGGAGATAAAGGCCTGTCTAGTAATATTGCATCAATTCCTTCTAATAGCATCGAACTATATATAGATTCTGCTTGTTCATAGTCTTGAATACTGCCGTTAGTCATGATATGAATTCGAATATTTTCTTTTTTAGCTTTATAAGCCAGCCGCTTCCAAAAATCAATATATGTATCGGAGTCAACGTCTTTTAAATTTGGATTATATTTTTTAAAAGCATTTAAAGGCATAACATTAAAACCACAGACCTTTTTTTTCTGCTCTAAAATTTTTTTATCTAAATCGTTATTAGCGGATGAACTAAGTGAAAATGCTAGATCAGGATAGACATTTAATGATATATCTTTTCTTACAAAATGTTTAAGCCTATTTGCAGAATCAAGATCTCTTAGAGAGACAAACCTTGCAGAGTTCAGAATTTTTTTAATATTTTTTTGTGCTTTCTTACTAAGGTCACTTCCAACGCCACAACCTAATATACAGATAGGTTTATTAAACTTATTAGCTATATCAGTTATTAGTGCTAATTTAGTGAGAAAACCAGCGCTAGTATCTGTTAATAATTGACCACCTCCAATTATTACCGCATCAGAACTACTAATTAATTCGCTCCAGTAGTTTGTAATGTCCTGTCGATGTACTAAATACCACATAGTATGAGTTATCATATACTGGGTGAGCTTATGATGCTTTATCTTCTTTGGTATTAACGATTTCCAACTACTATTGGTCAACTTTGACTTCGAGTCAGTGGACCTTACGGGAAAACCACGTCTGAAAGATATATCTAGAGGTATAGCTTTAATATCTCTTGATGAAAGAAGTTTACTCAAGCTGTCGTAAATTGCATAGTCTCCAAGGTTAGAGCTAAAGACCTCTGCTGCTATTACTATCTTTTTCATTTTCAAGCTATCCTTCTAATTAAACCAAAGAAAGTACAATCTATATTTAATTGTTTTTTTATTACTATCCAAAGATAAATATTCCAAACTAGCAGAGCTGTAGTGGCCCCTAAAGCTGCCCCATCTATGCCAAGATGTGGTATTAAAGCTAGATTTAATACCACATTTATTATGGTAGATAATGACATACCTTTAATTACGAATTTTTCATTACCTGACATTGTCAAGATTGAGATGGAAGAGCCAAAAAAAGCATTTACCGCTTGTCCCAATGAAATTATTAGTAGTGCACGATAGCCAACTACATATTCACTACCAAAAATAAGACCCAATATTTCTGTACCAAAAAAATAAAAGACCAATACTACTGGAAAAGTGAGACCAAAACTTAGAATTGAGCCAAGAGAGGCTGTTTTTTGAGCTTTCAAGGTATCCTTTTGGGCAAAAGCACTTGCCAGTCTAGGTGTAATAACCATATTTACGACTTGTAATCCAAAGACAGCTAGAGCAGCACCAGATACAACAATTTTATATACACCTACATCTGAAGCTATTCCCATACTACCTAGCATTAAGATATCTACTTGTGAGCTCAGCGACTGCATTCCTGTCATTAAAGCTAGTGGTAGAATAGTAAATAACCAAGGCCTGTTGAAAAAAACAGGCTTAGTAACCTTTAACTCTGGAGGTCTAGCTTTTAGTAGTAGTCCTGCTCCTATGATAAATGCTATCAACGCTGCTACTAGGTGGACACCCATGGAATACGCTGGATCTAAAGTAATATCTAGCTGTATTAGTATTAACAAAAATACTGCAAAAAGGATAGGTCTTATTAAGCTCTCAGGGAGTTGACCTTGGATTATGAGCCCTAATCCTCTAAGGGCGGCTCCTCGCACATTTCCCATTGCCATGAGAAGAGACATAGCTAGGCCTAAAGCGAAAGTTTTATACTCTATAAATACCTTAGCTCCTTCAAAGAAGTTCAAAATTGCCAAAGTAGAAAAAGAATATATTACGAGTGATAGTGTCATTATTACAAAACCACTCCATAACCATATACCCTTCATCTTACCCCAATCATTTAGAGCTTTAGTACTAGCAGTTTCTCTAAGTACTAAGGTCGGCATCCCTGCCGTCGCAGGTAAAGCTAAAAGACTAACTATAGCTAGGATATAAGAATAAATCCCAAAATGCTCAGGTCCTAAGGTTCTAGCAAGTAATACAGAACATAGGAAAGTAGCTCCTACAGACAATACTCGTACTAAAAAAGTTCCTGCAAGCAACCTAGATAGTTTAGATGTCAGGAGGCTTTGTTTACTCATATTTTAATTAGCCTGAGTTAAAAGATTCTAATAATATAATTATTACTTATTAGTTAAGGACTTCACATACCAAGGCATTGCTTTCTCAATACCCTGAATAATATCGAACTGTGGCTCATAGCCTAATGCATTTTGTATTTTGCTAATATCAGCCTGACTATGACGCACATCCCCTGCTCTAAAATCTCGATAGACTGGTGCTTGAGTATAGCTAACGCCATTAGCGCTTAAATGCTCTTTAAGTGCTGAAAACAGCGTATTAAGGGTCGTACGTCCACCTACTGCCACGTTATACACCTGATTTTTAGCTTCTTCAGTGGCAATTGCTGCCAGAATATTGGCCTGCACGGCATTTTCAATAAAATTAAAGTCGCGACTGGTATCACCATCGCCATTAATGAATACTTCATCACCTGCGATCATAGCGGCCGTCCATTTCGGTATCACCGCCGCATAGGCACCATCAGGGGTTTGACGCTTACCAAAGATATTGAAATACCGCAGACCGATCGTCTTAAAGCCGTAAGTACGTGAGAACACATCTGCATATAGCTCATTGACATATTTAGTCACCGCATATGGCGATAAAGGATTACCAATATTTTCCTCAACTTTTGGCAGTGCCGGATGATCACCATATGTTGAGCTACTAGCAGCATAGGTGAAGCTAGCTACATTAGCATCACGAGCGGCTACCATCATATTTAAGAAGCCTGAAATATTAGTCTCATTGGTTGCGATAGGATCAGCGATAGAGCGCGGTACAGAGCCTAAAGCTGCTTGATGCAGCACGTAATCAACGCCTTGACAGGCTTTTGAGCAATCAGTTAACTGACGAATATCACCCTCTATGAAAGTAAAACCTTCCCACTGTTCAGCGCTTACTAAACTTTTTACTTCATCTAAATTATGCTGAAAACCTGTGGCGAAATTGTCTAACCCAACCACTTTTTGATCAAGCAATAATAGTGTCTCAAGCAAATTAGAGCCGATAAAGCCCGCTACTCCTGTGATAAGCCAAGTTTTAGGCGTCTGTACTAATGTTTCTTTCACTTTATTGTAGGTTGTCGCTGTCATAGTATTGCTCGCATGCTGTTATTGTAAGACTATATAGGCTTATAGACGGATATCTGTGTCTTCTTTGGCGAACACATACTTCAGATCATATAGCACATGATTATGTTTACCTAAACTTCTTATATGCGCTACGCCCATATCGACAAACTCACTGTGAGCTACTGCTAAAATAATACTATCATAGCTATTGGCTGTAGGCTCATTGACAGGCTTAACACCGTACTCTTTTTGAGCTTCTACAGCATCTACCCATGGGTCGTACACATCGACATCGATATTATATTCTTGCAGCTCGTGTACGATATCGATGACTTTGGTATTACGTACGTCAGGACAGTTTTCTTTAAAACTCAAGCCTAATACCAGAACTTTGGCACCTTCAACTTGAATACGTTTTTTGATCATGGTTTTGACTAGTTGAGTGACAACATACTCACCCATACTGTCATTTAGACGGCGGCCAGCCAAGATAATCTCAGGGTTATAACCGATTGCTTGAGCCTTATGCGTCAAGTAATACGGATCGACACCGATGCAGTGACCACCGACCAGACCTGGACGGAACGGTAAGAAATTCCATTTAGTACCAGCAGCTTCTAGTACTGCCTGCGTATCGATACCCATTTTATTAAAGATAACGGCAAGCTCATTGATAAGGGCAATATTCACATCGCGCTGGGTATTTTCAATCACTTTTGCTGCCTCCGCTACCTTAATACTAGGTGCTTTATGAGTACCAGCAGTGATGATTAAGTTATAGACCTCGTCTACCAAGTCTGCCACTTCTGGCGTTGAGCCTGCGGTGACTTTTAAAATATTAGTCACACGGTGCTCTTTATCACCTGGGTTAATACGCTCTGGGCTATAGCCTGCATAAAAGTCTTGGTTAAAGCTCAATCCCGATACTTTCTCTAGCACAGGGATACATACTTCCTCAGTTGCGCCAGGATAGACGGTCGACTCATAGACGACGATATCCCCTTGCTTTAACACGCCGCCGATGGCCTCTGAAGCTTTGATAAGCGGTGTCAGATCTGGCTGCTTATACGCATCAATCGGTGTCGGTACAGTAACGATAAAGAAGTTACAGTCTTTAAGCATCTGGATATCTGAGCTATAGCTCAAATGCGTGGCTTGCGCTAACTCTTCATCGCTCACTTCCAACGTGTGGTCCGTTCCCGCAGTCAGAGCTGAAATACGTTCAGCATTGATATCAAAGCCTATAACCGAGTGATTTTTACCGAACTCTACTGCTAATGGTAGCCCCACGTAACCAAGACCAATAACGGCAATTTTAATATTATCAATATTTAGCATAGTATCTATCAACCAACCTTATCAATGAGTGTTTTCCAAATTAGGAGTGAACTGTAGTATCTTCTTTATATCCATCTACAAAATGTTTGAACTGCAACTTTAACCATACAACGTCGTATAATTGAGATTTTTCTGGTAACTTCTCTAATACCCGTTCAAGATCTGCTAGAGAAAACCTATGCTCCATAGCTTGCATAATAAGAGGATGAGCAGTTTCTTCAACATTGTCATCACCGATTATGAGCTCTTCATAGAGCTTCTCACCAGGACGAAGACCTGTAAAGACAATTTCGATATCACCATTAGGATGCTTATCGTCTTTGACCTCATGCCCACTTAGGCGAATCATACGCTGAGCCAGATCGACAATCTTTACTGGCTCTCCCATATTAAGCACAAAAACCTCACCACCTTGCGCCATAGCACCTGCCTGTATTACTAGATTAGCAGCCTCTGGAATAGTCATAAAATAGCGTGTCACATCAGGATGGGTGACAGTAATTGGAAGACCTTTTTCGATTTGTTTGGTAAAAACAGGTACTACAGATCCTGATGAGCCTAGCACATTGCCGAATCTAACCATACTAATACAGGTTTTGCTACCTGGCTTGATTGAATTGGCTTCATAACTTAATGCCTGACACACAAGCTCAGCTAAACGCTTTGTGGCACCCATCACATTAGTAGGTCTAACAGCTTTGTCAGTAGATATCAAAACAAAAGTTTCTACATCTGTTTGAATAGCAGCACGCGCACAATGGTAAGTACCGCGACTATTATTAATAACCCCTTGAAACGGATTGTGCTCGACCATAGGCACATGTTTATATGCTGCTGCATGGTAGACTGTTTGTACATGATAAGTCTGAAATATCCGCATAAGGTTATGCTCATCAGTCACATTACCAATAATGGATACGATTTGAATATCCTGATATTCATTACTACTAGCCTGTTTTGCCAAAAGCTCTTGGTGAATACTATAAAGGGCAAACTCTGATAGCTCGTATAACACCAGACAAGTTGGTTTATTTTTGATGATTTGACGGCACAACTCACTACCGATAGAGCCACCAGCCCCTGTTACCAAGACAGATTTATGAGCGATATTTTTCTTCAGCAACTCTTCGTCTGGCTCTACAGTTTGGCGGTCTAATACGTCTAATATATCGATCTTGCGCATATGGCTAACCGTGACTTTTTCGTCAGCCAATTCTTTTAGACTGGGTAGTTCTTTTATCTTGATAGAGATATGTGAAAGCTTTTCAATAATTTTGCGCTTACGAGCACGGCTAATCGAGGGTACTGCCAAAAATACTTGGGCAATATCAAGGGTATTTACGATATCCAATAAGTTATCAGTATGGTAAATCTTTTTACCCATAATATGGGCACCTGTTAGCTGACGATCATCATCAACAAAAGCAACCACACTATATTTATGTGAGTTACTCAAACCTTTCATCAACTCCTGCCCTGCTTCACCTGCACCATAAATCAAAATATTATCGTAGTCTATAAGCTCACCCTCAAAACGCTTACCTTGCCATCGCTTCAATAATTCTTTAATTGTCAGACGACTGTTCCACAGCCAGATATAAAGCAAAAACAGAAACAAAATAGGGGTCGATCGAGGGATTTGTGGCAGTACATCAAAGTAGATAATCAGTTCATAAAAAACAATCAGCACAAAAAACAGCTGCAATACACCACTCATAACCGTATCAAGAAACCCTCTAGATACGCCATGATAAAAGCCTACAAGGTATAAACCAATGACAGGAATTAAGGCATATAAACTTAATGTCCATAAACTAATATGAAGCTCGATATAACCATATCGCAATAATAGTGACAAAAACAGACAGGCAATAGCCATTATAAAGTCTGCGCTAATCAAAATCAGACGCTTGACATATCTTGGCAGCGACAACAGGTACTGAGCGATAGATTGCAACACATTTCCACCTATAAGCTTCGGCTTACGTTTGACACTATGTAAAGACGTTTCAACCATATGGATTGTCTATTCATACCACATCGTTTTTAAGAACTAAGTTAGTTAATAGCATACTACTGGTTGTTACCATAGGCATAACTATAATGATAGCTGTATTTGCTCATAATACCCTGCTGTACGTCATTTAAGATAATTCCATCTACTTCTATATTTGCCTTATTCATCTGATTGACCGCATAGACCAGCTGTCCCTCAATTGAGTTATCATATCTAGTTACCATCAATACTTTATTAGCATATTGCGCCAGTATCATTGCATCGGAAGCTGCTAGGATCGGCGGTGAATCAATAATGATATAGTCATAGTGTGAGCTTAACTCTGTCATTAGGTTATTGAGCCTGCTATCAGACAACAGCGATGCAGGATTACGTGGATACTCGCCCCTTGGCATAAAATCAATATTATCTATATTGGTCGGATGGATAAAGCTCGCTAGATTACTGATATTTTGGGTGGTGATAGCTTCTGGGACTTGAGCGTTATTCTGCGCAAAATCAGTCATATTTTGTGATAATTTATCTTGCGATAGATAGTCGGCCAAACCGTTATATTGGGTCATACCAAATATTTTATGCAGCTCACCCAAGCGCATATCTGCGTCCATAATCAGCACCTTCTTGTCTAACTGAGCAAAAACTTCCGTTAGATTGGCCGAGATAAATGATTTACCAACGCCAGGACTCTCACCAGTGATAAGTATAACTTTCGCCCTTTGGCCCGCTTGCTCTGGTGTCGTCATACCGAACATCAGGCTCGTTCTTAGGCTTTTGATGGCTTCATAACTCAAGCTGTTACTATCAGTATAGGCCAGCAAACGACTAGGCGTTTTCTTATCTTTACGTAATCTGGTCAGTAAAGGTGAACGAGGAATCGTTGCGACCACAGGTACACCCGTTTTTGCTTCGATACGTTCAGGGTCTTTAACCACATTTCTAAGCATGTTTTTCAGGAGTACGAGCAATACACCTATCATAGTGCTTAGTAGCGTTGCTAACACCCAAATTTGTGGCTTATTTGGCGCAATAGCATTGAAAGTATTGATAGGCAAATCAATAATACGAGCGTAGCCGATCTGACCAGCTCTCACGACTTTTAGCTGTTCATAATTTTTTAGCAGTGTTAGGTATATTTCTCTATTAATCGCTGTATCTTCAGACAACTGTAAGAACTCCCTTTGTATTTCCGGCAATCCTTCAATGGTGTCATCTATATTTTGTTTTCTACGATTAAGTACGTCGAGTTGTTCGTTGATCTGGATGACTAATGGATGCTCTTCCGTATAATAGGTAGTCAAATCAGCTTTTTTCAGCTTGAGCTCATTAATCTGTGTATCAATTTGAGAGTTCTCTGATAATAAAAGTTCAGCTTCTTTGCTAACGTCAATAGTACCGTTATTTTCACGGAATTTATTAAATGCTGCTTCAGAATCTTCTAACTTTTTCTTCAAGTCTGGAATCTGTGTTTCCATAAACTTGATTGTTCTGGTTGTTTCTTCAGTGCCCCGCGTTTGGTTCTGATCTACATAAGACAGAATTATTTCTTTCAATATCAAACTGACTTGCTGTTGGTTAGACCCTGTCATAGACAGCTCAACAATACCAGTCTGTTGCCCTTGCTCAACTACGGATAGCTTGCTGTTTATTGAATCAGTAGTAGTCTGTAGAGATTGCTTGGCTAAGTTGATAGGATGAGAGTTGTCAGGTAAATCAGTCACAGTAATCTGAATCTGACCATCTACACCCTTAAATAAATGCGGTTTATTCAACTGGCCTTTAAAATCATCGAACCCATTGCTCAAGACAAAACCTGTTTCGGATTTGGTCAGAGTAAATGTTTGATTAAGATAAGCTTGCGATACATTGAACTGGCTAATCTGAGCATCGCCGTCTTCTGTTTGTAACGATACACCATCAGGAGTATTAATTTGGGTAGCGACGCGATCACTTTTGATCCGATCAATATAGCCGATAGAAGGATCCATTAGACGTATACGCAAGTTTAACTTATCTACTACAGGCTCAAGTATCATACGAGATCTTATCAGCTCGGACTCTGTCTGAGCTTTGCTCGATTGTGGAGCGATGAGCTCTGATGCAGTTGTACCTAATGCTGATATACCTTGAGAGTTTTCCTCTATTTGTATCAAAGCATCGGATTTGAAAGTGGGGTTCACATAGCGCCCGTACAGCACACCAATCAATAAGCCAATTAATGCGAAAAACAATACAGTTTTCCAGCCACGCAAAATGGCAAATAGCAGCGCCATAAGATCAATGTCATCATTATTTTCTTTCGAAACAGGGTTTGATAAATTTTTCGAATCTGTACTCATAACTATAGGTCTACCACTTCAGCTTGTTCATCGGATAAGCATTACTTAGTTAATTTTATCGGCCCACTGATCGAGACCATCAACAATATCTTGATATGCTGTCTCAAAAGCGCTCATTTCATGTTTATATGGGTCAGCAATATCCTTATTTTGCCAGTGACCAAGCTTAAAGGTTTTACCACGGCAAAATGGCCAACGTTCCTCAATCCATTTAGTCTGACTATCTGACATGGTAAAAATAAGATCAGCCTTTTTTACTAATTTTTCGTCGATTTGTTTGGCTATATGGTCTGTAATATCTATCTGCTGTTCAGTCATAATTTTGAGAGCAGATGAATCTGCAGGATGCCCAATTAAAGCGCCAACGCCTGCGGAGTCAATTACTTTGTTAGGATAACGCTTTTTTAGCAAAGCTTCTGCCATTGGGCTACGGCAAATATTACCTACACAAACAACCAAAATATTATCAAAAGCCATGCTTATCACTTCCTATAAAGTTGAAAAACTTCTGATTGCTGAAGTTGATGGTAACAAAGCACTGATAACACGGTTCCAGCGCGTCAGACCAGTTGGGTCGACATAGACAATATCATTAGGCAACATCTCAAACCGGCTAGTCAGTGGAAAGCTAGTGAGCGCCTGCATATCTACATAGTATATATTTGTACGCTGATATTCAGGTTGATCACGTACTACGTAGATCTTAGCCGCATTAGCCGTATTAGAATTCAGACCAGCTGACTCCCCAATCACCTGCGCTAAGCTCAACCCCTGGTCAATAATAGGTACAGGTGCAACTTTGCCAAACTCTCCCAAAACATACACTTTATTGATGTCTTCGCTACTGACACGAATAGAGTCACCATCTTGTACATAAATTTGATTGGCTGATAATCCCGCCTGCTGCAGAGACTGTAATCCCATACGATAATCAATACCATTTCTTCTCAATACAATACTGTTTGAGTTACCTTCTCTCGTCGTACCACCAGCCATAGATATTGCACTGTACAATGACACAGGTTCGTCAGCAATATTGAATTGACCAGGCTTGTTAACCTCACCATCGATAAAAAACTTATTGCCTCGATACTCAGCAACTTTCACTTGCGGATCTGCATACTTTAGGTAGCGTTGCAATCTTGAACTTAGGTTTGCGGTGAACTGTGGAACACTTAGCCCGCCAGCTTGTATACGACCTATCAACGGAAACTGTATAAACCCCTGCTGATCAACAGGATAACCAGATGCTCCTGCAGCATTAATATCAGGATAATCTACCAAAATAATACTTAATACATCAGAGGATGCAATACGGTAATTCATCCTATTAGACGATCGTACTAGGTCAGATAGGTTGGCACTCATTTGTGAGCGAGCGATTTGTTTAGGTGGCAGTGTGGCGAGAGTCAATGGCAGTACATTGAAATTAATACCATTCTCTGCAGTAAAAGATCCACTGGGCGGTAACTGACCAGCTTGAAGCCCAGAATTGATGGTTGTAGTAGCACATCCATAGAGCATACTACTGGCTAACAAACACGCTGCACTCAACAACTTAGTTGTCTGTCTCATATCAAAAAGCCTCTTCTATTACTGCAATCACATAAAACGACTAAAAACAGTTTTGTATTAATAAATTTGTATCGATGTTATTTTTTTACATCTTTCACAAAAATAATCGGCATCATAACATAAGTTATCTGTTATACAGTAATGTTCTTATTGATTGATACAAAAAGCTATTTTTAAACTAATTACTCCATGTAGCATATAAATTCTTTTTATCAATTACAATTAAATATATTACGTATATTAATAATTGATTGAATTTATATTAAATTCTTACACTGCTATGTTGCTGCATATGTACGACTACCTAAAAGCTGTTAAACATTCTTAGTAAAAATATGCAAGATTTTGTTCAAATTGGCTTGAGTACAGTTGCGAGGTGTATAAGTCAAAGAAATAAGTCAAAAAATACAGTATAAGCAGTCTTTTACTAGTATAATGCTGCTCACAGCAAACAATGCATTTTCTTACCTATTATCATTTATAATCTAGTATAAACAATTGTGAATCATTATACATTGAGAAATGTAAACCCACCGACTCAAGGACATTAAGATGAAAGACGAAAAATTGCAAAAAGCACTCGCCCGTATGGGCCTTGGCTCACGCCGTCAAATGGAAGAAGTGATTAAAGCAGGTCGCGTATCTGTTAATAACGGTCCAGCAACGATTGGTGATCGTGTATCGCAAGGCGATGAAATACGTGTGGATGGTCGTCAGATCAAATATACCGCCGAAAATGAAAAGCGTCGCCGAGTGATCGCTTATTACAAGCCAGAAGGCGAAGTCTGCTCAGCCAAGGATCCAGAAGGTCGTCCGACTGTGTTTGAGCGCTTGCCAAAGCTCACTCATGATCGTTGGGTCATGGTTGGACGTTTGGATATCAATTCAACTGGCTTACTATTATTTACCAATGATGGTGAGATGGCGCATCGCCTGATGCATCCTTCTAGCGAAGTGACGCGTGAATATGCCGTTCGTGTGTTGGGTGAAGTCACTCCCGATATCGCCCGCAACTTGACTGCTGGTGTCATGTTAGAAGACGGCATGGCGCAGTTTGACGACATCAAAGAAGGCGGCGGTGAAGGCGTTAATAAGTGGTATCACGTCAAGCTTAAAGAAGGTCGTAACCGTGAAGTACGCCGCTTGTTTGAGTCACAAGGTCTGAAAGTTAGCCGCCTATTGCGTACACGTTACGGTACGATTGCCTTGCCAAAAGAGTTACGTACAGGTCGTTTCTTAGAGCTCGATAAAAAAGAGATCAATACATTGACCGATTTGGTGAGCTTACGCCCACGTTATGGCACAGGTCTACATGGTGCGGCTAAAAAAAAGCAAGAGCGTATCAGAAACAAGCCGCTTAAAGCGCGTCGCACGGACACTCGTAATGACAATCGCAACAGCAGCGCGAAGCCTAAAAGCAGTGCTAGCCCTGCCAGCCGCGGTACGCGTAATAGTCGTGACCGCAATGATAAGCGCTAATTCAATTGATTTAACATTATTCTAAGTTTTTGATAGATTTAGAATAAACATAAAAAAGGGGTCAATGACTATTCATCATTGACCCCTTTTTTTATGTATTTTTTACAGGCCTCACAGTGACTCAGTATAAAAATAACGCCTCAGCTATCGTGGGTATTAATATAATGCGTCATGACTCGCAGCTCTTTTAGCTGCTCCTCGTCCATTTGTGCCAGTAGTCTATCCAAACGCTGTTCGATGTTATCTAAAACACTTTGCAATAACTCACTAGCCTCTAACCTCTTTTCACTATTCTCATTAGTGACATTTATATTTGTTAATTGGTAGTGAGTGGCTAGCATTTCGGGTAGCCGAGTTTGCAACATTTTGTTCAATACAAACTGTGCTTCTGTTATAGCAGGTGTTTTATGTTGAGCTTGTAATGCTGCCTGATAAGCTTGATAGCCACTCACTTTGTTATCGATACGTTTTAATTGCCGTAGCTGCTGATCTGACAAGCTTTTTAAGTGCTTTTTATTTAAGTTAAGCTGCTCCCAACTTAACGTAGCCAGTGACAATGGCGCATGATCATCTTGATATATAAGCACACCTGGAGTAATACCGACCGCTTTGTGCAATGCATGCCAGCCTTTTCTACCTAGATAAAAAGTTGTGACGGTCGTTACAATACCGATGCCTATTAATATACTCATAACTGCTCGCTACTCATCACTCAATTCTATGTATGACTACTTATCGTTGGCACTTAGCATTTAGCATTTAGCGTTTAATATCTTCTGCTACTGGATTTTTCACATCCGTGCTACTCAAAGTAGGTGACTCAATAGCCTCTGTTTTCTTACTGAGATTACTCAGCGGCTGCATTGTTGAATCCATATTTGGATGATCAAAGCGTGTTTGCAGATAGCGATTGGTCGCGAGCAGTTTTTGCCCATCTTGATGGTATGAGGCATTGAGTAAATCGTCAAACTGGGTATTGATCGTTTTAAGCACTTCTAACAATGCTTGTTTACCAGTGACATCTGAATGTTTGATTTTGGTGGTATCAGCACGCGCCCCATCTGTCACATCTAAGTCATATAAGCGGCGATAATCGGCCACAGCTTGCGGAATGTGTCGGTCCATCAGATTTTGGATCATAATATAAGTTTCATTGATGGTGTCTTTATCGTCAATTTTGCCGTCATTATTGGTATCACCATAAATCAAGCGGAGTTTTTTGCCTTTTCGATTGATTTGCTCAAGTGCTGTTTTGACTTCAACAGGTAGGCTTTTCTCTGGTATATATCCCAGTTGCGGCATGGCAGTATATTCCAGCATTTTGGGCGCGGTAACTTTCTTAATACCACGATACCCCAAATATAACCCAGCGGCCGGCAGCACTCCGTATAATACAAACATCACTAACATAGCAGTCACTTGGGTCATCGGGTTTTCCTTATTGTTTTGACAGAATAGTTTGGCAGATTTCTTGTTATTTTAATCAGTATTTTAAGCTAGGCGGTTTTAGTGTCGTCAACTTTATTGCTTAGCACTGCTTTTATTAAACAAAAAAATAAGGCTCTATGAAAGCCTTATATTGTTATACATTGAGTCTGTTATGTTTTTGGATAATCTTTTATTTTATAAAATACGCTAGCTTTGCGTGCGGCTCTTGACATAACGATGGGTTGAGGCAAGACGATTTAAAACGGTTTGATGCAACTCATCCAATAGCTCATCAAGCTCATAATCGATTTCTAAAAACAAATCGGTCAACATATCACCTGCGGTCATTTTTCCCTGAACCATATTGTTTTTGGTGCGATGCGGACTAAAGCGCTGCAACTGCTCATAATGATGTAGCGCTTCAGGGATGCTCTCGGACACCAGCTTATCAATGACAAACTGGCGCTCATTATGTTGCTGCTGCTGTTGCTCGTTTAGCTCACTACTCCACTCACGATAGCGTTTTAGCTTACCATTGATACGATCTAATATCGCAACGGCTTCGATAGGCATCGCATTTAGGGTGGCCTCGTCGACCACATCAACAAGCTCAGTCATAATCGGACAACGTCCATGTTTGAGATACCACAAGGTATCGGGGTCAAAAGGTGGTCTATTGGTCGGTTGCATTTGGGCGCGATTGGACAAATAGCGATCAGTCAGCGGGGTTGATGAGTGAATATCGTTCACTTGCGCTAGTGCATCACGTATACGGTGTACCCGCTCAGGTGGCGTTAATGCAGCACGCTCGTGATTTGATTGAGTGCCGTCATTATTATGATGGATATCGATATTATCACTATTGTCATTTAAATTATGGTTAACACCCATCTCCTGCGCATTGTTGGCAGCTAACGTTGGTAGGTCATCTTGCGCTTGCCCAAATGACTTTAGCATTCTTGTCAAACTGACTACCATGACTTGCTCTGCCCCTCATCCAGTACACACACGTTGTGCTCGTATTGCATACGTTCATTCAATAGCTTATCTTAACAGGTTTTTGCTGACCTGCCAGTACGCAAAGTGTCAACATTCCTACTCTCTCCGCTCACTTCCTAAATGCTAAGCGACTTGTTATGAATGCTCCCGATTATATTTCTGGTTTCCTGCTTGGGTTATCGCTCATCATCGCCATTGGCTCACAAAATGCCTTTGTACTCAAACAAGGTCTCAAACGTGAGCACATATTTTTTGTTTGCCTGTTTTGCGCAGTGAGCGACGCGCTGTTGATATCAGCAGGCGTTGGTGGATTTGGTGCGGTCACCGCACGCTATCCGCATGTGATAGATATCGCAAAAATAGCAGGCGTTTTATTTTTGTTGGGTTATGGCTTACAAAGTTTGTATGCCAGTATCCGTGTATCACACGCTTTGAACGTTGATGGGCAAGTAGTGACCAGCTTAAAAAAAGCGCTACTACTCTGCTTTGGTTTCACTTGGCTCAATCCGCACGTCTACTTAGATACATTGGTGCTCGTTGGGATGGTTTCAACAGGCGCTGCTAGCAAACTTACCTTTGCCATTGGGGCAATTAGCGCCTCATTCTTTTTCTTTTTTGCGCTCGGTTACGGTGCACGCCTGCTCAGGCCGTTATTTGAAAAGCCAAAAGCTTGGAACATACTCGATGCGTTGGTAGGACTGCTGATGTTGTATCTGGCTTGGCATTTATACCAAAGCTAAATACAACATTAGGCATTAAATCTAGTTAAACTAAGATGCCATTATCAGCTATCTGATACGGCCTCTTAATTCAATTATTAGGATTTTAAGTGCTCAATATTAGACACAGAATAAATAGCTTAGATTAAAGCAGGAAACAGTGTGCGCAGACCGCTAACGATAATCTCGATAGACACGGCTGCTAATAGCATACCCATGATCCGGCTCATGATGTTAAGGCCGGTATCACCCAACAAACGACTGATACGACCAGCAGCCATCAATGCCAGGTAGCAAAATAGACTAATGAAGAGACCAGCAATGATGATGGCAGATACCTGCAAAATGCCTGAGACTTGTGATGAATAAATAATAACGGTAGAAATACCACCTGGTCCAATCATCATCGGTATCGCAATGGGGACCACTGCGGATGCCATCGTCGGCAGTGCATCTTGCACGTGGTCGACATCGAAGTTCTCTTGATCAGGCTTAACAGGGTTGCCTTCACCGTTCATCATATTTAGTGAAATCAAGAACACCAATATACCACCAGCTAGCTGAAACGAGCCAATAGAGATACCTAGTGCTTTTAGTAAGGCCTCACCTGCCACCGTAAAAAAACTGATGGTGATAAAAATGGTCAGACAAGCAACACGTGCGACTTTGCGTCGATTGTTCATCGAATAGCCGCGAGTCAAATCCAAGAACAACGTCAATGCGCTAAATGGATTGATCAATACCATAAAGGCTAGGATTATCTTGATAATTTCAGTATTCACTGAGCGCTCGCTTGTCTATTGATAGCATTGGTGCAAAAAGATAAGGCCATCGTGCGAGTGCGACGATGACCCAATAGGCAATTCATAATAGCATTGTAACATAGGCAGATAAGCGAGTTAAATCATTAACTTTGCTCGGTTACCCTTCTATGTCATCTTGGCGAGAAATCCAGCGAATATAAAAGCTATGACTCAGGTTAAGCTGAAATAATTGATGGCCTATGCACTAAAATCTAAGCCAATATCCAGCGCAGTAGTACTGTGCGTTAGGTAGCCCATCGCGATAAAATCAACCCCTGTACTGGCGGCGGCTCGTACCGTTTCAGGCGTAATACCACCGGATGCTTCAGTCTTTGCGCGACCTTTACACATAGCAACCGCTTGCGATAAGATTTCTGGCGACATATTGTCTAGCAACACCAAACTCACACCCGCCTCTAATGCCTGCTCTAATTGCTCTAGTGTATCGACTTCAACCTCAATCGGAATCAGATGCCCAGCAAAATGCTGTGCTTGCTCGATAGCCGTCTTTATGTCACCAGCAATGGCGATATGATTGTCTTTGATTAAGATCGCATCATCCAAGCCCAAACGATGATTGCGACCGCCACCGCAGCGTACCGCGTATTTTTGTACAATACGCAGACCTGGAATGGTTTTACGCGTACAAGTAATTTGTGCCGGATATTGCGCCACGCTATCGACGATCTGGCGGGTCGCAGTCGCAATACCGCTCAGATGCGTCATGAAGTTTAATGCTGTACGTTCTGCTGTTAGCAGATGGCGTGCATTACCTTTTACAGTAGCCAATACGGCACCAGCGGCGACTGTTTCGCCATCCTGCACTTGAGCCACAAACTCAATGCTTGCATCAACTAAGGCAAAAGACAACCGCGCCAAATCCATACCGCATATCACACCTGATTGTCGCGCCTTGATTTGTAGCTGGGCTTGCATATCTGCTGGGATAGTGGCTTGCGAGGTGACATCACCACGCCTGCCCAAATCTTCCGCTAGCGCATCTTCTACCAAAGGTTTAAGCAATACGTCATCTAATACTGGCTCTTTTTCAATTGTCATGTTTGACCCTTATGTAGGCGTAATATGAATAAAAACGTCTAAATATTTAAACTCAAAATGAGCATAAATATAGCGTAAAGTTGACGCTCCTGCAAGGGAAGGTGAAAAAGTTTTTATTGAGCAAGTCGATTTCTATATGAAATTGACCTAGCTGTATTTGTTAGTAGCAATTATTTACGCTTAGGAAGTTTGCTGTCCATCAATAAGCTTTGTAGCTCGATATCATGGCGAAAACGATAGAGTTTGGCGGGGCGACCACGCTGAGCACTACTACTCTCTCCTGTCTCCATCACAAGATTCTGAGATTCCAGCAAACGGCGAAAGTTTTGTTTGTGCAAGCGTATGCCTGATAAGGCCTCAACACTTTGCTGCAATTGGGATAAAGTAAACACATCTGGCATCAACCCAAAGATAAGCGGTCGATACTCAATCTTGGCGCGTAGTCTGGAGATAGCGGTGGCAATCACGCGGCGATGATCGTAATACATCGGTATGCCGACACGCTGAGACCAGTCGCTTGGCAATTGAACCGTTTGGTAATTAGGCGGATAATTGGGCGCTTCTGGTATCAGTCCTGCTTCATACAGCATCTCGTAGCGCAGCAGCACATGCTCTGCGATCCATTCTCTGCTTTCATCAGCCTTATCGCCAACTGGTTCAGTTTCTATGAACTCGCTATCTGTCAAAAACTCTTCGCTAAGTCCCCAGCACAAACCAATACGTTGATGCCTGCGCTGCCGGGCAACTGAGTCTTCAGCGCTACTCGCCCACTCCAATAGCATAGGGACGATAAAGTCCGTAATGATACTAGGCATACCATCTAGATGGTTCTCCCATGGGAAATAATCATACCAATTTCGCCATAGCGCTTGGCTTTGCAATGCCTGCATTTGAGTTTCTTGTACCAAACCAAGGTAGCTGACGTACACCAATGCATGACCATCAACGTTACGTCTGTTGGTATCAACAAAGGTATATAGCTGCTCCAAATATCCGAGCGGCTGCTGCGTCTGCTCTTCTACCCATTGACGCACGCCTGCCTGTAGCGAGCGATGTAATGGCATAAGCGGCCCATTTGGCAACAGTTTGCCTTGGTCAACGGTTAGGACACGAGCGATATGATCGGTAATCGCGACCAATACAGCGACCACTTCAGTTGTGCCGCTACCTTGCTGGTGCGCATGTGAATAAGACAACGTCATAGTTTTGGGGATTATCCTGTCTCTTTAAAATGGCATAAAAGGGTTCTCAAGGCTGATAGTGATGGTACGCCTCAAATCTAAAACAGTATAACGTGAATCTTGAAATATCATAGTCTGGCGTTGTAATCATAGAACATCAAAATCAGTCGCTAAAAATCAGCTTCCACATAAAGGTAAACTAAAAATAAAGTCCATTTGGCTAACTCACAAGTAATGAAAATAAATGTACTTAATCAACAGATATACAAAAAACACTTGTATTTATGCTCAAAATGAGCATAATTAAAACAACGGATTAATTTTATTTAACCAAATATCTTGTTTTAGCACACCATTTATCACTATAGCGCCAACAGAGGTTGCCATTATGAAAATTTATCCTTACGACGCACCCATCATGAGTACCGACAACCGTATTGCTACTCAGATGAACATCGATTATGCCAGAGCAAAAATGCCAGCAGACTTGCCTCGTGCCGAAAGACTCGTGGTTGAAGAAAACATCAAAAAATTATTGAAAGACAATAACGCGGTACTCGTTGCACACTACTATGTCGATCCTTTTATTCAAGACTTAGCCCTCGCGACAGGTGGCTGCGTCGGTGACTCGCTTGAGATGGCTCGGTTTGGACAAGCCCATAGCGCCCAGACCCTAGTCGTCGCTGGTGTACGCTTTATGGGCGAATCGGCAAAGATTTTAAGTATGGAAAAGACCGTGCTTATGCCAGATTTGGAGGCGGAATGTTCGCTCGATTTGGGTTGTCCTGCTGATGAGTTTTCCGCATTTTGTGATGCCCACCCTGAGCGTACCGTCGTCGTTTATGCCAATACCAGCGCCGCGGTAAAAGCCCGCGCTGACTGGGTTGTAACCTCGTCTGTCGGTATCGATATCGTCCGTCATTTGCATGCGCAAGGTGAGCCGATCATTTGGGGACCTGACCGTCATTTGGGTAAATACATCGCTCGTGAGACGGGTGCAGATATGCTGCTTTGGCAAGGGTCTTGCCTTGTGCATAATGAGTTTAAAGCCACTGAATTGCTGCAATTAAAAGCCGAACATCCAGAAGCCAAGGTCTTGGTACATCCTGAGTCGCCCGATAGCGTGGTGGCACTTGCTGATGTTGTTGGCTCAACCAGTAAACTGTTGCAATCAACGTATGAGATGGATGCTGACACCTTTATCGTTGCAACTGACCTAGGCATATTGCATGAAATGCAAAAACGCTCACCGAACAAACGCTTTTTGGCCGCGCCTACCGCTGGTGAAAGCGCGAGCTGTAAGAGCTGTGCCTTTTGTCCTTGGATGGCGATGAATGGTCTCAAAGGTATCGAGCAATGCTTGACCAATAACAGCGGTGAGGTACTAATGACGCCTGAGCTTGCCGCCGCCGCTAGAAAACCCTTACAACGTATGCTTGATTTTGCTGAATCACAAAAGCAACGTGTGGCCGCCAGTGGCGATATCGTCCAAGACCGTGCATTGTTTGCCAATGTTGGGGCAGCCTAGCATGAGTCAGCCGCACTCAGCCAATCAAACCCGTACAACCATCCCTGATAACTGTATTCCTGATAACTATAGGAGTAGTCACATGAGCCATATTGTCAAAACTGACGTCCTTATCATTGGCGCTGGACTGGCAGGCTTGAGTACAGCGTTATCGCTACCAAAGTCACTGAATATCACGGTTTTGAGTAAAGCGGCACTTGAGGTTTGCTCAAGTCACTATGCTCAAGGTGGTATTGCCGCTAGTCTAGACAAAGATGACTCTGTGTCTGACCATGTTGCTGATACCTTAGTGGCTGGTGCAGGGCTTTGCACACCGGATAATACTGCCAGTATTTTGGGTGCAGGACAGCAAGCGGTTCAGTGGCTATGCGCGCAAGGTGTCCCTTTTACGCAGAACTCACCTAACGCTTTGGATAATACAAGCGCACAGGAATTTTCTCAGTTACAGACCAGTGATTTGCATTTAACAAAAGAAGGCGGTCACGGCTGTAGACGCGTGGCCCATGCGGACGATGCAACGGGTCGACACGTGATGGACGCATTAACCATCAAAGCGCAAGCTGCTACCAATATCACTATTTTGCCTTATCATGAAGCGCTTGAGTTACTGACATTACCTATAGCGAGCAGTCAGCCTTTTTTTACAGATAATAGCGATGCTAAGCATTGCCGAGGGGCGCTTGTTTTTGATCATATCAATGGGCGCCCGCTCACCTTTCATAGTCGTGCAGTGGTACTGGCTAGTGGTGGATTGGGTCAATTATTCAAGCGTGCCAGCGCGCCTAATGTCTGCGTCGGTGATGGCGTGATGATGGCATGGCAAGCAGGCTGCCGCTTGGCAAACTTGGAATTCATTCAGTTTCACCCAACAGGCTTAGCGTTAGGTGACAGCAGCTTTTTGATATCTGAGGCACTGCGCGGTGAAGGGGGACGATTATATTGTCCAAAGACGGGTATACGCTTTATGTTGGACGTGGACGCACGTGCTGAATTGGCACCGCGCGATATCGTCGCTCGGGCGATAGCCGCGCAGATTGATAACAATGGGCTTGGCTACGTGCATCTTGATGTCAGTCACTTAGCCACAGACTTTGTAAAAGCGCATTTCCCGCAGATTTACCAAACACTGTTAACGCTTGGGATTGATATCACGACAGATCCTATTCCAGTTGCCCCGACGGCGCATTATAGCTGTGGCGGCGTGGTGACTGATGCCAATGGATTGACGGATGTACCAGGACTTTATGCGGCTGGTGAAGTGGCTTATACGGGGCTACACGGTGCCAACCGCTTAGCAAGTAACTCGCTGTTGGAGTGTGTGGTGGTTGGTCGTAATATCGCAGACCATTTGCCTCAGTATGTCGCCCGTTTAGCAAACGCAGAGAAGATAGGTAATGATGCTTATCGTGACATAAATCAATCCGTCATTAAATCTTGGTCAGCGCCTACGCTTACAGACACGCAGTCAGTCATTTTGAATGATACGTTATTTACAGCGTCCGAATATGATAAGGGTAATAAGGATGACAAGGATGACAAGCTATCTGGCGCTGAGGCGGACATGACCAAAATCACTGCCGCACTAAAAGTGCTCATGACCACTAACATGGGTATAACCCGTAGTGCAGGACAATTAGAACAAGCATTAACCCAAATACAAAAGTGGCAAGTTTCGCTTGCCAGTACTGAGCTTGGACAACAAAATATCATTAAAAATGACAGCCCCACGAACATACATGAGCTGGCATATTTTCAATTAACCAGACAGCTTGCTTTAGCGACCTTAATTATTCAGTCTGCTTATCAGCGTATGGAGAGTCGCGGCGGACATTATCGCCATGATTATCCAAAGCTATCGGATATACCTCGGGCAAGTGTGGTTGAGCCGCAGCGTGAGCCATATCAGGAGCATATCTCTGCTGCTCAATATATAAATATATCGAAAACGCTAAACAATATGTGGAAAACGTTGATTGCTTGACGGAGCAGTGTGCACATCAACGTCCCAGAAAAATTCAGCCAATAGCAGTGATTGATTGACTTGCCGCAAGTCCTATCAGCTCACAAAATATCAATCCATGCAGGCTACCTAGTGGGTTTTTAGTATTCGGTCAGGGTTATGGTACAATCGCAAGCTTCCTAAAATGTCTTGTTAAAATCGCTGCGAGCTGACCACCATGCAAAGCCTAATTACCCTCGTTTTGGTCTTGATGCCAATGTTTATTGGCTTTGCCATTCCCTCTAACCCAACCATGACTAAACTTGCCGATACGGGCTTGTCTTATTTGGTCTATCTTATCTTGGCACTGATCGGTATTGAGCTATCACAGGTAGAAGGGCTGGGTAATCAAGTTGGCGAAATTGCACTGTACGTGACTGTCTTATCCATATTGACGATTGGCACAGGATTGTCTGCACTGATGATATTTGATCATGTGCGACCGTGGCATGCCAAAAAACCAAGCGTTAAATCTAAAGAGCATCGTGTCAGTATTCGAGGTAGCCTATTACAGGTCGTCTGCGTGGTAATTGGCATGGTGATTGGCTACTTCTTGCCTGCTGATTATATGCCGCCTGAAAACACCATGACGGTCATGCTGATGATTTTGATTTTGTTGGTCGGTATTGGCTTAAAGGGTTCAGGCATTACACTAAAAGAAGTCATGCTCAACAAGCGCGGCGTCGAGATGAGCGTTATTTTTACGCTATCGGTGTTGATCGGCGGGCTTGTGTTTGCCTTACTATTTACCGATGTGTCGTGGACAAAAGGCTTGGCAATGGCGTCGGGGTTTGGTTGGTATTCACTATCAGCAATTGTCATGACCGATGCTTATGGTGCGGTATGGGGCAGTGTCGCGCTATTTAATGATTTGGTACGGGAGTTCTTTGCGCTGCTATTCATTCCTGTATTTATGCGCAAATATCCTTCGGCTGCTGTCGGGCTTGGCGGTGCGACCAGCTTAGACTTTACCTTGCCTATCATTCAACAGTCAGGTGGTCTAAAGGTTGTACCACTGGCGATTAGTTTTGGCTTTTTGATTAATATTGTCTCACCCGTGCTAATGGTGTTCTTTTCGGCGTTGGGGTAAGTATAGATTTAATAGTCGCTAATTCAGCTGATAGCTAAGACCGATAGCAAATTTACTTAAAACTCAACGTATTAATCTGTACACAAATCGTTTATCGAGATATAAAACAAGTTGCTTTAAGGCTCTTGAGCTAACCCATAAACTCGGCGGTTCATAGACCTACCCTCTTCGGTATCAGAAGAGGCTATAGGCCGCTGAGCACCATAACTGGCAGTACTTAAACGATTAGGATCAATTTGATGCTGCATTATTAGATAGTTTTTGACAATAAGCGCCCTATTTCTTGATAGAGCATTTGGTTGCAAAACTGCATCAACAGCTGATACTTCATCTGTTGAAGCGTGCGCCTCAATACGCATCGTTGCCGTATTGTACTCTTGCAGCTTTTGGGCTACTTTATCAAGCTCTAGCTGATACTCTTTTGATAGCTCACTACTTCCCTTGGCAAAAAAAGCTCTATATTCTATTTTAACACCTAAATTATCGTCACTATAAGAAGGACATCCCTGTTCATCTGGTACTATGTTTATTGGAGTGCCTGGGCATTCGTCTATATCGTCAGGTACGCCATCACCGTCGCTGTCTAAAATAACTTTAGCAACTGGGGCATTAATAGTTTGAGTTGCTTGATTTTGTGAAACAGATGTTTGGCAGGCTGATAACGCCAAAGCACTTACCAAAATTAAAAATGCATTTCCCAATTGAGTTTTCATAATATTTTTCCTTTAAAACTCTCTGCATTCGAGTAACATTTGATCATACCTATCTCGCGCTGATATCCAACCGAACGCTCGCTGATTCATAATAGATCCCTCCTCGGTATCATTAGGAGCAATAGGATTATCAGCGCTACAATCAAAGGTGCGAATTCTATGCGCTGGCAGGTCAAGATTAGCCAAATAATTTTTGATACTTTGTGCACGAGCACTCGCTAATGAGATAAATTCCAGTGGCTGAGACGAGCTTTTGAGATGTAGAGCTTTCTCGTCAATGGCTTGTTGTTCAATTTTGGAGGTATGCCCTTGGACAAAAAAAGTCAGGTTAGAACAGCGATCCGCGAACGCTATGATCTTATTCAATTCCGGAGTATATTGTTCCTTTATTTCGGCACTATCTTTATCGAAAAACACTCGTAACTCCATAGACAATGTATCGTCCAAATCTACTGGCATAGGTTTGCCATTTTCATCAACAGGTGGCGGTTCAACCACGCAAGTGGAGGGCTTTAAAACCTCTTGTGCTATGTTACTTGTGGCTGGAGTCACTGATTGGCAGCCTGCTATTACCACAGCTCCTATCATCCATAAGGCAGTAGAGAATTTTGTTGTCTTAAACTTTGTCATAGTGAATGCCTTACTGGTTATGATAGGTCATACTTATACTCATGCTATGTCACTAACTCTGTGTCACTAAGAACAAGCAAACTAAACCCCACTCGCCTGCTTCGCAAACAATCGCATGAGTGGTTTTATCTTGCCAACGCGGTACATGCCTTCGCTGCGAATCTGCTGAATCGGACGCATCTGCGCAAGCGAGCCTGCAAACAGCCAGTTCAGTGCCGAGAAACTATGCATCATCAGGCTATTATGCGGACGACGCGAGCGCTCATAATGACGCAGCGTTTGATTACTGCCCCACAGCGTGCCACCACTACGGGTAAAGTCATGCATCAACTGCTCGCACAACACTTTTACATCGAGCATACCGAGGTTCAACCCTTGACCTGCCAGCGGATGTACGCCATGGGCGGCATCGCCTATTAGTACCAAGTTGTCCTGTACATAACGCTTCGCTTGCTGCGCAGTCAGTGGAAAGCTGGCGATGGACTCTATCTGCTCGATTGCGCCCAGCTCATAATGACTGGCAGCGGCCAATTTATCAGCGATCACGCGCTCGTCTTCCTCTATCAATGCCAATGCCTGATTGCGCGGCAATGTCCATACGATAGATTGCCAATGTTGTGGATTTGCCTTATCGTCATCAGTAATATCCGCTAGCGGCAATAGCGCTAGCGTCCCCGTTGGCAACATGGCTTGACGAGCAGTCGCTTGGTGCGGTTTCTCGGTCTGAATCGCACAGCAAATCGCTGTTTGATTATAATCAAGCGTATCAAGTCCAATGCCTGCTTGCTGACGGACAAATGAGCCACGCCCATCAGCCCCAACCAACAGACGCGCATCAATCGCTGTTCCATTATCTAAGGTTACACGGTAGCCTTGTCGCGCGCCTAGCCAGTCCATATTGACCACTTTATGCCCAGCGATAACGGTCAGATAGTCGCTGACATCCGCTTCATGCAAACGCTGCCATAAGGCGTGCTCAATAACGGCTGGCTCCACCATACTACCGAGTATCTCAGGCGCAGCGCTCTGGTCATGACTATCACCAAATAATAGCTCGCCCATGCCGTTCAACTGCCAAACCTGCATTTGCGAGTAATCCGCCTTGCGTCCTGATAGCGCTATCTTTTGCCAAGCGCCTACGTCTTTTAACAGCGCAATGCTGGCGAGGCTCAGCGCATAAACACGGGCATCTCGCTTGCCAAGCATTTGTTGCCACGCTGACTCGTCACGCGCAGGACGGGCATCAACCAATGTCACTGGCATTTTATTTCGTGCCAGCTTTAACGCGAGCGTTGCCCCAACGATACCGCCACCGATAATCAGCGTATGATTGTCTTTCATAAACTCTCCTTTTTGGAGCATTGTCCATCCATCATCCTATAAATGATGCACGGACGACTCCCCTCTTATTTATTGTATATTTTGAGAAAATCGTATTTTGATACGCTGTTATGACTTTAGACCCATCGCGTAGGTTGCCACCAATGGCTTGATATTTGGCAATTTATCAAAGGCCAGTAATGCCATATTACGTACAAACTTAATGGCGGGATTAGGATGGGTAAAGCCATGTACCACGGCATCACAAAAGCGAATCACTCGTTTTTGATCCGTTTGACGCGCTTTTTCATAGCGCTTTAGTAATTGTGCATTACCGATGTCCTCGCCTTTGAGCACTTGTGCGCTCATCATCTGCGCCAATACATGAGCATCTCGCATACACAGATTGAACCCTTGACCCGCAACAGGATGCAAAGTATGAGCGGCATTGCCCATGATAACGCAGCGACCCTCGACCTGCTTATCTGCTAGCACACGCGATAACGGATACGCGCCGCGGCGACCAGCGGCGACAAACGTGCCCGCGCGTTGTCCAAACGCTTGCTGTAGCGTCTGCAAGAACTGCGCGTCGTCTTCTAGATATTTGGTTTCTTCACCTGTTGGACAGACCCAAACCACAGATCGTCTATAACCGTGTTGATATTCATCATTGCCGTCGCCCTCTGGATCCGTCAGTGGCAGCACAGCTAGCGGCCCTGCTGGGCTAAAACGCTCAATCGCCACATGCTCATGCGGTCTATCGGTCTCTACCACACCAACGATAGCGGTTTGCTGATAGTCATAGGTTGTGGTGCCGATATTTAACAACTGACGTACCGTAGAATCGCGTCCATCACAAGCGACTAACACGCTGGCTTGTAGCTGTTGCTCATTTTCTACTGCGTCATCGTTGCTAAAGCTCAGCGTCACGCCGTCCGCTTGTTGGGCAACGGCGTTGACACTGGCATTATCAATCAAGGTAATAAGTGGCGACTGCTGTGCGGCTAATAAGAGCTTACGCCCTAGCCACGCGTTTTCAATGACTTGTCCAAAGGATTCTACTTTCTCTTCGACTTTGTTCAGTTGCGCGCGCCCAAAGCTACCTTGCTCACTAATTTGCACGCTATCAATTCGGCACGCATGGCTTTGCAATTCATCCCACAATCCAATCTCTTGATAGATCTGTACCGTACGCCGAGATAACGCTGTATTACGACTGTCTAGATAATGACTGCGCGTACGGTCATCGGTCGGACTGATGGTTGGATAACGGTTTTTTTCTAATAACGTGCTAGCAATGCCGTGATGCGCCAGTAGTAAGGCAAAAGACAAACCGACATGACCGCCACCGACGATAAGCACTTGCTGGTCGGTGATTGCTTCTCTTCTTTCAGGTAGGCTTTTAGAATTGGATAAAGGTGAACCTGTCTCTTGCATCGTTGTTGTTCCTATTATAATTGTTGGGCAGACACGTCTTTAGCGATTGATAGGTGTTTTATTGGATAGCCTTTATCTGGTAAAGGCCGCTTCTGACTCAATCGTAAAGTGCTGTAATATCGCTCATAGATTACCACAAATTGCCTATCATGCTGCGCTCTTAACCGTAGACAAATCGTTCGTCCATCCTCATCGCAAGCAAGGTTTATATTAGTAAAATCAGTAAAAACTCAACTTATCAATATTTCAATGCGAGCGTTACTTTTCACTAATGATGTTATCTAACTGATAAATGAACTTAATAGACATGCTGTTGACTCGATTTGGAGTAGGCCTTTGTGTTGATTGCAATCGACATACAAAAACAACGCTATCTGCTCAATGTATCGCTTGAATTTTAAAAATTCTCTACCATAATGAAGGCAAGACTTTTATTTATTATCTTCCACAAAACCAACAATAATATTACCGTCATTTTTAGTATTTACTATAACTACTCAACACCCATATAACGCCATTAACCATTTTATCTCTGAAACCCGTGACGCTATCAAAATGAAATCACAGCGCCGGGCACACAATACAAGGATAATCGCTTGACTGATACCATGAGCCGCCGTATAAAGTTCGAATCCCTAACGCCAGCACAGCTCAAAACCGTGCTTGGCGAATATAACAATCACATGAAATACATCCAAGAACGCCTCGATATCAAAATCATCCAACGCCAAGGCGATTTTTGCTTAAGTGGCGATGTGACTGCTGTCGAGCGCGGTGAGCGTATCATCTACAAGATGGTCGATGAAGCCCAAAACACCAAGGATATCAGCGCAGAAGAGCTGCATCTGATTATTCAATCTAGCATCTCGCGTGATGAGGATATGGACGACGACGAGCAGGATGATGATATCGAGGATGCAGAATCAGATGAGGCTAATGAGTTTACGCCTGTCAGTCTGCGTACGCGCAAAGGTCGCATCATACCGCGCGGTGGCAATCAGCAGCGCTACGTAAAAAACGTCTTAAGCTCTGATGTTTCATTTGGTATTGGCCCTGCTGGTACTGGTAAAACCTATCTGGCGGTTGCCTGTGCGGTCGATATGCTTGAGCGTAACGAGATTGAGCGTATCCTACTCGTACGTCCAGCGGTAGAAGCTGGCGAAAAGCTGGGGTTCTTGCCTGGTGATTTGACGCAAAAGATTGACCCTTACTTACGTCCATTGTATGACGCGCTGTATGAGATGATCGGGTTTGAAAAAGTCGGTAAAATGATCGAGCGTCAGATTATTGAAATCGCCCCACTTGCTTATATGCGTGGTCGTACGCTCAATAACTCATTTGTCATTTTGGATGAAGCACAGAACACGACGCCTGAACAGATGAAAATGTTTTTGACACGTTTGGGCTTTGGCTCACGTGCAGTGATTACTGGTGACATCACGCAGGTCGATTTGCCGCGCGGTCATAAGTCAGGTCTCGCGCAGGCGATGGAGATCTTAAAAGACATCGAAGAGATTCATATCACCAAATTTGATTCAAAAGACGTGGTACGCCATCAGTTGGTACAACAAATCGTTGAAGCTTATGACGTATACGATGAAGAGCAACTGGCTCTAGAAGAAAAACGTAAGTTTGAACGTATCAAAGAACAAGAACGTAGACAAGCTGTGGCTAATGCTGCTGCCAAACTATAATATAGTCAATCCACTATAAAAGCGTTATAGCATTAAAAGCGTTATAGCATTAACCTCGCTTGAAGTATGACATATACATCTGCACTCGGTTGCCTTGTACCGCTCTTAAATTGGATCAACTATAATAATGCTGGAACAATTTACTATAAAGATTTATTTTGCATAGAAAAACCGGATTACTAAAGTAGTCCGGTTTTTTCTTGGCAGAGATTGCTTAGGTTTAGCATTACTTGGGTGAGGCATGGTCTAGATTGAGTATAGCCAACTAAACACGCCCATTTATAATAAAACAGGACAACGATATGAACCAATTTGACAGTAATAATAGCCACCAAGATCATAGTGCCACTAATGATGATGACAGCTTGGTAGCACTGGATATTAATGCAGCCGATAGTATCGATGATGAGACGCTTGATACGTTTTATGATCGTAAGTATCTATTATATGTCATGATGGCGACTTTAGATTATATGAACGCGCGCATCAATGAAGGTGTGACACTACCCTACTTTGCAGATATCGATTCTGAGCTGTGGCAAGAAAAACCTAAAACTTTGGATATATATATTACAGATGAAATCGAAGGCCAAGCCCTCAATTTAGAGGCGCGCGGTAAGGACTATGCGACCAATATTTTGTCTTATCCAAGTGAGTTGCCTGTCGCCATCATCGGACTAATGCCAACACTGTCTCTTGGTGAGCTTATTATCTGTCATGAGGTCATGGTACGTGAGGCACAAGAGCAAGACAAAACCTTGGTGCAGCATATTAGCCATTTGCTGATACATGGCATACTGCACCTACTGGGTTTTGATCATGAACTCGGAGAGGCCGAGCAAGATGAGATGGAGCGCTTTGAGATTGAGATTTTGGCAGGCCTAAACCTACCAAATCCTTATCTTTGATTCAGTCTCAATCAATCTTTAGTGGTCAGCAGCTTTTGCGCTTGACCCATTTGATTGATCATTTGATCCAAGCCTTTGACATGAACACTACGCTGCGGGAATGGAATCTCAATATCCTCATCATCCAATGCGTGTTTGAACTGCTCAAGCAACTGGCACTGCATGGTCCACCAGTCAGCATTGGTTGTCCACACGTTCAATGTCAAATCAACTGAATTGTCACCAAGATTGGTCACTCGTACAATAGGCTCAGGATCGGTAAAAGATAACGGGTTATTTCTGGCGAGGCTCAGCATCAGATCTTTGGCCGTTTTGATATCTGCATCATAGCCAATGCCCACGGTGATATCGACGCGGCGATTGGGTAGTGCTGTATAGTTGACCACCGCTGAGGTTGTGATGTCGCTGTTAGGAATAATGATGTCATGATTGTTAATGGTCGTTAGATGCGTGTTGATCAAGGTAATCTCGGTCACTGTACCCGTATAGCTGCTGATCTGCACATAATCACCGCGTACAAATGGGCGAAAAGTCACGATCATAATGCCAGCGGCAAAATTTGATAATTGATCCTTTAGTGACAAACCAACTGCAACCGCGGCACCGCCCAAGATAGCAACGACCGAGGTGGTCTGTACGCCAACTTTGCTAAGTGCGGCTAAGACTACGACAACCAATAGCACGCCATACAACAGACGGCTTAAAAAGCCAGAGACTGTTTCATCTAAATGACTACGCGCCATGAGACGGCCAGAAAAGTCGACTGCTTTTTTGGCAAGCCAACGTCCAACGATAAATATAATTATTGCCAAAGCCACTTTAATGACGATCTCTAGGGCATTGCTGGTGAGCGTTGCAACATCTACTGTAAAACCTAAAAATTCCATACTAACTCTTTACTCGATAGCGGTGTGTTATAAATTTGGGTGTCGATTAATCTTAATTATTGTCGTCAAATATTATGACGTATTCGTTGATATTCTATGTTTATTTATCGTGTCACTGATTCTTTATCGCTTTAGTTTTGTAGTTTTAGTTTTGTGGCGTTAGTAGGTGACATCCACTTCGTCGCTATAGCGATAAGTACGTATCAGTCGTAACTCGACAATATCACTCATCTCTTTGGTGAATTGTCCAAAAGGTGCTGCTTGTCGTACTGACTGTTTTGCGGCCTCATCCAGTATCGTCGAATTTGAGCTTTCTAGCAGACGAATGGCTTTAATATTGCCATTATTACTAATGATGACCATGAGCCGCACTTCACCCGTAATGCCTTGCGCCCGTGCTTGAACAGGATAATGCAGATTGCCGACACGCTCGACATGCTCACGGAAGGTATTGATATAGTCAGCTGCTGCCCCGCGCGTGGTCGAGTTACTATCCATAGTGACCACTTTGGATTTGGTCGCATAGACTTGCTGACGTTGAGACAATTGCGCTTCTAAAGTAGCGATTTGCTTACGCAGACGCGCTTCTTGTGCCATGATGTCATCTTGTGCTTGTTTGCTATCATTATCCGACTCTACGCTCGCCCGACGCCAGCTTAACGTGGTGCGCAGATAGCTCTCTTGATAGCGCTGCTGTCGAACTTGGCGCTGTAGATTGATGACGTCTTGTGTCTCGCTCATTTGCTCAGCAGACAATGGACTCATTTGGTCATTCTCTTGTCTCAGTCGCTCCTCTATGGTGCCGCCGCCTTCTTGTGAGGCGTTGGCAATAAAATGAGCGTCATCATTTGGCTGCATATTGTCGGTGAGCGCTTTTGCCACATCTTGCATCATTGCCGCCGGGTCTTTACCCATCGAAAAGCTGATACCAAAAATAATCAGTACGTGTATGGCGACCGCAATGACAATCGCTACAGGTAAGCTCACATCACGCTTGGGAGGCTGCGCCGAAAAATGGTAGCTTTGTGAGTCTTTGATATAGGCCACAATGGGTCTCAGCTGATAGGTAAGGCGTATGGTTTATAAATGAGCATGTAGTGATATGCACGATATATGTCGGCGCTATCATAACATGACATAAAACTATGTCGCTAGCCTAACCATCAATGGCATAGTTTTGACCTAATCCTTCAGTGTTTATGACCTTTGATTCATTTAATAAAACATTTATCGCCTTAAGAAAAACTATATCGACAAAAACATTATAAAACAGGTATAACACTCATGATATCAAATGAATTGTCATAAAACGCATGTGTCCATTTTGAAGCCACTGTATTTGTTATATACTGTTTTAAAACGCTGGTGCTAAGCCCTATAATTATAAGGATAATAAGTTTGAGCGACTTTGATAACGTGAATAATTCAGACAGTTTTGACGAGTTCTTTGAGAACATCGGCTATCGTTTTGACGAGTCACTTGATAGTGGTTGGGAGCGTATCGCTCAATCGGTTAAAGACATCTATCATAAAACGACAGACAAACTCGAAGATGAGATATCCCTACCAGTCGCACAAAAATACGTCAACGAGGCGCTACAAAGCTTTGTAACGGATAATGTAAAAGCCATACTAGAGCTGCGCGTTGAAATGCATGATGATTGGTTTCGCTTATACTGTACGGTTGATGCTGGCGGTATTTACGCCGAAGTGGCCAGTAATTTTAGTTTGATACATGTGCAGCTCGATCGTAATGTCCAACGTTTTGTGTTTGGTCAGCAGACGTATACTGATATATTAAATCTACGCTGCGAGTCTTTTGTTAAGCGCCAAGGGATCAAGCTTGCTATTTGGTTTTATCATAGCGTCCTCAAAAAAGACCCATTGGGCTTTATTCTCTCCTACGTCAATATTGCTCGCCCAAAAGACGAAGTGATTTACCTCGATATTAACCGCTGGCTAAAAAACAACAAAAAGATCATGAGTACATTGTATAAAGTACAGGTCAACTATGGAAAGCTTGAAGAAGAGCAAATGGTTTTGAAGGCGCAGATTAACTATCGTGACTTATTGGCCTCAAGCAATAACGAAGATATCATTAGCGACGATGATGAGCCGCAATTGATGCAAGGCCCTATCAACCCTGTAGACGATGCCACCGAACCCAGCCAAGAATAACGATCCATAAACGATGTCTCCAAAAAAAACGCTACATCTCACAGGTTGTTAGCCTGATAGATGTAGCGTTTTTTATTAAATAAGACAATCGTTAGCTGCCCCTACCAATAGTTCTCAACAGCGATATTACCCTCACCGCGTCGATTCATCACCAATCCTAGTGTCTTTAACGCTTCTTTAGTGTCTTCTACCATATCTGGATTACCACATAGCATGACATGCGTCGTATCGACATCCAAATCGATACCCGCGCGCGCTTGCAACGTGCCTTCTAATAACAGCTTTGGCAGACGCTCTGATAACGCGCCGTCGACAGTCTCTCGGGTGACGATAGGAATAAAGATCAGCTTTGCTGGATTATCAACCAGCGAGCCAAAATCGTCTTGCAAGCGCTCGATTTGCTCAACGTACGCAAGCTCATCCGTCGAGCGTGCGCTATAGGCTAGTACGATATGCTCGTAATCTTCCCATGTCTTTAGGTCTTGTAGCATCGATAAAAATGGTGCAAGACCAGTCCCTGTCGCGAGCAGCCACAAATCCTTTGGCAATGGTTTTTGATAACGCGCTAACGTTAAGAATCCAAATGGCATGGTATTAAGCAGTAACTCATCGCCCACTTGTAAATGTTGCAGCTGTGAGGTAAAGGCACCATCAGGAATCACAATAGAAAAAAACTCTAGCACCTCATCGAATGGCGAAGACACAATCGAATACGCTCGAAAGATATCTTCATTCAATGCTTCATCACTTGCCTCAACCTGTTGGTAATATTTTAATTGACTCGGATTGACACCCAAGCGCACAAACTGTCCGGCAGTAAACTTAAAACTATCAGGACGGCTGACGGTAAAGCTAAATAAATTTGGCGTCCATGTGGTTTTGCTGAGCACCGTTACCGTTTGAATATTATCACTCATAACTGTTCATCACTCATATTTTATTAAATGGTATTTTTATAAGATAGCTTTGCCAAAGACAAAAATTAAGCAAAAAAAAGATGCGCCAAGCTTATCATAAAGCGGGCGCATCTTGGTTTTTTAACCGTAACAACAGATAAGCAACAAATGGCTTATCTTATCGCATAAATCATTGAATCTACCAAATACGAGCCAAGCTTGCCCATTCGATCATACTATTTGGCAAAATACCAAAGAACAGGATAATTGCCGTCACCGCAATAACCATAATACCGCCGGTACGAATACCCCATTGTCCGGACACGTCAAACTCGATGAACTGCTTAGGACGTTTGAACAGTGTGAGTAACACGCGCAAGTAGTAGAATAGACCAATCGCACTACCTAGGATAATCATCGCTGCTAAGAACCAGTTGGTTCCTTGTACAGCAGCCAATATCGCAAATAACTTGGTGATAAAGCCTGCGGTCAATGGAATACCAGCCAGTGATAACATCATGATAGTCATCACAGCCGTCAATACTGGACGACGCCAGAATAGCCCTTGATAATGTGTCAACTCATCGGCCTCACCAGATAGGCGATATGGACTCGACATCAATGTCACCACACCAAAGGCACCGATAGACGTAAAGGCATACACCGCCATATACATACTAGAGATGCTATCAGCAGCAGCGCCAATACTGACGATGACGATCATCACATAACCCATATGCGCAATGGATGAATAACCCAATAGACGTTTGAGGCTGGTCTGACGCACAGCCAACAAGTTACCTACCAAGATAGACAAGGTTGCCATCACCATTAATAACATTTGTACCGATGGCAATGCCAATAAAGAGGTATCGATTAAGAATCGAACCGCTAGCGCCATCATGGCAACTTTTGAGACAGACGCCAAAAAGGTCGCAATAGGGACAGGCGCGCCTTCATAAACATCTGGCGTCCACATATGAAAGGGCGCAGCCGAGAGTTTAAAGGCAATACCAAACATCATCATCGCCGCACCCAATATCAGTAGTGGCGATTCAAAAATATTGCCTAGCACCATGCTGATTGGCTTAAATGCCAACGAGCCTACTTCTGCATAGATAAAGGCCATACCCATGAGTAAAGTCGCTGACGCTGTCGCCGACAATACTAGATATTTTAGTCCTGACTCAAGCGAGCGGTTACGCATATAAGTATAAGCGAGCAAACCATATAAAGGCACTGACAGCATCTCTAGACTCATAAAGAATGATGCCATATGCTGCGCGCTTACCATGAGTAATGCACCAATGGTCGATAGCAGCATGAGCAAGTATAGCTCTTCTTTATTGTCTTTTAGATCGGCCAGATACGCATACGATAGCGTACAACACGCCAAGGCACAAACTAGAACTATCACCATATTGAACTGAGCAAAGTTATCAATCACAAATAACTGCTCAGCATTTGGCGCAATAGCACCGCTTTCAATAAAGCCTGTCATTTGCCCAAGTAACGTAACCAGAGCAATATTCAAACCGACCACGGTGATTGTACCAGTGACCATATGCGAGCGCTTGATAGTGATGGCAATCATCACCACGAGTACCGTAATCACTACGGCGATAATCGGCGCGTAAGGCACAAGCCCTATCAAATCATTCATTGTAATCTCATTCATGACTTAACGTGCCTCCATTACATCAAGCAGTTGCGACGCATCTACCTGTGTCACTTGACTGTATATATATGCGTTGTTGATCCACTGCATCGCGTGACTTGAGGTATCAAGGAACGGCTGTGGATATAATCCGAGCCATACCAAACCAGCCGCTAACATCAATAGTAATGACAGCTCGCGCTTGCCCAAATCTTTTAATCTACGTGCAGGCAAACCATGTGACTTAGTCTCTCGCTCTGCCAATGCAGCGATGTTGTTTTCACCAAATAACGCGCGATGAATCAAAATAAGTGAGTATAGACCTGCAAGCACCAAGCTGAATGTCGCAAATACCACAAACACAGGATACTGAGCAAAGGAGCCAAACAAAATCATGAACTCGCCAATGAAGTTACCTGTACCTGGAATACCCAGCAACGCTGCACAGAAGAACATCAATATCGGTGCGTAGTAACGGAACTGTCCCCACATACCACCCATCAAGGTCAAATCACGTGTATGCAGACGCTCATATAGCTGCCCTGCCATGATAAATAGTGCGGCTGAGCTCAAGCCATGAGCAAGCATCTGAATCATCAGACCTTGTAAGCTGAGTAATGTTCCAGCATAGATTGCTAATACCACAAAGCCCATGTGCGAGATACTGGTATACGCTAGCAAACGCTTCATGTCGGTCTGCATAAACGCGAGCCAAGCACCGTAGAAGATACCAATCGTACCTAGAGTTATAGCTATCGGTGCAAACTCTTGTGACGCGGCTGGAAATAATGGTAAGACAAAACGAATCAAACCATAGGCGGCAGTCTTAATGAGCACACCTGCCAAATCCACCGAACCTGCCGTTGGTGCTTGCGCATGCGCATCTGGCAACCAGCCATGAAAAGGTACAATAGGCAACTTCACCGCAAAACCAATGAAGAAGCACAGCATGATGGGATATTCCCAGCCGCCAAGTGACGTACCGAGCAAGTCATTATAGTTAAAGCTGACCACCCCAGTTTGGGCGTAGCTGATAATGACCAATACCAAAATACCGATGAGCATGATAAGCCCAGACGCTTGGGTATAGATAAAGAATTTGGTTGCGGCGTATTCTTTGGTTTTGCCAACCACATCATGACCCCAAAGCGCGATCAAGAAATAGATAGGAACCAGCATCATCTCCCAAAAGAAGAAGAATAAGAACAGATCAATCGCTAAGAAAACCCCGATAACGCCGCCCAAACTCCATAGCAAGTTTAGGTGGAAAAAGCCAACGCGGCGCTGAATCTCATTCCACGAACAGGCAACAGCTGCCACACCAAGCAAGCCTGTTAAGACTACCATCATCAGTGACAAACCATCTAGCGCCAAGTGAAAGCTAATACCAAAGCTCGGTATCCACGGCACACTAAATTCAGCGACCCAAGGCACGGCAGCATCTGGCGCGATGACCTGCTTACTCATACCGCTAAAATCACCCTGCTGCCAAAGTACTAATGACAAAGCAAAGGTCAACATCATACCGATCAAGGCAATCCAGCGCGGCAGACGTTTATTAAATCGCTCCACCAACCAGCATAGCAATCCTGCAATAAAAGGAATTGCGATTAATGCTGGCAGCATCCACGTTTGTTGTAACTCCATCATCTTTACACCACCGTTATCATTACCAGCACCAGCAATACAGCCATACCCAAGCCAAAGCTTGTGGCATAACCTCGAAGAGACCCTGTTTGCGTCGCAGACAATACTTTATTACCTGCCGAAGCCAGCTTAGGCAAGAATAGCCACGTTTTATCGATAGGGTCGGCTTTTAATAAGCGGCCGATGAACAAAAAGGGCTTTACAAAAATTATATCGTATAGCGCATCAAAACCTAGACCGTGATAACACCAATGATATAGCGCCCCGCCAATACGTGAGCGCTTAAAGCTCGTGAGCATGCGACCTTTATTGACGACATATAATAGTGCTGCCAATATCAAACCGGCCACCATCGCACCCATCGCGATATACTCTGCGGTGTGCTTAGCATGGTCTTGACCCGCGACTTCTAATAGATGACCCACGCTCTCTGGCAATACACCTTGTAGTGGCGGCGTAATCCAAGCACCAACAGCGGTAGACAATACAAGTAATACCGTTAAAGGTAACCAGTACGACACCCCTGATAGCTTGTGCGCATGGGTTTTTTCTTCACCGAAGAATATGATCCAAATCATACGGAATGTATAGATTGCGGTTAAGAATGCGCCGAACACACCCATATAGAATAATACTAAGTGACCTGTGGCATAAGTTTCCCAAAGAATCGCTTCTTTAGAATAAAAACCAACGGTGACCCAAGGTATCGCAGCGAGCGCACCGCCACCAATGATATAACACCAAAATACCAATGGTATCTTTTTACGCAGACCGCCCATCTTAAAGATATCTTGCTCGTGATGTACCGCAAGAATAACCGCACCTGATGATAAGAATAGCAATGCTTTAAAGAAAGCATGGGTCATCAAATGGAAGATTGCCCCTTGCCACGCACCCACGCCAAGCGCTAAGAACATATAGCCAATTTGACTCATGGTTGAATACGCAAGGATACGTTTGATGTCTGTTTGCGCGAGCGCACAGAATCCAGCAACGACCAGCGTCAATGCCCCGACGCCACCAACCCAATATAATAAGATGCCTGGGGTCAACTCAAACAATGGATGCAAGCGGGCAATCAGATAAACGCCAGCCGTTACCATTGTTGCCGCGTGAATCAATGCCGATACGGGTGTTGGACCTGCCATCGCATCAGCAAGCCATGTGTGTAGTGGCAACTGCGCTGATTTACCCATCGCGCCGCCGACCAACATCATCGTGGTTAGCATCATCGTTGGGTTGTTGACATCAAACACTTCTGGCGCGCGCGTAATAATCTCTTGAATATTAAGCGTACCGAATTCGCGGAATAATAAAAATAAACCAAAGGCTAAGAACACATCACCAACACGCGTGACGGTAAAGGCTTTCATAGCCGCACGACCGTTGGCTCTGTCATGGTAATAATAACCAATCAACAAATATGAGCAGATACCCACGCCTTCCCATCCGAGATAAAGCAAGAACAAGTCATCTGCTAGCACCAGTAATAACATACTGGCCACGAACAAATTCATATAGCTAAAGAATCGGGCAAAGCCAGTGTCGCCTTTCATATACCAAGAAGCAAATAGATGAATCAAAAAGCCGATGCCAGTGATAACGCCGGTCATAGTCAGTGCTAAGCCATCAAAACTCAAGCCAAAATGCGGCGCGAAGTCGCCCACTTGGAACCATGTCCACAGTGGAACCTGTACGACCGTTCCAGCGGGATTGGTGGTCAAAAAGGTATAGCTAACGACCAGCGTACATAATGCTGATAACAGCATGCTACCAACACCAACAATCGCTGCGACCGTCTCTGATAATTTGTCACGCATAAAGGCTAAAATCAAAAAGCCAATGAGCGGGAATATAAAGGTTAATGGTAATAAACTCATGACATCATCCTTTCATCTCATTGGCGCTATCGACATCGAGATGCCCACGCTGATGATAAAACCGCAATAATATTGCCAGACCAATTGACGCTTCAGCCGCAGCCAACGTCAAAATAAAGATAAACATAATCTGTCCGTCTGGATCGACCCAGCGACTCCCCGCCACCACAAATGCCAGTGCCGCCGCATTCATCATGATCTCAAGGCTCATGAGCATAAATAGAAAGTTGCGTCGTACCATGACACCGCATAGACCAATGGCAAATAAAATTCCTGCCAAAATCAGTCCATGGCTCATGGGTATCATACCCAGTACGTTTTGCGCCTCAGCAACTGGCTGTACTAAGCCTGCCACCTCGTGGGCAAACGGCACGTTTGACACATCTTGTGCCACGCTCGCTGCTAGTACCATTAGTCTGACTCCTTGCGCGTCACTTTGTTCGCACCTACTTGACTGCCTCCCTTCGTGCCAACCTTCATACCAACATAGTCATGCGGGTCGACATCTTTATATTCGTAAGGCTTAGCCATTTGTACCGCGTCATACTCTGTGTGAGTGCTGTCGTTATCGTACAGCTCAATACTACCCACGCTTGGCTGAAAGTCTTGGCTATCGTTACCAATGATCTCTTCATCAATCGACTCTTTACCCAAATGATAGGCCGCAACCAGTGCTGCTAGCAGTAGCAACGCCGCCACTTCAACGAGCATAATGTATTTGGTAAATAGCACCGTACCCACTGCTTTGGCAGAGATAGTCGTGCCACCCATCATGACAGCTTCATCGTGATTGAGACCAATCATCGCATAGAGCACAACGGCAATGATTATCGTCAATCCTGTCGGTATCGCCCAAGTGCCGGCATCAAGCCAACGCTCTTCGCGCTCGTCATTGCTCATGCCCAAATTAAGCATCATAATGACAAAGACAAATAGCACCATAATGGCACCAGCATAAACAACAATCTCTAGCGCACCCGCAAACGGCGCTCCTAATACAAAAAATATCCCAGCAATTGCCAGCAACGATACAATCATCGATAAGATAGCATGCACTGGATTGGCCTGAGTCACTACGCGCAGACTGGCAAATACTGCCACTGCTGCAAGCGAATAAAACCCAGCCAGTTCAGGATGGTTCAAAATATTCATCATGGTAGCAAGCTCCTTAGATCAATCGGTGCAGACTCATTTTGTGCTGCGCCTTTTGGTTTATCTGCTACCGCCATACCTGTCACACGATAATAGTTATAATCAGGGTATTTACCTGGTCCTGAAATGAGCAAATGCTCTTTTTCATAGACCAAATCTTGGCGATTATATTCACCCAGCTCAAAATCTGGGGTCATTTGAATCGCTGTCGTTGGACAGGCTTCTTCACACAATCCACAAAAGATACAACGCGAAAAGTTAATTCTAAAAAACTCTGGATACCAGCGTCCATCTTCACGCTCGGCTTTTTGTAATGAGATACACCCTACCGGACATGCCACCGCACACAAGTTACAAGCGACACAGCGCTCGTCTCCATCAGGATCACGCGTGAGGACAATACGTCCACGAAAACGCGGCGGCACAGGTACCGGCTCTTCAGGATAAAGGATGGTGTCACGCGGTCTGAGCGCATGACTATTGACCATCCACATGCTGCGGACAATGGTAAATATACCAATGACGGTCTTTTTTATGGTAGTAAACATGGGATTATTATCCTTATCAGCTTTACCCTAGTTCATCAGTGATGGCTAGTAATGACTATAACGTTGGGGAAAAGATCAAAATGACCGCAGCAGTGATTAATAGATTAATCAGCGTTACTGGCAGACATACTTTCCAGCCAAAGTTCATCACCTGATCATAACGCGGACGCATGAGTGAGCCTCGAGCCAAAATAAACATGGTCATAAAGAACAGCGTTTTAATCATGAACCAAAAAGCTGGTGGAATAAATGGGATATCTAAATTGAACGGCGCAAGCCAACCGCCAAAGAACAAGCAAGTCATCAAGGCGGAAATCAAGACAACGTTGACATACTCACCAATGAAGAACATACCAAACTTCATGCCCGAATATTCGACATGATAGCCTTCAGCCAGTTCTTGCTCTGCTTCTGGTTGGTCAAATGGATGTCTGTGCGTAACCGCCACACCCGCGACCACAAAGGTTAAAAACCCAAAAAACTGCGGAATGATATACCAGCCGTCGACTTGTGACTCAACAATGGCGCGTAAGTTAAATGAACCTGTCAGTGCAACAACGCCCATCAACGACAAACCTAAAAACACTTCGTAACTGATCGTCTGTGCAGCTGAGCGCAAACCACCGAGTAGCGAGAATTTGTTGGCAGACGCCCAACCACCGAACATCACGGCATATACCGCAATACCCGCCATGGCAAAGAAAAACAAAATACCAATATCCCAATCAACCACGCCAAGTGTTGGCGAGATAGGAATAATGGCAAATGAAGCCAAGGCAGTAAACATTGCGACCGCAGGTGCCAAGGTGAACATAAACTTATCAGTAAAGTTTGGTGTCCAATCTTCTTTAAAGAAGATTTTTAGCATGTCAGCGACTAACTGCAACGAACCAAAAGGCCCAACACGGTTTGGACCATAACGATCTTGCCATAATGCCAGCATACGGCGCTCATAGACAATCATCATTGCGGCAACCAATACCACGACCAAAAAGATGACTAGCGATTGACCCACCAAAAACAGAATAGACCAAGTATCAAAGCTCATGCTACCCGCCAAAAAGCTTGGCACATCAGGGATAATACGGGTAACTTGCATATTACACCTCCTGTGTGGTGGTCGGCGCTGCGTTCATTTGCGCTGTGTCGTTATTGTTCATCATATCGTTAGCCATGCTACCCATCATCGTTACTGGTGCATCTACTTTCCGTACCGACGCTGGCATTGATGGATGGATGATACTCACCTGCCCAACTGGGTAACCGATACAGCCTTCTGCTAGATAACCAACCAGCTGTACTGGCAAGGTGATTTGTTGCTTGTCAATTTCAATCGCCAAGTAATCACCAGCAGCAATATTCCAGTCTTTGGCATCATCTATACCGATACGCCATGCTGCAACTGGTAGTTGCTCTGCGACGATTGGGCTACGTGATGCCATCATTGAGCTGGCATAGATATTATGAATCGGTACTAGCTTCGCTTGGCCTTGCTGTAAGTCAGTTGTATTCGAAGACATGGCTTCTGGCGCCACATATTGACGAGTGGCTAGACGCTCTAGCTGATCGAACAAACGCACACCTGAATCACCATTTTTCAGATGTCCGCCGACTTTGTCTTGGTATTTGTTCCATGCTTGTGGTGAGTTCCAACCTGCCGCATTGGCAAAAGGAATCATCGAGCTTGGTGCTTCTTTACCGCTATAACCTTCCATTGAGAAGGTCAAACCAGTATCCAAATCTTTTGGCTGCATCGGCTCATGCACTGAGATTGGCGCACGCATAGCAGTACGACCTGAGTAACGGCGCGGTTGACGCGCGATTTTCAGACCAGTCATACGGTAGTCCGCTTCAGGCGCCGCGCCTTTGATACCTGCAAGCTTAGGATGGGTGGCAATCAATGCATTGATAACATCATCTAGCTGCGTCCAGTCGACATCACGACCTTCAATACTGCTATGCACAGCATGTATCCAGCGCCAGCCTTCTTTAATACTGCTCATCGGATGGTAGTATTCGTTGTCATAAACTTGGAAGAAACGCTGCGCACGACCTTCAGCTGATATCAATGTGCCATCCGCTTCTGCAAAGCTAGCCGCTGGCAGTACGATATCGACGTCCTTATGCCAATCAAGCAGCTGATGATCTAACGCAATGACCGTTTTATCAGTCAGTAGCTGCGTGAGTTTATTGGCATCAATCGCATCTGTTAGCTGGTTTTCTGCAACCACAACCACATCGTAATCAGAGGCTAGCAGCTCTTCAACTGACTGACCGCCAAGCATACAAACGCCAATGCTATTGGCATCAGGAACCGTTAGATAGATACCTGCTTGTGCCTGATACTGTGCGTTCACTTCTTTTAACTCAAGGTTTTCAGCAGGTGCGCGTTCGACATTATCCTGCGCTTCTGTATTTACGCCCGTTTCCGGTTTGTTTGGCTTAGCAGATAAATCTTGGTCTTCTTCAGGTTGGTCATTAGCCGCTTTCGCTTGCGCTGCCTGTACTTTGGCATTATGTGCCTCAACCTGCTGCTGCTCAGTCGCTTTGATTGCTACACGTTTTTGGGTCAACGCTTGGGTGATCTGCGCCGCCGCTTCTATGAGTGGGGTAGAAGACAAGCTGCTACCTGAGACAACTAACGGCTTATCAGCTTGAATCAAGTCATAAGCGATTTGCTGCGCCAACGCTTGCATACCATCAGTTTCAGTACTGGCATCAGCATTTTGTTCAGCTGCTTGTGGATCTGCTATGTCTGCTAAGTCATCAGCGAAGCTCGCAATCTCATCAGCGACTTTGAAGCCAAGTTTAGTGATGTCTTCAGGGGTCGCCACTACGCTCACTTTACTGATGTCTTCTAGCTTGGTTTGGGTTACATCGATGACATAGACTGGGCTTAGCGCATCTTGAGCGATACGTTTGACGGGTTCAGCAAGCCAAGGTTGCGTTTGCAGCGCCGCTGCCATTTTCAAACCTTCATTTTTTGCGGCTTGACGTACTGACAGCGCGACACGTGATGACGTTTGCGTGATATCTTCACCTAATACGAGCACTGCATCATGCGTCTCGATATCAGTCATGCTAGGGTTATAAATGCCTTCAGTGCTAAGCACTTCGATGCACTTATTGACCAGTGCTTGCTGCTGATGGTTCAGACCTGTTGAGAAATTATCAAAGCCGACCAGATTTTTTAGCGCAAAGTTAGTCTCTAAACTGGCACGTGGTGAGCCAATCCCGATAACTTTTTTATCTTTGATACGTTTGATGGTTTCATCAAGTGCGTAGTCAATATTGATTTTGACATGCTTGTCATTGATACGTTCAAGCGCTTGGGTTGGACGATCAGCGCGGTTGACATAACCATAACCAAAGCGGCCACGGTCACATAAGAAGTAACGGTTTACGTCGCCGTTGTAGCGGTTTTCGATACGGCGCAATTCACCATAACGCTCGCCCGGTGAGATATTACAACCAGCTGAGCAACCATGACAGATGCTTGGCGCATACTGCATGTCCCATTTACGGTTGTAGCGCTCAGAATGCGTTTTGTCAGTGAATACCCCAGTTGGGCACACTTCGGTTAAGTTGCCTGAAAACTCGCTTTCAAACTGACCATCTTTATCACGGCCAAAATACACGCGGTTGTTTGAGCCATAAACACCCAAATCTTCGCCGCCTGCGTAGTCTTTGTAAAAACGTACACAACGATAGCAAGCGATACAACGGTTCATCTCGTGAGCGATAAATGGACCAAGCTCTTGGTTGTGGTGCGTGCGTTTGGTAAAGCGATAGCGACGACGGCTGTGACCTGACATATAAGTCATGTCCTGCAAATGACAATGTCCGCCTTCTTCACAAGTTGGACAATCATGTGGATGGTTGGTCATGAGTAGCTCAACCATCGACTTGCGGAATGCTTTGGCTTCATCGTCAGTCACAGAGATGTACATGTCATCGCCAGGGGCGACCATACATGACATGACGAGACGACCACGACCTGCTTCCATATCGTCTTTATTCTGGAATTGCTTGACCGCGCACTGACGGCACGAGCCTACTGAGCCTAGGGCTGGATGATAACAAAAATACGGCACATCAATGCCGAGTGATAAGCAGGCTTGTAGTAAGTTGTCTGCGCTATCTACTTCGACAGTGGTTCCATCAATATGTATGACTGCCATGCCGCTCTCCTTATTTCACTGCTGGCTGTTGGTTGGCTGCCGCATCAATAACATCGACACCAACCGCCTGCGCGATTTTTTGATCAAACTCTGGACGGAAATATTTAATCGCACTCATGAGGGGTTCCACCGCACCTGGTGCATGGGCACAAAACGTCTTGCCAATCCATAAATCACGCGTCAGACCCTCTAGTTTCTCGACATCGCCCACTTGTCCCTCACCGTTATTGATAGCGGTCAGCAGCTTGACACCCCACGGCAGACCATCACGGCATGGCGTGCACCAACCGCACGACTCGCGTTGAAAGAAAATCTCAAGATTGCGCAGTAATGGCACCATGTCTTGTGATTCATCAACGACCATGATAAGCCCAGTACCCATACGGCTACCCGCTTCTTGAATGGTGTCAAAATCTACGACCACGTCCAAATGTTCTGCAGTCAAAAAGTCAGTCGAGGCGCCGCCTGGTAGCCATGCTTTGAGCGTTTTACCATCTTTCATGCCACCCGCTAAATCCTCAATGATTTCGCGTGCCGTATAACCAAAGGGTAACTCCCAGAGACCTGGATCATTGACCAAGCCTGAACAGCCAAATAATTTGGTGCCCGGCGTTTTGCTTTTGCCTTTTATTTCAGATAACGACTGATACCACTCAACGCCGTGATTCAAAATCGCTGGCATATTACACAGCGTTTCAACGTTATTGACAACGGTTGGACGACCCCATGCACCAGAGATTTGTGGGAACGGCGGCTTGGTACGTGGGTTAGCACGGCGGCCTTCTAGACAGTTAATCAGTGCCGTTTCTTCACCGCAAATATAACGTCCAGCGCCAGTATGCACGTGCAAATTAAAGCTAAAATCTGAGCCTAGAATATTGTCGCCCATGAGGTTGTTGGCCAAACATTCTTCGATAGCAGCGACCAAACGCTCAGCGGCCAAGATATACTCACCGCGGATAAAGATATAACCGTCAGTAGCACCAATCGCATGAGCGGTAATAAGCATACCTTCGATCAGCTGAAACGGTAGGCGCTCCATTAAGAGGCGATCTTTAAACGTACCTGGCTCCATTTCATCCGCATTACAGATGAGATAACGTGGCAAACCATCCGGCGGCGACATAAATGACCACTTTAGACCCGCGTTAAAACCTGCACCACCGCGACCTCGAACATTGGCCGCTTTAATCATATTGCCGACGTCTTTAGGCGATTTAGATAGCGCTTCTTTTAGACCAGTGAAGCCTTTTAGAGACTCATAAGTGGCTAAATCAAGCACCGCATCATGATGCGCCAAACGCCACGTCAATGGCTTGGTTTCGCTAGTGGCGGTCGCTTTGTCACCATAGATTGGAACACGCTGTGCATTTAGCTGGCTTGGCGCTTGGCCTTGACCGCGACGAGCAATTTGCTCTGAAATCGTTAAACTCATGCGTATAGCTCCAATAATTGCGCGACCTCAGATGGCTGGACAGGGCCGTAAGTGTCTTCGTCTATCAGCACCGCAGGGCCTTTATCACAGTTACCCAAGCAGCAAATCGGTAATAGCGTAAAACGGCCATCAGCAGTTGTCTGACCATACTCAATACCCAGCTGTGATCTGATCTCAGCTGACAGCGCTTCATAACCTGTCAAATAACAAGCCACAGAGTCACAGATGAGAATCACATGGCGACCGACAGGCTGGCGATAGATACGGTTAAAGAAAGTGGCGACCCCATCCATGTCTGACATCGGGATGTCTAGGATGTTGGCAATAGCGTTTGCTTGCGCATCATCGACCCAGCCGTTGCGCTTTTGCACAATTTTTAGCGCATCTAATGAGGCAGCACGCGCCTGTGGGTAATGGTGCATAAACTCATGAATGGCAGCAATTTCCTCAGTGGTGAGGATGCTTTCCACATCTACTTTTGGCATTTTGTCGGAAACAATTTTCATAATCTTCTGTCTTTCCTCACTCATCCTGCTCTATCACAAGCCAATATCAGTCTGCTTAAAACCGTGGTTATATCGACAAGCGACAGCATTTTGGTGTGCCATCAGGCAATAATATATTGATGAACAAATACTTTTGAAGCAGCGGTTTAACCTTAAAGATCAAAATCTTAACGATCGCAGTCCGCCATCACAATATCAATCGATGCCAAATACATAATGGCATCAGAAACCAGTGAGCCATTAATGACCGATGGCATCTGCTGTAAATGCGCAAATGTCGGTGTACGAATACGGGTACGATAGCTCATCGTGGCCTTGTCTGAGGTGATGTAATAACTGTTCAGACCTTTGGTCGCCTCGACGATCGTCGTACATTCACCTGCTGGCATCACAGGACCCCAGGATACTGAGATAAAATGATTAATCAATGTCTCAATATCATTTAGCGTACGGTCTTTTGGCGGTGGTACGGCCAGTGGATGATCCGCTTTGTAAGGACCTTGTGGCATATTGTCCATACATTGACGAATGATACGTAATGACTGACGCATCTCTTCAACTTTGACCATACAGCGATCATAAGCGTCACCGTTGTAACCAACTGGCACTTCAAAATCGTAATTCTCATAGCCCATGTATGGACGCGCTTTACGCAGGTCGAAATCCACACCTGTCGCGCGCAGACCAGCGCCCGTCACACCCCAAGCCAATGCTTGCTTGGCATTATACTGAGCGACGCCTTGGGTACGACCTTTGAGCACGCTGTTTTGTAATGCTGCTTTGACATACTCGTCCAAGCGCTTAGGCATCCAATCTAAGAACTCACGCACCAAACGCTGCCAGCCACGAGGTAGGTCAGCCGCCGTACCACCGATACGGAACCAAGCTGGATGCATACGGTAGCCTGTCACGGCTTCTATGACGTCATAGGCTTTTTGGCGATCGGTAAACATATAAAATACAGGGGTCATACCACCTGCATCCTGAATGAATGTACCGACGTATAGCAAATTGTTGGTGATTCGGAAAAACTCGCTCATCATCACACGGATAGTCTCGGCGCGAGGTGGGACGGTAATCCCAGCGAGCTTTTCAACCGACATGATATAAGGCAGCTCATTCATCACACCGCCTAAATAATCGATACGGTCGGTATAAGGGATGAATGAGTGCCATGTCTGGCGCTCAGCCATCTTTTCTGCGCCGCGATGGTGATAGCCAATATCTGGAATACAATCGACGACTTCCTCGCCATCTAGCTGTAGTACCAAGCGAAACGCACCGTGAGCGGAGGGGTGGTTAGGACCGATGTTCAAGAACATAAAGTCTTCATCACGACCTGAGCGCTTCATGCCCCACTCTTCTGGGACAAAACGTAGGTTTTCTTGCTCGTATTGCTGCTTGGCGGTATTCAAGAAATACGGGGTAAATTCAGTCGCACGCGCATGATATTCTTTACGCAGTGGATGACCTTCCCAGTATTTTGGCAATAAAATACGGGTCAAATGCGGATGACCTGTAAAGACAATACCGAACATATCCCACACTTCGCGCTCATACCAGTTGGCATTTGGCCAAATATTGGTCGCGCTTGGCACATCGAGGTCATCTTCGCTCAGTGCGACCTTGACACGTATATCACTATTGCGCTCAAGCGACATCAGATGATAAAACACCGTAAAGTCACTGTCAGGCAAACCCGCACGATGCTGACGCAGACGCTCATCTATCGCTGACAAGTCAAATAGCATGACGTAGGGCTTGGGCAGTTTGCGCAAAAATAAAAGCACGTCTAATAAATCTGCACGCGCCACCCAAACCGTTGGAATCTCATCCACAGTGTGCTGTACGACAAATTTACCAGCGTACTTTTGCTCCAGCTCTGTGATGACAGCTGGGACGGGCTTGATCTTAGGATCTGTGTTTTCGACTACCGTGACCATGAATGATGTATTCCTTCATTAATCATAACTGAGCGATGTCAATCACAGTGAGGCTATGTCAGTCATAACCAAACTATGATGAGCGCATAAAATATTAAGGTTGCTAAATCTACATGCTATCTAAATTTAGATACTGTCTAAATTTAGATGCTGTCTGGGCTACGCAAGTTTTTGACAGCGATACGATCTGCTTGCTTACGGTCACGCTCAGGCGTCATTTGCGGCTGATAGATACCCTGCTCATTGACATGGATGCCCAGCGGACGACGCTCTTTGGTGATAGATTCTTGTAGCAACATCAAGCCTTGAATCAATGCTTCTGGACGCGGCGGACAGCCTGGCACATACACATCGACAGGGATCACTTTATCCACCCCTTGTACGACAGAATAGATATCATACATGCCGCCTGAGTTGGCACAAGCACCCATAGAGATGACCCATTTTGGCTCAAGCATTTGCTCATAAAGACGCTGAATAACAGGGGCCATTTTGACAAAACATGTACCAGCAACGATCATAACGTCTGCCTGACGGGGTGAGGCGCGGATAACTTCGGCCCCAAAGCGTGACAAATCATGAACGGCGGTTAAGGTAGTGGCGTATTCAACATAACAGCAAGACGTACCAAAGTTAAATGGCCAGAGCGAGTGCTTGCGTCCCCAATTTGCTGTTGAATGAACAAGATCTTCGAGACGACCCATAAAGACGTTTTTATTGACTTCATCTTCGATAGGATCATTGACCGTTTGGCGGGTCTGTGCAGGGTAGGTATCTGCATCAGGGTTGGCTTTTGTTAATGTGTATTTCATAACATACAACCTTTATATTAGGCTTGGCGTCATACTCATCTTGTATACGCTGTCGCCAAAAATTTCGTTATTAATAAGGGGCCAATCACAAGCAATCGTTGCAACAAAATGCGATCAGCGAAAGCCAGCACCACTCACTAGTGCGCAGGCTTGTCGTTTTGTGCAGACGTCGCAAAGTCCACAGACGTCACATTACCTGTGATATTAATATGATCGATGTTTTGTAGATGACGGCGATTGGCTTCGATATTGTTTGAGACATTGATTTGACCGGATGATTGTGCGGGTACTTTACCAGTAGGATCGACCATCAGCTCATGAGCACCATCAAACTTGGTGATATCTGCTAAGTTAAAGCCAGCAGGCGCGGTATATAAGCGTGCCTTTTTACGCAGCTTGTCAGCAGGTGCCCAGTTCATCGCACCCAAGCTCAGCTCATAAATCAAACCGATAATCAGAATAGTGATAAAGGTAGCAGCAGCGGCAAAACCAAGCCAGCCGGCCTCTCGCACTGACACAGAATACGCGTAGAGATACAGCGCCTCTAAATCGAAAATCACAAAGAAAATCGCGACCAAATAGAATTTAGCAGACAAACGAATACGGGCGTTGCCAGATCCGACAACACCCGCTTCAAATATCTCTTCTTTTTGTGAGCCTTGAGAGCGACCGCCAAGTAAACGCGGTACCACCAGCATAAAGACAACTAGCCCAATGGCGGCTAAGATAAAAGCAACTGCTGACCAATTAAAAGCAGACATGATAATACGTGCTCCTCACCCAATCGAGTGTTAGACACAGCGCAGGCACTGACCCATTAAGGCCGCCTCACGACAGGTATAACGCAGACGAAAACACAAAGCAGTTGTCATTCACTGACACTGTGTTTAAGTAACTGTCATTGAGTCACATGTTAGGTATTTTGCTGGTAATAACCAATTATCAAGCTTATTAACGACGATGTCAGACCTGACCAACGGTAGAGATTCCGGTATGCACGCGGATAAAGGCTGGTCGCCCAACGCATCTTCTAACAACGTAAGATCAACGTATTAAATCAATATCATATCTGACTGCGTACTTAATTGATTTAATAGCTCATTACACGTGGTTAATAATGACGTGACAACTGGCATAAATTATTTACGTACTATACGCATATCAGTGCCTAAAAGCTAGTTTTTAACTGTATTCGACGGTCATTTTCTATGAAACAAAATGTGTTTTTTTTACCAAAAATTATGATATAGACGTTACCTTATATTAACCCCAAATCCATGCTTTGTTCGATACGCAAACGCTGTCACGCTATTTACCAAAAATCAAGTGCGCTCATACCCTATTTTCATCACCCAACTCCTCCCCCAAAGTGACCGTTTTTGCTTTATAATGACCCACCTAATTTTACGATATGTCATCATCAAACCTTAAATTCTATTATCCTTATAACAAACATTATTAAGATATCACTACGATATCAATTTTGGTGATACGCACCGCGTTCATCTACTTGTGCTATATCAGCGCTACCCTCTTTTTGCTTTTGTCTTACAGGTCACGTTATGAGTCAACTCAATCCCAAACAACAAGAAGCCATGCTCTACGTATCCGGCCCACTACTTGTGCTCGCAGGTGCTGGCTCCGGTAAGACCTCGGTGATCACGCGTAAAATTGCGTATCTGATTCAAGAGTGCGACATGCCAGCTGAGCGCATCACTGCCGTGACCTTTACTAATAAGGCGGCACGTGAAATGAAAGCCCGTGTGAGCAAACTGCTCCCAAGCGAAAAAACGCGCGGCTTGACTGTATCGACCTTTCACCAATTTGGTCTCCAGTTTTTGCGCTATGAGCTGATGCATACGCCGCTAAAAGGCAACTTCTCTATCATGGACAGCGATGATAGTAAGCGCCTCTTGATGGAGCTGATGATGCGCGACAACTTAAGTGGTGCTGAAAGTCGTGAGCTGGTCGGCAAAGCCATCAAGATGATCTCTGATTGGAAAAACGATTTGATCGAGCCTGACAAGGCGATGGAAACGTTAGACGATCCAGAAGACATGATTTTTGCGACCTTGTACGCCCTTTATGAGCGTAACTTGCGTGCGTATAATGCCGTCGATTTTGATGATTTGATTGTACTGCCGACCAAAATCTTGCGTGAAAATAGAGAGCTGCGAGACAAATGGCAAAATCGTATTCGTTATCTATTGGTCGATGAGTATCAAGATACCAATACCGCCCAGTATGAAATGATTAAACATTTGGTTGGTCCGCAAGGTCGTTTTACCGTGGTGGGTGATGATGACCAATCTATCTATGCGTGGCGCGGGGCAAAACCTGAAAATATGGCGCTGCTAAAAGAGGACTTTCCAAAACTAAAAATCGTCATGCTTGAGCAAAATTACCGTTCAACCACGCGTATTTTGACCTCAGCCAATGCCGTTATTCTGAACAACGAGCATTTATTTGAAAAAAAACTGTGGTCAGATAAAGGCCAAGGCGAAAAAATTCGTATCATCAATTGCCGTAATGATGACGATGAATCTGAACGCGTTGCTAAAGAGATTGTCACGCACAAATTGCGGTTTGGCAATGAGTGGGAGCAGTATGCGGTGCTCTACCGCAGTAACTTTCAGGCACGAATGCTTGAGGCACAATTGCGCCAGCTACAAGTCCCTTATAAGCTATCAGGCGGTCAATCCTTCTTTGCCCGTAGTGAAATCAAAGACATCATGGGCTATCTACGCCTGATTTTGAACCCTGAAGATGACAGCGCGTTTTTGCGTATTATCAATACGCCCAAGCGCGGTATGGGACCTGCGACGCTAGAAAAGCTTGGCTTATTTGCTCAAGAGCATAGTATCTCGCTACTGGCTTCTTGTACTCATGCCGGCTTGGCTCATGTGTTGCCGTCAAAAGCGTATGGCACGATCAAAGAGTTTGGCGAATTCATCGAACACTATACGCTTGAGCTGGATCAGCACCCTGACCCTGTGCCAATCGTCCGCCAAATGATTAATGAGACGGGCTATATAGATTTTGTCCGTAGCGATGCCAAAACGCCGCAGCAAGAAAAGAACCGTATTGATAATATCGATATGCTCTATACCAGTATTCAATCGCTCATTAATCGCGCGGAAGAGGACGAGGATCGGACGATTGATACCATCATCCGTAAGCTCGTCTTGCTAGACATGCTTGAGCAGCAGCAAGAAGAAGAGAACACCAACAAAGTCAATCTAATGACCTTACATGCTGCAAAAGGTTTGGAGTTTGACTTTGTCTATATCATGGGGCTTGAGGAAGAAATGCTGCCACATCGTAACTCTATTATGAGTGAGACGATCGAAGAAGAGCGTCGCCTCATGTACGTGGGCATCACCCGTGCGCGCCGTGAGCTGACACTGACACTGGCAACCCAGCGCCGTGCTGGTGGTCAAATGCGCGTGACCTCAGAATCACGGTTTTTGGATGAGCTGCCAGAAGATCATATCGACTGGCCTGCCAAAGCCAAAAAGAAACAAGCCACTAAAGATCCGGCAAAAGTGGCTGATGAATATTTGGCCAATATTCGCGCTTTATTGGGTAAACGCTAATAGGGATGCGAATACGATTGACACCAATGACAACACCCTGAGCAAACACCCATCCAACGTTTGATGCGTTGCCATTATTAACATTTTTTAAGAGATATTGGAACTTTTATGCCTACCCCGATGCCCGATCAGGAACAACCCTCCACGCTATCAGGAGACTACAACCCAGCAGAATACAACGCTGAGTATAAGCTTCTGTATTTGCAGGATTTGGTTGCTGATAAAGCATATGAGGCGATTACTGAATTTCTGGAGAAGCAATCTGAGTATGAGATTGCAAGCCTACTAGAGTCCTTCCCGGCTCAAAACCGCCTATTGATTTGGGAACAAGTACCAGAAAGCCTCAAAGGGGAAGTACTGGCTGAGCTTGAGTATGATACCCGCCAGCCATTGATGGAGAATATCACCTCTCAAGAAATCTCGCTGTTTACCCAAGATCTTGACGCCCAAGACATCTCTGAGATTTTGGATACTGTCACTGAGAGCGTACGTACCTCAGTCATGGCAACGCTCGATGAAGAAACGCGCGTCCAAGTCAATAAACTTGATACGTATGATGACTGGGAAGTTGGGAGCTACATGGATCCCGATATTATCCAAATACGGGATGATATCTGTCTGGCGGATGTACAGGATTGGCTACGCGAAAACGAGGATCTACTCGATGACGAAAGCCAAGAGCTACTCGTGGTCGATCAAAGCCAGCAATTACTTGGGCTATTGAGCCTGGTAGATCTGATTAAACATGACCAAAATACGCTGGTCTCAGAACTGATTGATACGGCCATCACCATTAATGATCGCTTAGATATCCAAGATGCTGCGGCAATTTTTCGCTCAGAAGATATCCGCTTTGCGCCCGTGACGAACAGCTACGGCGAGCTGGTTGGACAGCTAAATGGCGAAGACATCATGGAGATTATCCAAGATGATGTCGATAGCACTATGAAAAATCTTGCTGGTGTTAGCCAAGATGAAGAGCTGTTCGCGCCTATTCTAACCAGTGCTAAAAGCCGTAGTGTCTGGTTGGGCATTAACCTCTGCACCGCGCTTTTAGCAGCCGCAGTGATTGGACAGTTCGAGGAAGTGTTGGCAGAAGTGGTGGCGCTGGCGATATTGATGCCTGTGGTCGCTAGTATGGGCGGTATTGCAGGCTCGCAAACCTTGACCGTCGTTATCCGCGGTATGGCAATGGGTCAAATCGGTGGTTCTAACCGAGTCTGGCTCCTTAATAAAGAGCTGTGGGTTGGCGCGATAAACGGTATCATTTGGGCGATAATCATGGCATTTATTGCCCAATTATGGTTTCATGACATCGAAATTAGTGCTGTCATTGGCTTTGCCATTGCGATCAACATGACGGCGGCGAATGTCTCGGGAATTAGTATACCGCTGATGCTAAAACGTATGAATATCGATCCTGCACTATCCGCCTCAGTGATTCTAACCACTGTCACAGATATTGTCGGTTTTATGTCATTTTTAGGCTTGGCGAGTGTGTTAATACTCTAGTGAATTGCTAAATAATAAAGTATCCAATAAAAACACAGCATTGCTATTTATATATCATTGTTGTTTATACAATATTGTTAAATAGTCTTAATTTATAAAACTTCTAAATCGTTAAGTGAGTGTGTTATGCAAGCTGTACAAGTGAAAGTGGTCAACCCTAAAATCACGCAAGATGACGCGTTTTCTCTACCGACTCGCGCTACCGATGGCAGTGCTGGTATCGATCTGCGCGCTTGTATTGATGAGCCTTTAACGATCAAAGCGGGCGAAACTCACTTGATAGGTACGGGCCTTGCTGTTTATATTCAAGACCCTAACTATGCAGGCATGATTCTACCGCGCTCAGGACTTGGCCATAAGCATGGCATCGTCTTGGGTAACTTGGTTGGGCTGATTGATGCCGACTATCAGGGTGAGCTGATGGTTAGCATCTGGAACCGTAGTAACGAAGACTTTACTCTGAGCCCTGCAGAGCGCATGGCACAGTATATCGTGGTGCCTGTTGCCCGTCCTGAGTTTGAAGTGGTTGCAGAATTCAGTGATGAAAGCGTACGCGGTGCTGGGGGATTCGGGCATTCGGGTCGTCAGTAACTACTCATTGGCAAGTAAGTTTTGGACAGCGACTTAGGTCATCACTAAGCCAAATCGTAACCAAGATAGCGATTAGAATTTATTTTTTACATTAATAGAATATTGCGCTGTCCATTTTGTATTCATAATCACCTATTTACCACGTCAATAAGGAGAATAAGCCATGCCATCTTTTGCGGCGCAGCAATCCTTATTTCGTGCTTATGACATCCGTGGTACAAACACGCATTTTACCGATGAGTTTGTACAAGCGCTGGGCCATCGTTTTGCTCAGCTCTATGGCCCTCAACGCAGCCAATTCACAAAAAATAGTAATGCCAGTACCAGTGATGCCAGTATTGATACAAATGTTATTACCGCTATCGACAGTAATGCCGATACGCCCATAGATACTACACAAAATACTGGCGTTGACGATGTTAATGTTAAGAATATCGTCGTTATTGGTTATGACATGCGTCATGGCAGCGAATCGATTGCACGTACACTCTCTACTGTATTAGCCCAACAGGGTTTATGCGTTATCCAGCTCGGTCTTGTTACCACACCCATGATGGCGTTTTGGGCAAAGCAGTATCAAGGTCATGGCATTATTGTAACCGCCAGCCACTCTGCCAAAGACATATTGGGTATCAAGTGGTTGGTCAATCATAAATCTCCTAGTAGCTTAGAGATACAAGCCCTTTATCAACAATTAATCTCTCATACTCATTACTTATCTAAAAATCAGGTCGAGCAAGCAACTTTAGACTCAGAACCAGACTCACACTATATAAATATTAGCAGCAATACTGAATTGTCTAGAGCTTTGCTTAAAGAGCTGCCTGCCAAGCAAGTAGCAGATGTCTATATCGCGGCTATTGAGCAAGTCTTTTGCCAGTTGACTCAGGATAATCAGACAGCACCTACAAACAACCGAAAAACAGCGTCTAAGCTTGATTTGGTTGTGGTTATTGATTGTATGCACGGTGCCACTGGCAACATCACTCAGCGCTTATTTGACCGTTTTTGCCAGCATGTCATTGTGCTCAATGACACGCCAGATGGCAGCTTTCCTCTTGGTAATCCTGATCCAGCCGAGCCCAACCGTCTGACAGCGCTGCAGCAAGCTGTTGCTTCTCATTGTGCCGATATTGGTCTGGCATTTGATGGTGATGGTGATCGTTTGATGATCGTTGATAATAACGGCAAAGTTGTCATGCCTGATCACCTACTCTACTTGTTAGCACGCATTGCCATTACAGAACGTCCTGATTCTTTGACCAGCTCCTTAGCGTCTGAGGTGCTATTTGATATTAAATGCGCGCATCATCTGCCAAAGCTACTGGCGGATCTTGGCGCGATGCCAGTGATTAGCAAAACCGGTAGCAGCTTTATGCGCCAACAGGTACAGCATCCTGATAGTCAAATTGTCTTTGCAGGTGAGCTATCAGGGCATTTTATTTTTAATGATGGCCGCTTTATCCCTTATGATGATGCCATATATGCTGCATTGCGCTTACTGCATTGGTTTGCCAAGTCTCGTAATATCTTAGATGATAAAAATGCACTATCAGATATTCTCCAACGCTTGCCCGCCATGGTCAGTACAGCAGATCATTATTTGCCGATGCCGCAGACTGCTAGGACAGATTGCTCAATCATGGAGCAATTAACGAGGGTTTGTACCTACTTGCAGCAGCTAGCGAGCGTGACGACTCATGCTGATTCGTTTGATATTTCTAATTACCGACTAGACGCCGCTAATCTACCAACTGCTTTATGTGCGTCACCAGTCTGTACTTGCTCCACTATCAGATCCCATATAGCTGTCGAACAAGCCAAGTCTTTATTGCCAGCAGGCACTAGACTTAGCTGCATTGATGGTGTCCGCTTAGATTTTGCCCATGGCTTTGGCGTGTTGCGTCAATCAAATACCAGTAATAGCCTGACTGCACGCTTCGCTGGTGACAGCATGGATGATCTAAAAGACATTCAAGCGACCTTTGCCGCGTTGTGTCGCCCATTTGATGCAGAGCTGGCAACACAGATTATCGCCATGCCTGCTGAATAACGGCATTAAACCTGTATCGATTAAATATGCTAAAAAGAACAACCCATTTAAAACCCGCCCTTTAGGAGTTAGGAATGACACTTAATTTAGATGACGCCAAAAACACCGCTGAAGTATTAACCACCGCACTGCCCTATATTCAGCGCTTTGTTGATAAACTCATCGTGGTGAAATATGGCGGCAATGCCATGACCGATCCTGAACTCGAAAGCTCATTTGCTCGTGATATCGTCTTGCTGAAAACGGTCGGCATGCATCCAGTCGTTGTACATGGTGGTGGCCCACAAGTTGATAACTTACTAAAAGAGCTGGGGCGTCAGTCTGATCGTATCGATGGGATGCGTGTGACTGACAAAAGCACGATGGATATCGTAGAAATGGTGCTTGGCGGCAGTGTCAACAAATCGATTGTTAGCTTGATTAACAAGCACGGCGGTCGCGCAATTGGCCTCACGGGCAAAGATGCCAATTTGATCCGTGCCAAAAAACTGATGATGGAAAAAATCGGTAACGACGGTGTCGCGGTTCCCGTAGATTTAGGATTTGTGGGCGACGTAGTCAGTGTCAATAAAGACGTCATCAATATGCTCATTGCCTCTGATTTCATTCCCGTTATCGCACCACTTGGTGTCGATAAAGAAGGCAATACTTATAATATCAATGCAGACCTAGTCGCTGGTAAAGTGGCTGAGTTTTTACAAGCAGAGAAACTGATGCTATTGACCAATATCAAAGGCGTATTGGGCCGTGACGGCGAGGTAGTGACTGGGCTAACGCCCAAGAAAGTCGATGCTTTAATCGAAGATGGGACGATCTCAGGCGGTATGATTCCCAAAATACAGTGTGCGCTTGATGCCGTGCGTAGCGGTGTTAAAAGTGCCGTTATCGTCGATGGCCGTGTGCCTCATGCCACGTTACTGGAAATTTTCACTAACGAAGGGGTTGGTACACTGATTAGCCGTGAGATAGAGGCCTAATTCAGCTAAAAACAGGAATCAGTCATGTCTCTTCCGCTATGATCTCTGCTATTTATATTAGAAAGTATCTACTGCTGGTGGGTCATTGGCTACGGCGGTGCGCGCTGGATAGAGGGCTGGAAGTCGTTTTTTATGATTGACTGGTTTGCCCTTGATTGGACGGCGGAGCAAATCCGCCTCTATGTGCTCATTATTTAGGGCTTTAGTGTGATTTGGTTTATTGTTGGCGTTATCAAGCCTGAGCTAAGATTTTATTATTAGCTCAGGCTCTTTATGCCCGTTTTTAACCAAACACGCGCTCAAACTCCGCTTCATCAAAACCGTACAGCAATATCGGCTGATCTTTATCTGCTAATTGACCTTCTACAATCGGACGCTTAATCATGCTGGTATTTTCTACCAGCAAATCTATCGCTTTATCTATGCTGTCATCAGCTGCTTGCTTTTGCTCATCGGTCAGCTTGCGCCATGTCGTACCGCGCTTATTAAGCACTTTATCAACCCCTAACGCGTTTACCCAGCGCTGTATTGTTTCTTTATCGACACCTTGTTTTTTATAATCATGAAACTCATAGCTAACGCCCAGCTCGTCAAGCTTAGTGAACGCCTTTTTCATCGTGCTACATGATTTGATGCCGTAAATGGTGATAGTCATGGTGACTCCTTATCATTACTCATAAATACTGGTGAACGTTTCTATTATACCGGAGGCTGACTGGATATAAAAAATACCTCACTTTTAATCGTCAAACCTGATGAGCAAATGCATCATATCGTCGCAATTTTCGCCAAATTACGCTATGCTATGGCATTGTCAAATTCCACCTATTTTGAACAGTATTAAACAAATCCGTCTTAAATAAATCAGTATCAACCAATTTCGAGCCGACTATGAGCAACGCCGTGACAGCAGACCAAACCGACAATCATCATTATAACCCGCAAGCGATCGAAGCTGCGCAGCAGACCAAATGGGCCACTGACAAGCGCTTTGAAGTCAGCAATGAGCCAAGCGACAAACCAAGTCGTTATATGCTGTCAATGTTCCCCTACCCAAGCGGCAAGCTGCATATGGGCCACGTACGTAACTATACGATTTCTGACGTCTTAAGCCGTTATTACCGCCTAAAAGGGTATGAGGTCATGCAGCCAATGGGCTGGGATGGTTTTGGCTTGCCAGCAGAAAACGCAGCAATTGCCAATCAAACGCCACCTGCTGCATGGACGTTTGCCAACATCGACAACATGCGCGCACAGCTTAAATTACTAGGCCTGTCTATTGATTGGTCACGCGAGTTTGCCACTTGTAGCCCTGAGTATTATCAGTGGGAGCAGTGGCTATTTTTGCAATTATACAAAAAAGGTCTAGTCTACAAAAAGCTATCGACGGTCAACTGGGATCCCGTTGATAATACTGTCTTAGCAAACGAGCAAGTCATCGATGGCAAAGGCTGGCGTAGTGGTGCGGCAGTCGAAAAACGTGACATCCCCATGTATTACTTCAACATCACTGACTATGCCGATGAATTGCTCGACGATTTGGATCAACTAGAAGGTCATTGGCCCTCTGAAGTATTGACCATGCAGCGCAACTGGATTGGTCGTAGTGCCGGTATGGAAGTACATTTCCCTTATGAGATTGCTGGCGAAGAAAACACCTTAGATGTGTTCACCACTCGTCCTGATACTTTGATGGGCGTGACTTATGTCGCGGTTGCCGCAGAACACCCACTCGCCCAATACGCTGCTGAAAAAGACGACATGATTGCCCAGTTCTGTGCCCTTTGCAAAAAAGGCTCAGTAGCTGAGGCCGATCTTGCTAAAGCCGAAAAAATCGGTATGGATACAGGTCTAACTGTGACGCACCCTTTAACTGGCGAAGAAGTGCCTGTTTGGGTCGCCAACTATGTACTGATGAGCTACGGCTCAGGTGCGGTCATGGCTGTGCCTGCTCACGATGAGCGTGATTATGAATTTGCGGTGAAGTACAACCTACCGATTAAACAAGTCATCAATACCCCTGATGACTATTTTGACGAAGCAAAAGCGGATGCCAAAGCAAACAATACTGAGGTCAATCTTGCTTATACCGAGCGCAACACTCTGGTCAATTCAGGTGAGTTTGACGGTTTAGATTTTGAGCAGGCGTTTGATGCCATGCTTGCCAAACTTGAGCCAAAATCGCTGGCTAAGAAAAAAATCCAATACCGCCTGCGGGATTGGGGCGTGTCGCGCCAGCGCTATTGGGGCTGCCCTATCCCAATGATCAACTGTGAGCATTGTGGTACGGTGCCAGTTGAAGAGCAAGACTTGCCCGTTGTGTTGCCAACCGACGTCGTACCTGATGGTCGTGGTAATCCACTCAAGAATATACCAGAATTTGTCAATACCACTTGTCCTAAATGTGGTAACCCTGCTGAGCGCGAGACCGATACCTTTGACACCTTTGTAGAGTCAAGCTGGTATTACGCCCGCTTTGCTAGTCCAACTGACACACAAAACATGGTCAACAAGTCTGCTGCCAATAAATGGCTGCCAGTCGATCAATACGTGGGCGGTGTTGAGCATGCAGTGATGCATCTGTTGTATGCGCGCTTCTTCCATAAGCTCATGCGAGATGAAAACTTGGTCACTGGCGACGAGCCATTTGCCAACCTAATGACGCAAGGTATGGTACTCGCTGGCACCTTCTACCGTGTCAACGCGGATGGCAGTACTACTTACTACTTTGCAGAAGACATCGACATCGACTACAACGACCGTGGACAGCCGATCAAAGCGACCTTAAAGCTGGATGGTCAGCCAGTCACGATTGGCAAAATCGAAAAAATGTCTAAATCAAAAAACAACGGTGTCGATCCACAGCTGACTATTGATAAATACGGTGCGGACACGGTACGTTTATATACGCTATTCACTGCACCTGCCGATCAGACGCTTGAATGGTCAGATGACGCGCTAAAAGGCCCTTACAACTTTGTGAAAAAAGTATGGCGCATCGCTAATGATCACATGCAAGCGCTAACGGCCACCAATATCAGCATTGATACGCTGAAGGGTGCGACATTGAACACAGAGGGATTGAGCAAAGAAGCCAAAAACTTACGCCGTAAAACGCACGAAACCATCGCCAAGATTGATAGTGATTTGGGTGATCGTTTAGCACTCAACACTCCAGTATCAAGCTTGATGGAACTTGCCAACGAGTTGACTGCCTTTAACGCCAGTAGCGAGCAAGAGCTACACGTTAAACACGAAGCGTTGACCAATCTGCTGATTATGCTGTCTGTCTATGCGCCGCACGTTGGTGAGCATTTGCTTGAGCAGCTCGGCCTTGATACTTTAACCTTAGATTACCCGACTGTTGATGAAAGTGCGCTGGTACAGGACATGATTACGATGGTCGTTCAGGTCAATGGTAAAATGCGTGGTAAGATGGATGTCGCACCGAACAGCGATCCTGAGCAACTAAAAGAGCAAGCCCGCACTATGGAAAGCGTAGCAAAATTCATCACAGGCGAGATCAAAAAAGAAATCGTCGTACCCAACAAGCTGGTTAATATCGTGGTTGCAGGCTAGTCGCCTAGGCTTAGTGCTCTAAGCCTTTTTATCATATGAGGATAGCGTTTATGTCGTATAAGCATCGAGCTGGGCAGTCACAACCAACGCCAAGCGCACGGCACTTTGGTACAAAACAATCTGGTGGAAAGAAGCTTGCGACGGCATTGCTCACAGCATTACCTATGTTTGCGATATTGGGTGCAACGGCAGGTCTAAGTGGTTGCGGTTTTCAGCTACGCGGCTATGATTCGCCAATGCTGCTCAATGCCAACAAAACAGCCGTCATTATCGAAGACAATCGCACCTCATTTCCTCTAAAATTGCCATTGACGCGTCGCCTAACCACATTAGGTGTCGATGTCATTGGCAATATGACAGTTGATGATGTGATTCGCAGCAATCAACAAGCTGGTGCTAAACCGATTGCAGCGATCGATATCAGTAACGTGCGTTTTAAACGTTACGAGTTGGTGGGTGTATTGACAGAGATTCGCTTGGTACTCTCTGCTGATGTCAGCTACCAGACGATCGAGAATGGCAAGCCCGTCACGCTTACCAATCCCATTCAAGTCGAGCGCAGCTATCAATACAATGAAGCATCCGTCAGTACTGATGACCAGCAAGGCGACCAGATTCGTGATTGGCTCTATGACAGCTTAGCACGCCGTATCACGGATCAATATGTGGCGATTTCGCTACCAAAAGTTGCACCTGCTGCCAAGCAGTCTGTACTGATGAATAAAGGCGCAACGCCAACGGTTGTCGTCGTACCTGAGAAGTAACTTTTAACAAATACTGTTATTAAGCTCTATCATTTGCAGCCATTTAAGTATGAAGAACAACGAGCGTACGCACTAACTTAGTCAGCTAAGCAAGTTCGACAGCGCTCGTCATATTTTTGCAAATGCTATCATCTGCTTACCAACCTGTGTCCCACCACGCTATGCAAAACACCTTTATACAAGCTTATCCCAAACTCCTGCAGCCTTCGGTTTCAGTTGCGGGCTTGTGGCTGGCGCATGGTGACGAGCCGTTACTCAGTCAGTGGCTCATTGACGCGCTGCGTCCGCATTGGCGCGCGCAAAACTATGCTATCAAACGTATAGAGCTGATATCGGTGAAGAGTTGGCAAGAAGTATTGTCAGAGCTTGGTAGCCAGTCTCTATTTGATGATGCCAGTGCGGTAATCGTGACTGGCAATCATAAACCTGATAAAGCAGTTATTGCTGAGCTTGAGCGCTTTGCTGTTGAGGCGCAAACAGGTGCGCACAGTCATAGCGTATTATGGCTAACACCCAAGCAAGACAAACGCAGTCAGAGCAGCAAGTGGTTTGCCCCTTTTGCTCAATACGGCACTGTCATTGATTGCAATTTATACAACGAGCAGCAGCGCCAGCAGTTGTTGCAAATACAAGCTCAGAAGTTTGGATTACGACTGTCACAAGAAGCGTGGCAACTTCTTATGTCACACACTGAGCACCACCTACTCAGTGCTTATCAAACGCTATGGCGCCTGTCTTATCTGTTTGCACCCCAATTAGCTACTAGCAATAGTGATAATAATGAAGATAACGAGCACTCTAATAGTTTTACACAGCCGGTAAATAATGTGGCATTGGATATTGCAGACTTACAAGCAGCCTTAGTCAGCGACGCGCAATTTAGTGTGTTTGATTTGTCTGATGCGATGCTTGCAGGTAATAGCACGCAGGTTGCCAAAATCATGTTTCAGCTAAAGTCGACCGATGAGCCTACTACTTTAGTACTCTGGGCTATTAGCAAAGACATGCGTCAAATTATGCAACTGCTGGATGGTCAAGACCCTCAAGCATTAGGCATTTGGCGTAGTAAGCAAGGGTTATACCAACAAGCGTGCCGCCGTCAGTCAAAAGAACAAACGAGCGAATGGCCTGCTCTGCTCTATCGCTGTGACCAAGCCATCAAAGGCCTTATTCGCCAACCAGCATGGGAGTTACTACTGCAAGCGGCATTGGAGCTGGCAGGCAAGCGTTTGTTTACCATACGATAGTACTTCGTGATAGCCAGTCGTCATTCACTATCACGCCCTATACCTTATTTTACCAAGTAGCATTTTAAAGGCCTCTCCCTTACTACCTCTTATCATGTCCACCCTTTCCTCATATTTATCCATTAACAGCCGCTTATTTTCTGTCATGTTATCTGTACTACATAGGCCTTAACCTTTCGTAAACTAATTATCATTCCCTTTCGCACATGAAGTCTCTACTATATCTACACTTGATTTAATTGTGATTGGATTGTTGTCATGCGCAAAATAAGCAGAAAATCTGCTATTAAATGGGGTGTCATCACCTTAATTATCGTAGCATTAGGGGCTTTGGCCTATACTTTTTTAAAACCAGAAGAAACCGCACCTAACTATTTAACCGCAACCGTTGAAGTCGGTGATATTGAAAACAATGTCATGGCCTCTGGTAAGGTAAAAGCGTTAAATACCGTTGATGTCGGCGCGCAGGTATCTGGCGAGGTAAAACGCCTGTACGTTGAAGTCGGTGATGAAGTCAAGCAAGGCGATTTGATCGCACAGATTGACCAAGTGACCCAAAAAAACAACCTGAGCAACGAACAAGCCAGCCTTGAGCAAAGTGAAGCCGCGCTACAAAGTGCGCAAGCAGAGTCGCTCAGCAAACAGGCAGCACTAAAAAGTGCCTATTCCGATCTTGCTAGCCGCCAATCTGAGCTCAAACAAGCACAGTCTGATTTTGCCCGTTTGCAAGACTTAGTCGCTATCGATGCTATCTCACAACAAGAATATGATACGCAGGCGACCAGTGTCGAGACTGCAAAAGCAGCCGTTGCCAATGCACGTGCGGCTATCGACACAGCTAAAGCCGCGATTGCGACCACAGAAGCCAATATCAACAGTCAGCAAGCAGCATTACGCAAATCACGAACCAACGTCAGTACTGCTGAAGAAGATCTAAGCTATACCACGATTCGTGCACCAATATCAGGTACAGTCGTTTCTATTACGACTGAGCAAGGTACTACGGTCAATGCTAACCAAACGGCGCCCACATTGGTGACGTTAGCAGATTTATCGACCGTACGTATCAACGCGCAAATCTCAGAAGCTGATGTCATTAACGTCAGTGCTGGTATGCCTGCTTATTTTAATATTATCGGTAATCCAGACAAACAGTATGATGCGACATTAACCGCTATCGAACCTGCCCCAGAGCAGATCAGTAGCACCAGCTCGACAGACGCTGCTATCTATTACGTCGGCTACGTAGAAGTACCAAACCCTGACCGCTTGTTTCGAATCGATATGACGGCACAGATATATATCATCGTCAACGAAGCCAAAAATACTCTATTAGTACCATCAACAGTGATACAAGAAAAGCGAGCTAAAGAAAAAGGCAAATCAACAACGGGCAAGTTTGTACGTGTATTAAAAGATGACGGAACCGTAGAAGAGCGTACTGTAGAAGTCGGTATTGATAACCGAGTAAATGCGCAAATCTTAAGTGGTTTGAAAGAAGGGGAAGAAGTAATCATCAGTGAAGAGAGCGGTAAGAAATCAGATAGCGGCCGCGTACCTGGTGGACCTCAAATGTAACTTGTGCTTTGACTATGTTGAGTAAGAAAGGCTTGCTAAACATAGCAGCCCTTTCATAACAACACTATAACGCTTATTAGCCTTTATTAAAGACATTGCTATGACTATATCTCAATCTCCTAAACCGTCGACTGAAGATAGCTCTGAAAGTAGCACGGCTCAAAACTTAGGGTCACACACTTCTGCTAATCGCTCAAGCAACTCAGCAAAAACCAATAGCGCTAACCACTCTGCATCAGGCAAGCCCATTATGGAACTATCTGGCATTATCAGAGAGTTCCCTGCTGGTGAGCAAACCATTCGCGTCTTACATGATATCAATCTGACGATTCACCAAGGTGAGATGGTCGCTATCATTGGACAGTCAGGCTCTGGTAAGTCCACCTTGATGAATATCTTAGGTTGTCTAGATCAAGCCACTGCTGGTGATTATAAGATTTATGGTCAATCCGCCCGTAAGCTTGATGCCGATCAGCTAGCAGAACTGCGCCGTGAGCACTTTGGTTTTATTTTTCAGCGCTATCATTTGCTTGGTGATATCAGTGCCAAAGACAACGTCGCCGTCCCTGCCGTGTATGCAGGCATGGATACCGAGGCACGCACCAATCGTGCTGAGAAGCTACTAACTGACCTCGGCCTTGGCAATAAGGTCAACAATCGTCCCAATCAGCTCTCAGGTGGACAGCAGCAGCGTGTTTCTGTCGCTCGTGCACTGATGAATGGTGGCGATGTTATCTTAGCAGATGAGCCAACTGGTGCCCTAGACAGTAAGTCTGGCGAAGATGTCATGGCGATTTTGCATGACCTCAGCGCACAAGGTCATACCATTATCATGGTCACTCATGATCCAAAACTAGCAGCACAAGCAGAGCGTGTGATTGAGCTCAAAGATGGCCATGTCATCGCTGACTATCAAACTGAGCATTATAAGCACACAGACAAAAAACCAGAATCTATCCTTGGCGAGCATCGCAAAAGTGCCTTTGGTAGTTTTATTGATCGACTGCTTGAAGCGTTCAAAATGTCTTTGCTTGCCATGCGCGCGCATAAGATGCGTACTCTACTAACTATGCTCGGCATTATTATCGGTATTGCCGCAGTCGTATCTATTGTAGGTCTTGGACAAGGCTCTCAGCAGCAAATCCTTGCCAATATCAGCTCGTTAGGTACCAATACCATTACCGTCAATGATGGCTACCCTAGAGGCGATCCTAGACGCCGCTATAACGATGACAATTTGACACCAGAAGATGCAGAGGCGGTCGGCAATCAGCCCTATATTATCAGTGTCAGCCCTCAGGTAAATGCCAGCTCTAGTGTCCGCTATCGTAATATACAGGAGGATGCTACCGTCAATGGCGTTGGTGAAGACTATCTAACCGTCACTGGTGAGACATTAGCACTGGGCCAAGGGTTTGATGCAAAAAGCATTACATTACGTAGTCAAGATATCATCATCGATGACAACGCTAAACAGACCTTTTTCTCAGATATTGATAACCCTGTTGGCGAGGTAATATTGGTTGGTAGTGTGCCTGGACGCGTGATTGGCGTACTTGAAGAGAGCGATGGTGGCTTTGGTCCCAGTGTAACGACGCCTACTATCTATATGCCTTATACAACGGTGATGTCGCGCGTCACCGGTAGTACCAATATCGACCGCTTTGTGGCGTTGTTAGATGATAGTATCTCTTCTAGTGCTGCAGAGACGGCCATCTCTGACTTGATAGAGAGTCGCCATGGCAAAGATGACTTTGAGCTACGAAATTCAGACTCTATCCGTCAAACCATTGAGTCAACGACAGGTACGATGACCCTACTTATCTCATCAGTTGCAGTTATTTCGTTGATTGTTGGTGGTATTGGGGTCATGAACATCATGCTAGTCTCTGTCACCGAGCGCACTAATGAAATTGGTGTTCGTATGGCAGTAGGTGCGCGTCAAAGCGATATCATGCAGCAATTTCTCATTGAGGCCGTTCTAGTCTGTATCCTAGGGGGACTGATTGGTATTGGAATGGCATTCGCCATTGGTGAGCTGATTAATAGTGTGGGCGGTGATAGTTTCAAAGTCATCTACTCACCGACTTCTATTATTGCCGCGTTTGTTTGCTCGACATTGATTGGCGTAGTATTTGGATTCTTGCCAGCACGTAATGCTGCCAAACTAGATCCTGTTGAGGCGCTTTCTCGAGACTAATAATTGATTATTGACTCGCTTTAGCCAAAAATAGAGCAGTCAATATCGATATAATGGCAAAAATTTAAAGAAACTGGAATAAATTGGCAATTTTATAAGAGAATTACACTTTTTTTATCATGTGGGGTTGTAATTGTCAGAATTATATATATAATGTGCTCTCACGTTTAGGGATACAAACACTTTAAACGTTAGGGCTGTTAGCTCAGTTGGTAGAGCAGTTGACTTTTAATCAATTGGTCCCGCGTTCGAGTCGCGGACAGCCCACCATATTTTAGTTTAACCTTTATTCATCGTTCTACCCTATCCGGTAGTTGTTTAATAAAGTTAAGTTTAAAAAGCTCTTTTTTAAATGAGTTACTCTTGTTGGCAATAATATACATTTATTGTTAGCATAACTTTTAGAAAATTCTATTTAAAGAATTTTTTCTTGCGAAGCTAAAATTGCAGTGCAATTTTTATACGCTTCTCAGGGCTGTTAGCTCAGTTGGTAGAGCAGTTGACTTTTAATCAATTGGTCCCGCGTTCGAGTCGCGGACAGCCCACCATATTTGAAAAGCCCAGTTACTATGATAGTAACTGGGCTTTTTTTCGTCTGCACTTTCTATCCTTTATTTTATATCTACTTATGATGTCGCCGTTTAAAAAGTCGGAAGCTGCCTTTCTTACGCCATAGCAGTTTATGTCTGATCGTATCTTTAATCGTGCGCGGATACTTGGGGGCTTGGTCGATGAACGCATCAAACTCTACCTCACTCATCGCCCGCTCTCGACCATGTGCCATCATTACCATTGATGGTTTTAAATCTCTGATTTTTTTTAACGATTGCTTATAAGCCTTGGGATCATAGACAGGAAATGGCGCCACAAACTTATGGCGCAATTTAATGATGAGATCAGCCGTATATACCTGACGACTGGGCAAATGAAGTAAAGACAGATCACGATCCGTATGTCCTGGCGTCTCTAACACTTGCCATTCATCAAACTCTGGGACAAAGTCACCGTCTGTGACAGTGATGTCTGGCTTTAGGCTTGCCAAATAGTACAGATTTTTGAATGGGCGACCTTGCCGCCGCGCCACATAGTACGCAAGATTCATATCGACCAGATGCATCGCTCGTCCACCAATACCGCCGTACCACTGTTCTTTCTTGTCAGCAGAGATAATGCGGCAGCCAGTCTCTTGGCGAAACTTGCGCGCACCACCCGCATGATCCGGATGCATATGGGTGACCACCACCACTTTTAGGTCTGTTATCGGCCTATTTAGAGTATCTTTGATATACCCAAGCACCATTGGCACATCGGCACGGCAGCAGCCGTCTAGTAGCATGATTTTATCTGGATACACCGCAAGGTAGCTACTTTGGATATAGCCCTCTAGACGTACAATTTCACATAGACTCATTGGTATTCCTTACCGCATTCATCCTCATTATTATGATGAGGCTTGTGCTCCCTTCCGTAGATACTATTTAGTATAGCGCCCGTCAATTCAAACAAAATGACTTTGAGTGAACGCTTGTGACTATAGATACGGTTGATAATAGTCGCATAATGCGTAACATCATTAATGACGACGTTTATACTTCCAGTAAAAACGCAAAGAACCCAGCGCTTAGGCTGGGTCTTCTACATTAAGCATTTACTTTATAGGTTTAAAGCTTATCCCAACAATTACGCTATCAACTATGCAAGGTCACGAACCTTTGGCTCGCGCTCCCACAGACGGGTCTTAGCGTTTTCGATGAAACCAGCAACATCATCCAGTGGCGTCACAAATTTATCTTTTTCGATAGGCAATTTGCTCAAGATGTGTTCTTCAGTCGCAGGGCAATAAGCAATCGCTTTGCAATGTGCATAAGCATCGTTGAACCAATCTAGTGCTGCACTATCCATAGCCAGCTTTTTGGCTGGTGGATGCATAATGATACTGACCACAGCGTCGAAGAGCGCAGAAGGGCCACCAGCAAGACGTTCGTCCGCTTGAATGTGTGTACCATCATCTAGTGTCACTTCTTTATTAGGCGCGACGATCTTGACGCTAGCACCAGCGTCGATAGCGGCTTGTTCAAACTTCTTGACTTCACTATGGCTAGAACCTTCAGCAACTAAGATACCAATTAAGCGACCTTTTAGGCTCTTCGGTGAGATACCGATGGTTTGCAGCGCTTTTGACGTGCCTAGATCCTGTACAGGTGCAGCGGCATCAGCAGGCTTTGGTAATTCCATACCGAGGGCTGAAGCCACACGATTAGCCAAGTCTTCATCGATATGCGGCAGATGGCTGAGCATACGAGTACGTACATGTGCAGTATCTACTTTACCCAGCTCAAACGCATAAGCAGAGGCAATGTGTGCCTTGCTTGCCTCTGTCTGGCTGCGATAGAACATGCGCGGCTGACTATAATGATCGGCAAAGCTTTCGGCACGGATGCGACCTTTGACACCATCATCCATCTGCTCTTGGAATGAGGCAAATCCGCGTTTGGCGCTTTCGCGTGGACGCGTTGGATCAAGGCTTTGTGGCTCATAGAGCACCCGCGTTTTAGGCACCTGCATTTGCATATGGCCATCTTGCTGGTTGTTGGCAAACGGGCATTTTGGTGCATTGATTGGAATTTGCGCAAAGTTTGGTGAGCCCAAACGTGACAACTGCGTATCTAGATAACTAAATAGACGGCCTTGGAGCAATGGATCATTACTATAGTCGATACCAGGAACTACGTGTGATGGGCAGAATGCGACTTGCTCTGTCTCTGCAAAGAAGTTATCTACATTGCGATTCAAGACCATTTTACCAACGATTTTCACGGGCACTAGCTCTTCTGGAATGAGCTTGGTCGCATCGAGGTGATCAAACGGGAACTGATCGGCTTCTTCTTCAGTAAATAACTGGACGCCAAACTCCCATTCAGGATACATGCCATTGTCAATTGACTCAAACAAATCACGGCGATGATAATCAGGATCTGCGCCAGAGATTTTTACGGCTTCGTCCCACGTGGTTGATTGTACGCCAAGTACTGGCTTCCAATGGAAACGTACAAAGGTGCTCTTACCGTCTTTATCAATCAAACGGTAGCTGTGAATACCAAAACCTTCCATCATGCGTAAGCTACGTGGCAGGCTACGATCACTCATCAACCAGATCAGATTATGCATGGTTTCAGGACTCAATGAGACAAAATCCCAAAACGTATCATGGGCAGACGCCGCTTGTGGGAATCCGCGATCTGGCTCAGGCTTGACCGCATGGATCAAATCTGGAAATTTAATGGCATCTTGGATAAAGAAAATGGGCATGTTGTTGCCCACGATGTCCCAGTTACCTTCTTCGGTATAGACTTTGACAGAAAATCCGCGCACATCACGTGGCGTGTCTTTTGAGCCTTTATTACCGGCAACGGTCGAAAAACGGGTAAAAAGTGGTGTTTGTTTACCAGTCTCAGTCAAAATTTTGGCCGTTGTATACTCTTCTAATGATTCGGTCAGCTCAAAATAACCGTGTGCCGCACTACCACGCGCATGGACGATACGCTCAGGGATACGCTCATGGTCAAAGTGGTTGATCTTTTCACGTAGTACAAAATCTTCTAATAGCGTAGGACCGCGTGCGCCTGCTTTTAGTGAGTTTTGATTGTCGCTGATAGCCACGCCTTGTTGGGTAGTCAATACTTTGGTGTCATCACCTGCGCGCTGATGGGTTTCGCCCCCATTACCGCGTTCAGTATTCATATCTTTGGCTGGGTCGGTATGATCGATATTATTATTCATAAAACATCCTATCTAATGAGTAAAATAGTCTCTTCTAAGACCATTAAAAATGTGCTTACACAGGTGTTGTATCCTTTGGGATAATACTGACTTCATCTGTCGATTATCTGTCTGTGATGCTGCATGACCAATTATTAAAAAAGAGAATAGAATAAAAGGCATACGGTTTATCTTACCCAAAAACTAAGTCGCTTATAGTTGCGTATATAGTGAAAGTTGTTGATGTTTGGTTAAAGTTTACGTGCACAGTCACTCAACCGCTTGACGGCTTTTGAGCCAGCCTAAACGTTAACAATCCAATCTTGTAATTTAGTTATTCTTTAAGGTATGCTTTATGGCGTACTAGAGATCATCGATAAATAACATTGGCATGGTTTTTGGCCATATATTTATCTCTTTTTTATATAACTATAAGGCTATCGACTATGTTACCAACTTCGAATTTCTCGTCCAAAAAACCTTACCCCTCATTATTGGCGGGTGCATCAATGGGGCTCCTGGCATTGACCATCAGCCAAACCGCTGCCGCTATCACGACCAAGAACGTCACTTATACGGTGGATAACCAAGCATACGAGGGCTATTACGCCAAAGCAAATAAGCCCTACGCTCCTTTTATCTTGTTGATTCATGACTGGGATGGTCTAACCGACTATGAGCGCAAACGCGCTGATATGCTAGCGAATGAAGGTTACAACGTACTGGCAGCAGACATGTTTGGGCAAGGCATTCGTCCGACCTCTGTCGAAGAAAATAAGCGTTTAACAGGCGAGCTCTACGATGATCGCAACAAAATGCGCCGCATACTACAAGGTGCGTTAAATGCTGGACGACTGGAGGGCAATGATGTGCGCAACGGCACGACCATGGGATATTGTTTCGGTGGTACGGTTGCATTAGAGTTAGCACGTTCAGGCTTCCCGCAAAAAGCCTTTGTCCCCTTCCATGGTGCCTTTGATACTCCGACCGGTCAAAGTTATGACAAGACCAATGGCGAGATATTAGTGTTCCACGGCTCAGCTGACCAGTCTGTCTCTCTAGAGAGCTTTGCGACTCTGGGCAAAACGCTAGAAGCGGCAAAAGTTCCTTATGAAATGGTCACTTACAGCGGCGCACCACATGCCTTTAGCGTATTTGGCAGTGACAGATATGATGCACGCGCCGATGAGCGCTCTTGGAAACGTTATTTGGACTTCTTAGCAGATGAGTATAAATAATCTAATCGTATAAAAATATCAGTCACCATATAAGCAATGCAAAAAAAAGACACCTCAACGAATCATCGGTGAGGTGTCTTTTTTTGACGTTCTAATCATTTAATACTTCTGAAAGACCAACAGCTGATTATTGGCAGGCATCGCGTACGTTCTGCTAAGCGTTAGATGATGCATATTTGCTAAATTTACAATGTCTTCTTTATGACGGATACCACTGTCAGAATTACCTTGCCTTAACATCGCATCAAATCGCTGGTTGCCCGCACTGGTATAGTTACCATGTTCGTTAAATGGGCCATAGACAATCAGCTTACCATCCACAGGTAACGCATCACCAACCAGTAAAAATAGCCGCTCAACTAAAGCCCAGCTAATGATATGTAGCGTATTTGCCGTAAATATCGCATCATAGGGCTTGGCTATATTGCTATTTACTGACTGACTATTGATAGGTAGAGAATCGTAAGCCAAATCAAACGCTAATGGTAGAGATAGATTGGGCGCAGGATAAGCATGATGCCAAGCCTCTATATGACGGTGGTTGCTCGTGACATCGCTGGTTTGCCACTGTATCTCAGGTAAACGAGGAGCAAAGTAAACACTATGTTGACCCGTTCCAGAGCCAATCTCTAGCACATTTGTAAAGCCTTGTAGCTCGTTTTGCAATACTTCTAGGATAGGCTGCTTATTGTTCTCGCACGCTTGAGAGAATGGCAACGCGTCGATATCCACTTGACTGTTTAGATGATCGTTTTGCATTGATATTCTCCTCAGACTGCCCATTAGGTTTGCAGTATCTTTCGCGAATTATTGGCAAAATATGCTATCAATAAATACCCCCTTCAACGCCAGCGGCTAACGTCATGGCAAGCTCTTCTACTTGTTCGGTAAAGCTATCCTGCCACTCGCCTTGTAGTATCAGCGCCTCTTGAATCCACGACCAGCGTAGCCCTGTTGTGATTGTCTTTATTGCAAGCTTGGTACCCGTACCATCATGCCCTGCACGTATATATAATGCAAATGGCATGCCTTGCTTCTCTTCTAGCACAGGATAATAACAGCGATCAAAGAAGTCTTTGGTCAGCCCTGCCATATATGCTAGATTTTCAGTCGTGCCTAATAGCAAAGCATCAGCAGCCAACACATCTTCAGGCTGCGTGTCCTGCGGCGACTTCAAAATGACATTGATATCTAGATCAGGATGATTGGCACCACCATACGCCGCTTGCGCCAACTTCTCAGTATTGGGTGACGGCGCATGAGCGACAATCAATAACGTTTTTGCCATAGCATTAAAGGCCACGAGCAATACGGAACGTTAAGTTCTGCGTGATATCAGGGTGGATGCTGTTGGCGACTGGACAAGTCAATGCGGTGTTATAAAAGATCGTTTGCGTTCTATCATCAAGCTCCTTATTAAAGGTCAAGATGATATGGATCTCGCTCACGCGTCTTGGATCAGCGGCCATGACTTTGGTCACTTCAGCCGTGGTGCCTGCAAGATCAATCTCCATGTCACGGGCTTTGATACCAATGATCGTTAGCATACAGCTGGCCAAACTGGTCGCTAGCAAATCAGTCGGTGAAAACGCCTCGCCCTTGCCTTGATTGTCCGTTGGGGCATCGGTGATAATTTCATTATTTGATTGCAAATGAATGGCGGTAGTGCGCAAATCGCCTTGGTAGGTTACTTTTGAGGTAGTCATAGGTTCTTTCCTAAGCTAAAATTCAGAAATATACAATCCACTATAAGGTTCAAATAGTGGTTTTATAATGAATCACCAAACTATATTATCAGTATAAGGTAGGTTTTTATACTTCATAAAATCTGAAATTTTAAATAAGGACTTATTAGAAACTGTTAATTCCCATATAGCACTGTATTGGAACCATGGATCTAATAATATTTGAATAGTACCTTCATTGATTAACCTTAGTCTTTCTATCCAGCAAAACTGTTCTGTTTCAAATTTTGTGAGCTTATTATTTCCCTCATAACAGTCCCAAAGAGTTAAATGCTTACCAGCTACGATTGCATATTTGTTATTTGGATCAATTAAAGCACAAGATGGACCATCGTAAAAACTATCAATAAATAAGATATCGCTGCTTTCTTTATCGATGAGATATGCATCTTCATAGCTGTCATATAAATACAATTTATCCGTTTCTTCTAATATCATCAGATTATCTCAATAAACTTTCAGTTGACCATCTATAGTTATAAATTATTATTAATAAATAAGCCAATAAAAAAGCCCTCTTCGAGTGAGCGGGGGCTTTTAGGTATAAGAGGCTAGTGATGATTTGGGCAAGGAAAGAGTTGAAGAACTGCTTTGATGCGAGCGAAAGATAAAACCATTTAAATAAAGAGATTTTCTAGGGAAGTCAGATAAGTTTAAGACAAAAAAAGCCCCCAACACTAAGTTGGGGGCTAATCAGGAATAGAGAGCTGACGATGACCTACTCTCACATGGGCGAACCACACTACCATTGGCGCGACGATGTTTCACTTCTGAGTTCGGGAAGGGATCAGGTGGGGCCATCGCGCTATTGTCGTCAGCAAAGGGGGTTAGATATGAGTCTGTTTGTGTGACTTTTGATAAGTACCACG